>DASZFQ010000001.1:0-1520 GCA_035939595.1 Casimicrobiaceae bacterium
CGCTGCGCGGCAAAACCCACCATCTCGCGCAGCAAATCGGCATCCGAGCTCTTCTCCAGCAGCGTGCGTAGGCTCATCATCGCGTCGGTCATCGTGCGGTCCTCGGTCTCGGTTGAGGTTTGCCGACCAAACCCTACCGGAGATCCGCGATGACCACCGCTGTGGATAAGCGGCCCGCCGCCGCCAGACTCGTGGCGGTCGCTGCGGCAGGCCACTTACCCACAGCTCCTACACCACCTCAAGGGGCACGATCCTCGTGCTATTGGGGAAGCCAGGGAGAAACCGCCCGCTGAAGAATAACGGTCGGGGAACTTTCGCGAGACCTAACTGGAGTTGACCCGGTTCGGTGGACGGTTGGTGACTTAGGTCGTTTGGGTTTCCCTGAGCATCTGCGTCTCATAGGCAATTGGGGAGAAATAGCGGATGCCGGAGTGGCGACGAGCGGGATTGTACCACCCCTCGATGTAGCTGAAGACCGCCATCCTGGCCTCGGCCTGCGATGTGAACCGGCGGCGTGCCAGCAGCTCGCATTCCAGTGTGGCGAAGAAGCTCTCGCACATGGCGTTGTCGTAGGCGTCACCGACAGACCCCATGGATGGGAGCACGCCGGCTTCCCGGCAGCGCCCGCCGAACGCCAGCGATGTATACTGGCTACCCTGGTCGCTGTGGTGGATGACATTGCTGGGCTTGCGCTGACCGATCGCCATCTCCAATGCCGCCAGCACGAGCTCGGTGCGCAGATGCGTCTCCATCGCCCAGCCGACGATCCGACGGCTGAACGCATCGAGCACGACAGCGAGATAGAGAAAGCCGGCTGCCGTCGGGATATAGGTGATGTCGGCGACCCAAAGCTGGTTCGGGCGGTCGGCGGTGAAATTCCGGTCCACCAGGTCAGGCGCCGGGCGCGCATCGCGATCCCGCCGGGTGGTGATGACGGCACGGCGGTGGCTGACGCCGACAATCTCCGCCGCCCGCATCAGCCGGGCAATCCGCTTCCTGCCGACGGCCTGACCTTCGGCACGCAACTCGGCATGAACTCGAGGTGCACCATAGGTGCCGCGCGAGACAGCATGGATCGTGCGCACTCGTCTGAGCAACGCATCATCAGCGATGGCGCGTGCCGAAGGGAGGCGAGAACGCCAAGCATAGTAGCCGGCGGTCGACACGCCGAGCACGCGTGCCATGGTGGCGATGGGGAAGACGGCCTGGTTCGCGCTCATGAATTGGAAGACCCGGATGGGATCACCGCGGTCTCCCGTGCGAACCAGGCTGCTGCCTTTGCCAGGATATCGCGCTCCTGGCGCAGTTGCCGGTTCTCACGCCGCAGACGGGTCAGCTCCTCGCGCTCGGCGCTGGTCGGGCCGTCCGGTCGGCGGCCTTCATCGCGATCAGCCTGACGAACCCAGTTCCAGATCGCCTGGGCGGTCGGTTCGAACTCGCGCGACAGCTCCTCCGGTGTTCGCCCAGATCGGACCAGAGCAACCATCTGTCGCCGGAATTCCGGCGCATAGGGTCGGTGA
>DASZFQ010000002.1:0-51194 GCA_035939595.1 Casimicrobiaceae bacterium
GACTGCACTACCCAGACTGCGAATCACTCTTGCTTAACGAAGTCCCAGAAGTAACAGTTGTAGACCATCCGAGTCCGCCACACATAGCGGCGCAGTGCTTCCGGGCCTTCCGCTGCGGCCCGACGGACCCCTGCCTCGTTCGCAGGATAGCTGCGCGGTGTTGCCGACCCGACGGCCTCCGCCCCCGTTTCGCCGCTATCGGCGACGGCCAGTCGCATTGAGTCTTGGGGAATCGAAGCCTGCGAAGCCACGGGGTTCGCCAACGCGGCGGTCGCCGCAAGTGCGAGCGCCCCGGCGAGTGCATGGCAGCTACGTTTCATGTATCGATCTAGGTTCATGTCATTCTCCTTTACAAGTTGTGATGCAACGTACACCTGCGGCCTTTGGTCGCCTAGTTTGCGCGGCGGCGACCGCGCGTCGATGGATCGCTGGGTAGAGCTTCAGCGACTCGCGACGCTCTGGACGCGTGATGTGGCAAGGTAGAGACGCACGCAAGTCTCACGCTCAGATACGAACGCATGATTGGCGCAGGCGCGCTCGGCGATGACCACTTGCTCAAACGGGGCGCCGTCGCGCTGGAATAGGCCGGTGACGGCGGTAAGGAGTCCGATCGCGATGACGGTCGACAGCGCGGCGGCGGCGACAGTCGTGACGACGCGGGGGCGGGCTAGCGTGGGCTTGGCGTTCATGGCAGTCTCCTTGCGGTGGTTGGGAAAGTCCGGTGTTGCTGGGACGTACTTTCCTACCGGCATGCCGCTTCAGTCCTTTAGCCGGGCTTAAGCGTTCTGAAAGACACTCTTCAGGCGCGGCCTACGTTGGGGTAAATTCGCAGCAAATCTTGCCGTGCCGAACCATGGCCTCCGCCTACCGCTTTGGCTCGTTTGAACTGCGGCCGAACCAACGCCAGCTGCTGGCGGAGGGCCGCCAGGTGGCGCTTGGCGACCGGGCGTTTGACGTGTTGCTGGCCTTGGTTGAGCGCGCGGGCCAACTGGTCACCAAGGATGAATTGCTCGCCCTGGTCTGGCCCAACCTGGTCGTGGAGGAGAACAACCTGCAGGTACACGTCTCCACACTGCGCAAGGTTCTGGGGGCGGGGGCCATCGCCACCGTAGCTGGCCGCGGCTACCGCCTTACGCTGGAAATCGAACCTGCCAGCGAATCGTCATCACCGCCCGTGGCAAAGCGACACAATCTGCCGCAACTCCTGACCAGTTTCATCGGTCACGAAGATGATCTTGACGAATGCGCAATTCTGCTTGGCGAGACTCGGCTGCTAACCCTGACCGGTATCGGCGGCTGTGGCAAGACGCGCCTTGCGATCGAACTTGCTGAACGGGTGCTCTCCTCGTTTCCAGACGGCGTGTGCTACGTCGATCTGGCGCCTCTCCTTGACGTAGAGCGCGTGGCACTGACCGTTGCGACGATGCTTGGGATTCGAGAGGAGAATGACCGGCCGATCGTCGACACGCTTTGCGACCGCCTAGCCAATCGACACATGTTGCTGGTCCTCGACAACTGCGAGCATCTGGTGGCGGCGTGCGCGGCTCTGATACAGCGGGTGATTGGCGCGGCCCGAGGCGTGCGCGTGTTGGCTGCCAGCCGCGAAGGGCTAGGAGTTTCCGGGGAGCGCACAGTCACTGTTCGTTCGCTGTCGTTTCCACCGTCCGGAGCGAAGCTTGACCCCCGAGCACTGGATGCCTGCGAGGCGGTGCGCCTCTTCGTCGAGCGGGCGCGACTGTTGGTTCCGAAGTTCTTGCTGGCAGATGACAGTGATGCGGTGGCCGAGATCTGCCGACGACTGGACGGCATTCCGCTGGCTATCGAACTGGCCGCAGCCCGCGTGAAAATGCTTTCGGTGGAGGAAATCCGCGCCAGGCTCGACGATCGGTTCCGGCTGCTGACGGGAGGCAGCAAGACCGCCATGGCGCGGCAACGGACGCTGCTGGCCACGATCCAGTGGAGCTACGACCACCTTGGACGCGACGAACAGCGACTTTTGCGGCGGCTTTCGGTATTCGTCGGTGGCTGGACCCTGAGCGGTGCAGTGCACGTTGCCGGTGAGTCACCGGACGAGTATGCGATGTTGGACCTCCTCTCGCGTGTGGCCGACCAGTCACTCATTGTCACGCACCGTGTCGAGGGGGGAACAACGCGCTACTCGATGCTGGAAACGGTGCGCCAGTACGCGCAGGACCGGCTGCGCGAGGCCGGCGAGGACGAGGCGGCGCGTAATCGCCATCTCGAGTTCTACGTGGCGCTCGCGGAGGAGGGCAAATCGGAGCTTATCGGTGGGGAACAACGCGCGTGGTTCGCACGGATTGACCAGGAGCGCGAAAACCTTCTGGCGGCGCATTCTTGGTGCGATCACGCCGAGGATCGCGCCGGGCTGGGATTGCAGCTGGTCGTCGCGCTACGCGCGTACTTCATGTATCGCGGCCTGATGGTGTTGGGACATCGGGTGACGCTAGAGGCACTGGCGCGGCCTGGGGCCCAGGGGCGCACCTTCGCTCGCTGCCGGGCGCTCTGGGCGGCCGCCCAGCTCAGTTACTTTATGGGCTGGTACGGAGAGGCAAAAGTGCATGCCGAGATGAGCCTCGCGATCGCCCGCGAGATAGGCGACGAGGAAAGTGTGGCTGAGGCTCTCCGGATATTGGGGTATGGCTTGCTCACCCTAGGGAACGGGTCCATGGCGCGAGCGTGTTTGCAGGAGGCGCTGGCACTCTCGCGACAGGTGGGAGCGAAGGGCCTGATCTCCAGAATGCTTAATGGGCTCGCCGAGGTGCACCGCGCAGAGGGCAGGCTGGACGACGCAGCGTCCCTGTACGAAGAAGCCTTGGCGCTTTGCCGCGAGCGGGGCGATCACAATTTAGTTGCCATCCTTCTTGCAAACCTCGCAAGCACATCGATCAGCCTCGGAGCGGGCGACCGCGCTCGGGGGATGCTGCGAGAGGGACTTGCTATCGCCAAGGAGCTCGGCTCGAAGCGAACTAGCCTCGGACAATTGGAATGCTCGATCGGGCTCGCGGCATTTTTCCGTGAGTGGCGGTTGGCGGCTCTGCTCAACGGGGCATTCGAAGCCCAATCGGAGCAGATCGGTTATCACCGCGAGCCAGCGGACGAGGCGTTCTTGGCGCCCCTTATCGCACGCGCGCGAGGTGCGCTAGGTGACGCGGCTTTCACCGCAGCCGAGTCTGCGGGCCGCTCACTCTCATATGACGAGGCTATCGCCCAGGCATGCACGTGGTTGGATGAGGGTTCCTGACTCCGCTGGGTCTTCTTCTGCATGACATTCGCGCGCGGGGTGACGTGGCTGCCCTGGAGCACATCGCGAACATGAAGCCCCACCAGGTCGCACCCGCGTAACTTGCTGTCGATGGCGAGATTGAACAACGCCAGTTCTAGGATCGGTGACCAGAGGTGCGTTTTGGTGTTGCCGACGCAATTCTCCGCCGATTCAACAGGCCATTTCCGCCGGTTCTGAGCGGTGGTGCAAAGGCGCTCAGCGACCATTGCGACGTACGCTCGCTGGAATGGCCAGGTCGAGTGAAACGATTCCCACGACCTCAGCTTGCTACCGAGGACAGCGTGTTGGCGTCGCGGGCCAGAAGCCAGCGGCCGTCGGGCTGTTTGCGGTATATGGTGATGCGATGACCGGCCAGCTCGGTTGCTTCTCCGCCGGCGCGCGGTGTTACAGATAACGAGTCCCTGCACAGTGTGTAGGCGACTTCGCCGACGATCACGACCTCTTCCAATTCGCTGATGCAACGGATCCGAGATTGTTGGTGGGCGGCCGAGAAGCCGACGGGGAATCCATCTCGGCCGAGCGGCGCTTGGCCCGGATTCAGAAACACGACATCGTCCGCCATCAAGGTGAGCAAGCGGACAAGATCGCCGGCGTTGACTGCATCAATCCAAGTCGTGTGTACCTCACGAATAGCTCGTTCATCAGATCCCATCTGCTACCTCCACTGCCAAAACAGTTCGATCACGCGACAATCAGGGCGTCGGTCAGCATCGATCACCATCTAGGTCGGCGAAAGCATCCCGAATGCTATCTTGCCCATGGGCGTAGGCGGGTAGCAATACACCCTTGCCCCCGGCCAGCCGAGCTTAGTGCCCAGAGATCTCCTTCCAATTTCAGCGCCGACCGACCGCTTTTGGCTGCGGTTTCAACCGGTCAATGCAACACACTATAGCCTGAGCAATCAGAGGAGTGTTGCAGATGAGACCTCGAATCTATTACACGGAGAGTCAGAGGGCGCTGATGTGGGAGCGCTGGCAGAAGGGTGAGTCGCTCCAGCAGATCACCCAGTTGTTTGACCGGAACCACTCGTCGATACACCTGATTCTCGCAAGGACAGGCGGGATCCGTCCGGCCCCACGGTGCCGCTCTCGATTGGCGCTGACCCTGGCCGAACGGGAAGAGATCTCGCGCGCGGTGGTTGCGGGCCATTCCATGCGTTCGATCGCGGTGCAACTTGGCCGAGCACCCTCGACGATCAGTCGGGAGATCAAGCGCAACGGTGGCCGGGAATGTTACCGAGCGAGTCAGGCCGAAGAGTCCGCCTGGGATCGGGGACATCGCCCCAAGACCTGTAAACTGGCGTAGGACCGAGCGCTGCACTCGGACACTACGTCACCTCTTGGGGTACTCCGTGAAAACGTAGTCTCGCTTCTTCACTATCGTGTGGCACGCGAACCCGCACTTGGCGTCGTTCCCTTGCGGTGGCTGATCCGCCGTCGTGCCGGGTCTGAACGTATCGGACGCGGCGTCATACTCAAACTCGGCATATCCCCATCCGCCGCTGTCCGAGAACCTCTTGCTATCCTTCACCATGAAATCAATGTCATGGAGGGTACTGGGCACCAGCGGCTGGCCGGGGGCTGATTCGTTCTTTTTCGGGTTCCAATGGATCTTCGCCATCTTGGCGCCGTCGGGGAAAGGTTTGCCGTTACCCGGAACACCAGCTTTAAACGCGTCGATCATCGCGGAGTTCCCGAGGATCACAGCAAGCAGTTCTCCGTTATGACTGATAGAAATGGTCTGCCAGCTTTCGTATCCCCTGAACTCGGAGAACGCGAGCCCATTCGGCACTTTGAGGGTGTACTTGTCCTGGGCGGAAATCGCAGCCCCGCTAGCCAGGACGGCGAGCGCTACCGTAGCTCCCACACTGATCAGCATGCTTTTGCCCTTCATCGCCGCAGCTCCTTTATCCGGTCAATGAACACACGCATACGATTAGGCCATGAGTGTTGAATCGCATCCACTATACGGAGGTATTGCTCAATGTTGAGCCGAACCAGCGCCGAGCAGCGCCGCCGCACCGTCGAGTACCCGTAAGGACGACCATGCCCTCGGGGAGCTTCTCATCACCAAAAGCGGCGCGACTCCGCGCGTCTATGCCGTTGTCACGCAGCAGGTTCAAGGCATCGTCTACATCGAACGTCAGATTGCGGTGATACTCATCGCTGCGCCGCCAGCCGTCGCCTACGCGCCGGAAGATCGTGATCATCCGATCGAAACGATTGGGTTCGGGACGAGAGAACCGTGTGATTATCACCCAGTCATCTTCCACCTTGGCATGAACCGCGTCGATGGCACGCGTCTCTCCATAACTCCCCGTCATCAAATCAATCGCCAGTACTCCCCCTGACCGCACTGCGGATGCCAGTTCACCTAGCGCCTGCGCGACATCGGCGCGTGTGTCGAGATAGTTGAGCACATGTCCCGTCGACACTACCGCATCGGCCTCGGGCAATGCGCCATGAATACCCGCGGCGAAACCAGTTGGCAAACGCATGACGTCGAAGTTGGCACCGCGTGCATAGTCGCGGGCCAGATCTATCATCGCTGGCGAGGCATCGACTCCATGTACGACAAAGCCCGCGTCAAGTAATTTGCGTGCCAGTAAGCCGCTGCCACAACCAATATCGAGGACGCAGGCCCCTGCCGACAAGCCGCCGTCGCGCAGCAGCCGCACAATGCCGGCGCAGGTCCGCTCGACATGCTGCGCATAGCCGGCGTGATGGACCCATGCGAGGTCAGTTTGGTAATAAGTATCCCTGATCATGCGTTCATCTCTGAACGCGAGGCCTGCGTACGTTTATATCTTCCGGCATCGCTTGTCCAAAACATCGCGAGTCGCTGAACCTGTGCGCAGGATGCAACGCCAGCACGAACAGCCGCTTTCGGAGACTTGGAGGTAGCGCGGCTCTTGGCTGTGGACTCAGTCGCTAGCGGGCGTCCCCTAGCAGTTTCTAACCTTGAATTCGACACGCCGATCGAGCGCATCGCGTAGATCATCGGTGCCGGATCCTACAAGGTTTTCCCGGAAGCCTACGCCAACCGATACGAGGCGGCCCGCGGTCTCGGGAGCCTGGGCCTCGATCTTGTGCTGGATGGTGAGTGCTCGCTGCAGCGAAAGCCTCTCGTTGAACTGCTCCGTTCCCGTGTGGCTTGTGTGACCAGTTATGGTAAGGCAGGCTTTCGACGCCGCGACTTCGCGCGCAATGAGGCGCAGCCAAATGTTGTACGGGCCGCTGACTTTTGGATCCGCAATGAAGTCGACGGAGCCGGGGCGGAACAGGAATTTGACCGAAAGACTGTTGGTCGCAAGACCGAGGGCGACGATTTTCGCGAAAGATTTTTCTGCCTCGTCGGTACGACCGAGTTGCGTGTTGGCAAGATAAAGGCCGTTGAGGACACGTAATTGCTGTCCGTCGGGACGAGCCGCGGCTGTCTCATAGTAGCGCAGCGCCTCGGCGTAGTTACCCGCTTCATATCGGCTGGAGCCTTCGCTGATCAAGGCGTTGATGGGTAGCCGCGACATGTAGATTTCGTCGGCCGCGCCGCCGGTTGGCGTCTGTGCCGTGCGAATCTGCCCTTCGACGACCCGGTCCTTGGTCAATGAAGGGCTATCTCGATAGAAGGGTGTCGGCGTGGTATCGACTCCCTCGCTGCGGATCCTTGCTGCAGACTGGGCCACCACGAAGCCAGTCTTGATATCGGTCAGCGAAAGGCTTATCCGGAATGTCCCCGTTGCCTTCGCCGCATCGATCGGAGTCAACGTCGCGGCCAGGAGATACTGCGCCTTGGCAAGAATCGTCGAGTTGACCGCGGCCACATCGAACTGCGCGAACTTTTCTGACGCGCGTTGCAGCAGTCGCGAATCGAGGGCTTTGCATGCGATCGTCTGCTGCCCCGTATTCCCGTCGATGGCCGGGTCGACCGCAATGACACCGCGTGGTACGTCCGACTCTTTCTTGAACAAGCCCGGTGCGGCACTGAATGCCGGCAGCCTCCGCGCCTGAACCAGCAGATCGTCGATCGCGTAATCGACACCCGCGTCGAAAGTCAATTCGGACGACGGCGCCGGTGGACGCTCGGGCGGCGGGGGCGCTGCACATGAAGTAAGCAGCATCACAGCAATCAGGCTGGCGGCGGTCAGCCCACTTATCACGCACCGCGGCAGACTTAGCGACATGAGCTTGCAAGCTCCCTCTTTTCTTCCGTGGATAGTGCCTCGCCAAGCGTCGCCTTTTCCATGATGTGACTGCAACGCGGGCTGCTCCTGTCAGACGTGGCATCTGCGGGAACGGGCGCGGCTGGAGATGGATCAGCCCTCGACTTGATCTTGGTGCTCGCCATCGCCGTCGCCGCGGTCGGGGTGGTCACCGGCTGCGTCAGATCGGGCGTGGGCGAACCTTCCGCTCCGCGCGCCGCGCGAACCGGCGGCGCTGCGTCCGGCTGGGGCGCGCTCGCGGGCAAGGTCTGGGAATCGGCCGCGAATCCTGGCGTTGATGTCGGTGCCGCGACTACCTGTTTTGGCGTGGCTGGCGGCGCAACTGTTTCGCTCGTTGCTTGCGGACTCTTCGAACCGTTAGACTCAAGGAGTTTCGTGCCCACGAATAGCGACGCAATGGTGAGCGCGATCACCGCGATGACGACGAGGGCGGCCTTGCGAACGACTTCGACCGCACGGCGCGATGCGGTCTGAGAACCAGTGGCAACCAAGTTCACCGACTCCCGCTTCGCCCTGATCGTCGCGTGACCGTTCGCGGCAAATTCGGCGGACTCGCGAGTGGCAGCACCGAGCTCGAGCTTGAGTTTCTCCAACACCGTCGTGCTCGAGGAGATGGCGTACATCTCGTGCGCTCGCCCATGCTTGTCGTCGGGAGCGCCCACATGCCTGAACAGGTCGGCGTAGGCGGTATCCAGGCAGGCTACCGCGTCGAAAAACGCTCGCGAAGCCGTGATTTGCCCAGGAGCTGCAAAGTCCATGATCCGCTTGGCTGCGTTGATGCCATCTCCGACGAAATTTGGCCGTGCTTCGAGGTCGGTCGACTCTTTTACTGATCCAAGGTGGATGCCCGTACGCAACCTGTTGGATGGAAAGCCTCCTTCGCCCGCGGCCCGTCCGAAATCCTCTGCAATCGCCAACGCCATGTAGAGCGCGTGCTCGGGGCTGGAAGTAAACGCGATTAATGCCCCGTCGCCTGTGTCCTTGATCCGATAGTCGACGTCTCGGAGCGTTGCAAGGTTGCTGCGTAGAATCGCCGACAAGGTGGCTTTGGCCGCGTATTGCTCGGCCGCCGTCCCCTTCGAGTATCCGACTAGGTCGGTGAAGAGGAAACTCGCGACCAGCGTGCGGCTCGTCGGATGCCGCTCGGTTTCGGTCACGGCGAACTCACCAATGGAATATGCAGGGAGGCTGAAATGTGCTTAGGCGAAGAACCCGAGGTAACTATTCGGTCAGGAACGCTCCTCTTCCAAGGTGCTACCGAAAGCCTAGCCAGGCGTCGCGCCGGCGATCGCGCTGAAACGTGAAGTAGTCTAGCGGAAAAGCCTGCCGGGAGCGACAGTACCTGAAAGCCCGACCACCGCGGCCGTTGCCAAGGCGCTCGACCTAGAGATCCGGCAGCCGCTCCTGCTGCGCGCGGCCGAGGCGATTCAGTGATTGCCCGTCGAATCCGGAATAACCGGGCGTGCATGGGCATGCTGCCCCCATTCCGTGCCGGTTAGCCTCCATCGCTGAGCGCCCGCTTTCTAAACCATCGGAGCTGCTTAGGCCGCCGAACGCTCCACACGTAGCGTTTGCTCGCGCACATTTCATCGATTTCATCGGACAAGCACTAAAATGGGGCCTGTCGCGCTCGCTGAGCTCGCGCAATGCCTGAACGATATACTTTCCAGAGAAGCCTGGATCGTCCGGGAAATGTTCATCTACAGGGGAAACCGCCATGTCGGAAAAGCATGATGAGGCAACCCGCGCCACGCATCACCATCACGAATGCGGCAGCCTGTTCGGATGCGGCGACGAGAAAGGCACTGGGGTGTTGCGCGAGGACATTAAGGATGCCGCCTTCGACAAGCGCTCCGCGGATCGTCTGCTGCACATGGACGAGGTAGACCAGGAGAAACTGGACGCCTACCTGACGATGCGTGGGCGGTCGCGCCGCAACCTGATGCGCGCCAGCAGCTTCATGGGCCTGCTGGCAGCGGTAGGGCCATGGTTCGGCAAACTCGCTCAAGCGGAGGATGATCCCGTGGCGAAAGCCGCCACCGGCAGCCGGCGCAACGATCAGGGCCGGGTGCATGTCGTCGAATCGAATAACGACACGGTGCACCTGGGAGTTTTCGACGCCAATCTGGCGCCGATCGTCACCGTCGATTCGGGCGACGCCATCAGCTTTCCTGACACCTGGTCGCATTTCCTGAACGAGATGCAGCCAGGGGTGCCGGTGGCGGTGCTGGCCAGGCTTCGCGTCAGCAATCCAGGCAAGGGACCGCACTCGATCATTGGCCCGATCGCGGTGAACGGGGCCGAGCCGGGCGACGTGCTCGAAATCCGCTACAAGAAGCTGCAGCCCTACACGTGGGGCGCAGTCTTCAACAATCCGGGCTCACTCGGGACCGGCCTGCTGCCACAGGATTACGCGGAGGGGCAGGTCAAGTATATGGACCTCGATCTGCACGCCATGAAGGCGAAGTTCGCCCCCAACATCGGCGTGCCCCTGAAGCCGTTCCAGGGAACGCTGGGCCTGGCGCCGCCAGATGGATACTTCGCTCCGCTGAGCCCCGGGGTCACCAGCTCGGTTCCCCCCGGCCCTCATGCAGGCAATCTCGACTTGAGCGAGCTGTCCGAGGGCTCGTCGCTGTTCATTCCGGTGTGGAAGCCGGGCGCACTCATCTTCACCGGCGATTCCCACGCGGTGCAGGGCGACGGCGAGATTTCTCTCACCGCGCTCGAAACGCGCATGAAGGAGATGCGCATCCAAGTCGTGCTCCACAAGCAGAAAACTTTCGCCTGGCCGGTGGCCGAAACCCACACGCATTGGATCGCCCTCGGGCTGGACAAGGATCTCAACGCCGCGATGACCTTGGCCGCGCGCAACGCCATCAAATTCCTGGCGACGCGGGCCAAGCTCAGCGAGCTCGACGCCTACGCCCTGTGCAGCATCGCGGTGAGTTTCCGGGTTACGCAGGTGGTGGACATCGTGCGCGGAGTCCACGCAATGATTCCGAAGAGCTTGTTCGCAGACCCGCTGCGGCGGCAGATCAGCGTCGTTTGATTGCGCGCCGTTCGAGCGTCGCGAGCCTTTGGCGCAGCCGGGCGTCGGCGCCAGGGTGGCGACTGACCTCGGCCAGCAGCTCGCGCCCTAAGCGGCGTAAGGCCGAGGGCAAAGATGGCCGAGATGGCGGTAAGCCCCGTTGCGCATTGGCGTTTGCGACAGAGTTTACGTTTGGGCTAGACGAGCCTACCGTCGGTCCCTGGTTGCAGCGGTCGCCGCTCACCTCCGGCAGTCCATTTCTTGCGCCGTATCGGTCGCCGGCAGCTTGAGATCAAAGGCCAGATCCCACGTCGTCTTATGCCACTTGCCGACGATCCGGCCGGCCAATTTGCCACCTGACTTGACCTCTCCGGTCAGGTTTTCCACCTTGAAGTCCTTGGGCGATTTGACGGTCCACTGAATCCCCACAAGCAGCGACTTGGCGTGATTCGTCGTCAGAGTCATCGCCTTCACCGTCCCCGCCGAAGCCGCGGCGGCACCGCCGCCCGGACAGAACGTGATCAGTACTAACGTTCGCTGCTTGCCGTTCTTGGCCCCATCCACGGTACCGGAGGCCTCGAAATCCTGCGCTTCCTGGGCCGAGATCGGGTCTTCATTGAACCACACCGCCACGCTGTGCTGGCCACTGGACAAGGCCGCGACGCAATTGTTCGCGGCGAACTTCAGGCCGGCCATAACACCCGTAGCGGAACACTTGTTCTGCGCTTGCGCACCAAGCGCGAAACCGGACAGCAGGATGGCGATCGATAAGCGGCAGGCCCATCCGCTGGGCGCAGCAATGCGATCGGACGCACGGTGCATGGCTTGTCTCCTTGGCGAAAGACGTCCCGCCACGGACGGGACTTTAAGCTGGGGGGTGACGATTGGTTAAAGCCAGGGACCGCCAGCTTGCGGTCACCCATCTTTCCGAACGCGTTATAGGGCAACGTCCCTTCTACAGAAGTATGTGAGTGATCACCAACGCCCAACCCCGCGAGACGCTCGGCGATGGGCTGGTAACTTACCCCATATATACTGCGGCAGCCCACATGTTGGATCCTTTTTCGCCTGTGCACACATCGCGCCCCGCGGAACGCGAAGCGCTTTCGCGCGCCACGCCTTGCGCCCGCCTTCATGCAACAGTCCGGAACAGGGTTCGCAGCGTGCACGAGCGCCACGTGCGAAGCGCCGCCGCAGAGCCGGCAAAGCAAGTTTCTTGTCGAGGGTTCGCGCTATGCACACCGCCACGACGCTAGTAACCGCATTGGTCTTCTCCCTGGTTGCGCAAAGCGCCGCCGCCCCCGCGGCATCGGAAACGGCATCCACCATCGAGCAATGCGCCCAACTTCTGCCCAAGGGTAAGCGATATACATTCGTTGTTGATGGCACCATCGACTCCACCGCCGCAGCACCGGTCGTGCACGGCCAGCTATCGCTGAGCGACGGCACGAATGGGGATTTGACCAAAGAAGCGGGTCCCTTCGCCGCATGCTTCGCCAAGCTCGTACGCTGAGAGCCTATGCGGGGCGCAGTCGGTCTACGCGCAATCGGCGTTGGTCGGGGTGCGCTTGCATGACGCAATGCACCGTTGCGGTGGACCAGGGGCAGCTGGGCAGTTCATGACTGCGGTGTGGCCGCGGTTTCCCGTGTTTCAGCCTGCCATTCCCCCCGGTCAGCGCCGAAACCGCGCCTTTTCACGGCCTACCGCCGCACCGCGGTGCCATGCGGCGAGCACCGCGCCTTCCCCCGCGAACATAAGGACCGCATCCATCCCCCTCGAGCGCCGCAAGGTTTCGATCGGCTGCTTGCGGTCTGGGTAATGGGCCCGGCGAGATTGAAGGACGTATTCACCGCGACCTCGACGCCGGTCCTCCGGCGCAGGACCGAGCCTCGCGGCTCATTGCGCGGCGAGCCCGGCTCGTCTGGCGCGAATGAGGCGCTGGGCCTCGATACACCAATGCTTCTTGATACTGAACCACACGTCGGCCGCCCAGAACGCGTGGTCGTCGTGCCCGTCGCTGGCACCCGGAGGCTGGCCATTGTCAGCGCCGGGCACGTATGCGTTCAGCCAGTCGCGCATCTTAGGGTTGGCCGCCAGCCCTTGCGTCACCGGCACAAAAACGTGGCTGTAGGTGCCCGGCAAAGTTACGTTGCGCACATGTGCCGTGCCGTTGTGATGGTAGAGATTGGAATTGTCAGGACCCGGAAATGTCAACGCGATGAAGTCGTATTCAATCGAAAACCCGGTGAAGTCGTCGACGGTATTGGGAATGGTGTGGAGGCGCTGGGCCATATCCCAGTGCACCGGTGCCCACAAGGCAATACCGCCGGCCCCCACAACCGACGCGTACGACAGGGAGATGCCCACCACGGGGCGCTCGGCACCGGTGAGCGGGTCGACGATTGAATAGCGCCCCTCGGCCGTATCCGTGATCGGATCCCAGACGGCGAGCTTGTCGCTGAACGCGCCGTTGAGCTCGTAGAGCACCTTCACCGCCTGGATCCCGCCCTGACTGTGCCCGACCATCATGGGGCGCACCCCATCGTGCTCGTAGTACCAGGCGATTTCGCCGGCCAGCCTCGCCGTGCTTCCGAACGGGCTCTGCGAATAATCGCTGTCCGACGGGTCGCGAATCTTCGCCTCGGGATATCCCATCCCGATGAGAAACTTTCCAAACGACATCATGAGCAGGTGCGTGCCGTAGACACCGCCGTGCACCAGAATGATCTGCGGTGACGGTCCCTGCTCCAGAGTTGCCCTTACGTCGTGCTCGGTAATGCGCTCCGGATCGAGGGCAAGAATGCGCTCCTCAACGCTGGCATCAATCGCCGGCGGTGCCGGCACCGCGGCCGCCCTGTGGCCGCCTTCAGTCCCCGATCGAATGGAGCCCGTGCGTTCCGGCGCGTTCGGCGGCTGCGTCGCGCAACCGGCGAGCCCAAGCGCCGCGCAGCATAAGAGCCCCGACGCCAGGGCAAGGTACGCACGGCGTGCGGGTGAAGCCTTTGTCACTGCCCCGGATACGCTGTCCGAGCAGGCCTTGGGCAGGCGACTCGTCGCGTCAGCCTTTGCAGCTGTTGCCGGCTTGCAGAGCCTTCTTTTAGCGTCGTCGTCCACGGTGAGTTAGCCGCTGGCACAGGCGAAACGGGTTGGTGATGCAAACGTCGCGCACGAGCCGCCCAGGCTCCGCGGTCGTACCTACTTGAACCGACACCGGGCGCGCACCGGCATCATCGCAATGTTACGGGCTCCAAGCCACTTTTGGCGATAGCCTGTGCCGCCCCCGGCGAGGAGAGAAACTGAAGCAGGGCCCGGGCCGCTTCCGGCTCCTTGGCCCCTGCCGCCACGCCGCCGGAAAATACGGTAACTTTTTGAATTTCCTGCGGCAACGGGCCGACAAGGTCGACGCCGGGAATCGGGAGCAGCTCGCTGATCTGCTGAAAGCCAAGCTGGGCCTCGCCCCGCGCGACGACCTTGCCGACGGGCTCGGCCGGGATCATCCGACTCTTGCTACGCATCTGATCGGCGATGCCGAGCCGCTCAAAGAGGACCGTGGAGAGATAGACCCCGCTTGCGCTGTCGGAATAGGCGATCGACTTGGCTTCGATCAGCGCACGCTTAAATGCCTCGACGGAGCTGATGTCCGGCTTGGCTTCACCGCTGCGTACGACCATGCCGATCTTGGAGCGCGCCAGGTCGACGCGGCTGTCCGGTACAACTTTGCCCTGCTTGCGCAGCTCGTCGAGCGCGGTGTCGACCATGATCAGTACGTCCGCCGGCTCGCCGCGCTGCAGCCGATTGGGAATCGCTTGCGGCGTGTTCCCCATCGACGGCCCGAAGGCGGTCGCCACCGTGTTGCCTGTGGTTCGTTCGAATTCTGGAATCAGGACGCTATACGCTCCTGAAAAGCCGCCGGAGATCATGACCTTCACCTCCGCCCCATTGGCGGCGCCGGCCACGAGCAGCGTGGCGGCTACGAGCCAGGCAAACGCTCTGACAATGCTCGATCCCGTTTTCATGCTGGAACCCCTCGAGTCGGTTTCACCCGTTATCAGGCTGTTTGTTCCCGCCGCGATCGGCGCAGCAGCAGCCAGGTCGCAACGAGACTGCAGGCGGCGGCAAGGCTCATCCAGTACCCAGGCGCCGCCTTGTCGCCCGTCATTTCAATAAGATACGTGGACATCGCAGGGGTCATGCCGCCGAATATCGCCGTGGCGAGACTGAACGCGAGCGAAAATCCGACGACCCGCACCTGCGGTGGCATGACCTCGGTCAGCGTCACGACCATCGCGCCGTTGTACATACCGAAGTAGAAAGAGAATAGGAGCAGCACGAGCAAGAGCCTCTCAAAGCTCGGCGCGGCCGCAAGCCACGCCAGCAACGGGTAAGCGGTGCAAATCGCCAGCGCAGTAATCGCGATCAGGAGAGGCCGCCGGCCGATCCGATCTGACAGCGCGCCGCCGATGGGAAGCCAGCAGAAGTTCGTCACGCCGACGCACAGGGTGACGATGAGGCTGTCGGCGGCGCTGAGCTTGAGTACCGTCCTGCCAAACGTGGGCGTGTACACCGTGATGAGATAGAAGGTCGTCGTTGTAAACGCCACGAGCAGCATCGACTCGAGGACAACAGCCCAGTTGGCAATCATGGATTGAAGGATCTCGCGCGCGTCAGGATGGTGCTTACGCGCCAGAAATTCCTCGGTCTCCAGAAGTGAGCGCCGAAGCAAGAAAATGAACGGTACGATGATGCAGCCGACAAAAAAGGGAATGCGCCAGCCCCAGGTGTTGATCTCGTCCGCGGTCATCCAGCCATTGACCGCATAACCGAGAGCCGCGGCCGCGACAATGGCGACCTGCTGGCTCGCCGACTGCCAGCTCGTGTAGAAGCCACGGTGACCCGGCGTTGCCATTTCCGCCAGGTAGACCGAGACCCCGCCGAGCTCCGCTCCCGCGGAGAAACCCTGCAGCAGGCGTCCAAGCAGCACCAGCAGTGGGGCGAGCAAACCGATCGTCGCGTAGCCCGGCACGAAGGCGATGAGCACCGTCCCGCTCGCCATGATCGCCAGGGTCACGATAAGACCCTTGCGGCGTCCGACCTGGTCGATGTAGCCGCCCAGGATGATCGCACCGAGCGGCCGCATCAGAAAGCCGGCGCCAAAGACGCTAAAGGTCAGCATGAGCGACGCAAACTCGCTCTGCGCTGGAAAGAACGTCTTCGCGATATACGTCGCGTAGAAACCGAAAAGGAAGAAGTCGAACTGCTCGAGAAAATTGCCGCTGGTGACGCGAAGAACCGCACCGAGTTTCGACTGGCGAGGTCTTCCTATGTCCGCTGTCGCTGCTGTCATGGGCTTCCTCCTCGAAGTAAGCGTTTTCGTTCGAGACCAGGGAGGTCACGGAGACCCTCGCGCGGATCGGTGCAGCGCACCCTCCTGCGTTATTCCGGTCCCAGTTCGGGCAGGGGCCGGCGCCGCTCCACATGGTATCGGACGAGCGCGGTAAACCGATACACCGCATGCACGAACTTGCCGTACGGCAGGGTGATGAAAAATGCCATCACGACGCCAAGATGAACCGCGAGCACGATACCCATCCCCGCGCTCTGCCGCAGCGCGAGCAACAACAGACCGGTGCCGCTGACGAGCAACAGCAGCACCAGGAATCCCACGTCCATGCCCGTTTGCTTCGCATCTGCCAATGCCGCATCCCGTCGTGCCTTGAGCCCGAGCAGCCCTGCCGGCCCTATCAGCAACGCAATTCCGCCGACCGTGCCGAGCAGCGTGGGCAGGCTCCACAACGGGTACGGCGCATGGTACCCGAGGGCGTAATGATAGACCGTTGCCACGCAGGTGGCGGCGAAGCACAGCAGGAATCCGTAGAAGGTAATTTGGTGATAGGCCCTGCGCTCTGGCGAAGGCCGATCGTCGGAATAGGTGCAGCCATCGCCGCCTCCCCGAAGATACTTCAGCCGCAAGACCGCATCGATCGACTGCGCCAACGGGCGGGCAGTCAGGAAGCTCCCTGGATCCTCCCCGACGTCGCGCCAGAAGCGTACCGAAGCGATCATCAGCGCGACAATGGCCAGGGCGAAAGCAGCGCCGAAAGTCCACACCATCGCGCGGTGTGACAACACGGCGTAGAAGGCGCCGTCGCTGTCCGGATGCGCGGACAGCAGCGTCTGTCGATCGACGCCGACACCCATGCCCAGCACGAAGAGCACGAGGCATGCGGCGGTTATCAGGCTCACCGCCAGGCCATTGCGCTTGAACAGCGCGGAGAGCAATTCCGGCCACGCATACTTGCTGTAGGTTGCAGCGCGGATTTCACCCATCATCTTGGGAAAATTGAGCTGGAACTCGTGTGGCGGCGCGTACTGGCAGGCGTAATAGCACGCGCCACAGTCGTGGCACAGATTGGCGAGGTAAGCGAGGTCACCCTCATTGAAGGACAGGCGCCGCTCCAATGCCGGAAAGACGGCGCAGTACCCCTCGCAGTAGCGGCAGGCGTTGCAGATGTTTGCCATTCGCCTGCCCTCCTCGACGACATCGATGGCAATCGGTCTAGCCGGGGACAACGCGTGCGGCCTCCCGCCCCGCAATGTGTCCGAACGTGGTGCCGATAGCCATGCCGATACCGGCGATGTAGCCCTTGCCGAGCACGTTGCCGGCCATGATTTCGCCGGCAGCGAAAATGTTGGTCGCCGGACGATCGTCGCGCAGGATTACCTGTGCGCGTTCGTTGACGGTGACGCCGAGGTAAGTGAACGTGATGCCGGGGCGCAGTGGGTAGGCGAAGAACGGCGGCGCATCGATGGCCCGCGCCCAGTGCGTCTTGGGCGGCAGGAGCCCCTCCGTCGTGCAATCGTCGAGCACCGTGTGATCGAAACTTCCCGGTCGCAGCGCCGCATTGAATTGTGCCACCGTTGCCTCGAGGGCCGGCGCATCGAGTCTAAGCGCAAGCCCAAGCTCCCGGATCGAATGGGCCTTGAACGGAGAGAATACCGGAGGGATGAACTTGCCCATCGACTTGGCATCGATGATCGAGTAGGCGATCTGATTCGGTTGCTCAGCCACCAGCCGGCCCCAGATGGCATAACGCTTGGGCCAGAAGTCCTCGCCCTCGTCGTAGAAACGCTGCGCCTGTTCGTTGACCACGATCCCGAGCGACACGCAATCGACTCGCGTGACGATGCCACCGTCGAACTTCGGAGCGCGGGCGTCGATCGCCACGCAGTGGCCCTGTGTAGGGTCGCCGATCGATTTCGCCTCGTTGTCGAGCAACAGGCGCAGCACTCGCCCCATGTTATATGGCGTGCCGCGAATGAGGAAGTTTTCAGCTGTCGGGCCCCACGCCTCCTTAAGCCAGGCGAGGTTCGACTCGAACCCGCCGGCGGCCGCGACGACCGCAGCGGCGTGGATCTCGTGCTCGATGCCCTGGCATGTCGCGGTGGCGGAGATAAACTGCCCGTCCCGGATCTTGAGGTCCGTCACCTCGGTTTCGTAACTGATTTCGACGCCGAGCGCCTCCGCGGCGCGGTAATAGGCGTTGACGAGCGCCTTGCCGCCGCCGAGAAAGAAGGCGTTGGTGCGCGATACGTGCAGCGTGCCGCCGAGCGACGGCTGAAAGCGCACGCCATGCTCGATCATCCACCTGCGGCAGGTCGCGGTATGGCGGATGGTCATCCGGGCCAGCTTCTCGTTGGTCTGCCCCGCGGTCACCTTGAACAGGTCCTGCCAGTACTCCTCTTCGGGATAGGCACCGGTAAGCACGTCGGCCGGCGCGTCGTGCATGCAGCGCAAGTTGCGCGTGTGGCGGCTGTTGCCGCCACGAAAATGCTTCGGCGCGCACTCGAGCAGCAGCACGCTGCGGCCAGCGCGGCGCGCAGTAATCGCGGCGCACAGCGCCGCGTTCCCGCCGCCTAGAATCAGCACGTCGTACCTGCGCGAGCTATCCATTGCCAAGGCACACCAAGTCGCGACATGGTATCCCTTGAGACTGGAATCGGACAGCCACAGGGAATTTGGGCGATCCTTCGCTGCGTCGCTGCATCACGTGCAACCATGCCGCGCCGATGCAACGGGCGGGACCGCTGCGTATAATCGACGCTCCTTGCCGACCACGCCGGGGTCCACTGCCGATGTCGATGCCATGGTTTCGCGCCTGGGTCACGCTCCTCCTGGTCGCGGCCACGTGCAGCGTGCGCGCCGAGATCAAGGCGGCGTCGAGCGACGGCTTTGTCGTTGTCTACAGCCAGCGGATCAATGCGGCGCCGGCGACGGTCTTCGCGGCGCTGACCGCCGTCGACCGCTGGTGGAGCAGCGAGCATACCTGGTCGGGCAATGCGGCCAATCTTAGCCTGAAGGCCGAGGCAGGAGGCTGTTTTTGCGAGCGCTGGAAGGACGGCAACGTCGAACACGGGCGCGTAATCATGGTTTTGCGCGACCAGATGCTGCGCTTGCAATCAGCCCTCGGGCCGTTGCAGGCCGGAGCCGTAAACGGCGTGCTTACGTTCCAACTCGCGCCGGACGCGAAAAGCCTCTCCGCGGCAACCGTGCTGACCCTGACCTACGCGGTAAACGGCGCCAGCGGGAGCGCCCTCGACAAGATCGCCCCTGCCGTCAACTCGGTGCTTGGCGAGCAATTCGGCCGGCTGGTGCGCTTCATTGAGACCGGCCAGGCGACCGCGCCCTGATAGGACGCAATCAGCCCAGCGGCGCGACCTTCACCACTTCTTCGGTCGTCGACAGCCCGGCGGCAATCTTGCTCGCGCCGGAGACGCGCAGCGGTTTCATGCCCTCGCGATACGCCTGCTCGCGCAGCTTCGCATCATCGCCATCGGCGTGGACGAGGCGGCGCATTGCCGGCGTCAGGGTCATGATCTCGTACAGGCCCACGCGGCCGAAGTAGCCGGTCATCCGGCATTCGAGGCAGCCCACAGGCATCTTGGTCTCCTGCGGCAAGTCGGCGCGGAACGGCGCCGTCAACATCCGCCAGGTCTCCTCGTCCGGCGGATCCCCGGGCTCCTTGCAATGCGGGCAAAGCGTGCGGATGAGCCGCTGCGCCATGACACCGAGCAGGGTCGAGCTGATGAGATACGGCGGCACGCCCAGGTCGAGTAAGCGCGTGACCGCGCTCGGCGCGTCATTGGTGTGCAGGGTCGAGAGCACCAAGTGCCCGGTCAGTGCGGCCTGCACCGCCATATCGGCCGTGTCACGGTCACGGATTTCCCCGACCATGATAATGTCCGGGTCCTGCCGCAACAGCGTACGCACGCCATTGGCAAAGTCGACGTTGATGGCCGGCTGCACCTGCATCTGGTTGAACTCCGGTGCGATCATTTCGATCGGGTCCTCGACCGAGCAGACGTTGACCTCCGGCGTTGCCAGCTGCTTCATCGTCGAATAGAGCGTGGTCGTCTTTCCCGACCCGGTCGGGCCGGTAACCAGGATGATGCCGTTGGGCTCGCGGATCATCTTGTCCCAGCGCGCGTAGTCATCACCGCCAAAGCCGAGTTCCTGGAAGTCGCGAATGAGTACTTCGGGCGTGAAGACGCGCATGACGACCTTCTCGCCGAAGGCAGTCGGCATCGTCGAGATGCGCAACTCGATCTCCTGCCCTGTCGGCGACACGGTCTTGATCCGTCCATCCTGGGGCCGCCGCCTCTCGACGATCTCCATGCGCGCCAGAAGCTTGATCCGGCTTGTCATCGCCAGCAGCACCGGATTGGGGATCGCGTAGACCTGATGCAGAACGCCGTCGATCCGAAAGCGGACGATGCCCGCGTCGCGTCGCGGCTCGACATGAATGTCGGAGGCGCGCTGCTCGAACGCGTATTGCCACAGCCAGTCGACGATGTGAACGACGTGCTGGTCGTTGGCATCGAGCGCGCCCTGCCGTCCCAGTTCGACCAGCTGCTCGAAATTGCGCGCCAGCGACACTTCCCCGCGCGTGGTCTCCTGCGCCTTCTTAATCGAGCGCGCAAGGGTGAAGAACTCGCCCACAAAGCGCTTGATGTCCTGCGGGTTGGCGAAGACGAGTTTGATGCTTTTCAAATGCAGGATCTTTTCCAGCTCGTCGGCCCACGCGCGCACGAACGGCTCGCCGGTTGCGACCGTCAGCTCGCCATTGGCAAGCGCGACCGGGAGGATGCGGTAGCGCTCCGCGTAGGCGTTCGACATCGTGTTGGTGACCGCGACCAGGTCGATCTTCAACGGGTCGATGTGGTGGTAGGGCACGCCGAGCTTCGTGGCGAGCCATTCGACCAGCGTGTCCAGCGTGAGCTGCGGCCGCGGCGGGAGCAGTGAGCGCCACTTTTGATCGGCGATCAATTCCAGCGGATGGTCGAAGCGCTGGGTGCGGGAACGAGAAAGGCGGTCGGCGTCGGCGGCGGTAACCAGTCCGTCGGCAACCATCAGCTTAAGGACGTCGTCGAGCCGCAGGCGTCGGTCCGCAGGGCGCGTCGGGCGCACTGCCGGACCCTCGACCGCGGCTGCGGGCGCGGGTGGGGTGTTGACCGGATTGGGTGAGGCCATCGCGCTACTATAAACCCAAGCGGCTGACGGCGACAGTCGCCGGCCCCGGCTTGCTATACTGGCGGGTTGATGGCCGCCTCACTGCACGCCGTTCTGGCCGACATTACCCGCCTCGACGTCGACGCCATCGTCAACGCGGCCAACAGCACCCTGCTCGGCGGCGGCGGTGTCGACGGCGCGATCCACCGTGCCGCCGGACCGGAGCTGCTCGCCGCATGCCGTGGGCTAGGCGGCTGCCCGACGGGCGATGCGAAAATCACCGCCGGCTATCGGCTTCCCGCAAGGCACGTGATTCACACCGTCGGACCGGTATGGCGCGGCGGTCACAGCGGCGAGGCGCAGCTGCTCGCGTCGTGCTATCGCCGTGCGCTGGAGCTCGCCCGCGCCGACCATCTCGCCTCGATCGCTTTTCCGGCCATCAGCTGCGGTGCCTATGGCTTCCCGCTGGAGCTTGCGGTCCCGATCGCGATCGACGCGGTGCGTGGTTTCGAAGGCCTCGACGCGCTCGAGCAGGTCATCTTCGCATGCGCGCAACACGAGGTCCTTGCAGCCTACACCCGCGGTCTCGCCGTCCGCTGACGCGCCGCCCCTTCGCGCGATGCTCAGTCCGATTCAACGCTCGCGGTCTCGGGCGATACCGGCTGCTCCGGCACCTGGAACACCTCGCGCAGATAGGCGACATAGGCCGGGTCGTAGTCCATCGCCTTCGACGGCTCGTCGCTGATTTTCGCCACCGGCTGGCCGTTGCAGCGGGTCATCTTGATCACGATCTGCAGCGCTTCGTAGCCCAGGTCGTTGGTCAGGTTCGTGCCGATCCCGAACGCGCTCTGCATGCGCCCGCGAAAGTACTCAAACAGCTTGATCGCCAGCGGCACGTTGAGCGAATCGGAGAAAACCATCGTTTTCGTGCGCGGGTCGATGCGCATCTTCTGGTAATGCGCGATCAGCTTCTCCCCCCATTCAAACGGGTCGCCCGAATCGTGGCGCACGCCGTCGAACAGCTTGCAGAAGAACAGGTCGAAGTCGCGCAGGAATGCATCCATGCCACAGACATCGGAGAGGGCGATGCCAAGGTCGCCCCGGTACTCGCGGGCCCAGGTATTGAACGCAAACACCTGCGAGTCGCGCAGCCGCGGGCCCACCGCCTGGCAGGCCTGAAGGTATTCGTGCGCCATCGTACCCAGCGGCGTCAGCCCGTGCTGAAGGGCGAAATAGACATTGCTCGTGCCGACGAACTTGGCGCCGATGCGCTGCTTGAGCGCAAGGATAACCTCCTCCTGCCAGCGGCCGGAGAAACGCCGCCGGGTGCCGTAATCGGCAATGCGAAATTCCGGATCCGATACCGCGTTGATCTGCTCGATCTTGGCGTTGAGTCGTCGCCGACCCTGCTCGAAATCAGGCTGCGGCTGGGTGTTGCGGAAATAGACTTCGCTCACGATCGCCAGTACGGGGACCTCGAACAGGATCGTGTGCAGCCACGGGCCCTTGATCACGATGTCGATTTCGCCCGGCGCCAGCGGCGAGGGCCGCACCTTGATGAACCGCTCGTTCATGTGAAACAGCCCGAGCAGGTCGACGAAGTCGCTCTTGAAGAAGCGCCAGGAGCGCAGGTAGGTAAGCTCGCGGCGCGAGAAGGTCAGTCCGCACAGCGCCGCAATTTCGCGCTCGATCTGCCCGATGTAGGGCGTCAGGTCGACGTCCGGCGTGCGGCACTTGAAGTGATATTCAACCTCGGCTTCCGGAAAATGATGCAGCACGACCTGCATCATCGTGAACTTGTAGAGGTCGGTGTCGAGCAGTGACTCGATGATCATGCGCGCTGGCGCGAAGGCGGCCGACGGGCTTGCCATGTTACGCGCAGGTGCCGCGCGCGGCCAGCCTGTCCGGTGCAGCGGGGCCGGCGGCCGGGAGCGCTACCGCGTCGGCCGCGCCGCGCCGGCGGCGAACGTGGCCGCCCTCGGGATTAAGGCAGATGCTGTCGCCGTCGGCGCGGGGGGCCTAGTACACGCGCGGCGTGTCGTCGGCCGACACCGGTGTCAGCGGAATCACGCGCTTGCCGGGAACCGGCGAGCACCACGCCGGTTGCAGCGTGACGTGATCGATGCCGAAGCGCTCCGCGAGCAGGCGTTGCGCGGCGGCCAGGGTATCGGGCCATTCGGCGGGGTCGCGAATGAGCAGATGGGCCGACAGCGCGGCGCGCTCGCTCGTCATGTGCCAGACGTGCAGATCGTGAACGGTGGCCACGCCGGGTACACGTGTCAGTGCACGGCCGATCTCATCGTAGGAAAGATGGGCAGGAACGCCCTGCATCAGAATTGGCGTCGCCGCCTTGAGCAGCAGCCACGTCGAGTGCAGTATCAGCACCGCGACGAACAAAGACAGCAACGGATCAATCGGCACCCAGCCGGTTGCGGCAATGACTGCGCCGGCAACGAGCGCGGCGACCGAGCCCGCCATGTCCCCGAGAACGTGCACCAGCGCAGCACGCCTGTTCAAGTCGCCGCCGCCGGACAAAAGCCAAGCGCAAAGGATGTTGATGGCAAGGCCGGCCGCGGCCACGGCGATCACGAGCCCGCCTGCGACCGGAGCCGGCGAGAGCAGGCGACGCACCGCCTCGAGGGCAATCCAGCCCACGACCGCAAGCATGATCAGCGCGTTGCTGAACGCGGCGAGCACCTCGGCGCGGGCGTAGCCGTAGCTTGCCCGCCGCGAGGGTGGCCGCTGCGCGAGATGTTGTGCGAACATGGCAATGGCCAGTGCCGCGACGTCGGTGACCATGTGCCCGGCGTCGGAGAGCAAGGCGAGCGAGCCGGCCCACCATCCGCCGACCGCCTCAACGACGGCGAATCCGGCCGTCAGCACCAGCGCAATCCATAACGCGCGCCGCTCTCTGGCCGACGCTGCGCGCGGCGCGTGATCGTGGCCCCGGTCGGCCGAGTGGGGGTGGGGGGACATGCCGTGGCGCCAAACCTGCTGCGGGCATTCTCGACCAACGCGCCACAACACGCAACGCCGGGGTCACATCTGTCGGAACCGATGGGCGAAGGCGCGGCTCACGGCGAGCATCTCCGGGCGAGACTTGAGCCGGACCTGGATCCGCCCCGAGATATCGCGCGTGCTGCTGACGACATGGGCCAGGTTGACGATGGTGCCGCGGTGAATCTGCCAGAAGCGCGCCGGGTCGAGCTGCTCGGAGAGTTCCTTGAGCGAGGTTCGGATCAATGCTTCGCCGTCGCGTGTGAACACGCTCGTGTACTTGTCGTTGGCCTTGAAATAGCAGACTTCGTCGACCGCGATCAGGCGCACCTGATTGCCGATCGCGGCGCGAACCCATGCCAGACGCTCCGGGGCGCCCGGGACCGATCCGGCGAGCGCGGGCAGCATGCGGCCGAGCGTTTCGAGCGCCGCGGCTAGACCTTCCGGCGGCGCTGCGCTCCTGATCCGCTCGCGCAGGCGACGCACCGTCTCGCGCAGGCGTTCGTCGCTGACCGGCTTGAGCACATAGTCGATCGCCTCGCGCTCGAACGCGCTCACCGCGTACTGGTCGTAGGCGGTGACGAACACGACGTGCACCCCCGCGGCCACGCGGCGAGCCACCTCGAGGCCGGTCAGCCCGGGCATGCGTATGTCCAGAAACAACACGTCGGGGTCGTGTGCATCGATGAGGCGCAGCGCCTCCGGACCGTCGCCGGCGACGCCGACGATGTGGAGATCCGGCCAGATCGCGGCGAGACGTTCGCGCAGATAGGCGGCGAGATGCGGCTCGTCGTCGGCGATCAGAGCGCGCGGCGCCGCTTCGCTCATGGCGCCAAGCCGATGGGGAGGGCGAGCGTCACCATCGTTCCTGGCTGGGTGTCCTCGATCGTCATTCGCGCCCGCGCGCCGTAAAGGCTCTCCAGGCGCGCGCGCAGATTGGCGAGACCCAGACCGCCCGTGCCGTCACCGCGCGTGGTGCGAAAGCCTAGACCATTGTCTGCGACCGTCAGCACGAGCAGCGAGTCTTCGCGTCGGGCGCCAACGCAGACCTGACCTCCCGCGATCTTCGGTTCCAGACCATGCTTGATTGCGTTTTCCACCAGAGGTTGCAGGAGCATCGGCGGCAAGGGCAGAGCAGCCACGTCCGGCGCCATCTCGACGCGGTAGGAAAGACGCGCGTTGGTGCGCAGGGCCATCAAGTCGAGGTATGCCTGCAACAGCTCGATCTGCCGTCCCACCGTCGCCTCGCCCGTCCCTCCCGCCTCGGCGGCATAGCGCAGGTAGTCGATGAGCCGCGTCACCATCCGCTTCGCCGCCGCCGGGTCGGCGTCGACCAGGCTGATCACGTTGGCCAGCGTGTTGTAAAGGAAGTGCGGCTCAATCTGCGCTTCGAGCATCTTCAGCTGGGCGAGGTGGAATTGATGCTCTGTCGCCTCGACGCGGGCCCGCTCGCGCTGGAAGGCGGCCTCGGCCCGGGCTTGGCGCTCGCGCGCGAGGAAGACCGACGCCAGGATCGCTGCGATGATGAGGCTCAGCAAACCGATCTCCCCCGCGCCTTGCGCCGAGAAAACAAACCCGCGCGCATCGTCCATGCCCAGCAAGGCGAATCCCAGCCAGTACCCGCCGAACACGCCAACGAGCGTGATGCCGGCGTAATAGGCGCTGCGCAGGACGAATCCGCGCTCCCAGATCCGCGTCGCCAGCAAGGTATTGCCCAGCGCGAACCCACCGTGGATCAGGTAGCCGATGCAGTTGGCGATCACGAAGTTCGCCCAGAGCAAGCGCCCCATCTGCACCTTTGGCCCGAAGAGTAGACCGAGCACCGTGAACACGACGACGAAACCCATGTTCCAGATGAACGTATAGAGCAGATTGCGCAGGAGGTTCGGCCTGAAGCGGCGAAAGTAGGCGATCAACTCCAGCGGGTGACCGGACCCCTCCGGGCACTCGCGGCCGGATCCCGACGGCAGGTCGTTGTCCATCACGATCTTGTGCATAGCGACTCCCACGGTCATTTGAGCACACCGGACAGGCCCCGACCACAGCGACCGCCTTCCGCTCTGTCCCGCCATTTTCGCGACCCCCCGCGCGGCCTGCCAGAGGTGCGGCGACGAAGCGCAGCATCCGGGCGGCGGACGGGCCGCCAAGGGCGCGAATGGCAGGACCAGGCGGGCGATCGGCCCTCCCGGGCGCCGGCTTGCGCGCTGCGCACTGTGGCGGCTGCCTCGACCCCGCACCAGGCAGATGTACGCATGCGCAGGGCAAAGGACGAGAGCCCTTTCGCCCCGGTCCTGCCCCGACGGTAGAATGGCGGCATGAACCAAGACGCCCCCGCCGCGCTCGTCGAGCGCATCGATGCGCTGCTGCCGCAGACGCAATGCCGGCGCTGCGGCTACGACGGTTGCCGCCCCTATGCTCAGGCCATCGCGCAGGAGGCCGCAGCGATCAATCGCTGTCCGCCCGGCGGCGAGGTCACCGTGGTGGCCCTTGCGGCGCTGCTGGACGTCCCGCCGCTACCCCTAGATCGCGCTCGCGGTGAACCAGGGCCCCGCGTTGTCGCGCGGATCGACGAAGCGCTGTGCATCGGCTGCACCCTTTGCATCGCGGCGTGCCCTGTCGACGCCATCGTCGGTGCCGCCAAGCTCATGCATACCGTGCTCGCCGTGCACTGCACCGGCTGCGGACTCTGCCTGCCGCCCTGCCCGGTCAACTGCATCGCGCTGCTTGCGGACGGACGCGAATGGACCCGTGCCGACGCCGGACTGGCGCGACAGCGCTACGCTGACCACAGCGCGAGGCACGAACGACGGGCCTCCGGACGTGGTGCTCTGAAGGGGCCTCCCAACTCGATCTCCGGCACCGACCCTGGGCGCGCGCGGCGACAGGCTGCGGTCGCCGCCGCGCTTTCCCGCGCCCGTGCCCGGCGCGCGGCGAGGTCGGCGGCGCGTTCGCGGGCGTAACGCACGCCTCGGGCATGGGTCGCCGTGCGGCGCTGCTGCTGACGATTGCATTCGGGCTTGCCATGCCGACTTTGAGTGCACCCCCCGCCGCCACGGCGCTTGACGTGGCCTGGCTCGATCGCACTTGGGACTTCGATCGTCCGGCCGAATCGGAGGCGCGCTTCCGTGCCGAACTCTCCACCTTGCCTCCCGGCTCGGCGGCCCAGCTGGAGCTTCTGACGCAGCTCGCGCGGGCGCAGGGCTTGCAACGAAAATTCGCTGCGGCGCAGGTCACGCTCGATGGTGTCGAGCGAGCCCTGCCCGGCAGCCCCGAACGCGTGACGGTGCGCTATCTGCTCGAGCGCGGCCGGGTTTTCAATTCCTCGCAGCAGGCGGCGAGGGCGGTGCCGCTGTTCCGCGACGCGCTCCAGCGCGCGCGGGCGGCGGGCGAGGATTTTCTCGCCATCGATGCCGCGCACATGCTCGGCATCGCCGCGCCCGCCGATGAGCGTCTGCAGTGGAACCTTGAAGCGCTGGCGATGACCGAAAGTACGCGCGACCCGCGCTCCAGGCGCTGGCTTGCGTCGCTCTATAACAACATCGGCTGGACTTACCACGATCGCGGCGATTATTCGACCGCACTGGCCTATTTTGAGAAGGCATTGCCGGCATGGGAGGCGCGCGGCGATCCGCGCAACGCGCTCGTCGCGCGCTGGGCGATCGCGCGCGCCTACCGCTCGCTCGGCCGCTATGACGAAGCCCTGGCGATGCAGCGGCAATTGGCGGCCGAATATGCGGCGATTAACGTCCCGGACGGTTATGTCTACGAGGAGCTGGGCGAGCTCCTCCTGGCGAAGGGCGATGCCGCGGGCGCACAGCCGCACTTCGCCCGAGCCTACGAGCTGCTCGCGCCGGACGCCGGCCTGCAGGCCAACGAACCGGAACGGCTTGCGCGGTTGCGCCGCTTGGGTGGCCTCGATTGAACCCGGCCAAACGCCTGGAGATCTTTCGCCGCCTGCGCGCGCAGAATCCGCATCCGCGCAGCGAACTTGAGTATCGGTCGCCGTTCGAACTGCTCGTTGCGGTCGTGCTCTCGGCACAGGCCAACGACCGCAGCGTGAACCTGGCCACGGCCAAGCTCTTTCCGGTCGCGAACACGCCACGCGCGCTGCTCGAGCTCGGCGAGACGGGCCTGATTCCCTACATTCGAACCATCGGCCTCTATCGCACCAAGGCTAGGAACATCATCGCGCTGTGTCGGCAGCTGCTCGAGGTGCACGGCGGCGCGGTTCCCGCCGACCAGGCGGCACTGGTCGCGCTTCCGGGGGTCGGACGCAAGACCGCGAATGTCGTGCTCAACGTGGCCTTCGGGCAGCCAACGATCGCGGTCGATACCCATGTTTTTCGCGTCGCCAACCGCACCGGCCTGGCGCCGGGCAAGACGCCCGAGGAAGTCGAACGCAAGCTCGTGAAGTTCACGCCCAAAGAATTCCTGCATGACGCGCATCATTGGCTGATCCTGCACGGGCGCTACGTCTGCCTGGCGCGAAAGCCCAAGTGCCCGGAGTGCCGGATTGTCGATCTGTGCGAGTTCCGCAGGAAGACTCCCGGCTAGGATGGTCGGGGGTGCCGCTCGGCTCCGCGGGCGTGCGCGGCTCAGTGCTTGACGACGAGCACCGCCGGCTGGGCCGCGTAATACGCGGCAAGGTTGTCGATGTCCTGGGTTGTCAAGGCACCGGCAAACGCGGCCATGATGGCGTTCTTGCGCGCGCCTGACTTGTAATCACGCAGAGCCTTGGCGAGGTAGTCGGGGCGCTGACCTCCGAGCTTGGGATAGTCCGGCGTCGGCGTATTGCCATCGAGGCCGTGGCAAGCCTGGCAGACCTCCTTGACCTTGGCTTCGCCCGCCTTGAGGTCGGCGCCGCCAGCCGCCGCGGCCGCGCCGAGCCCCAGCGCGGCGAAAAGCCAGCACAGGGTCGCCTTCGCCGCCATCTCACTTGCTCGCGACACCGGTCTCGGTCCCGCCGTAATACGCCGCGAGGTCTGCCATGTCCTGGTCGGAGAGCGAGGCCGCGATGGCCCGCATCGACGGGTGGCTGCGCTCGCCGTTCTTGTATTCCTGCAGCGCCTTGACGATATATGCCGGATGCTGGCCGCCGATCTTGGGCACGCCGTAGACCTCCGGATAGGCGGTGCGCCAGCCGTCGATGCCATGACAGCCGCCGCACATCAGGGTTTTTTGCTCGCCGGCGACCGGATTGCCGGTGAGCGCAGTCTGGCTCCAAGTGATCGCCGGCACGACCAAGAGTGCAAGGATGGCGCAGAGCGACGTCAATTTCATCGGGGAGGCAGAGGCCAGCCGCGGGCGAAACGGGCGGATTTTACGTGTTTGCGCCAAGGCCGGTCACCGCTCGAGGAGGTGCACTTTAGGCTTGACCGTCTTCCATTCGTCGGCATCGCCCGGCGCCGGCTTGCGTTCGATGATCGGCTTCCACAGTTTGGAAAGTTCCGCGTTGAGCGCCTTGAACGATTGCTGGTCGGCCGGCACATCGTCTTCGGCAAAAATTGCCTCCACCGGACACTCGGCCACACACAACGTGCAATCAATGCATTCGTCAGGGTCGATTACCAGGAAATTCGGCCCCTCGCGGAAGCAGTCCACCGGACAGACGTCGACGCAGTCGGTGTACTTGCAGCGGATGCAGCTTTCGGTAACAACGTAGGTCATCGGCCTTCAACTCCGGCATTAGCCGAGATGTTGATTCTACCAAATTCGTCCCCAGCTTGGCCCTCAATCAGGGCGCGCGACTCAAGTCTTGCGCCGCACACACCTTTCAGCTAACGTACGATCAGTTAGTTCCTGCCTGGCCGGTTCGTACATCATAGTCATAGCCATGATGGCCGCCGCGCGAATTCCAGCGAGGATTGCATGAGCGAAAACATCAAGCACGTCACCGACGCGAGCTTCGACACCGATGTCCTCAAGGCGGGCACGCCGGTGCTTGTCGACTACTGGGCGGAATGGTGCGGGCCGTGCAAGATGATCGCCCCGATATTGGACGAGGTGGCCAAGGATTATGCCGGGCGGGTCACGGTGGCAAAGCTCGATGTCGACGCCAACCCGGGTACGCCGGCCAAGTACGGCATCCGGGGCATCCCCACCCTGATCCTGTTCAAAGGCGGGCAGGTTGCGGCGCAGAAAGTCGGCGCGCTGTCCAAGTCTCAGCTGACCGCCTTCCTCGACAGCCAACTCTGAGGTCATCCGGGTTCGACGCCCTATTTGACAGGCCCCATCGAACCGGCTAGGCTTTTGATGAATTGCCGCGCCCGCGGGCGCGGGCTAGACGTGGATCCGAGCTGAGTCGGACCGCACCGCGGGTCGCCATCACCGGCGCTGCATGCTTCCGGCGCCAAACCCCAGATTGATTCAAGCGGCCGTCTTTTTCGCGCCGCGCTTGCTCACCCCGCCACCCGCACACCGCTATGCACCTGTCCGACCTCAAGTCCAAACCCGTGACGGAGTTAGTCGAGATCGCCAACGTCAACGAGATCGACGGCGCCAACCGGATGCGCAAACACGACCTCATCTTCGCCCTGCTCAAGAACCAGGCGAAGAAGGGCGAGAGCATCTTCGGTGACGGCACCCTCGAAGTCCTGCCGGATGGGTTCGGCTTCCTGCGCTCCCCCGATACGAGCTATCTCGCCGGGACGGACGACATCTACATCTCGCCCTCGCAGATCCGCCGCTTCAACCTGCACACCGGCGATACCATCGAGGGGGAAATCCGTACCCCGAAGGACGGCGAGCGCTACTTTGCGCTGGTCAAGGTCGACAAGGTCAACAGCGAGCCGCCGGAGAATGCGAAGAGCAAGATCCTGTTCGAGAACCTGACGCCGCTGTTTCCGGATGAGCCGCTCATCCTCGAGCGTGACATCAAGGCGGAGGAGAACATTACCGGGCGCATCATCGACATCGTCGCGCCAATCGGCAAGGGCCAGCGTGGCCTCCTCGTATCCTCCCCGAAGTCCGGCAAGACGGTAATGCTGCAGCATATCGCGCACTCGATCGCCGCCAACCATCCGGACGTGGTTCTCATCGTGCTGCTGATTGACGAACGGCCGGAAGAAGTCACCGAAATGACACGCACCGTGCGCGGCGAAGTCGTCGCCAGTACGTTCGACGAGCCGGCGACCCGGCACGTGCAGGTCGCCGAAATGGTGATCGAAAAGGCGAAGCGCCTGGTCGAGCACAAGAAAGACGTGGTGATCCTGCTCGACTCGATCACCCGGCTCGCGCGCGCGTACAACACGGTCGTGCCGGCCTCGGGCAAGGTACTGACCGGCGGTGTCGATGCCAATGCCTTGCAGCGCCCCAAGCGCTTCTTCGGCGCCGCGCGCAATATCGAGGAAGGTGGCTCGCTCACCATCATCGCCACCGCCCTGATCGACACCGGATCGCGCATGGACGACGTGATCTACGAGGAGTTCAAGGGCACGGGCAACATGGAAATTCACCTCGATCGACGGATGGCCGAGAAGCGAACCTATCCGGCCATCAACGTCAACCGCTCCGGGACGCGCAAGGAGGAACTGCTGCTCAAACAGGACGTGCTGCAGAAGGTTTGGGTTCTGCGCAAACTCCTGTACCCGATGGACGACCTCGAGGCCACCGAATTTCTGGTCGACAAGGTCAAGCAGACGAAGAATAACGCGGAGTTCTTCGACTCGATGCGCCGGGGTTGACCGCCCCGCCCGTCTGTCCGCCGGCGCTTGAGCGCGGCCGGTTCGACCGCATATCCTGTTGCAATGCAGCGCAATCACGTGCATACTGCGCTGCTTCGGTTGCAGGCGCCAGATGGTAAGTCATTGAACAGGCTAGCTATTTTGGCCTGCCGTAGGGCTCCATGCGAACCAGGAGGCAACGCGGCCGCGCGCTCGGCCCATGGACAGGTGCGTCGATGAAAACCGGTATCCACCCGCAATACAGCGAGATTCAGGTCACGTGCAGCTGTGGCAACACGTTCACCACACGTTCGACGGTCAACAAGCCGTTACACGTCGAGGTGTGCTCGGCCTGCCATCCTTTCTACACGGGCAAGCAGAAGATTGTCGACACGGCGGGCCGGGTGGAGAAATTCCGCCAGCGCTACGCCGGCAAGAACAAGGCGGCGGCGTGACCGGCGCGTCCTCCGCCCCAGCAAAAAAGGCAGCTTAGGCTGCCTTTTTGCATCGCGCCGCGCGCGGCGTCGGGCGATGCTTCACAAGCAATTGCCGCGGCCGGACGTGAGCCGGACAATGCCGGCATGAGGAACCCGTGCCGCTCTCTGCTGACCTGACCCGCGTCGAGGGCGACGCGGACCTGTCCCCTTCCGGACCCTATCGGGGTTTAAAGCAACTCGGCCTGGTACTGCTGTGCGCGGTGTGGATCGTGCTTGGGCTGTTCGGCCACGATCCGTGGAAGGCCGACGACGCAACCGCCTTCGGCATTGCCTACGACACGCTCAAGCAAGGCGATTGGGTGGTGCCGCACCTGGTCGGCATGCCGGTGCCGGACCGGCCGCCGCTGTTGCCCGCCATGGCTGCTGCCACCGCCTGGGCGTTGCGCGGGATCATGCCGTTGCACGATGGTGCGCACGCCGCGGTCGGACTGTTCGTCGGCGCCACGCTGTGGCTGCTCGGGCTCGCCGGACGCGAACTCTATGGCCACGCGTTCCGCTGGCTGCCGGGACTGATCTTCGTCGGTTGCGTCGGCCTCTGGGACCGCGGTCATCTGCTCTCCCCGGAGATCGGCCTGCTGCTCGCCGATGCGCTCGCGTTGTATGCGCTGGCATTGGCTCTGCGCCGGCCCCTTGGTGGCGGCGCGTTGCTCGGGCTCGCCATCGGCGTGGCGTTCCTTTCCCGCGGACCGATCGCGGTGGCGATCATCGTCATCACCGCCGCATCCCTGCCGCTGTTCGCCGCCTGGCGAACCCGCAGCTATGCACTGTGCGTGGCATCGGCCTTTGTCGTCGCGGTGCCGCTGGTCGTCGCCTGGCCGACGGCATTGTATTTGCGTTCGCCGACGCTTTTTGGGCAGTGGGCAGACGCGCAGAGCATCTCCCACTACTTCGGCCTGACGGCGAACGCGCCGCCGTGGGAGCCGCTCTATTACCTCAAGAATCTGCCCTGGTTCGCGTGGCCGGCGTTGCCGCTGGCGTTGTGGACGCTGTGGGTTCGGGGGCGCGGTTACAACGGCAGCCTCTCGACACCGGGGGTGGAACTGCCCGGTATGATGTTCTGCATCCTGCTGGTGGTCCTGTCGGCCGCGCCGGAGCCTCGGGCGAGCCTCGCCTTGCCACTGCTGGTGCCGCTGGTCTTGCTCGGGGCGGCCGAAGTGGACACGCTGAAGCGCAGCTACTCCGGAGCGCTGGATTGGTTCGGCATCCTTACCTTCGGCCTGATCGCCGTCTTGCTCTGGGGCCTGTGGCTTATATCCTTGCGCAGCGGCCTGCCGGACGCGGTGGCGCAGGTGTTTCTTGATACCGAGCCGGGTTACCGGCCGCCGTGGCAACTGCTGCCGGCATTGGCCTCGCTTTTCCTTACGCTGTTGTGGCTGGTGCTGGTACGTCCCGCGCGCCGCTCCAATCGGCGGGCGGTGCTCAATTGGGCGGCCGGGATGACACTCGCCTGGGGCCTCTTCGCCACCATCTGGCTGCCCTATGTCGACTCGCGCCGCAGCTATCGTTCGGTTGCCGAATCGCTCGCCGCCGCGCTTCCCGCCGGAACCTGCATCGCCGGTCGCAACCTCGGCGAACCGCAGCGAGCATTGCTGGAATATTTTGCCGGCATCGTCACGGTTCGCGACGATGCACCGGGAGCGAAACGTTGCGCCGCGCTGCTGCTCCAGGTCGGGCGCGGGGAGGCCTCGGAGCCGCCCAACTCCGGCTGGATCAAGATCTGGGAAGGCCACCGCCGCGGCGACGACACCGAGCGCCTCATACTCTTCCGCCGGTCGCCGGCCACGCGCCAGAAAACGTGAAGTTCTTCGACGAAGCGGCGATCGAGGTCATCGCCGGAAACGGCGGCAATGGCGTGGTGTCATTCCGGCGTGAGAAGTACGTTCCGCGCGGAGGTCCCGACGGCGGCGACGGCGGGCGCGGGGGAAGCATCTACGCGCTGGCCGACCGCAATCTAAACACGCTCATCGACTATCGTTATGCGCGCATTTACCGCGCCAAGTCCGGCGAGAACGGCCGTGGCGCCGACCAGTACGGACGCGGCGGTTCCGACCTCGTTTTGCGCATGCCAGTGGGCACGGTGATCACCGATGCCACCACGGGCGAGTTCGTCGCCGACCTCGCCAGCGATGGCGCACGCGCGCTGGTCGCCAAGGGTGGCGAGGGGGGCCTGGGCAATCTGCATTTCAAGTCGAGCACGAACCGTGCCCCACGCCGGGCAACGCCTGGCCAAGCAGGCGAACAGCGGCGGCTCAACCTGGAGCTCAAGGTTCTCGCCGATGTCGGGCTGCTGGGTATGCCCAACGCGGGCAAATCGACGCTGATCCGCGCGATCTCAGCCGCGCGACCGCGCGTGGCCGACTATCCCTTCACGACCCTGGCGCCACACCTGGGTGTGGTTCGGGTCGACCCCAGCCGCAGCTTCGTTGTGGCAGACATACCCGGGCTCATCGAGGGCGCAGCCGAAGGCGCGGGACTCGGCCATCGCTTCCTACGCCATCTGCAGCGCACGCGCCTGCTGTTGCACGTGGTCGATCTCGCGCCGCTCGATGGGGCAGTCGATCCGCTCGCCGAGGCGCGCGCGATCGTCAAGGAGCTCAAGCGCTACGATGAGGCGCTTTACAACAAGCCGCGCTGGCTGGTGTTGAACAAGCTCGATCTCATAGCCGCAGACAGCCGCGAGGAACGGGTAGCGGCGTTCGTTAAGGCGTATCGCTGGAAGGGCCCCGTTTTTGGCGTATCGGCGATCAACGGCGAGGGTTGCCGGCCACTGGTCTACGCGCTCATGGAGTGGCTTGACCGGCGCCCGGCGCAGCCTGCCGTCGCCACCATGCCATGAGCGCGACCCCCTCCGCATCGACGGTCGCTCGCGCCAGGCGATTGGTCATCAAGGTCGGCTCGAGTCTGGTGACCGCCAGCGGTCGCGGCGTCGATCACACCGCGGTCGGGCGCTGGGCCGAACAGATCGCGGCGCTGCGGGCGACGGGCAAGGAGATCGTGCTCGTTTCGTCCGGCGCCATCGCAGAGGGCATGCAGCGGCTGGGATGGACAGAGCGGCCGGCCGCGATCCATGCCCTGCAAGCGGCGGCTGCGGTGGGCCAGATGGGGCTCGTGCAGGCCTACGAGACAGCGTTTTCGCGCTTCGGGCTGCGTACCGCGCAGATTCTACTCACGCACGAGGATCTCGCCGACCGTCGGCGCTACCTGAACGCCCGCTCCACGCTGCTCACCCTGCTCGGTCTGGGCGTGATCCCGATCATCAATGAAAACGACACGGTGACGACCGACGAGATCCGGCTGGGGGACAACGATACCCTCGGCGCGCTGGTGACGAACTTGATTGAGGCCGACGTTCTTTTGCTGCTTACCGACCAGGAGGGACTCTACAACGCCGACCCGCGCAAGGACCCCGCGGCGACGCTCATTCGCCAGGCGAAGGCCGGCGATCCGGTACTGGAGTCGATCGCTACGGGCGCGGGCTCCGTGCTCGGCCGCGGTGGCATGCTGACCAAGGTGCTCGCTGCAAAGCGTGCGGCGCGCAGCGGCGCGTCAACGGTGATCGTCAGCGGGAGGGCCGAACATGTATTGACACGGCTCGCTGCGGGGGAACGGATAGGCACCGAACTCATCGCCGAAACGCTCACGCTCGCCGCGCGCAAGCAGTGGCTCGCCGATCACGTGCGGCTTGCCGGTCGGCTGACGCTCGACCCCGGCGCGGTGTCCGCGCTCGCCCGCGACGGCAAGAGTCTGCTGCCGATCGGCGTGATCGCTTGTACGGGCAAGTTCGAGCGCGGTGAAATCGTCGCTTGCTGCGATGGCGACGGAAAGGAGATTGCCCGCGGGCTCGTCAATTACAGCGCCGCCGAGACGCTGCGCATCCTGCGCAAGCCTTCGTCTGAAATCGAGGCCATCCTGGGCTACGTCGACGAACCGGAACTCATTCACCGCGACAATCTGGTCCTGCTAGCCTGAGCCTGAGCGAAAGCGGCGGCACGTGTTAGACAGCTCCGCCCACTTGCCCTAAACTCCGCTCCCTCCCCGCGCCAGCCTGCGTGGCGCCGCTCGATACCAACTCCAAGGAGGAGACGTGAACGTCGTCGCACGCGTCAAGAATATTCTGCTGCAGCCGAAGGTCGAGTGGCCCCAGATCGCGGCGGAATCTGCGACGCCGCAATCGATCTATCTCGGCTACGTGGCGATCCTGGCGGCGATCGGTCCGCTGGCGATGCTGCTTCGAATGAACATTGTGGCGGCGTTGGTGCAGTACATCATCACGCTGGTCGTGACTTTCCTGCTGGCGCTGATCGTCGACGCGCTCGCGACGACGTTCGGGGGCGAGAAGAATTTCGTCCAGTCATTGAAGCTCACAGCCTATTCCTATACCGTAGCGTGGGTTGCCGCCATTTTTCTCATCATCCCGATCTTGGGCGGCATCATCGCGCTGCTCGCCGCGATCTATGCCTGGTATACGTTCTATCTCGGCGTACCGGTGCTGAAGAAATGCCCGCAGGACAAGGCTATCGGCTACACCATCGTGGTGGTGGTTTGCGGCATCCTGCTCGGCTTCGTGCTGACCGCGTTCCTCTTCTCGAGGGTGATCGGCGGCGGCGCCATGTACATGGGTGGGATGGATCTGTTCCACTGACCCGGCCGCGGGGTCGCCAGTCAGCGGCCGACACCGCGTTCCGGCCCGCGCCCGCCTCAGGCCTCGCCGGAGGGCTTGCCGTAGGGCGAGGGAACGACCGCGTGTGCCCAGCCGTACAGGCGCTCCCGCCGGGTCTGCGGGTGATGGTGCAAGAAACGCTCGAGCTCGGTCAAGGCTCGGCGATACACCTCGCGCTTGAAGTCGATCACGCTGTCGAGTGGAATCCAGTAATCGTGCCAGCGCCACGCGTCGAACTCGGGATGGTCGGTAGCGCGCAGGGACACGTCGCTGTCGCGGCCGACGAGGCGCAGAAGGTACCAGATCTGCTTCTGGCCGCGATAGCTGCCGCGCCATTCGCGCTTGATCCAGTGCGCGGGCACCTCGTAGCGCATCCATTCACGCGTGCGGCCGAGAATCTTGACGTGCCCGGGCGCCAAGCCCACTTCTTCGTTCAGTTCCCGATACATCGCCTGCTCGGGCGTCTCGCCGGGATGAATGCCGCCTTGCGGAAACTGCCACGCGTGCTCGCGGATCCGCTTACCCCAGAATACGAGGTTCTTCGAGTTGACGATGACGATGGCGACGTTCGGCCGAAAGCCGTCACGGTCCAGCATCACAACCACCTGTGATTCAGCAAGTTGACCCCATTTTTCCACAGTTCGGGGGCCCTTGCCAAGCCGACGCGTGGGCGAGCCGCTCGCCGGACGGGCGAGCCCGCCGGGCGGCGCAATCAGGCGGACGGCACTGATTCGCGTGGCGTAACGGCGAGTTGCAGGCGCTGGTCGCGGCGCAGCACGCTCGCCTGGACGGCCTCACCGATGCGACCGCCGGTAAGCACGCGCTGCAGGTCATCGACACCCGTGATCGCTGTCTCGCCCAGGGCCACGATGATGTCTCCGGCGCGCATGCCCGCGAGTGCCGCGGGCGAGTCTGGCGTGACGGCATCGACGCGAGCCCCGGTTTCGTGCGCCAGATTGAAGTGGCGCACGACGCGCCGCGGCAGCGGCAGATCCTGGGCGCTGATGCCCAGGTAAGCGCGCCGCACGCGTCCCTCGCGAATGAGCGCCAAGACGACGCGGTCGGCGGTGTTGGAAGCGATCGCAAAGCAGATCCCCTGCGCGGGCAGAATGACCGCCGTGTTGACGCCGATCACGGTGCCGCTGGAATCGACCAGCGGACCACCCGAATTGCCGGGATTGAGCGCCGCGTCGGTCTGGATAATGTTGTCGAGCAGACGCCCTGTCGCGCTGCGCATTGAGCGCCCGAGCGCGCTGATGATGCCTGCGGTCACGGTGTGCTGGAAGCCATACGGGCTGCCGATGGCGATCGCGACTTGCCCCACGCGCAGTCGCGAGGAGTCGCCCAGCTGTGCATGCGCCAGATGGTCGGCGCCGACCTTCACTACCGCCAGATCGGAGTCCGCATCGTCGCCGACGAGCTCTCCGCTGACGACGCGTCCATCGGGCAGTGTTGCCTGCAGTGCCGTGGCGCCGGCCGCGACGTGGCTGTTGGTGAGCAGATACCCGTCGGGGGTGATAATGAAACCGGAACCCGAGCCGTGCTGCGCCTTTCCGCGACGCGCGACGCGTTCGACCCCGATGTGCACCACCGAAGGCCGCACCTGGGCAACGGCAGTGCTCACCGCGCGCGAATACGCGTCGAGCAGTGCGGCGTCCGGTTCGATTGTCGGCGAGCGGGGCGGCAATTCCGCCGTTTTGGCATCCGATCCATCCTGCACCGCCCACAGCCTGGGTAGGGAATACCGGTCGAGAGGCGCCATTTGCACCGAATTGGCGGTCAACCCCAGGAATTTCAAGCTGCCGGCAACGCTTCGCCGGAACGGACTTGGGCCGCAACGCTCCTCGCCAGCCCAGTTCCGGTCGCGTCAGTCCTCCCCGCCATGCTCCGCTCTCCTTTCAGGCCGGCCCGCGTCGCCGGCGCTGCGGCGCTCAATCTCGTGCGGCTTCGTCCGGTCACGGATTTGTCGATCCGCCTCATCCCGGGTTATCCCATATGCTTCCTGGATCTTGCCGGCCAGCTCGTCGCGCTCGCCGTTGATCTCGATAAGCACATCGTTCGTAAGCTTGCCCCACTGCTTCTTGACCTTGCCCGCTACCTGTTTCCAATTGCCTTGCACACGATCCCAGTTCATTGCAGGCTCCTTGCTCAATCCCGAATGAGGGCGCGCTACCGGGCGCTGTATCGAGTCGAATGCAACGCGCGTGCCCACTCGCTTGGTGCTCCAACACAGTCGGTTGCGAATTTTTTGCGGCCGACTCGGCGCGTTCGTCTGGCGATTTTTTCCGCCCGCTGCCGTTGATCGCAAAACGTACGCAAGGATTCACGGCCCAAGCAGCGCGCCCCAGCCGCGCAGCGATCGGACGTGATCGCACGCCGTCTTCAGCGCCAGCATGATCGGCACGCCGAGAAGCAGCCCCCACGCGCCCCACAACATGCCCCAAAAGAGCAGCGCGACAAAGACCGCCGGTGCGTTCATTCTCGCCGCGCGACCCATGAGCCACGTTTGCAAGCCGATGCCGAGCACGCCGGCAATGGCGAGCACCACGCCGATGGCCAGCAACGCCGGGGCCAAGCCTCCGAGCTGAACATAGGTAGCAAGGCCCGCCGCCGCCGCCAGCGCGGCAGCGCCCAAATAGGGAATGATGCACAGCACGGCCGCCGCGACACCCCAGACGAGCGCCCGATCGACGCCGATCGCATGCATCGCCAGCCCTGTCGCTGCGCCAACCGCGAGATTGACAACCAGGATGACCAGGAAATAATGCTGATTCAGGCGATGCACGTCGTCGAGAATCCGCAACGCGGTCTTCCGTCGTGCCAATGGACGGCCGACGACCTGGATCAGCTTGTGACGGAACAGGTTGCCGGCAATGAGGAGAAAGAAAGTCAGAAACAACACCGACACCACCTGCCCCGCGATGATGATGGCGGTTCCGGTACCGACGACGAGGATAGAACGGACATCGAGCGCCGGGGGGGCCGCCGGCTTCGCCGGCGGTTCGGATGGCGCAGGCTGTGCGGCCACGGCAAGCTTCTCGAGCTCGGCGGCGGTCTCCTGCACATGATGCAACGGATTGAGGCCATCGTGCTGCCAGGCCGCAAACGATAGGCGCACCTTCTCGACCGCTTGCGGCAACTGCTCGAGCAGATCGGCGGCGTCGGTGCCGGCGCGATACACGGCTGCTGTGCACAGCGTGACGAAGACCGACATGACGATGGTGGCGCCGACTACGCGCGGTACGCGCCACGCCTGAAGTCGCGCGACCAACGGCGAGAGCGCGTAACTAAGAAACACGCTGACGACGAGCGGAATGAAAAACGCCGCCGCCATGCGAATAGCGACCAGCACCACCACCAGCGCGATGACGACCAGCGCCGTTGTTTGCAGATCCGCCGGGCGCCCGGCCGTCGCGCGCGCCGCGTCGGCGCGCGCATCCGCCGCCGCGGCCGTGTCACACGGCGGTTCGCTCGCGTCCAGCGCGTCGGTAAATTCCAAGGCGATCTTCCACTGCCCGGGGCGTTCGTGGCGGCCAACGGCTTCCGAACCCGCCGTTACACCTTGCGCCCGATGTCCTTCCCAACCCCGGTCAGCGTATTGCAGGCGCTGAGCAGCGGCACAGTCGCTAATGCGGCAAGACCGTAGATTAATTTCGTGAGCACGGCTGTTCCTTCGTTCAAGATTAAAGGAGGTGCTGGATCTCACCCAAAGAGACGCCAGCCTCTCCGGCAAGCGGGTGCCAATAGGCCAGTCCGCTGCAGTCGGCGCGGACAGGCGGCAAACCTGCGCATCGCCCTACTACCGTCGGTCGCGGCACATCAGCCGCTGCAGAGCCCGCTAGGTGCGCCGGAACAGACCCACCACGAGGGATACAACAAACAGCACCAGAAAAATGAAAAACAGCACTTTAGCGATTTCGACCGCACCGGCGGCGATGCCTCCGAACCCGAACAGCGCCGCGATGAGGGCGATGACGAAGAACACGATAGCGTAATGCAACATGATTGTCCCTTTCGCAAAGATTCCGACTTCGATGCCGCGCCGGTTGCAAAGAATGCCCTGCGCCCACGCATCTGCAGTCGACAACGCAAGCGGCGTGCCAAGCGTTAGCGAGGCGTTTTAGAGTGACCGCGACGCATGACGGCGTCGCCCTCCCGCGCGGCGCAGGCAAGGATTACAACGGCATGGCAGGATTTGCGCGTCGAGCTGCGCTACCTGCCCAGCGCGCATATCAGGCGTCGTGCTGCAAGGCGTCGAGAAAGCGGTCGTACTCCCCGGACTTGTCAAAGAAATTGTCGGCGCCCACCAGCTGGCACTGGCGGCGATACTCGGCGTTGGCGTAATTCGAGAGCACGTAGATGCGAGGCCGCGGCGCAAACCCCTTCTCGCGCAGCTGGCGCACCACTTCGATGCCGTTCCCTTCCTTGAGTCGGATGTCGGTAACGACAACGTCGGGCTTCGCTGCGACGATCGCCGCCACTGCAGCATCTTCCGCTTCCGCAAAACCGACGACGTCGAACCCGCCCAGGTCCTGAAGGTTTTCGATGATTCGCTTGCGAATCAGCGGTGAATCTTCGACGATAAAGACACGCACGGGCGGCATTCTTTTGTTGCGCCGCCGAATTAGCCCATGAGGCTGTGTTTTAGCGCGTATGCCGTCAGATCTGCATTTCGGGTGCACTCCATTTTTTGCAGAATCCGTGTGCGATAGGTGCTGATCGTCTTGACCGACAGATGTACTTCTTCGGCGATCTGTGTCACCGTCTTGCCGCACGCCAGCTGGACGAAGATCTGAAATTCCCGGTTGGACAGCTGCCGATGCGGCGGCTCGGGTGCGTGTCCTGAGGCCTCGAGCGCCAGCATCTCGGCCAGCGACCGGCTGATGTATTTGCGACCCGACAGGATGGTGCGAAGAGCCTCCAGCAGGTCCGCGGCTTCGCCCGCCTTGGAAAAGAAGCCGCTCGCCCCGGCCCGGAGCAGATTGACGGCATACTGCTCCTCCGCGTGCATGCTGACGATCAGAATCGGAAGATCGGGCTGCCGCCGCTTGAGCACCGTAACGGTTTCGACGACCGAGGCGTCGGGGAGCGAGATGTCGAGCATCACGACATCGAAATCCTTGGCGGTCGCGAGTTCAAGCGCGGATGCGGCCGTGCCGGCCTCGCCTGCCACGACGAGATCGGCCGTGGCGTCGATCAGCTCGCGAAAACCCGCACGAACGAGCGCGTGATCGTCGACCACCAGGATGCGCCTCTTCTGCTTGCTCGCGACACTTTCCATTTTCAATTCCTGCATGCGTTCATCGCTTTCGCCAATCAGCATTCTAGTCTCCCTTAGCAGAAGGACCAAATCGTCAGGTCAAGCGGCGAGCTGCACTTCGCTGCGCTGGTCAGGCAGCGCATCGAACGTCGCGCGCGCGACTCCGCCGTAGTCGTGCAGGCGATTGTAGAGCGTCTTCAGACTGATGCCGAGAACCTGCGCCGCCTTCGACTTGCTGCCGTCGAGCGCGCTCAAGGTGGCCATGATCAGTGTGCGCTCGGCGAACTCCAGCGATGTTCCGACCCGGATCGTAATCTCGTTACCGGTCGCGATCTCGGCACGCGGTGCCGCCCCTGCCGCCACGGCCGACGGAAGCTCGCCCCCGACATCGATGTGAACTTCGTCATCAGACATGACGTAGGCACGATGGACTACATTTTTCAGCTCGCGCACATTTCCGGGCCAGCGATAGGACGCAATCTGTTGCCGCGCCTCCGTTGTTAGTTTCTTGGCCGTGTCGTTCTCGGCGTTGAGGCGATCGAGGAACATTTCCGCAAGCAGCGGCGCGTCGGTCCCTCGCTCGCGCAGTGGTGGCACGGAAACCGGAATCACGCACAGCCGATACATGAGATCTTCGCGCAGCTTGCCGGCGGCGACTGCCGCGCGGATGTCGCGATTGCTGGCGGCTATGACGCGCACGTCGGTGGCGATTTCCTGATCCCCGCCAATGCGCGCGAAGCGGCCCGCTTCGAGCACCCGCAACAGCCGCACCTGCATGTCGAGCGGCATTTCGGTGATCTCGTCGAGGAAGAGCGTGCCCCCGCTGGCGCGCTCGAAGCAGCCGCGATGCCGGCGCGCCGCGCCGGTGAAACTGCCACGCTCATGCCCGAACAGTTCACTTTCGATCAGTGTTTCCGGCAGGGCGCCGCAGTTGATGGCAACGAATGGACCGGCCCGCCGCTGCGAAAGCCGGTGCAGCGCGTTGGCCACCAGCTCCTTGCCCGATCCGCTTTCGCCCAGGACGACAACCGTGGCACTCGCATCGGCAACCCGCTCGAGCGCGTCGAAAAGGGCGCGCATCCCGTCGCAGGCGCCGTAGAGCTCACACAGGCGTTGCAGGCGGCCCTGGCACCGTCGCTTCGGCCGAGCGAGGTCGGATCCGCGAGCGGCGACTGGCGGCAAGGTTTGCTCGTCGGCACTGAACACGGCGGGGGGCTCGAACATGGCGGTCTCCACTTACTTTTTTTCAACGTCTGCATGTTCGCCTGTGAAATTTTTTCCCGGTATCGGTCTGCGTCCGTTTCGGCTGTAAGCGGCCGCGTCCTGCTTGTAGGACTGAGCCCTACAACGCGCGAGCGCTCCCTCGCCATGGATTGGAACCGATGGCGGCGAGTCGCAGCAGTGCGGCTGTCCATTGCTGCGAACCTCCGAGTCTTTGACGCAGCGGGTCCAGCGCTGGATCCAGCGTCGGCGCGAGAAGGGATACGCTTCGCCGGGTGCTGGCCCGCTGCGCTGGCGCATTTGCAAGCTGCGTGCCACCTGTCCTGGGCCAGGCGGCGCCGCGGGCGCCCGCGCCAGACCGCTGCGCCGTGGAACATTTGGCGTAGCGTTTGTACAAACGCATGCCGCGGGCACGCGTATCGCTGTCACCATTAACGGCTGCATGGCACGAATGCTGCATCGCCTGTCTGATAGACGCACAGCGCGGGGTGCAGGCTTGGGTCGATCCGCATCGGTGCCAGCTTTGGGGGCCCGCCCGCGCCGCGGGTGGCGTAAGGTAAGATCAGCGCTGCCGTCGCTGCTCTCCGACGTGGTCTTCCCGGTGATCTCCCCTATCGACCGCATCCGTCTGTTCCCCTGGGCCGCGCTGCTCCTCGCGCTGCTCGGGTTGGCGGTCGCTTTGGTCGGCGCCTGGTGCATTGCCGCGTGGCATGACCTGACGACCACGCCGCCCGGGTTCGAGCGCCTTCAATATGACACCGCCTGGGCGTTTGTTTTCGGGGGCGTAGCGCTGGCCGCACACGCCTCGCGCCTGAGCCTTGTGGGCCGCTGGTGCGCCGCAGTCCCGATCCTGCTGGCCGGGCTTCGGCTTGTCGCTTACGCGGTACCGGGCTGGATCGACACCCACCCGCTGATAAACGACCCCTGGCTTCCCTACGGCGCCGGAAATTACAACGACATGGGGGTGTTGACCGCGCTCGTCTTCGTCCCGCTGGGCTGCGCCCTGGCCGCCGTCGATCCGCGCGCCAACCGTGCGCTCGGATCGGTGCTGGTTGCGATGCTTGCAGCGATCGCGCTCGCGCTCGCATCCCTGCTACTCTTCGGCGCCTGGAGCGGAGGCATGTTCGCATCGCAGTGGCTGCTCCTGAGCGGAGGCGAGCGCACCAGTGCCCTGTTGTTCCTGCTGCTCTCGGGCGGCGTACTTGCCCTCATCCTGCTTCGCAGCGAGGACGAGCAGCAGGCGGTCCGCCGCTGGATGCCAGGCATCGTCTGGTTCGCCGCGTTCGCGTGCGCCCTCGTGCTGTGGCAAGCGCTGAGCCTGCAGCAGGCCGGCTATGTCCAGAACAGCACCCTGCTCGTCGCCGCAGATGTCAGAAACCGGATCGAGCACGCGATCGGCGCCAGCATCCGACAGCTCGATCGCCTCGCCCAGCGTTCGTCGATCTATGGTTTCACCGAAGAGCAATGGCAGCAGGATGCCAGCGCGTTGCTCAACGAACCCCCAGGGTTTCGCGGGATCCACTGGGCGGGCGCGGATTTGCTCGTGCGCTGGGTCGTGCCGGAAGCGCAGGCAAGCCGCGTCGGTGCGTCGCTGCGCTCGAGTGCCGGCCGAGCAGCAGGTCTCGACGAAGCGCTGCGCACGCGCCGCCCGGCATTGACACGGCTGGTCGAGCTGGACGATGCACCGGCGGGCAAGGGATTCGTCATTTATGCGCCTGCTTTCGCCGGTGAGACGCTGCACGGCGTCGTCGCGGCCGGCCTGGCCAGCGACTGGTTGTCGTCGCTGCTCGGGGACCGATTTGCCGATTACTACATTGCGTTACTGGAGAATTCGCAGCTCGCCAATGCCGCCGGCACGGGCGATAGCGCAGCGGGCTCTGAATGGACGCAGGAACAAACGGTCAGCATCGCCAACGCGCGTTGGTCGCTGCGCGTGACGCCGACACGCGAACACCTGCAGCAGACGAATTCGCGCCTGCCGGAGGCAGCATTGGGCCTTGGCACGGTACTGGCGACCCTGCTAGGGCTCTGCACCTATCTATTTCAGACGGCCCGGCGTCGCGCCCGCGCCGTCGCGGTTGCCAACGTGCGCCTGCGCGAGGACATCCAGGCGCGGCGGGAGACCGAGCAGGCGCTCCAGGAAAGCGAGCAACGAACGCGACTGATCATCGACGCCATCAAGGACTGCGCCATCTACATGCTCGACCCGGAAGGACGCATCGCCAGCTGGAATCCTGGGGCGGAGGCGCTCAACGGCTATACGACGCAGGAAATCCTCGGCCGCCACTTCTCGATTGTCTATCCGCCAGAGCGGAAGCAGCCGCCCGAAGATATGCTCACCATCGCGGCACGTCAGGGTTGGTTCGACGAAGAATGCTGGCACATTCGCAAGAATGGGACGCGCTACTGCGGTGACGACATCATCTCCCCCATCCGCCGCGAAGATGGCGCATTGCAGGGCTTTTCGGTCGTGACGCGCGATGCCACGCCGCGCATCGCCCTGCGCGAGCAGACGGAACGCTCGCGCGATTTCTACTTCGCGTTGTTCTCCGGCTTTCCCAATCTGGTATGGCGGTCCGACGCGACAGGGGCCTGCGACTACCTGAACCAGAGCTGGCTCGATTACACGGGGCGATCACGGGAGGCGGAGCTTGGCAACGGCTGGCTGGAAAGCATGCACCCCGAGGACCGCGGGCAATGGTGCGCGACGTACGATCGCGCGTTCGCGGCGATGTCGCCCTTCGAGATTGAATTCCGGCTGCGCCGCGCCGACGGCGCCTTCGGCTCAATGATCTGCGTTGGCCGGCCCTACGACGACATGGAGGGGAAGTTTGCCGGCTATCTGTGTTCCTGCTACGACAACAGCGCGCGCCGCGATGTCGAGCGCGCTTTGCGGGAGAGCGAGGCGCGCTACGAAGGCATCACTGCCAACGTGCCTGGCATGGTCTTCGAGTTGATCCGCGACGGCGCCGGCCGGATGTCTTTTGCCTACGTGAGCCCTGGGGCCGAGGTGCTGACGGGCCTGCACGAAACGGAGTTCACAATCGAGGCCGAATCGTTCTTCCGACTGATCCCTGCCGCCGAGCGCACACATCTCTTGGCCACGCTGGACGCGTCCGCGGCCGAGCTGACCAACTGGAACTGGGCCGGGCGCCTCGTTGCGAGGGACGCGCCGGGGGAGAAGTGGATCAACATTCGTGCCCGCCCAAGGCGTCTGGACGGCGACGCCGTCCTTTGGGACGGTCTGGTATTCGACGATACGCAGGGCCGGTTGGCGCAACTCGAAATCGAGCGCTCGCGCGAAGAGCTTCGCGCCCTGTCGCGCCACCTGCAGACCGTGCGCGAAGAGGAGAAGGCGCGCATCGCGCGCGAGGTGCATGACGAACTCGGTTCGACGCTAACCGCACTCAAGATGGATCTCGACATCATGGGTGAGCGGTGGCGCGACGCGCCCGAGATCATCCGGCATAAGCGCGCGGCAATGGACAAGCTCGTCGATGCCGCCGTCGCCACCACGCGCCGAATCGTCACCGACCTTCGGCCAAGCATTCTCGACGATCTCGGCCTTTCCGCAGCACTGCGCTGGCAGGCGGCCGAATTTGGCAAGCATAGCGACGCACGCGTCCAGGTCGAGGCGGCCGATACCGATCACCAGCCTGGCCGCGACGTGGCGCTGGCGCTGTTCCGCATCTTCCAGGAAACGCTGACCAATGTCGCTCGGCACGCCAAGGCAACCGAGGTCTGGGTCAAGCTCACGACTACTAGCGACGCCTTCGTGTTACAGATTCGGGACGATGGCGTGGGGCTCAGCGCCGACGATCTGAGCAAGCCCGCGTCGCACGGCCTGCGCGGTATTCGCGAACGGGCGCAGCAGGTCGGCGGCGACGTGACCGTCTCGAGCCAGCCAGGGGCCGGGACGACGGTCGTCATCTCGGTCCCCCGGATCAGGTCCGCGGCGTAACACCGTCGCGGCCTCGCGGCGTCAAGACGTCGTCTTGACGCTGAGGTTGTCGACGACGTCTCTGACGCCCTCGGTCGCCATCGCGATCTGCTTGGCCCGGTCGCGCAGCATATCGGAGTCGACGTTGCCGCTTAGCGTTACCGTGGCGTTCTTGGTATCCACGTTGATCTGCAGCGACTTCAGCCCGGGTTCGGAGAGAATGGCGGCCTTGACCTTGGCCGTGATCGCCGCGTCATTACCCTCCGTTGCAACCTTGTCCGCAGCCTGGTCGACCTTGGCTTGCATGGTATCCGCGCGCTGGCCTGTCGTGCTCTGGCCGACGCTGCGCCCCACGCCGTCGGCAGAGCGTTGTTCACAGCCCGCGGTTGCCAGCGTGGCCGCTGCCAGTGCCACTACAAGTAATGTCGGTTTCATGTTCATGTTGCACTCCTCTGCAAGATTCCCTTCCCGTCTCGGCGGGCCCATTTCAAGACCCGATCTAGCGGTGCCGCACGCGAGGCCCCCAGCAAGCCTGGCGCCGAAATGAGTACAAGCATGCACTGCGGCTGCACTCAGGACTATCGGTTACCGGCCGTTTCTCCCGTCGGAGGCTTGGTAGCTGGCGTCGGACGGGGTCCGACGGCGTCGCGGGATCCGACGCAGCCGTAGGCGACTTAGGCCACGAGGAGGACGCCGGAGGACGGCGTCTGCAAACGCACGAGCCGAGGAACGCCGTCGCCCGGTTCGACCAGCGGACTCAAACGGCGCAAGCGCGCCGAACCAAAGAAGGTCGCGAACGCCGTCTCCGCGGCGTCGCGGCCGATGCCGATGCGCACGATGCTGTCGATCCGGGCCAGCTCGGTCGGATCAAATAGCAGCCAGCGACCACCGAGATGGGCCTCGAACAAGGCGTGAAAATCCTGTGGCGGCTCGTCGTAGCGCGTGTACCCGCTGACGAAGCGCGCGGGAATGTTGAGCGCGCGGCACATTGCCACCGCGAGGTGGGCGAAATCGCGGCATACACCCGCCTTGTTAACCAGCACATCGCGTGCCGTCGTCGCCGGCGAGGAGCTCCCGACGCGGTAGGCGATGTGGGCGCGAATCCAGGCGCAGACCGCCTGTACCTGAGCATAGCCCGGAGTGATCTGCCCGAACTCGGCAGATGCCAGAGCGAATAGCTGCTCCACCTCGCAATAGCGGCTCGAGAGAAGATACGGGATTGCCTCCGGCGCGACGACGGCGAGCGGGATTCGCTCCGCCTGCCGATCGACTGCCGGCGGGTCGACGTCGACCGCGGCAAGGTAGCGGATACCGAAACGTCCCGGAGGGACGTCGACGCGCAGGAGCCGATTGACGCCACCTGCATCCTGGAACTCTTCGATCGGCAGCACCGGCCGCGTCGCGATGGACTCGCTGCGCACGTGTTGGCCGAAGCCGGTCGGTACCGCGATATTGAAGATGAACAGGGTCTGCGAGGCGACGTCGTACTCCAGCTCGCAGTCAATATGAAACGATTTCACTTGTTGCTCCGATCTGCCTGCATCTCGCGCCATGACGCGAAAGGCGGTGGGTTTGAGCACGAATCGTGCCGGCCGAACGACAGCCGGCCCGCACAGTTGGCGCAACCCCTACAACATCCAAGTAAGGATCGGCTTCGCCGGCGGGGTCTCAGAGCAGCGCGCGCTGGCGCTCGACACTGGCATCGACGACAGTCAACGCCGTCATATTGACGATGCGGCGCACGGTCGCCGATGGCGTGAGGACATGCGCCGGCCTGGCCACGCCAAGCAGGATCGGTCCCAGCGTGAGGCCACTGCCGGCGGCCACCTTGAGCAGATTGAACGAAATGTTCGCCGCATCAAGCGTTGGCATAAGCAGCAGATTGGCCTCACCCTTCAGGCGGGAGTTGGGGAACATGGCACGGCGCACCTCGTCCGACAGAGCGGCGTCACCGTGCATTTCGCCGTCGACCTCGAGGCCGGGCTCCAGCGCGTTGATCAGCGCCAGAGCGGCCTGCATCTTGGTCGCCTGCGGGTGCGTGCTCGAACCGAAGCTGGAGTGCGATAGCAGCGCGACTTTGGGCGTGATGCCGAAGCGGCGGATCTCCTCCGCGGCGAGAAGGGTGATCTCGGCGATCTGCTCTGCGGTCGGATCGGCATTGACATAGGTATCGGCGATGAAGACCGTGCGGTCGGGCAGAATCACGGCATTCATTGCCGCGCAGGTCTTGGTGCCCGGACGCAGCCCGATAACCTGCTCGATGTAGCGGCGGTGCGAGTCATGCGTGCCATAGGTGCCGCAGAGCAAGCCGTCGGCATCGCCCTCGTGAATCATCATCGCGCCGATCAGCGTCGGCCGCCTTCGCATCTCGATCTTGGCAAGCTGCTGCGTCATGCCCTTGCGTTCCATCAAGCGGTAGTACTCCCTCCAGTAAGCGCGGTAGCGCGGGTCGTCCTCGGGGTCGATCATATGGAAATCGACGCCGCAACGCAGCCGCAGGGCGTAGCGCTCGATGCGTTGTTCGATTATGGCCGGACGACCGACCAGGATCGGCTTGGCCAAACCCTCGTCGACGACGACCTGCACCGCGCGCAGCACGCGTTCATCCTCGCCCTCCGCAAAGACGATCCGCTTGGGCGTGTTTTTCGCCGCCTGAAATATCGGCTTCATCAGCAGTCCGGAGTGATAAACGAACTGCAGCAGCCGTTGGTGATACACGGCGAAATCGGCGATCGGACGGGTCGCGACCCCCGACTCCATCGCAGCCCTGGCAACAGCTGGTGCGATGTTGACGATTAACCTCGGATCGAACGGTTTGGGAATCAGATAGTTCGCACCAAACTTCACGTCCTCGGTGCCGTAGGCTGCGGCTACGATATCCGATTGTTCGGCCGTGGCCAGATCGGCGATCGCACGCACTGCCGCAAGCTTCATCGCTTCGTTGATCGTTGTCGCGCCCACGTCGAGTGCACCACGGAAGATGAACGGGAAGCAGAGGACGTTATTGACCTGATTCGGAAAGTCGGACCGGCCGGTGGCGATGACTGCGTCAGGTCGCGCCTGCTTGGCGAGGTCAGGCATGATCTCCGGCTCGGGGTTGGCCAGCGCGAGAATCAGCGGCTTGTCGGCCATCTGCACGACCATCTCCGGCTTGAGCACGCGCGCGGCTGAAAGACCCAGAAAAATGTCCGCATCGCCGATGATCTCGCCCAGTGTTCGTGCCCCCGTCGCCTGCGCGTAACGTGCCTTGTTGTCGTCCATTTCCTCCTTGCGCCCGGCATAGACCACACCTGCGATATCGGATACCCAGATGTTCCGTTTTTGAATGCCGAGACTCACCAACAGATCGAGGCAGGCGAGCGCGGCCGCTCCCGCGCCGGAACAGACGAGCTTGACCTTGCCCAGGTCCTTGCCGACCACGCGCAGGCCGTTGAGCACCGCGGCTCCGACGATGATCGCGGTGCCGTGCTGGTCGTCGTGAAACACCGGGATGCGCATGCGTTCCCGGCACTTGCGCTCGACGTAGAAGCATTCCGGCGCCTTGATGTCCTCGAGATTGATGCCGCCGAAGGTCGGCTCGAGCGCGGCGATGATGTCGACCAGCCGATCCGGATCGCGTTCGGCGATCTCGATGTCGAAGACGTCGATGCCGGCGAATTTCTTGAAGAGGACGGCCTTGCCTTCCATCACCGGCTTGGCGCCGAGCGGGCCGATGGCGCCGAGGCCGAGCACCGCGGTGCCGTTGGTGATGACGCCGACGAGATTGGCGCGCGAGGTCAGGCTGGCGGCTTCCTGTGCATCGGCGACGATCGCCAGGCAGGCTTCCGCGACGCCCGGCGTATAGGCCAGCGCCAGGTCGCGCTGGGTCGCCAGCGGCTTGGTGGCGACCACGGCGATTT
>DASZFQ010000003.1:0-216462 GCA_035939595.1 Casimicrobiaceae bacterium
AGTGGCGCGCCGGCGGGCCTGACTGGTGTAGTGCGCAGGTGCACCTCAATGCCGATAATGGAACGCTCTGGACCACGTGCCAGGACAACGGGCTGCTGACGCTCAAGTTCACCCATGGCGCTTGGCCGTTCCCGCAAAGCAAGACACCGGTGGGTGAACAAAACTAGCAAGCGTAAGAATCAGGCGAGCATTGCCGCCCATTCCAGAGGCTCCGCCGGGTAACCGCCGGAGCCTTTGTTCCTTAGATGTCTTGTGATGCATTCTTGTAACCCCTCACCGGTCACTTGCCCGGTCGGGTTGCGTAGCCTACGCTGTCGACCATGCCGCGTAATGCCACAGCAAGCGAATGCCCGTCGTGACGTATGAACTACTACGTTGGCAGCGACGCACCTAGTTCGACGTCAAAGTGTTGGCTTCGGGACCATTGTTCGCTGGTGACACAGGCGGTTCGCATTGCGCTTGGGGCGACCATGCTTCTGACCGGGTTGTCGGCGCCGGGTGAGGAGATCCGCATCAACAGTGATTGTAAGTATGGTGTGCATCTTGTTGCGCGCGAGGCGCGCGTCTCCGAAATTCTGAAGCAGCTGGCTCGAACGCTCGGCTTTGAGCTGCGCTTCGAGTCACAGAGCGATCCTCTGGTCACTGTCGACGCGGCTTATCAGCCCGGTGAGCTGTTAATGCGATTTGCACCCTCTGCTAACGTCAGCATGACGCAAACGGATGACCCGCGTTGCCCGGGGCAGCAACGTCTGGTCAAGGTGTGGGTACTGCCGGAGGGCAATGATGGCCGGGGTGGGCCTGCCTTGGCGAGCAATGCCAACACGCCCGCGCCGGACTCGCTCGAGGCAAAGGGTATCGAGATGGTTCTGAAAGCGCATGGAGTGGATGCAAGTGGACAAGTCGTGTCGCATAACTGACCTGCCCTCGATTCGACGATCTTGGCCCTCTGCGTCGACAGCGCTCACCGAGTGCTTTCGTTTCCTCCCGATTGACTACGCATGATGGTCAGGCCTGCTGCATTCATCCTTCTCATGGCTATCGTCCTGGTCGGGTTGTGGTCGGTCTTCAAACCGCAGCAGCCGCGAGCGAATGCGCCAGCTAGCCGGGACTCCCGGACTGCCGATGCGCCTTCTATCTCCACCATTGGTACGCAACCGTGGGCGGGGGGTGCGGGGAGCCCGGCGCGGCAGAGCAGCGTTTTCGAGTTGGTTGTGAGGGCAGGCAAGCTAGCGTCCGGGCCATCAGTCCTCCGGGTTCACGAAGGAGAACGGGTAAACCTGCTCGTCAAGTCGGACAGCAGCGACGAGGTGCATTTGCACGGGTACGACCTACACGCGCGCCTCGCACCCGGCGCGACCGCGAACCTCGAATTCACCGCCAACCACACGGGACGTTTCGGTCTCGAGTTGCACAAGGTGCACTCGGAGCTCGCCGCGCTGGAAGTCTATCCCCGGTAGCTGCTCAGAACCAGTGTAGAGCCATGGGCAGAGCGGCTCCCGCCCTGACCGCGCCGTCACTCCTGTTGTTCCCTCGCGGGGCGCAGGCGCACATGATGGGGGTGGTCTATAACCTCCCGATTCCGTTCTGGATGTACGCCTTCGCCACGTCGGCTGCACTGGCCCTCTCGTTCGTCGTCGTTGGCTACTTCGTCACCGCCCAGGGCGCGACTCGGAACTTCCGAACATTCGATCTGGGCGTTCCCAATGCGGCGACCCGCGATGTAGTCCTGGGCGTGCTCCGGACGCTGAGTGTTCTCGCCCTGCTTCTAACAATCGTGACCGGCCTGTTCGGCGCTCCCAATCCATTCACCAATTTCAGCGTCGCGTTCTTCTGGGTCACCTTCGTACTCGGATTCACTTATCTAACGGCACTGGTGGGCGACGTCTACGCGCTGATCAATCCGTGGCGCGTCATCTGCGACTTCATCGAACGTTTTCGCCCGGGTGCCTTCCGCGGCCACTTGCGATACCCAGGATGGCTCGGTTATTACCCGGCGCTAATGCTCTACATGGCGCTCATCTGGCTGGAGCTCTTTGGCCATCCTTCGCCACGGATCCTCGGCGAGGTGCTGTTGGCATACAGCGCAATCAACGTTGTTGGCGCATGGCTCCTCGGCTCGGACACGTGGTTCTGCTACGGCGAGTTGTTCGCTGTGTTTCTTCGAATCATCGCAAAGATTGCGCCCTTCGAATACATTCCCGGACATTCTCCAGCGCAGCGCGGCCGCATACGCCTGCGCCAGCCGTTCATCGGGCTGCTCAAGGCACCGGCGGATCACTTCAGCCTGCTGCTTTTCGTTCTCTTCATGCTCTCGTCCACGGCATTCGACGCGGTGCACGAAACGCTGCCATGGGTGCAGCTATTCTGGAAGTATCTATACCCGCTCCTGACCCACATATTTATGCGTCCGTACCTCTTCTTCGTGGATATCTACTACTACTGGCAGTGGGCGATGCTGTTGGTGTCCCCTTTGGTCTACGCGGTAATCTATTTATGCTTCGTCTGGCTCACGAAGGAGGTCGCGCGCAGCGAAAGGAGCGTGCGCGACTTGGCGCTGCAATTCACCTTCTCGCTGGTGCCCATTGCGTTTGTTTACAACATCACCCACTATTACACGTTGCTCATCACCGAAGCGCCGGCGATGGTATCACTGATATCCGATCCGTTCGGCTTTGGTTGGAACCTGTTCGGGACGGCAAGGCTCGAGCATGCTCCGATCATCCTCCTTGCTGATAGCGTCTGGCATACCCAGGTGGGGCTGATCCTCTTTGGCCACATCGTCGCCGTGTATCTCGCGCACACCCAGGCTCTGCGGCTCTTCGCGCAGGGACGGCGTGCGCTGTGGAGTCAGCTGCCAATGCTGGCACTGATGATGCTGCTTACGACGATAGGCTTGCGGATCCTGTCGCTTCCAATAGCCGCCGGACAAGTGCAGGATCCAGCGCTCACCGGCTCCATTGAGTTGCCGCCTGTCGCAAGGACCGCAAAGGTTCCTTTCACTCCGTCGCTGGGTGGACTGGGATGACCCGGCGGCGCGGCGGCAAGGTTCAGACTGGCGCGAATCGCGCGAAACGGGACTTCAAGGCTCCGGAGGTCCTTGCCGACCGGGCTGGGAGACGAGACGACATATCCCGATCCCGGAGCGTCTGGTCCGTCCCGTCGCGGTGGATCCTGGCCTCCGCATCGCGTATCTGGCTTGGGGTGGCCGGTATCGCCGTGCTCGCAGTCGCAGCGGCCCTGTTCGCCTGGTTGCCACGGCCGTTCAATATGGTGGAGAGGCTCGCCTACCTCGCAGAGCATGAGGGCACCTGGGACAATCCATGGGACCTGCAAGAGAAGAAGATCGCGAGTCTGCAGTCCGACATTCGAGCGGAGGCGAACCCGATCAAGCGCCTTATACTGCGACGCGAACTCGCGCAGCAATACATCGCAGGCGGCGTGTCCGCAGCGGCAATTGATACCCTCGAACAGCTGCTCTCCGAGTACGGTTCATCGCTCCCTGCGGCCGATATCGAGACGTTGAAGGCCGATCTCGCGCTCGCATACTTCCGCCTGGGTGAATTGCAGAACTGCACATGGAATCACAACTCCGACGCCTGCATCTTCCCGGTGCAGGGCCAGGGTGTACACAAGGAGCAGCTCGGAGCGGCCGAAGCGGCCAAGCGCTATGCCGAGCTCCTCGCCGATCCAACAACGAATCCCGAGAACGCACTGCTCTACCGATGGCTGCTCAACATTTCGTACATGGTGCTCGGCACCTACCCCGACGGTGTGCCGAAGCAGTGGCTGATCCCGCCTGGAACATTTGCCTCGGACTACGATATCGGCAAGTTCCGCGATGTCGCCGCCACACGAGGGTTGACATCTTTCGGGCGAGCCGGTGGCATCATCGTCGAGGACTTCACCAATGACGGGCATCTCGATGTCATGATCTCGCACATGGGGCTCGAGGAGCAACTCGAATACTTCCACAACAACGGCGACGGAACATTCACCAACATGACCGAGCAGGCGGGGTTGAAAGGCATCGTCGGCGGTCTGAACATTATCCAGGCCGATTACAATAACGATGGTTGCATCGACGTGTTGGTTTTACGAGGGGCATGGCTTCACGACAAAGGACAATATCCCATGTCTCTGCTACGCAACAATTGCGACGGCACGTTTACCGATGTCACTGCCAAAGCAGGACTACTCAATAATTACCCGACGCAAACCGCGGTTTGGGCTGATTTCAACAACGACGGCCTGCTCGATCTTTTCGTCGGCAACGAGATCGTGCGCGACAAGGTGCCGTGGCCGGAGAGCGCACGAGATTTTCGACTCTATATCAACAACGGCGACGGGACATTTACCGACGTCGGTCCGCAATCCGGCATTAAGGTCGGCGGAATGATCAAGGGTGTTGCTGCGGACGATTATGATAACGACGGATGGCAGGATCTCTACGTATCGGTGATGGGAGGGCCCAACCACCTGTTCCGTAATCTTGGTGTGCCGGGGAAGATACCGAAGTTCGCCGATGTAACGGCGCAGGCCGGCGTCGCTGAGCCGAACATGAGCTTCACTTGCTGGTTTTTCGACTATAACAACGATGGCTGGCCGGACATCTTTGTTTCAGGTTACTGGGCCACGATACCCAACATTGTGCGCGAGTACGTTGGGCAGAAGGACAAGGCCCAGGGAGCGCGGCCGCGGCTATATCGCAACAACAAGGATGGTACCTTCACCGACGTTTCGAGCGAGGTACATCTGGATCGACTGTTGTTGACCATGGGCGCAAACTTCGGGGACCTAGACAACGACGGCTGGTTGGACTTCTATCTCGGCACTGGTGCGGCGCCGCTTACCAACATTGTGCCGCACCAGATGTACCGCAACCATGAGGGTCAATTCTTCGAAAACGTAACGACGTCGGGTGGATTCGGTCATCTGCAGAAGGGCCATGGGGTAGCGTTTGGCGACATCGACAATGACGGCAACCAAGATGTGGTCGAGGTGATCGGCGGTGCGTTCACGGCCGACCGGTTCTGGACCGCGTTGTTCAAGAATCCCGGACACGGCAATCACTGGATCAAGCTTAACCTCATCGGGGTGCGCGCGAACCGCTTTGCTGTAGGTGCGCGAATTCGTGTCCGGATCACCGAAGAGGGCAAGCCCCGCGATATCTACCGCACGGTCAACAGCGGAGGCAGCTTCGGCGCATCGAGCCTGCATCCACACATCGGGCTTGGCAAGGCAACCGTCATCGATGAACTCGAGATCCGATGGCCTGGCAGCAACCTGATCCAAACGTGGAACGGGCCTATCGCCGCGGATGGAGCGTACGAGCTGCGCGAGGGCGAGCCGAGGTTGAAGTCAATTCAAGTTGCGAAAATGGCCTTGACTACGCAGAAGTAGCGGGTAAATCCGACAATCGCGTGTGTGTTGCGAGGCTGCGCAATGCCTACCGTGACGCGGCCAGAGTCCTGTCCTGCTGACCGAAGCGGCGTACGCCACCGCGCTCGCTCGTTCCGACAAAAAATGCTGGCGGCACCTGCTTGGTCATCTCTATGCCGCCGACCCTTTGCGCACCTGCTGGCGATAGCGCTCCTCGTGTGTTCCACCGGATGTGGCGAGGGCTCGACAATCCCAGCCCCATCGTCCAGCGAATACGACAAGGTCGTTGCGGCGTTCTACGTAGGTTTGGCGGCCTTGCAGGTGGGTGACGATGCTCGCGCCGACACGAAGTTTGCGGAGGTGACTCAGCTTGCCCCCGGTGAACCTGCCGGCTGGGCCAACTGGGGCGTGCTCGCATTGCGCCAGAGGAACTTCGACAAAGCCGCGCAGCGCCTCGAACGCGCACGGGATCTTGCACCCGAGGACGGTCACATCTACAACTTGTTGGGCATGCTCGAGAGCAGTCGCGGCCATTCCGCGGAAGCCATTGCAAACTTTCGCAAAGCCGCAGATCACACTCCAGGGGACTTGCGCAACAACTATGCGCTCGCCCAAGAAATCGATCGGCAAGGCGATCCGGGTAGCGATGCGGAATTCCAGCAGGCGATCGAGAAGATTGTGGCCCTCGACCCGGATAACCTAGCGGCGCTCCTGGAACTGAGCCGGATTGCGGCCAAGCGAGGAGACGCCGCAACGCTCGAATCGACGCTCGCCAAGATAAGCGCCGGGGCTTCCGCCTGGCCATCGGAGGTGCAGGACCAGCTTGCGGCTTTGCGGCTTGCGGCGACAGGCAAGGACCTGCACCTGGCCGCAACGCGGACTACGGTGCTACGAAACGTGCTTTGGCGCGTCCCGGAATTCCGTCGAAGTTTCTCGAGACTCAAGGCGTCCCCAGGAGAGGATGTTCAGCCTTACACCCGATTCGTGCGTATGCAATCGCCTCTGTTCAAGCCCGCACCGGCCGACTTGACGATCCGGCTCGACGTCGAGCCCATCAAGGGCGCCAACAATGGCCGCTGGAATTGGATCGGTGCAATTCAACTCGGCAGCGCCGGTGCGCCCGCAGTGGCGTGGGCCAATGCAGCGGAGTTGCATCTGTCCACCGGTGCAACGCTCCCTTTCCCCAGCGGCACCTCGCGAGAGGCGCCGTCGCCGGAAGGCGTCCTGCAACTGGACTTCAATTACGATTTCAAGACGGACCTTGTGCTCGCAGGTGCGGGTGGGGTGCGGCTCTTTCGCCAGGAACGTACGAACGAGTTCATTGATGTGACTGGCCTGACCCATTTGCCGAAGGCAATCGTCGATGCTCGGTATACGGGTGCTTGGGCTGCCGACATTGAAGCCGACGGGGATCTTGATATCGTGCTTGGATCGAGTGAAGATGCTCCCGTTGTATTACGAAACAATGGCGACGGTAGTTTTGTCCCGATTTATCCCTTTGCCGGGATCGCCGGGTTGCGCCAATTCGCGTGGGCTGACCTGAACGGAGACGGCAACCCGGACGCTGTGATGGTCGATCGCACCGGTCACCTGCACGTCTTTGTCAACGAGCGACAAGGCCAGTTTCGCGAGCGCGCTGTGCCGACGAATCTCGGGATCGTCAAAGCGCTCGCAATAGCCGACGCCAGCCGCAGCGGAATGTTCGACATAATCGTGGTGCAGGCAGATGGAGCCTTGATCCGAATATCGGACAAGAATGAAGGACAAGGTTGGGATACGGCGGAGATTGCAAGAGTGCCGGACGCGGCCGAGTATCTGGCAAGCGAAGTGCGTTTGCACGTCGCCGATCTCGACAATAATGGAGCGATCGATCTTTATCTTGCGCCGGTTACTGCTGAACCGGGTAAGGCAAAGAAAGGAGCTCTTGTCTGGCTCGGCGACGACAAGGGTCAGTTCACGTTGCTCGGGCCTCCCATGGGACCAGATCTGGTTTTTGATGCGGCGGACTTGAACGGGGACGGGAAACTGAAGCTGCTCGGCCTCTCGGAAGATGGAACAGCCCTAAGTGCGAGTAGTCGAGGAGCGAAGAACTATCACTGGCAAGTCGTTCGACCGCATGCCGCACAAGCGTTTGGCGATCAGCGCATCAACCCGTTCGGCATCGGCGGCGCGATCGAGATTCGCTCCGGCCTACTTGTGCAGAAGCAGCCAATTACCGGACCGCAAGTTCACTTTGGTTTAGGCGAGCAAGCGAGCGCGGACGTCATTCGGGTGCTTTGGCCGAATGGCGTTGCCAGCGCCGAGTTCGAAACCAAGGCAGACCAGGAAGTGCAAGCCGAGCAACGGCTCAAGGGATCCTGTCCGTTTCTTTTTGCCTATAACGGCAGGCAGATGGCATTCGTGAAGGATGCTATGCCTTGGGGCTCGGCGATTGGCTTGCGCATCAATACCCTCGGCTCTGCCAAGATCGCGGCAACGGAAGAGTGGTACAAGATCGGACGCGATGAGCTGGTGCCCCACGACGGCTTCTACGACCTGCGCTTCACGGCGGAACTGTGGGAAGTCTACTACTACGATTATCTTGCGCTGATGGCCGTCGATCATCCAGCAGGAACGGAGATCTTCGTCGATGAACGATTCGTCATTCCGCCGGCGAAGCTCGCTATCACTGCCGTGGAGACACCGCACCACATCGCCCAGGCGTTCGACGACACCAACCAGGATGTGACGGATATCGTAAGCGCTGTCGATGGGAGAGCCGTGGCCAGTTTCGGCCATGGTCAATACCAGGGCGTGACCCGGGATCACTATCTGGAGATCGAGCTTGGCGAGGACGCGCCGAGGACGGGCCCACTCTACCTTATAGCGCACGGGTCGATCTATCCCACCGACTCGTCGATCAACGTAGCACTGAGCCAAGGCAATCGGTGGCGCGCCCACGGCCTGTCCCTCGAGGTACCGAATGGACATGGCGGGTGGATAGTCGCGCGTGACAACCTTGGCTTTCCAGCGGGCCGCAAGAAGACCGTCCTTATCGATTTGACGGGCGTCTTTCGTCCGGGAACGCAACGCCGCGTCCGCCTCCGAACCAATCTCGAGATCTACTGGGATGCCATCGAGTGGGCGAGGGGATTACCCCAGACTCCTCTCAAGAAGGCGCTTCTGGATCCGTCGGTGGCGGATCTGCATTATCGTGGCTACTCGGTCATCAGCCGGGCGCCTTCGAGCGGTGTGGAGGCGCCGGACTACGCCCATCTCTCCGGGACCAAGCAACGTTGGCGCGATCTTATCGGTTATTACACCCGGTACGGCGACGTGCGCGATCTATTGGCGCACGCGGACGACCGGTACGTAATCATGAATTCGGGAGATGAGATGACGCTACGGTTCGCCGAGTTGCCGCCACCGGCGGCAGGCTGGCTGCGCGACTTCGTTATCGTCGGCGACGGCTGGATCAAGGACGGCGACTACAATTCGACCTTCTCCAAAACCGTACTTCCGTTGCCACATCACAGCGAGCGGGATTACACGACACCTCCAGGGAAACTCGAAGACGAGTGGACGTATCGGCACCACCCCGAGGATTGGCAGAGCTACCACACGCGCTACGTCACCGCGGACGCGTTCAAGGACGCGCTGAGGAATACGAAGGACAAATGACGGGGACCCGGACAGCGAAGACTCTGCTTGCGCTGTTCTTCGCCGGGCTGCTTGCCACGCCCGTCGTGCTCAAGCAGATGTCGGCGCGGCAGCGCGTCGCCTCCGTGCCCGACGCCAAAGCTGCTGCTTTGAGTCGGTACGGGTTTTTTCTCGAAGAGGTCTCGCACTCAGCAGGCATCGATTTCGTCCACCATGCGCCTACGCTCGACCACAAGTTGGACCCGATCATGCCCGAGGTTACCTCCATGGGAGCCGCCGTTTCCATCGTCGACTTCGATCGGGACGGCTGGCCTGACATATACGTAGTCGATAGCCGCGAGGGCGGCAAGAATGCGCTCTATCACAATCTCCGTGACGGGACCTTCAAGGATGTCGCCGAGGAGCTTGGGGTCGCAGACGTCAATAAAGCCGGCACCGGGGTATCCATGGGCGCAGTCTGGGGTGACTACGATAACGACGGGTACGAAGATTTGCTACTGATCAAGTGGGGACGACCAGAGTTGTACCACAACGACCATGGTCACGGATTCACGCGCGTAACCGAGGAAGCGGGACTGCCGCCCTGGATTAATGCCAATACGGCAATTTGGTTCGACTATGATGGCGATGGGTTGCTGGATTTGTTCATCGGCGGCTACTACTCGGAGGACATCGACCTTTGGCATCTCACGACAACGAAGATAATGCCGGACAGTTTCGAATACGCGAAGAACGGAGGCCGCAAGTATCTGTTCCACAATCTCGGCAACGGAAAATTTGAGGAGGTCAGCGAGAAACTGGGCATCAATAGCCGGCGTTGGGCATTGGCAGCCGGTGCAGCAGACCTTCGGGGCACCGGCCATCCCGACTTGTTCATCGCCAACGATTATGGGGTATCCGAGCTCTACTTCAACGATGGGACCCGTTTCCGTGAAGTGGGCGCGCAAACGGGGATCGGTTTTGCGCCGAAGAGCGGGATGAACGTCGCGTTCGGTGACATTCTCAACCAGGGACGATATGCCGTTTACGTCTCCAACATTTCCGAAGAAGGCATTCTCATTCAAGGGAACAACTTATGGATGCCCAAGGAAGGAACTGCGGGTGAGACTCTCAGATACGAGAACCTCGCCCGCGACTTCGGCGTCGAGCTGGGTGGATGGAGCTTTGGTGCGCAGTTTGGCGATCTTAATAACGACGGCAATCTCGATCTGTTCGTCACGAACGGTTATATCTCGCTCGACAGAAATCGGAGCTACTGGTACGACTTTGCCAAGGTCGCGGGCGGCAATAGTTCGATCATCGGCGATGCTCGAAACTGGCCCGCGTTCGACGGCCGCAGCTTGGCGGGTTACCAAACAAAGCGCGTATGGCTGAACGACGGCGCGGGGAGGTTTACCGATGTAGCACAAGCGGTCGGGGTCACTGAAACGTACGACGGCCGATCCGTGGCTCTGGCCGATCTGTGGAATCGAGGTGTCCTGGACGTAGTAGTCGCCAATCAAAACGGACCGCTACTGGTTTACAAGAATACGGTCACGCCAGAAAATGCGTGGATTGAATTTGAATTGGAAGGGTCGACTAGCAACCGTAGCGCGATCGGCACGGAGGTGACGCTCTATTGGAATGGACAGCAACAGATTCAGGAAGTATCGGGGGGCAGCGGTTTCGCCGCGCAAAATCAGCGACGCTTGCACTTCGGTCTGGGCAAGAATGGGCGCGTAGATAGGGTCGTCATTCGTTGGCCATCCGGCAAGGTTCAGACCATTGATCAGCCCGCCGCGCGCAGATTGCACAAGGTGAAGGAGCCGGTGTGAGCGAACCGATAGGCCCGCCGATACCGCCGCCGACCTCATCCGGGTGGAAGTCCTGGCTGAGTCTTGATAACCGCTACCTTGCCCCTGCTCTCATTACGTGCATTCTGGTCGCGGGCCATCTATCCTTCGGCATCCTCGAAAGCTACGAGAAAACGGCGCTGGCTATCGGCGTGAGTATTCTCGTCGAGTTGGTGCTTGGCCGAATCTTTTATCGCAAGTGGCCGCACCCCGCTAGCGCTTACATTACAGGCATCAGTGTCGGTATTCTGATTCGTTCGCTAGCGCTTTGGCCATACGGTCTTTGCAGTGCGCTTTCCATCACGTCGAAGTACGTCTTGCGAGTCAAGGGCCGCCACCTTTGGAACCCTTCGAACTTCGGCATCTGTGCGATGCTGTTTCTCGCCGGCGACACGGTGGCGAGTTTGAGCATTCAATGGGGCAACTATCTGTGGCCGATGATCGTCATTTGGGTGCTAGGGTCGATCATTATCTGGCGGTTTCGACGTTTTCATATCACGGCTACGTACGTGATTGCATTTTTCATTTTCGCATTGTTGCGAAGCTCGCTAACCGGCAGCCCTTGGCAATCGGAGATCGCACCGATAACGGGACCGATGTACCAGCTGTTCATCTTCTTCATGATCACGGACCCAAGGACGACGGTGCGCTCTAAGGTCGGACAGTGCACCGTCGTATTGGCAGTGGCATCGTTAGAGACCGTTCTTCGTCTGAATGAAATCGTCTATGCTCCGTACTATGCCCTTTTCGTGATCGGACCCATAGCACTGCTGTTCGAGATGTGGCTGGACTCACGCCGTACCAGAGCGGGCGAGCGTTCGGCGACGGGCTGACCGTAACTACGAGACGGCGTCACTCTTGTAGGTTGTGATTAGACTTTTGTCGAACAGCTTATGCGTGTCGGGAAAAGACAATGAATGAAGCAGCCGCAAGCCCGACGAAAAGGCAGATTTTTAAAGTCGCGCTGGCGGCCATCGTCGGCTCGGTGATCGAACAGTTCGACTTCCTGGTCACCGGCGTGATCGCCGCGACAATATGGGGCGGCATCTTCTTCAAGCTGCCGGGCGTTGCGGCCATTGCAGCGGCAATCGGCGTCTACGGAATCGGTATCATTATCCGACCGGTCGGCGCTTATATCTTCGGAAATATCGCCGACCGGCGGGGGCGCAGGGACGCGTTGGTCTATGCGCTGGTGCTGATGGGTGTCAGCACGCTGCTGATCGGGCTTACACCGACCTATGACAGCATTGGCTTGATCGCGCCGGGCCTGCTGATCTTCTTCCGCTTGCTGCAGGGGATTAGTTTCGGCGCCGAGTTCGGTACCGCCTCGACCTGGGTAGTCGAACAGGCGGCGCGATCTAAGTACCGCGCCTTCTGGGGCGCGTGGGTCGGGTTCGCGATCCCGATCGGGCTGCTGCTGGGCTTTGGCTCTGTGATCTTCGTCAAGTCGCTGATGACGCCGGAGGATTTTGCTGCCTGGGGCTGGCGTATCTTGTTCGTCGTCGGTTTTCTGGTGGCGATCGTCGGACTCATTATCCGGACGCGCACCGAGGAAAGCTTTGTGTTCGAGCAGCACAAGGTGCAGAGCAAGGTTATCGAGTATCCCGCGAGGCAGGTCTGGCGTGACATGCCACTGCGCATTCTGCGCACCTCGCTGGTGAACGCAATGTTTGGCAGCGCGTTCTTCCTCTACTTCGTGTTCGGTACCGCCTACATGAAGGCGGTCGGCTTCACCGGATCGGAACCCGAGACGATCGGGCTGATCGCCGCGGCCTTCATGCTGGTATTCATGATCATCGGTTCGTTGCTTGCCGACATCATCAACCGCCGGACGATCCTGTTGATTGCCGCCAGCGTGTTCCTGATCTTCGCTATCCCGTATTTCTACTTGATCAACACGGGCAGTTTCATCCTCGCGACGATCGCCGAGATCATCGGCTTCGGCTTCGTGTTCGGTTTCGGCTACGGTGCAATCCCGACCTTCTATACGGAGAATTTTCCGACCCGCTATCGCGCATCTGGAGCGAACGCGGGCTATCAAATCGCACAGGTCTACGGCGGCGGCCTGATCCCGATTCTCGCCGGGTTGATCCTGCAAGCCTACGGCATTCACGAGGCATATATCTACATCGGGCTTCTGGTTATGGTTTACGGGGTGCTGGCGATCCTCGCGATTCTCGCCACGCCGGAGACCAAGGATGTCAATCTCGAAGGGTGAAGCGTGCAACTCGATCGCTTCGACGATGGGGTCGAGGCACGGACCGAGGTCGCGGCCTTACTGGTATTGGTCCTGGAGCGAGGTATGCGCCCGCGGCGATGGATTTCGCCAGCCGAGTTAGCTTGGCCGTGCGAGCGAAGCTGGTTGAGTGGCGCAGTGCTGCCTTCCAAAGATATTCCTGCCCGGCGAATTCGTAGGTGGGATTTTTGTTTCTTGCCTTGCCCGGCAAGGGATTGGGCCGTCTCTCAAAAAAAGGGTTGGCGGCATGGCGTTTATCCAACGCTTTCATTCTGGCCACGCAGCACTATGGCTCCCAAGCGGCATCGAAGGACGCGCCCATCGCACCGGGGTCTCTGAAAGTTGCGCCGCATGCCGGATTGCCGTTAAACGCCCAAATCCGGAATCTTGCTCTTCCCGCAGGTCTTGAATATCGTCGAAGGTTGTTTCGTGACAAGACAAGCCACGTTCGAGTCGACCGAGCTGGCGTAGCCATTTTCCCGTTTGCGCGAGCGATACGCGCACGTGCCAACTGCCGCCCAAAGTACAACGCTGAGCGAGCGCAGTGATGGCCCCGAAGGCCATCAGGTAGCCCGCAGCATGATCAAGCGCTTGGGCTGGCAACGGTTTCGGCTGACCTGTCCCCGCCACTTGCGCTTCGGCATCGTTGAGGCCACTCGCGGTCTGCACAAGCGAATCGAAGCCGCGCCGATCCGCCCAAGGTCCGACGTGGCTGTATGCGGATAGCGATACGTAGACGATACCGGGACGAAGTTGCGCCACCTGCTCCGGACCGAATCCTAACGATTGCAGCGCGCCAGGGCGGTAGCCCTGGACGAATACGTCGGTGTCTCGCAACAAGGCGCACAGCGTGGATTGCCCGGCGGTCTCGCGCAAATCGATCTGGCACGACAGCTTGCCGCGCCCCGTGTCGATCACCAACGGTTCGATCGCGGGTAAATGAGGCGCTGTAACAAGCAATACGTCTGCTCCATGCGCGGCGAGCGTGCGACCGCACACCGGACCGGCGATGATTCGCGTGAGATCGAGGACACGCACGCCGCTCAGGGGACGCGGCGCGACGGGAAGCGCAAGCGGTTGAGGTGGCGCGTCGCCGATAGGCTCGATTGACAATACTGGCACCGCGGCCACCGCTACGCCCTGGGGGTGATGGTCCCACTCCTCAAAGGATCGATTCGCGACGACCACGAGTCCCGCTTGGGCTGCTGCCTCTTCGAAGTCCTCCGCGCGCCAGTTAAGCAGTGCCCGTTGCACTGCGGCCTTGTCGTAGTCGCAGGCAAGCAGCGCCAGCACCCCGTCGCGGTGGTGCGCAAAGTTGGTGTGCAGACGAACCCATCGGCCATCGCCGCAGCGATATAACCCTGCGATCTTGTCCCAGAACTCGGTAGGCGCCTGTCCGCCAACACGGAAATAGCGCTCGCTACGGAACTCGATGGCCGCATGACGCATGTCGACCGTGACGAGCTGCTGCCGCCCGCAGCGTAGGTGCCACAGATCCGCGGCAGCGAGTGCCGATGCCGCGATGCTGACCTGGGCTGCCGTGCCGACCGCGAACGAGGATGGCAGCGCAGGTTCCGCACCCGTGAGCCGGATATTCGACAGTGCTTCGGTTGGTTGACCGGCCGCTTGCCAGAGCTGCGCCAATGCTAACTGCGCTTCAACCGGCCCCGATAGCGAAACTTCCGGCAAGCGCTGCGAAGGGTGCACGGTTGCCTAACGGTTCGTCGGGTGGCATGAACTCGATCGCGCCAGCCGCCATAGATGAAGCAGCATTTTATACCGGTGCGGACGAATCTTGGGCTCGGTCTGGGTCAGATTACACTGGCCTCCGCAAAGCCTTCGCGCAGCGAGGGAGCGTACTTGTGTCGGCCCAGGGCAATCGAGGGCCTGCTCCTCGCCGGCGAGCGTTGACGTTGTCTTCGCTGGCACACTCCGCGTTGGCAAGCAGCGCCTTGCCCTGCTTCAGGCGCGCCCGGCTCAGAGCCCGAGATAAGCCTTGCGGATCTCAGCCATCGCCTCGAGCTTTTGGGGTACGCCCTCAGTAAACAGGCGTCCCTCGGCCAAGACGTAGGCATAGTCGCTCATGGCGAAGGCAAGGTGTACGTTCTGCTCGACTAGCAGGATCGTGAGCCCCTCCTCTTTCAATGTCCTCAGGGTGGCGAAGATCTGGTGCACGACCAGCGGAGCGAGCCCGAGCGAGAGTTCGTCGATCATCAGCAGGTCCGGTTCCGACATCAGTCCGCGCGCGATCGCGAGCATCTGCTGCTCGCCGCCGGAGAAGGTGCCTGCGTGCTGGTGGCGGCGCTGCTTGAGTACCGGGAACAGCGCGTAGGCGCGCTCCAGACGGCTGGCGTAGCTGCGCGACCCGCGCCGGGCGAAGGCGCCCATCTCGAGGTTTTCCTCCACCGACATGTCGCTGAACAGCTGCCGGCCCTCGGGCACCAGCGCTAGCCCCCGCGCCGCCTTCAAGTGCGGCGGCAGGCGGGTGACGTCCTCGCCCTTGAACAGCACCTTGCCGGCCCATGGGCGGATGCTGCCGACGATCGCGCGTAGCGCCGTGGTCTTGCCGACGCCGTTCGCGCCGACGATCGTGGTCAATCCGCCGTCCGCGACGGCGAGTGAGATCCCCCAGAGAACCTGGACATCACCGTAGCCGGCCTCGAGCGTCTCGGCCTGAAGGATCGCTTCGTTCACCGGGGGGCCCTGCGCAACGTGTCGGCGAGACCAGGGTCACCGAGATAGGCCTCAATCACCGCCGGGTCGATGGCCACCTCGGCGGGCAGCCCTTCGGCGAGCTTGGCGCCGGAGTTGAGCACAATGACCCGATCCGAAAGGCTCATGATCGCCTGCATCAGGTGCTCGATCATCAGGATCGAGACGCCGCGCGCGCGGATCGCGCGGATGATCGCGATCATGTGCTCGACCTCAGTCGGGTTTAACCCAGCGAGCACTTCGTCGAGCAGCAGCAGAGTCGGCCGGGCCGCGAGCGCGCGCGCGAGCTCCAACCGCTTCTTGCCAGCAATCGTGAGCTGCGAGGCCAGCTTGTCGGAGCGGTCCTCCAAGCCGACCTGAAGCAATGCCTCGCGCGCGGCTTGGAGCCCGTCCTCGAGGCGCAGGTTTTCGCGGCCGAAGCAGGCGCCGACGGTGCAGTTCTCGAGCACGCTCATGGTCATGAACGGCTGCACGATCTGGTGCGTGCGCGCGAGTCCTTGGCGCGCGACCCGGTAAGGGGGCTCCGCGGTGATGTCGACACCGCGGAAGCTGATCTGGCCCTCATCCGGCGCGATCACACCGTTGATCAGGTTAAACACGGTGGACTTGCCGGCGCCGTTCGGCCCGATCAGGCCCAGGATCGAGCCCTCGGCCACGGAGAAGCTGAGCGACTGCACGGCCTGCACGCCGCCGAAGCGCTTGCTCACGCCCTTGACTTCGAGCAGCGTGCTCATTCGAGGAAGCTCCGCAGGCGCGGCCAGCGCCGGTAGAGCCAGCCCGTCAGACCGCCAGGCGCGAACAGCACGATCGCAAGCAGCAGCACACCGGCAATGACCAGCTGGAAGTGCGAGAACGCCGGGGAGGTGAGCAGCCAGCCTCGCAACTGCTCGTACAGAAACGCGCCGATCGCCGGCCCTGCCACGGTCCCCTGGCCGCCCAGCATCGCGATCACGATCGCCTCCGTCGAGAGCTGGAGGTCAAACGCGTCCGGCGGTTGGATGAACGCGCTCTTGAAGAAGTACAGGCCGCCGGCGATCGCGGGCAGAAAGGCCGAAAGGCTGTATATGGCCGCCTTGTAGCGGGGTGCCTGCACCCCGAGCACCGCGGCCGCGTTCTCGTTCTGCCCGATCGCGCGCAGGCCGAGGCCGAACTTGGAGCGCTTGACCACGTAGCTGAGGTAGAGCGACAGGCCCATCACACCGACCAGCAGGTAATAGATCACCCACAGCGCCTTGGCGGGGCCGCCGAGCGGCGCGAACAGCTCGGACGACAGGTAGATGCCACTCGATCCGCCCCAGGGCCCGAAATTGTCGACGAAGGCCATCACTGCCTCGTTGACGCCGATGGTGGCGAGCGCGAAGTAGGCGCCGCGCAGGCGCAGGATGCCGAGCCCGAACACAAGCGCGAGCGCGCTCACCGTGGCCCCGCCGGCCAGCGTTGCGCCGACCAGCGGCCAGCCGTGCGCGTTCATCAGCCAGACGCAGAAGTAGCCGCCCAGGCCGAAGAACACGATGCTGCCGAAGTTCACGTAGCCGGCGTAGCCAAGGATCATGTTGAGGTTGCTCGCCAGCGTGATGTAGACCGCGGCGAGCAGGAGGTTTTCGCGCAACTGGGCGTTGTTGCCGTACGTCGGCCCCAGCACGAACGCAAGGATGATCGCGCCGATGACCCAGAAGAACGGGCGACGCAGGATCGTCATGCACGGACCCTGCTCAATGGGCGCGCGTCCCGCGCAGGCCCAGCACGCCCAGCACGCCGCCGGGAAAGGCGATCAGCACCGCGACGAACAACACGAACTCCATCACGGGGGTCCAGCTCACCGGCATAAACGGCGTGGCGAGGCCTTCGAGCAGGCCGAGTGCAACGCCAGCGACGAGCGCGCCGACGGGATTGCCGAGGCCCCCGAGCACCGTCACCACGAAACTCTTGAGCAGGTAAGGGTCGCCCGAGAGCACTGTGAACGGGAACATCGTGGCAATGAGCATCCCCGAGACCCAGGCAAGCGCCACCCCAAGGCCGAAGGACAGCGCCAACACGCGTCGGGTCGGGATGCCAACCAGTTCGGCGGCTTCCCGGTTGCCCGACACCGCGCGCACCGCCTTGCCGCTCCGCGAGCGGTATAGGAACAGGTACAGCGCCCCGGCGATCGCAACGGTCAGCGCCGCAGCCATAAGGTGCGTGCCGGGGAACGTGTAACGGCCCATGCTCAAGCCAGGCAGCGAAACCGGCACGTTGAACAGATCCGTTCCCCACACCGCAGTGCCCAGCCCGATCAGCACCAGGTTGACCGAGAAGGTCGAAAGCAGGCTCATCAGTGGCGGCTGCCCGACCACGCGGTGCACCGCGACCCAGTACATGGCCACCCCGGCGAGGAAGCCACCGACGAGGAGCAATGGCAGCGTCGCGTAGACCGGCACGCCGGCGGCGCCCGCGAGCAGGTAGACGCCGAACATGCCCGCGACGATCATCGTGCCGTGGGTCAGGTTGATCACGTCCATCACGCCCCAGATCAGCGTGATGCCCATTGCCGCGAGCCCGTAGACCGTGCCCACAAGGATGCCGTCGAACAGCGACGCAAGGATGCCCATCATGCCCCGCACTCATGAAAAGGGAGCCGGCCTGCAGGCCCAGCCCCCTTGCGCTGGCCCATGCCCCGGCTAGCGAAGCGGATAGACGACCTTGGCAGTGGCCGCCGCATCCGGCCAGACCATCTCCTTCGCCAGCTTGCCTTCCTTCATCTGCCACTGCGCAAGCACCATGTCGTGGGCGAGCTGCAACCCATGGTGGGCAGGGTCGGTGGCGAACTTGGTGCGGCCGAAGTAGGTGGACACGTCGATCTTGTTCAGCTCCGCCGTCACCTTGTCGCGGTCAATCGAGCCGGCTTGCTCGATCGCATGCTGCAGCAGCAGTCCCTCGGCGTAGCCCGTGGCCGCGTGGTAGTCCGGATCGTCATTGAACCGGGCGCGGTACTGCGCGGTGAACTGCGCCACCGTGGGCCCGAAGTCCGGCTTGTACTGGACCTGTGGCTCCCACTGCGACGGCACCGAAATGCCGCTCGCCGCCGCTCCGAGCGTCGCAAACTTGTCGCTGTCGGGAGCAACCAGGATCGTCACCCACTTGAGGCCGGCCTTCTGGTCGTATAGCTGCCGCGCGAGGGTCGCGCCGTCCGGGTAGTGGCCGCCACCGAGGAACGAGTCCGCCCCGGACGAGATGATCTTGTTAATGATCGCGGTGAAATCGGTAGTCGACGGCGGATAGGACTCGTCCAGCACCGCCGTGAAGCCGGCCTCTTCCGCCTGCTTGCGCGCCGCCGCCACCACCGCCTTGGAGAACGGGTCATCCGAGTAGACGAACGCAACCTTGGCGTGCGGGTTATGTTGCTTCAGTGCCGCGATCGCCCCGCTCAGGTATTGGTCGGCCACGGTGAGGACCTGGAACAGGTACTTGTTGCCGAGCTCAAAGATCTTCGCCTCGGCACCGCCCCCGTCCATCATGATCGTGCTGTATTGCTCGGTGATCACCGCCGCGGTCGCCGTCAGGCCCGACGAGTAGGGGCCTAGCAGGAACTGCGACTTGTCCTCCAAGATCAGCCGCGTGTAGAGCTGCTGCACGCGTCCCCCCTGCGATTGGTCGTCGTATTCGACGAAGCGTACCTTGTAGCGCTTGCCACCGGCCTCGATTCCGCCCTTGGCGTTCACCTCGTCGCGCCACAGCTCCGCACCGCGGAGCTGGCTGACCGAGTCGACGTTGAGGGAGCCGGTTCGCGAAACCGTCATGCCGATCGTGATCGCGTCCTGGGAGAATGCCGGTGCCGCAAAAATGGTCGCGAGTGCTGCGACAAGCAAGGTTCCTTTCACGCTATCCTCCTATCTCTGGAACGAGAAGGCTCTGCGGGCTTCGGCCCACGCGTTCAGACGATGTGACCGGATGCCTGGGATTAGGCTCGACAAGACTTAAGCGCGCCCTAACGCCCAAGTGCCCCTGAATTGTCGGCACGGTGTCGTCCCAAACACCGAAATGGGAGTATGCCTGTGCCCTTGCGTCGTCACAAGAAAGGACCTTGACGTCGTAGTGCTCAACGATGGCGGCCAGGGCGGCGTCAGTACCCGGCAATTCACGAGACACGGAAACGGGAGCCGGGGGTCTTTCGGAGCAAGCGCCGAACGCACACGATCTCAACGGCACGCCTTGGTTTGGTAACCCGAATGCCGGAAACGTTGCGATCAGCGAGCTTCGCTTATGCCAACCGCCAGGTTCGGCGCGATGGGTATCTCGCTCCCTCCTGAAAAGACGCCATTAGCTTCCGGCCGGCCAGCCCGGTCCGCCCCATCGGCAGCAACCTCGGTCGCCACAGCTGGCTACTCGTCGCCCGGCACCCGAATTTTGCGGTAGAGTGCTATTCGAGTATTGGCCGGCCAATGGGGGTTCAGCGTGCAAGGGTCGTCGGGGGTCACCACTCTCCTGTTTACGGACATCGAGGGTAGCGCCCGCCTGTGGGAGCAGCAGGCAGAAGGGATGTCGCGCGCCCTCGCGGAGCACGACGCGCTGTCGCGCAAGGCGGTCGAGGAAAACCGCGGTGTGGTCGTCAAGATGACCGGCGACGGAATGTACGCTGCGTTCAACGACCCGGTGGACGCTCTTAACGCGACCCTACTCCTGCAGCAGTCGCTGGCCGACCGGGCGGCGCACAACCAGATCCCGCTGCGCGTGCGCGCCGGGCTGCATTTGGGAATCGTCGAGCGGCGCGACGACGATCTTTTCGGGAGCCCGGTCAACCGGGCCGCGCGTATCATGAACGCCGCCCACGGCGGACAAGTGCTTTTGTCTCAGGCCGTGGTCGATCACGTCTGCGAGCGCCTGCCGGAGGCGATTTCCCTGCGTGATCTGGGCGTAGTGCGGTTACGCGACCTGGCGACGAGCGAGCACGTCTACCAGCTCGTACACCCCAAGCTGCGCCAGGATTTTCCGGCCCTGCGCTCGCTCGAAGCGACCCCGAACAACCTGCCACAGCAGGTCACGTCGTTCATCGGGCGCGAGCGCGAGCTCGCCGACGCCAAGCGCCTGCTCGAGGGGACGCGCCTGCTCACACTGCTGGGCATGGGTGGCCTCGGCAAGACCCGCCTGTCGCTGCAGATTGCGGCCGATGTACTGGACAAGTTCCCGGACGGCGCGTGGTTCATCGACCTGGCTCCGATCAAAGATCCGGCACTCGTCACAGCAACCGCCGCACAGGTTTTGGCGATCCATGAAGAGCCAGGGAAACCGCTCATCCAAACCCTTTGCGCTCACATCCGGGGACACAAGCTCTTATTCGTTCTTGACAACTGCGAGCACCTGGTGAGCGCGTGCGCGAGCCTGGCCGAGGAATTGCTGCGAAGCGCGCCCGAGGTTCGGATTCTGGCGACGAGTCGTGAAGGGCTGCATATCCGGGGCGAGCAGACCTACCCGGTATTGCCGCTGGCAGTGGCCGATCGCAAGGCCGACGCCGGAACTCTCCTGCGGTCGGACGCGGTGCAGCTGTTCGTGGAGCGGGCGCGACTGCAAAAGCCGAATTTCTCGGTAACCGAGCGCGAGGCCCCGGAGGTCGCCGAGCTCTGCGCGCGACTCGACGGAATTCCGCTGGCATTGGAGTTGGCCGCCGCGCGGTTGCGCTCCATGTCGGTGAGCGACATCAATGCCCGCCTGCACAATCGCTTCAAGCTGCTTACCGGCGGTAGTCGAACGGCATTAGAGCGCCAGCAGACGCTGTACGCGTTGGTAAACTGGTCCTACGACCTGCTACAGGAGAACGAGCAGATCGTCCTCGACCGGTTGAGCGTTTTTGCCGGCGGGTTCGACCTCCAGGCGGCAGAAGCGGTCTGCGGAGCAGAGCCGCTTGCGCCGGAGGATGTCCTCGATCTGGTGACTTCGCTCATCGAGAAGTCGCTGGTCATGATTGCGCCGCTGGGCGAAACGTCGCGCTACGGGCTGCTGGAGACGATCCGGGAGTTTGCCCACGAGCACCTGAGAACGCGTTACGGGATGCTGGGAATGATCCGCGAGTTTGCCAGCGAGCGCTTGCAGGACCTCGACGACGTGGCTGCGACAGCTGCGCGGCACTGCGAGTATTACCTCGGCATCGCCAAGGCCGCACGACCGAAGCTGGAAGGGCCTGAGCTGGCGGACTGGACGCGGCGTCTCGAAGTCGATCTCGACAACCTGCGCGCTGCGATTGCGCTGGCGCTGGCGGGCAAGGTCGATCCGGTGATCGCGGTCAAGTTCGAAGTTGCGTTGATGACTTTCCGGATCCTTCGCGGCTATTCGACCGAAGCCCGAAATAACGTGCGCGCCGCACTCGCTCTGCCAGGGGTCCTCGAACTAAACGTCGCGCGTGGCCACGCCCTCTATCTGGCTGGCGTGTTCGCCTATCACCAGGGCGACTATGCGGAAGCGACGACGATGCTGACGGAATGTCTCGCCGTGCGCCGCGGATTGCAGAACCCGCAGGAGATAGCCGCGACCCTGTCGACCTTGTCGACGCTCTACCTGCACCAGGGTGATGTGGTGAAAGCGCGCGATTGCATGGAGGAAGGCCTCGGCACTTTCCGTGAGATTGGAGATCCGATGGGAGAGGCCGTCGGGCTGCTGAATCTCGGTGAACTGGCCATGCGCCAAGCCGACGATGGCAGCGCCAAGGAACTCTTTGAACAATGTTTGGCGATCTCACACCGCATCAAGCAGCGGGAGTTGGAAAGCGAATGCGAACGCAACCTGGGAGAAATCGCGCTTGCCGCGGGCAATCTGCAAGCCGCGCAAGCGTGCTTTGCGCGTTCGCTCAAGGTCTGTCAGGAGGCGGAAGACAAGCGCAACGAGGCAATGGCGCTGCGCTGCCTGGGCAAAGCCGACCTGGCGAGTGGCGACTACGAGTCCGCGCGCAAGAAGCTGGCTGACGCGCTACGGGCTTTCGAAGCCTTCCAGATGAACCCGGAGGTGCTTAATTGCCTGGAGGACTGTGCCGAGCTCCTGCAGGCCGTCGGCCGTTCCGCCGATGCCGTTCGGCTGCTCGCGGCTGCGGTAGGGGTCCGTGAGCGGCTTGGAATCCCGCGGTCGCAGCGCGGCGAAGCGAAGTGGCAAGAGAGCATCCAAGCGGCGCGCGCCGCGCTCGGCGAGACTCCATTCGATGCTGCGTGGGCAGCGAGCAACGCGTGGGCGCTTGACGATGCGATCGAATACGCATTGGCATCCGCGGGGACCGCAGCGGTCATCGCGTGAGCGTGCGTCGTCTGGCGACAAATCCCTCGAGCAGGCGAGCCCTGCAAAATGACGCGCCCGCCGTCGGGTCCGACGGCGGGCGCGGTGCTAGCGGCTAGGTTCAGGCCGCAGCTTTGCGTCGTCTCGCCAGCCAGCCGGCGCCGAGCGCGCCCAGGAGCAGGCCGAGCGAGCCGGGTTCCGGCGTGAAAGCGACATGAGTGGCCGTTCCGACCTTATTGCCATTTTCGAAGAGGAGGACTTGATTGTTGAGGCCAGCGAGCGGGTTCCACCCGTTACCGTCGTATTCATAGTCGTCCTCTCGCGGTAGCCCTGAAAGCCACTGTATGTCCCAGGTGTTCGTATGGCATGAGGGACCGCTACAGCTAACTTGTGTGATCGGGATTTCAATCGTATTGAATCCCACCACGATGGGACTAGCCGCGGGATTCAGGACCATTCCCGTTACCGCGTTTGCATTGGGAGTAGGCGGTGGCAGAGAAAGGACAAACGTATCGCCTAAGGTATCCTTTGCGGTAAGCGAAGCGGATTCCAGCACAACGCCCTTACACGAGTTGTATCCGTTAACGGCATGGAACCCGATGCCCTGCGTCAGGCAGTCCGACCCCGGCGGGTCGGGCACGAAGAAGGTGCCGACACCGGAAAAAATGTCCGGGTCGAAAGACGAGCCGATGGTCTTCGCCTGTGCGGGGGCGCCCCAGATCATGATCGCTGCCAGCACGCCAAGGTACGTTGTAAGGACTCTGCGTGACATGTTCTTTCCTATTGATCTTGTAGCCTGCAGCAAAAAAACTCGAGCAAAAGCTAATCTTCCGCTCGAGACTTTGGTTGGATCATTTAGAACTCGAGCAAGAATTACACCAGACTCTGACAACACAGGATAGCTTATTGAATTGGTTCGCGAATTCTATCCAGCCGCGGCTTCTCAAGAATCACTATGAAGAGCAAGTGTAAAGTTTTCCGACGCTACGATTCGGCCTCGTTCTGCATTCTCCCCTCGCCATCCCTCTGAGAGCGCCCTTATGAACCCACGGCCGTTCGCGGCAACGGAGAAGCTCGCGCATTCAGGAACGATGAATAGGCTCATTCTTGGGTGCCGAAGCCACTGCGACCCACGTTGCGAAGCCGCAGGCGCTAAAGGAGCATCGCAAAAGCAAAGCGGGAGCGGAGCGCCCAGGCAATCTCTTGAGCGCGCCCAGGTGCTACGACCGTAGCCTCAACGTCCGACAGAAGACGGAAGCCTTGCATAGGAATCCAGAGGGTTCGACCCCCTGCCCCGGTAACGCGAGAACCGGGACAGGCTCCTCGGCAACTCGGAAATATTCGATCAAGGCGAACGGACGCGAGCGTCAGATAATCACTAGCCAGCGGTCGCGGGCAGCAACGCCACCAGGCGCAGCTGGTAGGCAAGCTGGCTTCAACCCTGTTTCCAAGCCCCAAGCTGCGTACTCAGCCCAGCCCTCCGTAACCAAAGGCGTGGAGCCAGATCTGCCGACAACGTTGCCGTTGCGTGCATCGAGGTGTAGGCTTTCCGGCGTGACTACCTCCGACGACAACATGCCGGTGGGCCCGTCGGCGACGCCTGCCTCGACGAACCCGAGCACACCAACCTCAACGAAACAGCAGCCGGCATTGGCAGTACCGCCCCCTGGGCAGAAGTATCGGGTGAAGGAATTCATCAGAAAAGTGTTGCGGCTGGACGCCTTGATGCAGCCTTGGCGGCGATGATTGCAATCATCAATCATGAATACCGCACCGCCGTATCGCTCGGAGCGATCCACCTAGGTTGAGACAGGCGGAGAGCTTCACGCGGAGTTCGAAGCGCCCGTCAAGCGGCTGTTGCTTGTCGCTGGAGGGGCGCTCCCAGGTCGGGTTGCAGCCTTCGGCGCAGTCTTGGCTGGCTTCCTCGGTTATTGGAGCGCAACCCCGGCGATCGCAATCGTTGCGGCCAATGGGAAGAGGTCCAAGCGCGACCTGCTACGTGGAAATAACCATGTCGGTGCCGGCGAAGCGGATGCGCGCGTAGCCGATGTCCGAGCGGGTCGCGAGGAAGCCGACAAGCTCGGTAAGCGGCGTCGTGCGGGACCGACACCCGGGCCTCGGATTGCGCAGCGGCTCAATGAGCTTGCGATCGTAGAAAGCCGCCAGCAGGACGTCTTCGTCGCTCGCGGCCGCGCCCAGCGCGGCGCGTAACCTCGGGATCCACGGCTGAAGATGCGCTGCAGGGGCCTCGGTGACGTATTCGGATTCACGAATGTTCGCGCGCTCCAGAAATTCGTCCGAGGGTTTCGTCGCGAGCCGTCCGTAATAGCCTCGCGCGTACTTGCGGATCTCATCGGGGATCGTCTTGTAGCGCTCGCCCTGGACCACATTCAGCGTCGCCTGCGTCACGATGTACTGCGCGAACGGGCTGACCACGATCGGGTAACCAAGGTCCTGTCGCACTCGCGCGACTTCCTCCAGGATCTCGGGCAGCCGATGCGCGAGCTTCATCGTCTCCAGCTGGTAGCGCAGATTCGAGATCATCCCCCCCGGAATCTGGTGAGCATAAAGCGCAGGGTCGTATGCGGCGATCGTGCCGCGCGGCTTGCCGTCTCGCTCGCATACCCAGTCAAAATAGCCGGCGACCTCGGACAGGGCGACATCATTCATCGAAGTAGCGAGGCCAAGGCGACGAGCGCGGGCGAGCATGTCCTCGGTGGCTGGCAGCGATGCGCCATTCGCGAGCGGCCTGGTCGCGGTGTGGCCGAGCCGGAACCCGGATTGCATGGCGATCTCGTAGACCTCCGGGCCAAGTCCCGACTGGCAGTGTGAATGCATCTGGGCGGGAATGACACCTGCGGCTTGTACGACCGCCGGGAACAGCGTCCGCCCGCGCTCGGGCGTAAGCAGGCCGGTTGGATCCTTGATCGAGATGAAATCGACATGGAGTGCAACCAGCTCGCGCGTGCGTTCCACGTAATAGTCGTCGGTGTGCACCGGCGACAGCGTGTAGGTCAACATGGCGTTGACCTTCATCCCCGCTTCGTGGCCCGAGCGCACTGAAGACACGATGTTGCGATTGTCGTTCAGCGCGTCGTAGACGGTCAGCACCTCGACTCCGCGACGGGCGAGCGCGTGCGAGTTGAGCGCCACGATGTCGTCGGGAAAGAGCTCGAACGTGTACAGGCTCTGGGCACGGGTTAGGCCATCGCACGGCGTCACGAGCCGCTCGCACAGCAGGCCGATCCGCTCCCACGGGTTCTCCTGCAGGTAGCGTACGCAAACGTCGAATACAGCGCCACCGAGGATGTTGATGAATGCATAACCTGCCCGATCGATTGCGGCGAGGATCGGCGTCATAGTGGCCGTGGTCATGCGCGTCGACCACAGGCATTGATGCGCGTCGCGCAACGTAACGTCGATGAAGTCGAAGCGTGGCGCCATTGTCGAAGTGGCGTTGGGAACGTTCATGCGGTCCCTGCGAAGTCGTTTTCGATGTAACGCGTGTGCACATCGCCGCGGCGGAAGCGATCGTCGTGCATGAGTCGAAGGTGGAACGGCAAGGTCGTGGACAAGCCTTCCAACTGCATCTCGGAAAGGGCGCGGCGCATGCGCATGATCGCCTCGTTGCGATCCCTGCCCCAGGCGATCACTTTCGCCAGCAGCGAATCATAGAAAGGTGGAACACGATACCCCGCATACAGGTGCGAATCGATGCGTATGCCGGGACCGCCTGGCATTCGCAGCGTTCGTACTTCGCCGGGCGAGGGCGCGAAGTCGCGCGCCGGGTCCTCCGCGTTGACCCGGCATTCGAGCGCATGCCCAGTCAACTGTACGTCGTCTTGGGCGATTTGCAAATGCTCTCCTTGTGCCACGCCAATCTGCGCCTTCACGATATCGATGCCGGTGACGAGTTCCGTCACCGGATGCTCGACCTGCAGGCGCGTGTTCATTTCCATGAAGTAGAACGCGCCGGCTGAATCGACGATGAATTCGACCGTTCCCGCGCTCTTGTAGCCGACATGCCGGCAGATGCGCACCGCTGCCTCGCTCATCCGCGCACGCAGCTTGCCGTCGAGCGCCGGCGACGGGCTTTCCTCGACCAGCTTCTGATTGCGCCGCTGGATCGAGCAATCGCGCTCGCCCAGGTGCAGTACCGCATCGGCGTCGGAGAGCACCTGGATCTCGACGTGCCGGACGCGCTCTAGAAATTTCTCGACGTAGAGTCCGTTCTTGCCAAACGTCGCCTGTGCCTCTCGTGCGGCATCGCTAAACCGTGCAACGAGTTCGCCGTCGTCTCGCACGACGCGCATACCGCGTCCGCCTCCACCCGCCGCAGCTTTCAGCACAACCGGGTAGCCCAGCTCCGCGGCTGCAACGCGCGCCGCCGCGGCGTCCGGCACCGTGTCCGGCGACCCTGGCGTAATCGGAACGCCCGCTTCGGCCGCTATCCGTCGCGCGGTCGCCTTGTCGCCCATCAATTGGACCGCCCGCGCCGACGGTCCGATGAAGACGATGCCGGCTTTGTCGCATGCCCGCACGAACGCCGCATTCTCGGAGAGGAAACCATATCCCGGGTGGATCGCGTCAGCCCGTGCAACCCGCGCGGCAGCGATGAGGGACTCGATTCTGAGGTAACTCTGTCTTGACGGCGACGGCCCGATGCAGATCGCGCCATCGGCAAGACGCACCGGCAACGAATCGCGATCGGCCTCCGAATACACCTGGATTGCCTCGATCTCCAGCTCGTGACACGCGCGAATGATCCGTAGCGCGATCTCGCCGCGGTTCGCAACCAGAATGCGGCGAAACGGCCGAGCAACGGGCGTCATGGCCCCGACGGCTCCGGGCGCAGCACGATCAGCGGCTGTCCCGTTTCGACCGGCGCGGCATCGGCGACCAGAATTTGCACCACGGTCCCACGCGCTTCCGCGGAAATCGAGTTCATCAGCTTCATCACTTCGATGATGCAGACGATGGTATCGACATCGACCGACTGGCCTATTTCGACGAACGGCCGCGCAGCCGGCTCCGGCGCGCGGTAAAACGTCCCGATCATCGGCGCGCGGATGACAATCGAGCCCGCGGGCCAAGTCGGCGCGTCGCCCGGCGGCACGGATCCGACGGCGGGCGACGGCGACGAAGAGTCCAGTGCCTGGGCAGACGCGGCAACAGCCGAAGCCGGCGCAGGTGGCACCGTTGCGGGGAACTGGCCTGGCAATCCCGCCGCGCCGTGCCGACGCAGCTCGATCTCGATGTCACCGACCTTCAGACGGAACTCCGAAAACTGCTCCGAGTTCTTGATCAGCTCGACGATCCGCAGCAGGTCGTCATAGGTCAGATTTTCGTGCGACAAGCGAAGCTCCGGGTTGGGCACCCGGCGCACGCGCGGCAACGGGTCGTTCGGCCGTCGGTCGCGGGGACTGTGGGGATGATTGCACGCAGGTTAAAAACATTCAATAATGGAACATGGGATTCCGCCCAGCGAAACTGCGGCCGGTGCCTGCGAGCGACCAGGGAGCGGTCTCGCCCAGCCTTTTGCCAGGTACGAAGCGGATCGTCGCATGACCGATCCCGTCATTATCACGGTCGCGATAACCGGCGCAGTGCCGCGCAAGAAAGACAACCCGGCGATACCCGTGACGCCGGAAGAGCAGATCGAGTCGACGCACGAGGCGTTTGAAGCCGGCGCCTCGCTCGTCCACATCCATGTGCGCAATCCCGACGAGTCACCGGGATCCGACCCTGAGCTGTATGGACGCGTGCAGGAAGGTGTACGCAAGCATTGTCCCGGAATAATCGTACAGTTCTCCACCGGGGGCCGAGGCCGCGAGCAGTCGATGCGTGGCGCTATGTTGACTCTGAGACCCGACATGGCGTCGCTCGCCACCGGTTCAGTCAATTTCCCGAATGGCGTCTACGAAAACGCACCCGACTTCGTCGAGGGGCTCGCGCGAACGATGCTGGACAATGGCGTCAAGCCAGAGATCGAGGTGTTCGATCTGGCGATGCTCTATAACGCCGCGAATCTGGTCAGGAAGGGACTGGTCAACGCGCGGCCACACGTCCAATTCGTCATGGGCGTGCCGAACGCACTGCCGGTACGCCGCACGATCTTCGATTTCCTGCGCTCCGAGCTTGCGGCGGTCCTGCCCGATGCGACCTGGGTCGCGGCCGGCATCGGCCGGCACCAATGGGAAGTCAATCGGTGGTGTCTTGATGCCGGTGGGCATTGCCGCACCGGTCTCGAGGATAATCTACGCATCGAGCCTGATCGACTTGCGGCAAGCAACGCCGAGCTCGTGCGCAAGATTGTCGATGCCTGCGCGGGTTATGGCCGCAGGCCGGCCACGGCAGCCGAGGCACGGCAGATTCTAGGCTTGGCCGCGCTCCACTGAATCGCGGGAGCGCCCCGACCCCATGAACCACTTTGCGGCACTCGCTGTCCCGCATTCTGCGCGCGTGCGCCGCAGCGCTGCTGCGCGATTTTGCTTGTGTACTGGTGAAAGCCACGATCACAGTGGAGACGATCGTGATGTGTATTGACATCGGCGACGGTCGCCTGCGCCGTTAGCTGTTGAAGCTGCGGCGAAGACCGAGCCGCTAGGAGGATACGTCATGAACGGTTCGAAATCGGACGCTCCGGGCGAGAACGAGCCGAATCAACCTGCTCCCACGTCGCCGCGCCGTGCGTTTCTCGGCAACGTCGTCAAAGCGGCGAGCGGGCTGCTGCTCGGCGATCTCGTGGCCTCGACCACGGCGGGCGCGCAGGCACCGGCGATATCGTCGCAGAAGTTCAGCGAATGGGGCTGGCCACTGCCCTACGAGCAGATATCGGCGAAATCCAAGCAGTGGCTGCAGAGCAAGGGCTGGTGGCCGATCAACGCCGCATGGATTGTGGTATGGGCGAGCGAAGACATGATCGGCAATGTGATGCAGACGCAAAAGCTACTGGAAAAGCGCGGCATCGAAACCAATTGGCAGACGTTTGTCGCGGCCGGCTTCTCGAATGAGGCATTCATTCCCGGACGCATCCAGATCGCGAGCACCGGTGCACTGGGGGTGCTTGCGCTATTGAGCAACAAGGTGCCGACGCGCGCCTTGGCGGTGCACTCACCCGGACTGACGCACGGCGCAACGGTGCCCCTAGACTCGCCGCTCAAGAGTCTCGCCGATCTCAAGGGCGCGAAGGTGCTGAAGCGACCCGCCATCGTCGGGACGACCACCGGCTCGACCAATCATTTTGGCTTCATTGCGGCCGCGCATTATCTCGATCTCAAGCCCGAAGAGGATTACACGCTGCGCAGCCTACCGCCTGGCGATCTCGCTTCGGGTCCGAAGGGCATTGATGTCTATACGATCTGGGAACCGCATGTCTCGTATTCCACCGAGGTGCTGAAGGTAACTCGACTGCTCGAGCTACTCGATCCGTATTACATCTACAGCGGCTACTACTTCGCGCGGCTGGAAATCGAGGAAAACGCAGCCGATGTCATGCAACTCATCACGGACGCCTTCGTCGAGGCAGTCCTCTGGGCTAGGGCGTATCCCGAACAGGCGGTATCGGATCTGGCCAACCAGCCGGTGTATGGTCGTTTGGGGCGCCCGCTGATCACCAAAATGTCCGAGCGCTACCTTTTCTGGCCCAAGCCCACCGTGTATTTCCCGTACGACAATCCGAATGGCCTCTGGCCCGGAGAGGAAGCCCGAATCAGCGACTGGGCGTTCGAGACGGGTGCGTCGAAAAACAAGGTGACGAACCTCGACTGGCAGCACGTACGTCGCGTGAGTTACATGGATGTCACGTTCGACAAGCTCGGTTGGGTGATCCCCGAACGGCCGGCATTTCTGCCCAAGGATTTTGCCGGCGTCGGCAATCTGCCGTACAAGCCCTATGGCGCCGCGCTGCTGCACGGACGTGCGCCCTTCCCCGAACCCGGGGAACTCAAGAAGGCGTGGACGTTCATGGGCAAGACCTACCAGCCGTGAACCTGCAGGAAACGGTCGAGGCGCCGCAGCGTGCCGGTACGCAACCGGGGACGGCCCCGCCGTCCCCCGAGGCGCTGGCGCGACTGACGGCGTCGATGGTGCCGCCGCCGCAGCCGCGCTGGCGCCGCGTGCTCGCGCGCGTTTGGCATCTCTGGCTGTTGCTGGCATTCATCGCCGTGTGGGAGCTCGCGAGCGTGTACGGCAGGAGCATCAATCCACAGCTCGACGTAATGTTGCCGCCGCCCACCGCAGTTTTCTCCGCTGCGGTGGATCTGCTTCACCGCGGCGTGCTGTTCACGCATATCTTCGACAGCCTCTACCGCGTGTTGATGGCGGTGGGCGTGGCAAGCCTGATCGGCGTGCCACTCGGACTTGCGATGGGGTGGTCGAAGCGCTTTCGTTTGGCCGTCGATCCGCTGCTTGAGTTTATTCGACCGATCCCGCCCCTTGCGTGGATTCCGTTAAGCATCCTGTGGTTCGGCATCGGCGACATGCAGATCGTGTACATCATCTTCCTTGCCGCCTTTTTTCCGATCGTGTTGAACTCCATGGCGGGCGCACGAGATGTCGATACGTTTCTGCTGCGGGCGGGACTGAGCCTCGGTGCCAATCGACGAGAGCTCTTCACCACGGTCGTGCTGCCGGCATCGTTGCCGCAGATCTTCACCGGTGTGCGCATCGGGCTCGGGATCGGATGGATGGCGCTCGTCGCGGGCGAGCTGGTGGCAGCGCCGAGCGGTCTCGGATACATGATCAACAATGCGCGCACTCTGTTCCGCAGCGATTACATTCTCCTCGGAATGGTGCTGATCGGCGCCCTCGGTCTCGTGCTCGATTACCTGATGCGGCAAGTGGCCCGTTTCGCTATGCCGTGGTACCGCGGAACCTAAGCGCAACCGTATGACGCTAAGTTCCAGCTCTCAGGTCAACGTCAACCACGTCAGCAAGATCCATTACACGCTCAAGGGCGAGCCGCTGCTGGCGCTGCTCGACGTCAATTTCAACGTCGAGAACAATGAGTTTTTTTCCATCGTCGGACCAAGCGGGTGCGGAAAGACGACGCTGCTCAACCTTCTCGCCGGCTTTGAGCAGCCTACGCGTGGCGAACTATGCGTCGGCGGCCGGGTCATCACCGAACCGGGATGGGAGCGCGCGGTCGTGTTCCAGGAATACGCTCTGTTTCCCTGGTACACGGTGCACGAGAACATCTGCTACGGCCTGAAGCGCAAGCGCCTGGGGGAAACCGAGCAGCGACGGCTCGTCGATCATTACATCGGTCTCGTGGGCCTGCGTGGATTCGAGTCGCGCTATCCGCGCGAGCTTTCCGGCGGAATGCGACAGCGCGTGAGCATCGCGCGCGCCCTGGCGGTCAATCCATCGATTCTGCTGATGGACGAGCCGTTCGCCTCGCTGGACATTCAGACGCGAGAGTACATGCAGGACGAATTGCTCAAAATCTGGCAGCGCGAGCCTAAAACGGTGATCTTTGTCACGCACAGTATCGATGAAGCGATCAAGCTCTCGGACCGCATCGCGATCATGGCGCCACGACCCGGTAGGGTGGAGGAGATCAAGACTGTCGGATTTGCGCGACCGCGAGATCCCACCGATCCGGCCGTGGTACATCTTGCCGCCGATGTCAAACGCTGGCTTCGCCAGCAAGTCTTCGAAAGCAGGCAGGCGACCAACCCCGTCGTCGATCGACAGGCCGCGGGTTGACCTGAGCTCGGCGCGCAGGCATGGGGGGTGCAAGAAGCGCAGCCGATCACGTAGTGATCCCACGGCGCTCGGAGGCGATGCCGAGATGGCGCAGCGTGATCGCGACGCGACACCGTGAACAGAGAGCGATAGCGCCCGACGAGAATCACTTCGCGGCCCGCATCCGGCAGCGTCTGTGAGGAAACGCACCCCATGCCGTTTCCGTCAGTGCCACAGCAGGCTCATTCTGCGCAAAAGGACCCGCTGGAACGCTTTGTCGAACCACTTGTTCCTGGCCAGCCGATGGAACCACGGCGTTGAGCGCGAGCGTTTGCGCTGGTCGGAGTCGAGCGCCGCGCGTGATGCGAGTCGGTGGAACACGTAGAACTGGCAGCCTAGTTCTGTGTACATTTCCAGGAACCGAAATCCTTGCCAATCGCGGCACTCCAGGAGCATCGGACCGTGCTCGCACTGATACCAGGCGCAGACCTCCTCGCGGAAATCCTCAGGGGTCCAGATTCCGACCGAAAAAATCCATGGCCCAGCATCCGGGCTGGTGCGGCCGCTCGTGAAGAGCAAAGTCAGACGCTTTTCGGTGACGGATTTTGGAGCCCTGCCTCGTTCGCAAAGCACGAGGCTTCCCTTGTTGTCGTCGCGCACCAGACACTCGGATGCGCCCCGCGAATGTGCGGCGACAGCTTCAATCTCCTCACGCTTAGCGGAGGACAATTCCCAAACGAGCATCAGGGGGTCTCCACGGAAATCAACGAGGGCCTAACACAGCTACACGTTGGCGGCGCGGTCGGCATCTGGTCATTTCGGACCCTCGATTCATGCTCTCCGCGCGATCCCCTTCATCCGTGGCGCACGCGACACCGGTTTACGGCTGCATCCCAGGCGCGGGCAACCCGCGCCCGCGCGGACCCTCATTCGGCTTGCGTGCGTCGTGCGCCTTGCGCCAAGCCGACGGACTGCGTCCAAACGTTCGCGTGAACCATCGCGTGAAGGCCGCGGTCCCCAAGAATCCGACCATGTTCGCGATATCGCAGATCGGTCGATGGCTCCGCAGCAGTCGCGTGGCCATTTCCGTCCGAATTTTGGATTTGACGGAGGAAAACGATTCGTTCGTATCGCTCAAATAGCGATGGACCGTTCTCCGATCCACCCCCATTCCTCGCGCGATCTTCTCGGTGCTGCAGCTTCCACTGGAAATCGATACACGTATAAGCTCGCGCACTTTCTCTCCGGGTGAGGCCGTCCGATGCGCCATCATCGAATCGAGATACCGATGCGCATAGCGCGCAAGCATGGCATCGGACATGGCGAGCGGCGCCTCCAGATCGAGCGAAGAAAACACGATGGCATTGACGTCCTGCTCGAAGTCGACTCGGCAGCGAAAGAACGCCCGATGCGTCCCGACACGTCTGGGTGCTCTATGCTCGAAGCAGACGCGATGCGGTTTCCAGCGCACGCCCGCAAGCCTGCGGATGATACGGAAGAAGGCGCCAAGCGACAGTTCGGTCACCTGGCGCACGCTGTCGCGACCCATCGAGCGCACTTCGAGGCTCAGCACCGCAATTCCGTGTTCTTCTTCCAGCCGCAACACCAACGACTCGTTGTGCACCGGCAGATAGCGGATGAGCGAGCGCAGCGCGGATCCCAGATCCGGCTCCTGGTGGATCACGATGCCGATGGGGCCTAGGATCCCGAGGTCGCGCGACTCGGCGAGGCGAAGGCCGAAGTCCTCCACCTTCGCCGCCTCCGATGAACGTTCCAGCAATTCGGCGAAGGCCCGGGCGGATATTCGCGAATCAAGGTCGTCGAGCGCGGCCAGATCCAACCCGACCGATCTCACCATGCGCTCCGGGGCGAGCCCGAGCGATCGCGCCAGCGATGCGTAGCCGGTCAGGATCTGGCTGCGGGCGAGTTGGGGCACGGTGGCAGACTTCCCAGAATGGTAAACCAAAGTCCCAATCGATCAAACCCCTGCCCTTCGTTGCGCCCAGAATCGCTCGGGGTCTGGATCAGGAACAGGAGGCTCACATGCATTTCTTCGACGACTCGCTTTTGCCGGAAAACCAGGAGAAGCTGGTGATCCAGGCCGCGCCTTACGGGCCCGAATGGCTGCCTTCCGATTCGGATGACATCCCGGTCAGCATGGAGCAGCAAGTACAGAAGGCGGTGGACTGCTACAACGCCGGCGCGACGGTGCTGCACGTGCATGTCCGCGAGGCCGACGGCAAAGGCTCCAAGCGCATGTCGACCTTCAACGAGCTCCTTGCGCGGCTTCGCGTCGCCGTGCCGAAGATGCTGCTGCAGGTGGGGGGCTCGATCTCCTTTGCGCCCGAGGGCGAAGGCAAGGCCGCCAAGTGGCCCGGGATCGACACGCGCCACATGCTCGCGGAGCTCAATCCAAAACCCGACCAGGTGACCATCGTCATCAACACCAATCAGATGAGTCTGACGGAGCTCATGTCGAAGGACGACATCGCCGGAACAAGCCTGGAGAAGCCGGAGTATTTCAAGGCCTATGAGGAGATGGTGACGGAAGCGCCGCCCTCGTTCGTCGTCGAGCATCTGAAGCGGCTTATTGCCAAACGCATCCAGCCGCATTTCATGATCGGCAGCATCCACCAACTCGAAACGGTGGAGCGGCTGATCCGCTCCGGCGTATACACCGGTCCGCTTGTGCTCAATCACATGGCTCTTGGCGGCGGCTACGCCGGGCGCAATCCATCCGATATGCTCGAATTCGTGCGTCGCGTTCCCGATGGCGCAGTGCTCACGATCGAATCGCTGATGCGCACCGTCCCTCCGATCTGCACAATGGCGGTCGCCCTCGGTCTCCACGTCCGCGTCGGCGTCGAAGACAATCTGTGGCGCCGCAAAGGGCAACGCTTCACCTCGGTTCAGCAGGTCGAGCAGATGGTGCGTATCGCCCGCGAACTCGGGCGGGATGTCGCAAGCGGTGATGAAGCGCGCGGCATCTACAAGATCGGCACGTACTACAAGAACGTGGAAGAGGCACTGGCGCATTTGGGCTGGCCGCCAAATCGACGCCCCGGCCAGCGAGGCTTCCTCGTGCGCGCCCCGCAGGCGGCACGACAGTCCAGCGAGGTCTCGACGCGGGAAGCCGAGAAGATTCGCTGAAAGCTGATCTACCAGTCCGCGGCCGGTGACAGCAGAAGGCACCGGCCGCAACATCTGGCTCGTCCTGCCCGACCACGCGCACGCCGGTCGCGAGCGCAGCGAAATCGTGGTGCAAGGCATATGGTCACATTTCCGCGAAGGCGGGCATGGCGCTGGGTCTCGGTTGGTCGGCGATGACCTTTGGCGTCGGGCTGCCGTTGGTCGGGTTCCGGCTATGCGGCAGCAATCGGTATGAATAGCGAATACCGGGAGCCTGGCGGCCTGTCTAGACGCTGCTCCACGATAGTCCTTCCGATCGCGTGATCCCTCATGGCGCTCGCTTCTTTCGTCAATCTTGTCGAAGACGGAATTGCGATCAGGCGCAAGACCTACGGTCTGCGAATTCTCGACAGCGCCGCCGTATCCGAATGCGACCCCTGACCCTGCCTAGCGCATACTCACGGTGCCAGCCGCATTTGTTCCTCACCGTGGTCCAGCCATGAATCTAGCTCTAAATCGAAAAATTGCTCTCGTAACCGGTGCCGGTGGAGGGATCGGAGCGTGCATCTGCTCCAAGCTAGTCGACGAAGGTTGCTCGGTCTACGTCGCCGATCTCGATCTCGCAGCCGCAGTCAGCGCGGCTGCTCGCATGGGAGCGTCCGCGCACGCGATGCGACTGGATGTCACGAACCCAGGTGACGTGGAGCGATGCGTGCAGGAAATCGTGGTGGAGCACGGAACGATCGATATTCTGGTGAACAACGCGGGAATCCTGAAGACGGGCAGCATCGAAGATTCCTCGATCGAGGACTGGGATGAAGTTTGCCGCGCCAATCTTTCGAGCGTGTACTACTGTTCCAAGGCCGTTCTCCCGATCATGCTGAAAAAGGGCTACGGCAAAATCGTCAACATCGCGTCGATGTCCGCAGAGAAGGCCGGCGGCGTGTTCGGAAACGTCCTTTACGGAACGACGAAGGCGGGCGTGGTGGCCTTCACGAAGGGCTTTGCGCGCGAGCTCGCGCCGCGCGGCATCAACGTGAATGCCGTCGCGCCCGGCCTGGTCGAGACCCCGATGACTCGCTCGAAGCTCACGCCCGAGATCCGGGAAAAGGTGCTGGCGAGCCTGCCCATGCACCGGCTCGCCGACGTCGAGGACATTGCCAATGCCGTCGCATTTCTCGCATCCGACGTGGCAGCCTACGTCAACGGCGCGACGTTGCTCGTGGACGGCGGTTGCCTCACAAAATAGCCAATATCCGGCGGCCGCAACCAGAATCCGTCGCCGCAACTTGGCGCTGGATCAGGCGTGGACGATCAGCACCGGACAATCAGCGTGGCCGGCAACGCGCTCCGCTGTGCTGCCGAGTAGGAGCCGCTCCACCCCGCCCATGCCGCGGCGCCCAAGCACGATGAGGTCCGCCTGGACTTCGCGCACCACGCCCAGTATCACCTCGTGAAGCCTGCCGCTTGCGATGCGGCCGGTGCCCTGTACGCCTGCCCCTTGCAAGGCCGCGAGTGCCCGCTCGACGTTCGCGCTCGCACTCGCCTTGTCCTCTTGGGGATGCGCCAGCACGGAAACCACGGTCACGGGAAGGCCGCAACGCGTCGCCACCGAGGCTGCAATCTCGACGGCCCGGTCGCCGTGCGATGAGCCGTCGCTGGCGACCAGGATCCGGCGCGACCACATCTGCGCCATCCGCGGAACGATCAAGACATCACAAGGCGCATGCCCGATGACGGTATGCACCATCGCGCCGATCAACCGATTGGCAACGAACCCGCGCTTGCCTCGCCGGCGTAACACGATCAGATCGGCCTTGCGTTCGCGCGCTTCGGCCACGATCTCCTGGTCGGGTTCCTCACCGCGTCGAACGGCACCCAGAAGCTCCACCCCATGCGCCTTGGCTGCCTCGCGGAGCTTGTCCAGCTGCATTACCGCTTCCGCTTCCGCCTTTTCAGCAAGTTGCGGAGCGATGACCTCGAATTCGGGGTTGCTGACAACCGGCCTAACCGCAAGTAGCGGCAAACCACACTTCGCCGCAAGGTCGATCGCGACGCGCTCGGCACCGACGTCGAATTCCGTCCCCTCGGTGGCGAGGAGAATTCGGTTGAAGTTCTTGACCACGATTGCTCTTCGCAGCGTCACCGTCCCACGGTCAGGATGTCGGATGCCGCGAGAACCAACACCACGATCTGCAGCACGGCAAAAACCAGCTGCACCTTCTCTCCGCGGCGCGCGAAAATCGGCAGCACGGCTAGGCAACAGATGGCGGACAGCCCCGCCATGTACGCGATCACGATAAGGTTGACGATGTCGCCCTTGGCAATCAGCCTCAGCCACCCCCACCCGGTGGGCGTATTCGTGGCTTTGACGAACTCGCTCACTGGAAGTCCCCAATACATAGGCAATTGGTCGAAGGCAACGTGGGGCGGCAATATACCAGTCAGGTACGTGGCGAAGCTCAGTACGAGCAGCACAAAACCCGCCTTCACGCCGATATCGAGCACCCTCGCATATCTGAGTTCCTCGAATGAAGCGTACTTGGATGACGTATCCATTGTCTGACTCCCTAACCTAGTTCCAGATGCCGAGACCCTTGAACAGCGCCCGTGCCCCAGCGACCAACAGCAGACCAATCACCAGGCGGCGGATCGCAGAAGCTTGGACTACGTGCAGCAACCGCGCTCCGATCCTTGCGCCCAGCATCATGCCGGCAACCGACGGGGCGGCCACGATGGGCAGGACCGCGCCTTGATTGAGGTAGACCCACACAGCCGATGATGTCATCGACAGGATAAGGCTGCTGCTACCTGCTGCGACCTTGAGCGGCACCCCCATCAACAGATTCAGTGTCGGGACATTGGCCCAGCCGGCGCCCAGGCCGAACATGCCGGCGAGCACACCGATGATAATAAAGGCGGCCAGCGCAAGCGGGGTCTGATGCACTTTCCATTCGACGTCGCTGCGCCGAGTCGTGTCGTGATAGATGCCGCATATCCCCAGCGCCACGGACAGGGTGTCGGCCACCGGAACGTCCGGAATGTCGGATTTCTTTGCCATCCACATCAGGGCCACGATGCCGAGGATGAGCACGCCAAGCATCGTCTGCACGATCGAAGACGGCAATACCAGACCGAGCATGGCACCGGCAATCTGGCTCGCCGCGACCAGAAGCGATACCGGCAGCGCTAGGCGCAGACTGGCTAACCCGATGCGCAGCAAGCCGGGACTCGCGGCCAATGCGCTGGCCAAGGCGACCAACAGGCCGCCCCCTCGGACAAAATCCAGATGAAACGGGAAGAAACCACCGACGATGGGTACGAACAACACTCCGCCGCCCACCCCGGCGGGGACAGCCACAATGCCAAGGGCAAAGCACACCACAAAAAGAGCCAGCGGCCAGCCCCACCAGGGCATAACACTTGCGGTCGCATCCGCCGCGAACACCGGCGCACTTGCGCACAGTGCGATCAAGCCGATACAAATAAGTGCGCGCCGAACTTCGCGGCGGCGACATGCTTTTGCAGTGTCCATAGGGGGACCCCCCGAGCGAAGCGCGTATCGACACATCGTTTACGGTCGAATCAACCAACCAAACCGGCTTCACGCGGTTCGGGCGCATCTGCTCCGAGTGTAGTATGGTGAGGGATTCGTTGGAAGCCTCTGGTAACAAAAGCCATTGATTTGGGTTGCGCCATCTAATCGCCGTGGCGAGACACCGCACTCTTTGAATAGAGGTGGTCCCGTGCAGACATGCTTGCGGCTAGCTGGATATCCAACCTCTGCGCCAATCATTGCGGTCCACACTCCCGAAAGGCGCCGCCGGATTGAGGGCATTTATGGCAACCTAAAAGGGTTGTATGGCGCTCGGGCGAAGCACGTGCGTCTCACGTACTGATCCGCAGGTTGCCTTTGTTCCAAGGGCTCAAAAACTGGCCACACAACTCCGTGGTGAGCCTACAATATTCGCGGACGCGGCAGCTCCGCAAGATTAGCTTCGGATGCGGGAGGCAGCCTGGAGCGGTCAGCGTCCCCTAACCCCTGCCCGGATGCCAGGGGCGAGGACTGCAGCAAAAGGATGTGAACTGCGATCGAGAACGACGATGAACTCGGACAGAAGCTGTAGTGCCACCCAGGAGAAATAAAGATGACCAGCATTATGCATGCGGGGAATGGAGTCCAGCGGAATCGGGCGTTGCGTTGGCTGTTGGCTGTCCTCGCGACAGCCATGGCATGCGGAATCTGGTTGGATTCCGCGACGGGCGCTACGCTTGAGCAGATAAAGCAGCGCGGTTACATGACCGTGGCCACAGAGGACGACTACCCTCCGTTTGAGTATGTTGTGGATGGCAAACCTATGGGTTATGACCACGCACTCTTGGCGATTCTAAGAAAATCGGCCCCGTTCGAGATCCGCCAAGAAATCTTGCCCTGGCAGGGGATCCTCCCGGGTGTGGCCTCCGGCAAGTACGACGTCGCACTGACCGCTGCAGTAATAACCGACGAGCGGGCCAAGTCACTGGATTTCACGATGCCGGTCGCGGAGTCGACCATGGCGTATGTGAAACGCAAGGACGACTCGTCCATAAAGAGCGTCAAGGACCTCTCCGGCAAGACGCTCGGCGTGCAGCAAGGCGGCGCATCCTTTCAGGTGCTGCCCGAGCTCGAAGTTGAACTCAAGAAGTCGGGCGGGAAGCTCGGGAATGTCGTTCAGTACGGCGCGTTCTCAGAAGCGTATCAAGACCTCGTCAACAAGCGCCTCGATGCTGTGATTCATAACATAGTGTCACTCTCGACACTGGTGAGTGAGAAACCGGCCGTGTTCGAACTGGGGCAGCGGGTTGGCCAGAAGTCGTACGCCGCGTGGGCAGTGCAGAAAGGGAACCAAAGTGTGATCGACTTCCTGAACAAGTTCATCGCGGAACAGAAGGCCAACGGGACTTTGAAACAGCTCCAAGCAAAATGGCTTAAGATCAACTTCGAGGATTTGCCCAACCAGCCACTTCTGCCGGGCAATCGACCCATGCCTTGACCAGAGTAATCATGGGTAGCGCAAGTCTTCGTTGATCGCCAAAGGGGAGCTATTACGCCGCGGTGGCGCAGTCCATTACGTCACCTTTGTTTTCGTCGATGCTGACATGGCCAATGCTGCTGGACCTTCTCCGCGGCGCAGGAATTACTGTGGCCGTGTCCAGCGTTTCTATCATGGCCGGCGTGCCGCTGGGATTGATACTGGCACTAGGCCGGACCACGAAGCTGCGCGCTGTTCGGGGCGTTTGCGCGGTCTACGCAAGCTTCATGCGGGCGACCCCTGTCGTGACCTTCGTGATGCTGATTTTCTTCGGGCTCCCGGCCTTGGGTGTATCGCTGAACCCACTCCCTGCCGCGGTGATCGCGCTCGCACTAAACACTACCGCCTTCAATAGCGAGATCTGGCGAGCTGCCATTCTCGATGTCCCGCGCGAACAGCTTGAGTCAGCGCGGGCCTTTGGCATGACAGGACCGGTCACCTTCCGGCGCATCGTCTTTCCGCAGATCTGGCGGGCGAGCCTCCCCGCACTGGTCAACGAGATGACCCTTCTCATCAAAGCCAGTCCTGCGATTGCGATCATTGGGGTGGTGGACCTCACTCGGAAGGCACGCCAGATCGCTGCTACTACGTATGAACCGCTGCCACCGTTCCTGGCAGCGGCGATCATTTACGGCCTAGCGCTATTGCTGCTCGTTGCTGCCGCTCGCGCACTGGAACGGCACTTGCGGCTGCGCCTCGGGAGACTATAACCTTGCGGCTCGATGTCATTTGGCAGGAGCTGCCTCAATTCGCTCGAGGACTTGGCAACACCGTCTGGCTTTGCGGCGTGTCGATGACATTGTCGCTCCTGCTGGGCGGTCTCTTGATGGGTCCGCTGATGTCTCGCCACCGCATAGTTCGGGGCGCTGCAAAAATAGTCGTCGATGGAGGGCGCTGCATCCCATTCTTGCTCCTGACCTATCTCGTATACTTCGCACTTCCCTCACTGGGAATTACGATCGACAAATGGGCGGCAGCGTTAGTCACGTTGGTTGTCTACAACACGGCGTACATGGCGGAAATCCTGCGCGCGGGCTGGGCTCATCTACCACCAGGGCAGACTGACGCCGCGCGAGCCTTCGGTTACAGCGGCGTGAGGTTGTTTCGACGGATCATTCTGCCCCAAGTGCTCATCGCGGTTGGACCAGTAGTTGGCAATCAGTTGATCCAGCTCATCAAAGATTCGGCGTTCCTGTCGATCATTACCGTTCCCGAGCTGACCTTCGCAGCGAACGCCGTCCAATCGTATTATTTCGTTCCGTTTGAGTCCTTCCTCGTCGCCACCCTGCTGTATTGGGCGCTGTGCGGCGGTGTCGAATGGCTCGTTCGGCGGGGAGAACAACTCGCCGCCGTGGTCCGGCCAGCGCGTGGCTAGCGCGGACCTGATCCCCTCCGTCGAGGTACGCGGACTCGGGAAGAAGTTCGGCACCCAGGAGGTGCTAACAGACATTGATCTTCGCGTGATGCCTGGCGAGACCGTATGCATTCTCGGACCGAGTGGCTCCGGCAAGTCTACGCTACTGCGCTGCATCAACTGGCTGGAGCGGCCCGATCGGGGATCTGTCTTCCTGCACGGTGCGCGCGTTGGTTATAGATCCTCGGCCAACGGAGAAGTGCCCATGACCGACCGTGAGTTGGCCATGTTGCGGACTCGAATTGGAATGGTGTTCCAGCACTTCAATCTCTGGCCGCATCTGACTGCATTGGGAAATATTATCGAGAGCCCGGTCCACGTCTTGCGGCGGCCGCGCAAGGAAGCGATTGCCGAAGCTGAGCAACTCCTTGAGACAGTCGGCCTTGCCGACAAGCGTGATGCTTACCCGGCTTTCCTCTCCGGCGGGCAAATGCAGCGCGTGGCGATCGCCCGTGCACTGGCAATGCGTCCCGAAGTGCTCCTTTTCGACGAGGCAACGAGCGCGCTCGATCCTGAACTGGTTGGCGAGGTCCTAGCTGTGATGAGGGATATAGTCCACATCGGTCTGACCATGATCGTCGTGACGCACGAGATGCTTTTCGCCCGTGAAGCGGCTAGCCACATCGTATTCCTCGACAAAGGCAAGATTGTTGAAGTGGCAACAGCCGAAACGTTCTTTAACCACCCAGCCACCGAGCGAGCCCGGCAGTTTCTCGAGCGGTACCGATAACAGCATTGCCCCTGAAAAAGGAGCCGCAAATGATGAAGATCGATTTTCTTACTATCCCCGAGGCGCCCCCACCCCCGCCAACGGCTGCCTATAGCCACGCGGTGCGAACCGGGGATCTGCTGTTCGTAACAGGGCAACTCGGTGTGGATCCAAAAACAGCCGCCCTGGTGCCTGGTGGGGCGGCGGAGCAGGCGTTGCAAGTCATGCGCAATCTCGAGACCGTCCTCAGAGGCGCCGGGACAAGCCTAGATCGCTGCGTAATGGTCCGAATCTACCTGGTCAATTTCTCGGCCGACTACGCCGCCGTGAACAAGGTGTACAGCAGTTACTTCAAGCCGGGCTGTTTCCCGGCCCGAACGACAGTGGGCGTCACAAATTTGGCCATGGGGGCTTTGGTAGAGATCGATTTGATCGTTCGCCTCTGATCGATCGCAGATGCCAACGGGTTCAATACCGTCCGGTGTCATTGCGACCGCAAACGGAGAAAATGCACGCAGGCCTACGAGCATGAGTCGACGCGAACCTTGCGCGGCATTGTGAAAATATAAGCAGTGGTCCAAGGAACGATTTACCCGATGCTATCGGTCCTCATCTGCGTCATTTCGGAGACGTAACTTGCTGCTGCAAGGAATTCATGCGCGAATTGGCGTCCGCGATTGCCTGCTTGACCAAATCCCGAACTTCTGCGTCGCGTAAAGGCCGCAGACCCGTGAAAAGTTTAAGCTGATCCGGATTCTCCGCGCGTTGAGCCGCTAGCATTGCGGTTCCGCGGGCGGTCGCAGTTGCCGCGGTAACCGCCGCCTCGCGGGTCAACCCCCCCTCCACGCCTGCGGTGATCATGGCGTCGAGGACGGGAAGGAAATAGGTCGGGCCGACAGCGGTAAGCGCCGTATAAAGGTTCATCGCCTGGTCGCGAATCTCCACCGACGCACCGAGGGCTGTCAGGAAACGATCAACGAGCGCGCGGGCGGGCCCTGTGACGCCCGAACCGTAAGTGACAGGGTTGAAACCTTCGCCTACAAGCGAAGGAGAGTTCGGGTTCACGCGTACGACAGGGGTCGCCGCAGGAAGCGCTGCTTCGAGGATGTCGAGTGGCACCGCCGCCGCAAACGATACGACAACAGGGCGATGACCGAGGCGCTCACCTATCGCTCTCAGGACCTTCGCCACTTCGAGAGGCGGCACGGCAAGGACGATGAGATCGCTTGCCGCTGCTTCGCCGAGATCAGTGGTCGTCCGTACGTGGAAGCGCTGTGCAACTTCTTCACGCCGCGCATCCCGCGGTTCACACGCGATGAGGTCCTCCGCTCGGGCCTCAGCTCCGTTCAAAAGTCGATCGATCACGACGCCGCCAATTGCCCCAGCGCCGATCACACCAACCCGCACGCCACTCATGCTTGCCATGTCATTTGCTCCTGTTCGTCGTTGCGTAAAACTGGACTGAGCCGAAAAGACTGCCTTGGTACCCTGATCCAACCCTCGGGCAACGTGGCCACAATGTCCGGTCACCGAGGCTACCCCTGGCAATCATAACTGTAACTTGGACACTGCTACCATGACCCTCTCCAGCCTATCGCGACGCCTTACCGCACTGGCTCGCTTGCTCATGCCTGTCATGCGGGGGCGTTAGTAGGGTCGCGATTATCGGCGCGCCGATCAAAGTGTTGGAGACGACATTGATTCGAGTGCATGAGTTCCGGCCGGACGCTATCCCCGGAAGATTGCTTCGGGTAGGACGGCCGAGACGATGACATTCGGCACGTCAACAACGTTGCTGACTTTAAGATCTACCGCGACACTACAGATGATGTAGGCCTGTTCACGCGTCCAGCCACGCTCCTGCAGCAATTCAATCATTTGAATTACCGCGTTTCGTGCAGCCAAGGTGATATCTCCCCCCACGTTAGTGCCATCGGGGCGAATCGGCATCCCCATCGTGGCGATAAAATCTCGTGGTGCCGCCCATTCCGGAGGCGCAAAATAGTCGGGGTGGGCAAACCTAGGCCAACGGATATCATGCTGCGCTGCCATCCCGGCATGAATCCTAAAGCGCACCACGACCGTCGCACCCATTTCAATGGCGGTGCCGCAACACTCTGAGTCACCCTGTGCAAAATGAGCGTCTCCGACGGAATAAAGCGCGCCATCGACGTTGACAGGGATTAGCAGGCTTGAGCCCTGCGTCATCTGCTTGACGTCGGCGTTGCCACAGTTCTCACGCGGCGGAATCGTACGCAGACCGTGCCTCGCAATGGAGCCCGCGCTTGGCACTGCGCTCTCAGGATCTGGCAAAAATGCGACCCCCCCGCGCTTCGAGAGCTCCGCCTCCCGGAGGGTCCACTTCTCCAATTGGTGATGGGAAGGCGCCAGTCCCGCGGTCCCCATAAAAGTACTGCTCGGGATACGCACACCAGGAAGAGAGGGAGAGGTCGCCCATTCCTCATTTAGCTCCCAATGGACCAGATAAGGCTCCGCAAAAAGGTCATGGAGAAAGCCGATCCCAGGAATGAACCGGGTCCAACCGTGATGTTGGGGAATGATCTTGAGGTACTCGATCTCCAGCAAGTCACCGCGACTGGCACCTTTTATGTAAACGGGCCCAGTTAGTGGATGAACGACTTTCGGATCCATGCGGGGCAAGTCGATGGCCTTAGTGCCAGGGCGTATTTGTCCATCCGACGATTCTCGAGTCTCCAGGACGACCTCCTCGAGCGGGTCGACTTCGAGGACGGCGGGAATATCGGGGTGCCAACGGTTGTGCCCTTTAGCGGGTTCGTCTTTAAGCGCTCTGGCACGATCGATCTCAATGCTCTTCGTCATCAGTGCTCCGCTGTGGCGTGGGTGCTTGCAGACTCTGCGAGGTTATCACGATACATTGCGAAGATCGGCCTCACGCGACGTGCCCTCCACTCGCCAGCGCTCGGCATTTGTCCGTGCCAGGGATAGCCTTTGTCGCGCCTGACCGCTGCGATCCTCGTCGAGTGACAACTACACTCCAGCTTTATCTAACGCGCCGAATGACCCGAGAGACTTACTTCGACCTTTTCGTCATCCGCCAGACCGGCGTAATATCTGCGCAAGATCTCGAGAACCTCCGGACGCGAGAATTCCGGTGGCACCGAACTACCTTCCGCAAGCCACTTGCGCAGCTTGGAGCCCGACACTAGCAGACGGTCCGTGTCGCCATGCGGGCAGGTGCGCGCTGACGCCATGCCACCGCACGCGTAGCACCAGAATGTCCAGTCGATCTTCATCGGCTGGATCTCAAGGGCGCCTTTCGGAATCTCGTCGAAAATGTTCTGTGCGTCGAATGGCCCGTAGTAGCTGCCGACTCCCGCGTGGTCCCGTCCCAGGATCTGATAGGCACAGCCGTAGTTCTGGCGGAATACCGCGTGCAATAGAGCCTCTCTCGGCCCGCCATAACGCATATCGAGCGGATAGCCTGCTTGGACGACGGTTCCGGGAACGAAATACTTGTCGAGCAGTGCGCTAATCGCACTCGTGCGCACATCTGCCGGAATATCGCCCGGCTTGAGGTTGCCGAGCAGCGAGTGCACCAGGACGCCATCACAGCACTCGATTGCAATCTTCACGAGATATTCGTGCGAACGATGCATCGGATTGCGAGTCTGGAACGCTGCGACGCGCGACCAGCCGAGTCGCTCGAATTCGGCACGCGTCTCGGTAGGCGTCATGAACAGAGCACCGTACTTCGCCTTAAAACCGCCGTCTGACAGAACCTGGACTGGGCCGGCCAGATTTACCTCACCCTGCTGCATGACCATTTTCACGCCAGGGTGATCCATATCCGTCGTCCTGAACACGGACAAGCATTCGTGCGCCGCGTCAATGCGGTATTTCTCCGTTACTCTCATCACGGCCAGGACGCTGTCATCCTCCGGGGCGGCGAGCGCAATGTCGCGCCCGATCGGAATGGAGGCCGCAGTTCCGGCATCAACCGATAGGGTGATCGGAATGGGCCAAAACAGGCCGGCCGCCGTCCGGTATTGGTCGCAGACCCCCTCCCAATCGGCACGCGTCATGAAGCCTTCGATCGGCGTGAAGCCGCCGATCCCGAGCATGATTAGGTCGCCCTTCTCGCGTGGACTGACACGAATTGCGCGTAGCGTCCGCGCCCTGGCGCGCTCCGTCGCGAGTTGCTCGCCGTCTGGCATCAGCGGCTTCAGGGGACCTCGTCCGTGCGGCGGAACTAGGCTAGTCAAGCTCGCCTCGGTCTCCAAATCTATCTGCGCATTGTCGGGAGGGCCGGCGCAGCGCGCCAAAACATTGTTCGAATGGGTAGATTAATACAATTGATCCTCCCGTACCGAATAGTCGGTACGTTGCAACCTAAAATTGCGGTCGCACGGAAAGATACGGGGCTCGTTGCAACGTAGATTATCTCTTCAGGCGCACGCGTTGCCCGCCCTGGGCTGACGCGCGACGAGGGGGTATCGCCGAGCCAGCGTCCGCACTTCATGGGGCCTCCCGCAGGTGTCGGCGCGACCCCTACGACAACAGACGCTGACGTCCCGCCACACCGTAAAGAGGACCATATGGAGACCAAGCAACTGTGGAGTCTAACGGCAACCGAACTGCTCGCATTGATGCGGAGCCGGAAGTGTTCCGCAGAGGAAGTGACACGAAGCTGTATCGCGCGAATTGCTGGGCGCGATCCGCTTGTCCGCGCGTTTGTAGATATCGATGCGGAAGACGCTGTGCGGCAGGCAAGAGCACTCGATGCGAACCTGGCATTTGGCCCCCTTCATGGCATTCCGATCGCGGTCAAGGACACGATGGATGTAGCAGGCCTACATTGCACAATGGGCACGCCGATTCATAAGGACCGTATTCCGGCTCGCGACTCGATGGTAGTTCAGCGCATCCGTGAATCCGGCGCAGTGATCATAGGTACAACAGTGTCAACAGAATACGCGATTGCACGGGCCGGCCCGACAACAAATCCACACAACCCTGCGCATACACCTGGTGGTTCATCTAGCGGGTCAGCCGCCGCGGTGGCCGCGCGAATGGTGCCACTCGCCTTAGCTTCACAGACCGTAGGGTCAATAATTCGCCCGTCCACATACTGTGGGATCTTTGGGCTCAAACCGACTAAGGGCGCAATTAGCCGAGTCGGAACCATGACGCTATCTCCCTTCCTCGATCACATGGGACCGGTGGGGCGATCCATTGATGATATTTCACTCGCATGCCGATCGATGTTTGATATAGCCCCCTCACCGCATTTCGGTACGCCCACCCACAGCGGGCTAAAAGAAGCGATTCTTATCGAGGGCCCGTTGCAGGAACGAATCGAACCGCCCACGCGAGAAGCACTAAACAGGGCCCAATCGATTTTGAAAACCAACGGTATTCCAGTGCAGGAAATTACCCTGCCGAAGGCTTTTCGAGAGGCAGTCACATGCTGGGAAACGATTCTTTTCCGTGATCTTGCGATTAACCACGGAAATGATCGAGACACGTCCGGCAGTCAAATGAGCGATCGCTTTCGCAAAATTATTGACGATGGTCGCGCAATATCCGATCGCGCGTACGAAGATGCCATCGCCGAAGCTCAGTTCTATCGAGAACAACTCCTGCAACTGCTGACGCCTGACGCGATCATTCTTGCCCCGGCGACCGACGGCACTGCGCCCCTGTTTTCAGAACAGACCGGTCCAAGTATGTTACAAGGGCTTTGGTCCCTCGCGGGACTGCCAAGCCTCGCGGTCCCCTGTGGCAAGGTGGGCGGGCTACCGATTGGAGTTCAACTCGTTGCGCAACCAGGACTTGATCATCTCGTGCTGAGCACGGGTCGGCTATTCGAACGATTCATGCAAAACGACTGAGCACGATGGAGCAACGGCGACGCGCGGGAGAAAGACAACCGAAGTAGACGCTCCCGAACGCTATTCGCTGACACATACTTGGGTCGATTTGATTAGGGATAGACACATCCTGCCCGAGGCATCGGAACATCGCACCCGGCCGGGGCGGAGGTAACCTCAGTCGAATGTAAAGCCATGGGTGCGGAGATAGCTTGAGAAAGCCGTGCCATCAGCGTTTGTCGCCTGACGGGCCTTATCTTCGGACCAACCGTAAAATGTGGCATGCCCGAAAGACCCAGGCGCACGTTGCTGATCGCGCAAAATTGGGTGCCTCGCGTCGCGTGCACGATCATAGCCATCAATTTGCCGTTCGAGGTCGCCTTCGTCATAGCGATCAAGATGCACCGTCACCGAGCGGGGCAACCGCAAACTGACGTGCCCCTGATCTGCCGGATACCCAACGCAAAGCCCAGCTACGGGAAACACTTTGTCGGGCAGCTCACAGATCTGAGCAATATCAGCAATGCGATCGCGAATGACGCTGATTGGACAACACCCCAATCCCGCGGATTCCGCTGCCAAAATAAACGTTTGCATCACGAGCGCAGCGTCGATCGCCGCATTGAAGAAACCTTCGAGTGAGCCGTTCGTAATCATCTTCCCACGCATTTCTCCAATGCGCTCAAGGCGACGCGCATCGCCGAGGAAAATGTAAAACGCCGGCGCATTGCCGATCCATGGCATCGTCTGAATCAAGGAGTCGATTGCAGCGCGTTTTTGCGCGTCTACCACTCTAAGAATCGATGCCTGTTGAAAATCTGATTTTGCAGAGGCACTTAGGGCGGTCGCGACCAACAGATCAAGCAGATGGGCCGATGGAATGCGATTAGTATAACGGCGCACAGTTTTGCGGGAGAGCGTCTGCTGAATAAATGGGATGTCCTCAACGCCGTTGCCGTCGGGACCATTGTCCGCGAAGCGCTCGCGCAATCTTCCAATGTATCTATCGATCATGGGAATGCCTCTGGTTAGCTCTGCGACATTGATACAAGGCCTACGCATGCCAAGATGGATGAGATCGTGCCAACTCCGTTCGATCACGGACAAATGACAGGGGAGCGAGTAGAGCCTGGTCTAACGTCCCCGAGGCGGGCTGCGAGCGCGACCAAGCTGCGGTAGGTCAGCCCGTCCGCGAGCTCGATTGCCAATGCTCGCGGTGCGCGCGGGCCATATGTGCCGCGCGCACTAGCTAGCACGCTGCGGCCGCAGCAGACGCGGAGAGCTCGACGCAGCATGAAGCCAGCTGCTTCTACGCAACGGCATGCATTGCAGCTAGGCGCTCTTTCGCGAACTCGACGAAGCTGTTGACGAGCTTCGAGTGAAACCTTTCCTTGGCATAGACCACTGAGAAATAGCGGTTTAGGGGTGGCGACAACGGAATCTGAACCAAACGCCCGAGGCGCATCTCCATGACGAACGTCGCTCGCGACATGATTGCGAAGCCCAAGCCAGTCGCCACCAATCCTTTGAGCGCCTCCGGGCTGCCCACTTCCATTACGACCTGAAGCGAGTCGGGCGAGACGCCCTCCTTCTCAAAGTAGTGGTCGATGACTTCGCGCGTCCCCGACCCTGGCTCGCGGCTTATGTACGCATGGCCCATGAGCGACTTCGGGGCCGCCGATCTCTGCTTCGCCAGAGGATGCGAGGGCGCACACACCACTTGTAGCTCGTCGTTACAACAGGTCTCCGTCATGAGGGAGGGAAGGTGCGAATCACCCTCGATGAACCCGAGGTCGAGACTACGTTCCGCGATTCGGTCCTGCACCGCTTCCGAGTTAGCGACGAAAAGTCGCGGCAAGACCGCTGGAAAGCGAGACTTGAACTCGCCGAGCACTTGCGGTAGCAAGAAATCCGCGATCGTCGTGCTTGCGCCGATGAGCAGTGGGCCGGCCACCTGGCCACTTAGCTCTTTCAAGCGAGTGTCGAGCTCACTCGAGAGCGCTAGAATGCGCTCGGCATAATCAAGTGTCATGGCCCCCGCGCAGGTTAGAGAGATGTGGCCGTGCGCACGATCGAACAGCCGCGTATTGAATTGCTCTTCAAGCTGCCGAATCTGAAAGGTAACCGCGGGCTGAGTCATGAAGAGCGCCTCGGCCGCCTTAGTGAACGAGAGATGCTTCGCAACTGCGTGGAAAACCTGGAGGCGCCGGTCGGCCATGAGTTCTGGGCCCGTCTTAACAAAGGCCCTATTCAAGCATAATGCGGACCATCGATAAAGCAACTCCGGGACCGGATAGCGACGGCGAGCCCACGCGGCGCGGACATATCGGCACACCGGTACGGAATCAGCCTGATATTGCGATTTTTCTATAAGCTTCACTTGTCAGGATCGTAGCGCGACGTTGTGAAGGATCTCCAATTTGTCTCATCGAGCCCGTAAACATGACCGAGTCAGCGAAAACCTGCCCATTCTGTAGGCCGTTCCCGCAACGGATACTAATTGAAGGTTCGGAGGCGATGGCGCTCTGGGACCGTCATCCGCTCAATCCGGGCCACGTGCTCCTAGTTCCGCGGCGACACGTTGCCTCGTGGTTTGAGGCAACGACCGCAGAGCGTGACGAGTTGCTGCGCCTCGCCGACGACGCACGGCAGATAGTGATTGAGAGGCATTCGCCGGACGGTTTCAATCTCGGCATCAATGATGGAGTGGCGGCGGGTCAGTCGGTCCCGCACCTCCACGTTCACCTGATTCCGCGCTTTCGCGGCGACACCCCCGACCCGCGTGGGGGTGTCCGGTGGGTCATCCCGGATCGCGCGGCATATTGGAACAGGTCGTGAAAGGCGCCGTCGCGAGTCGATCCGCACCCGACGCGCGTCTGGGGCCCTGCGTCGCTCTTCAGGACGACCGATCCGGAGGACTTCCGGCCCTGAGTTGCTCAGGAACTTGCGGCTGGCTCTTCCTGGGACCAAATCGTCTCACCTCGCCGCCAGGCACGCCGCTCGCATTGCTTCACGACAGAAGCCCGATATTCCTCCGGGATCGATGCCAGAACATCCAGTTGTCCGTCGACAGACAGGTTGCTGCCGCGCATGTCCATCGAAATCCCCATAAGGCGGTGGCAGCGGTGCCGCGCTGATTGCTGCAGCGCAACGGGTACCACCCTGGCCTGAGAGGAAATCGAAAAACAGCTAGGATTTGTCAAATGTCTGACATGGCGCACCTCGGCTCGTAGGTACTTTTGAGAGAACTCGAGGCTTGAAAGGCGGTTAGGTATGGCTGGCTTCCGGCGGCACGTTTTCGTATGTCTCAACGAGCGCGACCCGAAGGATCCGAAAGGTTGCTGCAAGCATCGCGGATCGGATGCGATCTTCAAGGTGCTCAAGGAAGGTGCGGCCAAGGCGGGCCTCAACGACGTACGGATCAACCGGGCGGGCTGCCTGGACCATTGCGCGTATGGGCCCACCGTCGTCGTTTATCCGGAAGGGGTGTGGTACCACGTCCCGACCGAAGAGGATGCGCGCGAAGTCCTCGCCAGCCATGTCATTGACGGAAAGATCGTCGAGCGCTTGCTCATGGAAAATCTCGAATGATGCGCTCCTCATCCGCAACCGATGCTATTTGTCATCGAAGGAGCTCAGCATGAACGATGTCGTCGACAAGAGAAAACTCCAGGATCGCTACCAAGCGGCCGCGCACCGCGCACGGTTCAACGAACGTGGACCAGGATTCGCATTCGCTTTGGCGGAGAGAATTTCGACTTCAACCCCTGGGCCGCGGCAGTCGAGGGCTTTTGCATATCGCTTGTATGTTCGCTACTCGGCGTCGGTGGCGGCTTTCTTGTCACGCCTTTCCTGGCGAGCGTACTCCTTTTTTCGATGTATCTCGTTGTGGGAACAGGCCTCATCGCGCTGATGCTTCCGCTTGCGATGAGTGTCGCCACGTACCTCATACTCCGAGTCCATGTCGACTGGGCCCTGGTCGCGACAGAGATACCGGGTATTCTCGTCTGATCGTTTCTTGGTCCGGCCCTCAATCGTTACTTCAACGAAAAAATGCTCAAGACATTCGTAGCCGAGGGTACTCTTTGCAACCGGCGTCTGCTATATCCTTGCCTGATCCGCTGTGAGCGGCCTGAGACCAAGGCGTCGCTTCGAACTCTTGCCTAAAGAAAGGGTTTAAAGCCATAAATTGACTTATTGCCAGATTAACGGCTTGAATTGCGATTGTGACACCGCCCGCGGTAGATTGCGTCCATAACCGCGCCTAACCGTAGAACGCTCTCCGACGCGCGCGCTGAGCGTTGGTTGGACGGCACGGTGAAATAAAGCACATCAGAGCTGCATCAAATTCCAAAATCAAGCTTTGGCCAGGAGGTAATTGATGTTCACCAGTAATCCCTTCGCTCCGGTGGCAGATTTTATGTCGCCTCTCGGCATGAAGGTCTACATCGTCTTGATGATACTTGCAGTTGTCATCGGAACGTTGTTCGACGTTTCGCACAAGGGCAGCGCCAAGTTCTTCGCATTACGCAGGGAAAAGTCAAAGGCTGCCGCGCGGAAGCAACTTAGTGGTGGAGAGACATTTTCACTTGCGATCGAGACTATCGCAGAGGCTGCCGTTTCGGGCGAGTTCTGCAAATGGCCAAGGCGGATTTCTCATCTGCTGATGATGTACGGATTCTTCCTCTATGTGATTACGACAGCCGTGATGGTATTCGCCTATCCGGGAGGCGGGCCTATTTCTGCCATTCTGCCAGGCTTGTGGACCATTGGTGCCCTGATGATTCTCGTCGGAGGTTTATGGTTTTTCTTCTTCCTCAGGGTAAACGTAGCGTATGACGGCGCATCGGTATTTCATCTGGATCGGGCGGACCTGTTCATCGGTACCCTCCTCGCGAGCGTCGCGTTCGGGCTGGCCTGGAATACCGTGCAGACGACGCACGCGAGCCCGGCGGCGACGTGGATACTATTCGGGCTCTATATCTTCTTCACCACGCTGCTTTTCGGTTCCGTTCCGTGGTCTAAATTTGCCCACATGTTTTTCAAACCGGCGGCCGCGTTTCAACGAAGAGTAGAGGAAGCAAACGGTTCGTCGGACCTTCCAAGCCCAGCTGCTGCGAACCACATCCTCAGGAGCTGATCGATATGCCCACATACACCGACATGACGAAGTGTGATGGCTGCGGAGAGTGCGTGGACATCTGTCCTTCCAACATCATGCACATCGATCCGATCTACCGCAGGTCGTACAACATCGAGCCGAATTTCTGCTGGGAGTGCTATTCGTGCGTTAAGGCGTGTCCGCAGCACGCGATAGACGTTAGGGGATACGCAGACTTCGCTCCGCTGGGACACAAGGTCAGAGTGTTAAGGGAACCGGAAAAGGGAGTGATCTCATGGAAGATCAGGTACCGAGATGGCCGGATTAAGGAGTTCACATTCCCGATACGAACTACGCCTTGGGGTTCCATAAGATCGCCCTCCGACTATGACACCCCAGACTTACACGACTCGAACTTGCAGATGCTCTCGCACGAGCCCACGGCACTGCACATCGCGGCGCTTCCAACACTCAAAACAAAGGCGTGAAGCCATGGGAAGAAGAACCCGATTCGTGGATTCGGACATCCTCATCGTGGGCGGCGGCTTTGGTGGCTGCGGAGCCGCTTACGAATCGCGATACTGGGGGCGGGATCTGAAAATCGTGCTCGTGGAAAAAGCAAATATCGAACGAAGTGGCGCCGTTGCGCAAGGGCTGTCGGCGATCAATTGCTACATGGGAATGCAATGGGGCGAGAACCAGCCCGAGGACTTCGTGCGCTACGCTCGCGGTGATTTGATGGGCCTGGTGCGAGAAGACCTCATCTACGACATTGCAAGACACGTCGATTCCACGGTGCACATGTTCGAGGAGTGGGGCCTGCCAATCCTCAAGAACCCTGAGACCGGCCGCTACCTACGAGAAGGCAAATGGCAAATCATGATTCACGGCGAAAGCTACAAGCCCATCGTCGCCGAGGCAGCCCGAAAATCCGTCACAGAGGTTTACAACAGGATCATGGTGACACACTTGTTGATGGACAAGACCCGGCCTAACTGCATCGCCGGCGCCGTCGGGTTCAACGTCCGCAATGGGGATTTCTACGTCTTCAGGGCGAAAGCGGTCATCGTCGGGGCCGGCGGGGGCTCGCACATTTATCGGCCGAGGTCCGTCGGTGAAGGTATGGGAAGAACGTGGTATGCGCCTTGGAGCACCGCGTCGGCCTACGGTCTTCTGATACCGACGGGCGCCACGATGATACAGATGGAGAACAAGATCGTTCTCACGCGCTTCAAGGACGGCTATGGACCGGTAGGCGCCTGGTTCCTGCTCCTCAAGGCGCATGTGACCAACGCCGCGGGAGAGATGTACGAGGCGGCGCGGTTCGATGAGATCAAAGCACGCGTCGGAAAGTACGCGGAGCTCCACCCGATGCCGACCTGCCTGCGGAACCATTCGCTAATCGAGGAAGTAAAGGCGGGCAAAGGCCCCATCTACATGCACACCCAAAAGGTCCTTGATACCAAGGAGAAAGAGGAGCTCGGGTGGGAGGATTTTCTCGACATGACCATCGGACAGGCGGTGGTCTGGGCCGCACAAAATATAGACCCCAAGGAAAAACCCTCGGAACTGATTACTTCCGAACCTTACATCATGGGTTCTCACGCCACATGTTCCGGAGCCTGGGCAAGCGGCCCCGAAGATTGCGCTCCTCAGGACTACCAGTGGGGCTATAACCGGATGACTACGGTACAAGGCCTCTTCGGCGCAGGAGATACGATCGGCGGGTCGGCGCACAAGTTCTCGGCGGGTTCCTTCACTGAGGGGAGATTGGCCGGAAAGGCTGCCGTCAGGTACGTCATGGATATGAAGAACGATGGGCCTGCGGTGGACGAAACGCAGGTGAAGAACCTCGAGCAGACTGTATTCAAGCCGCTGGAAAATTATAGGGTCGGCAGGAACGAGATCGTCGCCGGAACTGTAGCGCCGAGTTACATTGATCCCCTTCAGGGCCTGCAAAGGCTGGAAAAACTCATGGATGAGTATGTCGGTGGCTATAGCATGTTCTATGTAACCAGCGAACCTTTGCTGCACCGATCGTTGGAGCTTCTCGGCATGCTGACGGAGGACTTCGAGCACATTGGCGCCGAGAACCTACACCAACTGCAAAGGGCATGGGAGCTTCATCACAGGATTCTGACCGGCGAGGCGGTGGCCAGGCATACGCTCTTCCGGCGGGAAACCAGGTGGCCAGGCTACTACTACCGTTCCGACCATCCAAAACTCGACGACGCCGAGTGGCATGTATTTACAGGATCGCAGTACAACTCGAAGACGGGCGAATGGCACATGTCCAAGCTTCCTGTACACCATATCGTCTAGGCGCGGCGCCCTAAGGAGCGTCGGCGACGTCGTCCGCTTGTAGTGTTGCGATTCATGCAATAACCCTATTGACACTCACCGCCGGTTTAAACCGTTACCCATTTCCCCGGAACGGACCCTTGATTTATTGGTTGCGAGCAAATACCAGCCGGCGCAACTGGCAAATTCAGACCCTATTACCGGGCTTGAACGGTGGCAAATCTACCTGCTTCTTTCTAGTTGGCCCGCCGTTTATCTGCAACCTTCTTTCCGGACCATACGGGCGTGAAAGACCAGGCCACGGCGCACCCGATCCGCGAACTGCCCGCGGGTGCGCTCGAGCTCGACCCGCGCGTGAGGCCATATCTCGACGGAATGACCCGCGAGAGCCCGGTGACTTTCGTCGACAATGCCCCGGTCGAGATGCATCTCCTCGACGCATGGGGTACCGTTTTGCCCGTTGTCGTCGTTGAACCAGCGTCGGGGTTGCCCGATGTCTGCTCCCCGATCGCCCGCTTCGCCGGTTACCCCCGTTCGGAGATCGCAAAGCGGCGCACTCGATGGATCCATCCATGGGCCGTGCTTGCGTTGCACGGATATGGTGGCTTGATGCGCGCCTGCCAAGCAGAGCGGACCGTCTACGTGAATAACTGGATGCTGGCAACCAATCCAGAGACCGTGCTGTCGGCCAACCATTATCGGCAACTCAATGCATTTCTGCAGCGACGTTATCCCGCACACGCCATCGTCCATCGCACAGTCAATCCCTATCTCAATCGTGGCCATTTCGATGCACTGCAGGATGCTGGCGGGCGTATGGTCTGCTGCCGCCTCGTGTATCTCGTCGACCCGACCCACCCCCGCTTTCGCCGCAGTTCCAATGTGCACGAGGATCGGCGGCATTTGCGCACAACGCCGTACCGGGTGATCGACGTTTCCGGATCGGACGGCATCGATACCGGGCGCCTCGCACATCTGTACCGTCTCCTCTACCTCGAAAAGCATTCCCGACTGAATGCTGCCTTCAACGCGCGTTTCTTCGCGCTTATTCTGCGGACACCCTTCTTTCGAACACAGGTTTTCATGCGCGGCGAGTGCATCGACAGCTTCAGTGTGACGTATAGCAGCGGTGGATACCTCACGTCTGCCCTGGTTGGTTACGACGTTACACTTCCGCAATCGCTCGGGTTGTACCGCCTTGCCATGATGCACACGATGCTGCTCGCGGAAAACCGCGGCACCTTGCTACACGTCAGCGGTGGCGCCGGAAGGTTCAAGACCCTACGCGGCGCGTTTCCAGTGCGTGAGTTTGACGCCGTCTTCGATGCGCACCTCCCGCCTTGGCGGCGCCTCCCTTGGCGCCTGGCCGCGATCGAGGGCCGCCTGTGGCGCGCGCCTCGTTTGTAGGGCCATACACTGGCGCACGGCCTCAGCGCCCCATTCGTGCGGTTGAATTTGCTCCCTTCACGCACAGGAATGCGGCGAAATTGAACCACTGGAAGACTGTCTCCACCAACTCGAAACCATTGCGGCGAAAGAGGTCCAGATTCTCATCGAGTCGGTACGGGATGAGTATATTCTCCAGCGCTTCCCGTTTCCTGCCGATTTCGACATCTGAGTATCCCCGTCGGCGCTTGAAATCATAGTACAACTCAATGAAAAAACGATTCATGTGGCCGTTGTTCGTGAGGATTTTCTCGGTCACAATCAGCACACCACCATCGACGAGCGCATCATAGATCCATCGGATCAGGTCATCCCTTCGAAGCGGCCGGATGAACTGAAGGGTCCAGCACATGAGAACTATGCTGGCGTTATCCAGTCGAACATCTGCCAGTTGCCCATTGAGTTCGCCGTGCTGCAGGTCGATGCGCTCCTGAAGACAATTCTCCTCGACGTTGCGTCTCGCGTGCTCGAGCATCGGCGGTGAATTGTCGTAGCCAACGAGACGCACGGAAGTCGGCAGTTCACGGCCCAGTCCGATCAGCGTAGTAGCCGTTGAACAACCCAGGTCATACACATTTGTCCCCGGAATCCAAAGTTTCTTGCACAGGTCGATGATCATCGCCTGCTGTTCCCGGTAAAAGGGGATACTCCGCTCAAGCATATCGTCAAATACCTCGGCCACCTCGGCATTGAACTCGAATTCGCTCGGTCGCCTAATCGAGTTGAGAAAAATCGAATCCTTTTTCACTTCCGCTCGTCTCCCATCCTCACGGCTGCATGCGTAATGAACCTCGTCAGACGTTGACTGCCGACGATGGTCGTGAACCCTCACCCGGTGGCACACTTTGCCGACGGAGCAGGAAGCCGCGACATTGGCCCTTTTCTGGAGCTTTGCGTATGGTCCATAGCTCCGTAAAGACGAATTCCCTCACCAGCGCCAACCCGTGTTCCTCCGCACAGCTGAGGAACTCCTGGCGGTTGATACACCAGCCTAGCAATTCCGGATAACCATCACGAAACGGCTTGTGCAATACGACAAAGGAAGACGCATGGATGACAACCTGCAATCTTGAAACGTACAGGAATTCACCCGTGGTGGAAGCGAGTTTACGAACTTCCTTGCGCCAATCTTCAAAATAGTGCAAAGAACTGCTGCTGATAACGACGTCATACTGTCGTCCAAGAACGCTCTGTTCGTTATCGTGCATGTGCACATGAGGTAGCAACCTGCTCCCGAGTCGGACGAGGTTCGAGACGTCGTAACAATGATATTCAATCTCAAGTTCGGGAAGGAGTGCCTTCGTATAGAGGTAGTAGTGGCCTGCACCGCCACCCCAATCCAGAATCGACATTTGAACTTTCTTTCCAGCCGCCATCGCCAAAACGTACCCATAGGACATCATAATATTATGATCCGTCAGGTCTTCGCGCGTGGTGTGCGACGGCAAGTGAGAGACACCGAGGGGCCCTGGGCCATGCAGATTCCCCACAACGGTCGGCCAATGCATCTCTTGCGCATCGGCAATGCTCTGATCATTCCAACCCTTGGTCACATACCAGCCTTGAGGCACGTACTCCATCTCGCTGAAGACGTACTTGACGATGTCGACAACAGGGGGTGATATGCGGCGGGCGATTTTTCTGAAGAGCTCACCGGGAAACCAGAGGCTTGCGATTTTCATGCGGGCTCGGATCAACTGACGGAGGATTCCACCCTACCACGCTGTTTGGTTCGGCGACCAGCACCATCCAACGCTTGGGTACGGCCGCCTTAGCCCTGAGGGCGTTCCCTCCCTCCTGGGAACTACCTTTTCTCGACGCTGCTCCGCTGAGGGTGCACGGTGATCCGCGTTCAACCCTTCGATCATGGCCCTCAGGCACACCGCGTCTGACCCGGCAATCGATTCGATCAACGCGGGAAAGAGGTCCTTCGTCCGCATGATGGGACGTGGCCGAAATGCTGCAGAAGCGCACTAAGTTGGTCGCTGCCGTACGCACCTCCCCGTTGACTCCGTGTACAGGCAAATGAAGTACCAGACGCCCCAACGTCGCGCACTGGAGCTTGATGCGATCGTGGCAAGTGGAAAGCATCTCTAAAGGCCTGAGTGCCCCGGCAACTGGCGCGGAAACCCTGGAAAATTCATACGGCCTTGGACAGCGTCCGTGGCAACGGAGTTTTCCGAAGAGCGCTCAGCGCGCAAGGTGGCGAGTGGTGCAGGCCCGTCCTTCTTATGGCCTTGCTTGCGCCTCGCATCCTGATTGATTAGACTGCCTCACGCCCGCGCATTCGACACTTCGATGACGATACCGTCCAATGATCCATCGCCGGTTCCGCTCGATGAACGAAGCCGCCTCATTATAGTGTGGGCGTTCGCAAGGCTGGATGTAATCGCCTTTGCCATGGCCAGCGCTTGCATTTTCTCGTTCGCATTGTTCGCCCTAACGCTCCTGCTCGTCGTCAAAGGCGCGCCTGCAGGGATGCCCGTCGGCCCGCATTTGGGCGCGTTGGCCGGTTATCTTCCCGGTTATTCGGTCAGCGCGTCGGGAGCGCTTATCGGAGCCGCCTATGCCGGACTGATCGGCGCAGCATTGGGGGTACTGCTCGCCATGACATGGAATCTCGTCCATGCGTTGCTGCTCGCGCTCATCCGCGTGCGCGCAACGCTGGCTGCGTACCCAATGGACTGACGCGGATGCCGCTACTGGGGGAACGCAGGACGAGCGCACGCGCATGAGCGCCGGGGTTGAGTCTTCTGGCCGCGCCCAACGGCAATTGCTGAGGGCGACGGTGCGCTTCAACGTCGTGATTTTCGGAGCGTTACTCGGGCTTATAACTGGCCTGCTCCTGTTCGTGCTGGCGACGATGGCGCAACCCGGAGCCCCAACCGGGTTGATCGTCACGCTACTCGGGGTCTTCCTCCCCGGTTATGCCCCCGGCTGGCGCAGCGCGGTGCTCGGCCTGTTCTGGGGTTTCGTTGTCGGAGCCACGCTGGGCGGTGGGATCTACTGGATCAATTACCGCAACCTGCTGCCCAAGATCGATGATTTGGTCGCACAGGTGCACACAGGCGGCGATCTCCCCGTGGCGGTACTCCGCCTACACGGCCCGTCGCTCGGGCTTGCCATCGGAATAATCGGCGCACTCGGGCTGGTTGTCAGCACCACCTGGCTGGTCATTCGGGGCACCGCGGCCGAGAGCGTCCACGCGGGGCTTCTCGCGGAAATCCTGCCCGGCTATGCCGTCAGCGTGGCGGGCAGCGTGGTCGGGGCGATTGAGTTTTTCGTGATCTTGTACTGTCTGTGCATCGCTTTTACTTTTATCTACAACCACATCGTTGCAGCCAGACGCCACCAGACGTGACCCGACGCGATGTCTTGCTGACGGATCGTCGCCTTAACGCGGGTTGCGCCTCCCGACCACGAGGGCGCGTCGCTGCGCGCTGGCATCGTGGCGATGCATCCGCCTTTGCGCCGCGGCGGCGACGCAATCGACGTGCGGGCGCCGGCGCGCGGCCGCTGCCATGGCGACACCGCGTCTTGCCAGCAAGCATGGCGAGGGACGAGCGACGGCGGGCGACATCGTGGTAAGTGCTTCCGCACAAGGTGCATCAGACATTAGCGCGATCATCCCCGTCTACAATGGGGAGGTCACACTGCGGCGCAGTCTCGAACCTTTGCTCGCTATGCGCGGAAGGGGCGAGATTGCGGAAATCATCGTCGTTGATGACGGATCCACCGATACGACTGCCGCGATCGCCGGTGCCCTTGGCGTGCGCGTCGTGGACTCGGGAGGGCGCGTTGGTCCGGGTGGCGCGCGCAATGTCGCCGCGTCGATGGCAGTCGGTGACGTATTGTGGTTCGTCGATGCCGACGTCGTGGTTCATGCCGATGCCGCGCGCGTGCTGGCCGAGGCGTTACGGCGAACCGGCGCCGCCGCGGTGTTCGGCACCTACGACGACGACCCGCCGGCGACCGGATTTCTCTCCCTGTACAAGAACCTCGTGCACGCTTACTACCATCGCCGGGAACAGGGTGCCGCGCATACCTTCTGGGCTGGCTGCGGTGCGGTGCGCAAGCAAGCCTTTCTCGACGCGGGTGGCTTTGACGGCATGCGTTATCCGCAGCCGTCGATCGAGGACATCGAACTCGGTTGGCGACTGCGCCAGCGTGGATTGGCGATCCAGATCGTCCCCGCGCTGCAGGCAAAACACCTCAAGGTCTGGCGCCTGAAGAACCTTCTGCGCACCGAGATCCTCCAGCGCGCGGTACCCTGGTCTCGCCTCATTCAAGAGCAGGGCGCGGTGACGGACACGCTCAACATCAGCCGTGCGGAGCGACTGCGCGCGCTGCTCGTCGTCTGTTGCTTGGGCACGATCATCCTGGCCGCCGCGGGATCGACGCCGGGGTGGGTTCCCGCGGCGATGCTGGGCGGCGTGGCGATCGCCAACGGCAGGCTGTTCGATTTCTTCCGGCGCCGCCGTGGGGTGATGTTCGCCCTTGGCGCGGTCGCCTTTCATCAGGCCTATTATTTGTACAGCACGGCCACCTTCGCCTGGTGCTGGTTCGAACACCGATGGTCAGTCGCACGTCTTGCGCTCAGGCGCGGCGCCAGTGCCCGCTAGCGCCGCGGCCGCGTCCGCGGCCTGCCGGCGAGTTCTCAGGGCCGGATAGGCACGGGCGGCGAGGCTCCGCCTGCGTCGGTGGCGATCAGTCGTGGGCCTTTGTGCCAGAGCAGTACTAGATAGAATACCAGCGCCGGAACGAGATGCAGCGGCAGCCGGTTGACCAGGCTCTCGTTGTCAACCCCGCCGGCCGCGCTGCTGTAGAAGAAGACGACAAACACGATTGCGAACGCGCCCAACATCGTTACCGTCATTGGCGCCAACTGGGCAGCCAGGAGGGTGCGATAGTTAGCCGCGAGCATCACAACTGCCGCATACCAGAGCAGATGCCAGTTATCCATCAGGAACAGGTGTTCGAGCAGCGGCTGCGACACATTGGTGAAATGGGTGCGCAGCACGTAGCCGAAGACCGTGACCTCGGCCGGGCCGAATAGCACGTAGAGCAAGGCCGCGCCGCCGAGCAGCCCAACCACCCAAAACCCGACGCGGCGATTGACGGCGACGATCACCGGCGGGATCAGGGTCAATGCCCACAGGATGCCCTCCGTTTTCAGGCTGATACAAGCGGCGGCCATGATCAACGCGAGAATAGCGTCGGCCCGATTGCGCGCTAGCGTCCACTGCCAGAGAGCAATTGCCGCTAGGCCGTAGGCAACCGCCATCAGCAGGTCGGCGCATCCAGCCAACGCGACGTGAATATCGAGAAACGGCAGCGACAGCATCAGATAGATGCATAGCACGGCCGCCGTCGGCCCCACCCCCAAGCGTCGCACCTGAGCGTAGAACGCCAAACTGAGCGCGCAGGCCATAGCCGGCCAGGGCGCATTGATTAGCGATTCGTCCCACCGGCCCAAACTGAGCGCGGTCCAGACCTGCAGCAGGGGCACGGCTGCTGGGTAGCCGGAATGCTGGTCCATGAACCGCATCGGATCGTTCACCGAGAGCCATTGCTCCGGGGAGACAAATGGCACCATCCACCCGTAGTGATACCAGACCAGTGCTTTGGTCGCCCACTGCGCCCAAGCATCCAATGGCAGGAGCGGTCGCAAAGCGACCTCCACGGCGAGGCCGGCAAGGCGCATCGTGATAAGGGCAATGCCCGCCCAGAACAAGCCGCGCAGCCACGCAGACGCGGCGCGGTGGCCGCGGCTCCACGCCTCGCTGCGCGGCTGGGCAGATCGCGCGAGGAAATAACCGCCGGCAGCGAGCAGCGCGAGCGGCGCCGCAACGAGCGAGAGCCGCCATGGCGGGGCGAAGGAGCTGAACCCGCGCATCACGACCGTGGTTGCAAGCGCGCCGATCGGGTATCCATAGCCGGCGCTCAGGAGCCAGCTGCGTTCGGTCGATCGGCGTTGCAGCGCGGCCACCCACAGCATTCCGGCGAGCCAGGGTAGCCCGACACTCAGTGCCACGCCCAACAGGTCACGCATGGCGCACGAGAATCGCAAAGCTGTCGGCGCTAAGGGAACTACTCACTTTGCCCGTACCAGCAGGATGCCGTCGCCCGGCACCAGAATTTCGTCGGCCGCCTTGGCGCGGCCATCGGGCCAAAGCAGCCGTTGCTGCCCGCGCTCATAGGTCAGCCCGCTGTACCAGAACAGCAGCACATAGTCGCCGCTGCGTACCTGTTCCGGATTCGGGGTGCGACTTCCCGGAGTCGGATCGTGGTATACGTTCTGCGGATAGAGAAAGAACGCGCCTCGCGTGCGCAACGCCAGGTTGTCTGCGAGTAAAAGGATGCGCACGGGTGGCGTGGGCAATGCGGCATTGACCTGTCGCATCAATTCGAACAAGGTGCCGTCGTCCGCCGCGAGGTGTTTCTCCTCGGTGGTCATGCCGGCGAACTGTCGAACTGTCTGTGCGAGCTGACGCCACAGATTGGCCTGCCAACGGAAATCGAGCATGAGCCAGCCGATCAGGAAAATGGCCCAAAGCACACGCGAGTCGCGCGGCCAGCGTCGGTGTCGCGCCAGAAGGTAATAGCCGGACATCGCCAGGCCTTGGGAAACCGCGACCACGATGAGCAACGAAGCATAGTCGTCTCGTTCGGCGTCGAATGGGAGAGTAATCGTCGTACCCTTGAACGGGAACGGCGCGCTCCATTGCCTGCCGATTTCGGCCAGGGCGATCCACGCGGAGACGGACGTAGCGGTCCAGGACTGCACCACGAGTGGCTGCGACAAATCACCCCGAACCACGAGCGCGACACCGGTAATCGTTCCGCTCCAGCCGTCGGACGCACCGAGCTCCGCCGCTGCTACGCGCCCTTCTTGCCATTCGAGGTCAACGTGGAAATTGCGACTCGGCTGTTCGAGCGTTCGCCACAGGAACGACAACTTCACCGTTCCGGGGTTGGCACCCCGTAGTTCCCACTCGACTCGCGGATAGCTGTTGGCGGCAAACGCTTGCACCCGGGTCGACAGGACCCCTAAGTCCGAGGAGTCGAGCGCCTCCAGCACATACGCCCCCGCGGATGGATGGCCCCGGCCGCGAACCACGTTCAAGCGGTTACCGGCCACCGTGATCGCCGGAGGACCCTTGAGCACATTGCCACCGGAATGGCTGCCGGCGAGAGCAGCCATAACCAGGGCTATCGCGGCTACCAGGAGTGCTGAGGCGATCGCCCACCACCGCCCGGGCGTCCCGGCTACGACCGTTTCAGCGCCGGGGCTCAACCGCACCTCCTCGCCCGGCAACGATGCGTCCACGCAATGCGGCGCGAGGCCTCGTGATTCGCGTACGGCTCTGATTGCCGCAACGTTGGCTCACCTCGCGCTCGCATTGCCTTTGCGGTGTCATTGCTCGGTCAAGCGTAGCATCTACTGGCGCGGGGCGCGAATCGGGCGGCGCGGACCGGCTTCGAAACGTAGCCGCCGGCGCGACCCACGGCCACGTAACCTGAACACCCTGCACTCCAATACAATTCGCACCCATGGACGCAGCGCGCAAGACCGCAGTCATCATCGGCGGCGGCCCGGCGGGCCTTACGGCCGCGTTGGAGCTCCTCCGCCGCACGAACGTGGTCCCGATTGTCCTCGAGGCCTCCGACACCGTCGGCGGAATCTCGCGGACCATTAATTTCAAAGGCTATCGCATGGACCTCGGTGGCCACCGTTTTTTTTCCAAATCAGATTGGGTGATGAATTGGTGGCAAGAAATTCTGCCGCTCGAGAATGCCGATGAGGGCGCACCGATCAGCATTAGCTACCAGAATAAGCGCAGGCCGATTCTGCGCGCCAGTCGGGATGCGGCGAGCGCCCCACGCGGGGACGGCGTGATGTTGATCCGCGATCGGTTGTCGCGCGTCTACTTTCGGCGCCAATTCTTCGACTACCCGATCACCCTCAATCTGACCACGATCCGCAATCTGGGTCCTTGGCGAGTCATCCGGGCCGGCGTGAGCTACGCCCACGCTTCGTTATTTCCCCGGCAGCCAGAAAGCAGCCTCGAAGATTTCCTGATTAACCGTTTCGGCGCCGAGCTCTATCGGACCTTCTTCAAGTCCTACACGGAAAAGGTCTGGGGCGTGCCATGCCATCAGATCAGCGCCGAATGGGGCGCGCAGCGCATCAAGGGGCTTTCGCTCATGCAGGCGGTGCTCCACGCCTTAACCCGCAGATCATGGCCGGCCGCCGGGAACGGGCAAACAAGCCTCATCGAGCGCTTTCTCTACCCCGAGCTTGGCCCAGGGCAGTTATGGGACAAGGTTGCGGCGCGGGTCCGGGACGGCGGAGGAACGATACGATTGTCGCACCGGGTCGAGCAGCTGCAGCTGACGGGAGGTCACGTGGCTGCTGTCACGGCCCAGGACCTCACATCCGACGCGATGATCCAGATTCGTGCCGATTACGTGATCTCCAGCATGGCGGTCAAGGATCTGGTGGCGGGCTTTCACCCGCCGGCCCCGGCGGACGTGCGGCGTGTAGCAGCACTGCTGCCGTATCGCGACTTCATCACCGTAGGGCTCATACTCAAGCGCATGAAAACTCGCTGCTGGGCGGCCGGCCAGGGTCAGCAGAGCATGCCGCCGGACAACTGGATCTACATCCAGGAACCTGATGTCCGCCTTGGCCGGCTGCAAATCTTCAACAATTGGAGTCCGGCCCTGGTTCCCGATCCGACCAAGATCTCACTTGGCGTCGAGTACTTCTGCCATCAGGACGATTTGTGGCAGCTGTCCGACAACGACTTACAAGCGCTCGCGATCAGAGAACTGGAACAGCTTGATTTGATCGACGGAAAGGATGTCGTCGAAGCGACGGTCAATCGCGTGCCCAAAGCCTACCCGGCGTATTTCGGCGCCTATGCCGAGTTCGGGATCATCCGTTCCTATGTGGATGCGATCGACAATCTGTTCCTCGTCGGCCGCAATGGCATGCATCGTTACAACAATCAAGACCACTCGATGCTCACGGCCCGAGCCGCCGTCGAAAACATCGCCTCCGGCCGAGTCGATAAGCAGGCGATATGGGACGTCAACGTCGACGACGAATACCATGAGCAGGTGCAGTCGCGGTCGGCGTGACCGCCAGCGTCCGACGACGCGCATTTCGGCTGGAGCGAAGGTGTGTGGTAGCGCTAATCGTTCGATAATTCACCGCTGAATTTCATACTTCGGACCGGAGGGCTTGTACAAACTGTTAGTGTCAGATGGAAATCCGCGACATTCAGCCATTGGAGATTGAAGCAGCTCGACGCCTTCTCGTGACGAGCGGCTGGACCCATCACGTCTCGGATCCAGTGGAGTTTCGCGAACTGCTATCGCGGTCGCAACGATCTCTCGTCGCGGTTCAACACGGCGAGGTCATTGGGTTTTTGCGTGCCATTGGCGATGGCATGGCGGACGGCTACATCTCGATGGTGGTCGTCGCCGAAAATCATCGCCGTAAGGGTGTCGGCCGCGCGCTCGTCAACGCAGTTATCGGCGATGATCGTCGAGTGACCTGGGTGCTTCGCGCGGCGCGAGACGGTGTCATAGAGTTTTATGAAAAGATCGGCTTTGTCCGATCGGAAGTGGCGATGGAGCGTCCACGTGCAAGGACATCTGACACCTAGCTTCCTTCTCAACCCTGACGCCTTGCCGGCGGCGCTCGGTGGTGCGGGTTGCACGGTCAAGGGACCACAAGCGCAGGAACCGGCAGCGGTTGTTGGCCACGTTTGCGCTCGCCCTATCTGGGTGCTACGACGCGGCAACGTACGAGGGTGATGGCCATCTGATTTACCGCGGACTAACAGACCCCCACTGGAATCATGTTCTCGGCCTTGGAGCCGCGAACGACGGGCCGGCAATGAGCCCGAATTCACCGATCGGATGTGGCGCAGAACAACCGCGAGCACAACGAGGAGCTCGTCCAGCGGTCACCTCTTATGGTTACCATCTGCCGCCCCGCCGCGAAAGGTGCCGGCGCCACGACGCGAGCAGTGTTCCCTTGCGCCGGCGGTCAAGCAGGTCGTCGGCGAAGCGCGAGTAGCGGACGGAGAGGCGCGGCCGCTCGGGGTCGCGCGCGAGGTAGCCGAAGCTCAGGAGCTCGGGCTTCGCGATCTCGACGACCTCCTGCAGCGCCCGCGCCGGCGCGCGCCGGTGCTTGCCGACCGACGTCAGCCGCACGAGCGGGGCGACGCGCGAGATGGCCCCCGCCGGGTCGGGGGCGCCGGCGAAGCGCAGCACCCGCTCCGCGGTCGCGGCGAAATCCGCGCACAGGTCCTCGTAGCGGACTTCTAGATAGCGCTCGCCAAGCATCGATCCGTACGCGCGTCCCACGCGGACGGCATTGCTCCAGTGCACGGCGTTGTAGAGATGGCTGCGTCGCCGGTACGACGGCCCCGTGAGCCGCAGGCCGCGCCAGGTCGCGATCTGGTCGGTGTTGAAGTAGATCTTGCGCCAGAACGGATCGTCGGGGGCGCGGTGGTCGCAGAATGCGACGTCCCGCCCGTCGCGCACCAGATGCACGACGCGCAGACGGCGGAAGAGGCGCGCGAGGATCGGCAGCGCGTACCCGCTCTCGCAAAGCTTCCAGCCCCAGGCCGCCGTCGACGTCCGGTCGAAGCCCTCAAGATGCGCATCGAAACATTCGCGCACGCGCCGGCCCACGTCGCGAGTGGCGCGCCCGCCCGAGCGGAGCCTTGCGTAGTCCGGGTAGTAGCATCGCACAAGATGCTCGACTAGCGCGAGCACGTCGAGCGAATCCCCCGACTCGTTGCGGTGTGCGCCCATGAAGATCCCCGCCTCGGTGAGCAGGAGCGCGAGCAGGCGACTTCCCGAGTGCGACTTGTTATAGACGACCACGGGCCCGTTCAGCTCGGCGTACGCATCACTGACGGCATCCAGCGTCGTCTCGTCGTTCCCAATCATGGCTAGATCGAATGGCCGGTCGCGCGCTCCCGGGGCCGGGATTAGAATGGGTCATGCGGGACCCCGCTACCCGAACAGACTATCACGCGCCCTCCGGCCCGCTCGCGCGTCGGGGCCCGGGAGCCGGCAGAGCGGCCGTGGCACGCTTCGTCGTCCAGCGCTTCGGGTTCGGCGGTCGGCGCGCGAGGATGTCTGTGTGGTTCCATGGCGCGAGCGACGCGCAGTTCGATGCGGCGGCCGGCCTCGTCCGCGACGTCATGGGCGGCCGCGGCGACCTTGCGCTGGTTGTGACGGCGGCCGACGCCGCCGCGGTCGAGTCGTTGCGCCGAAGATTCCCCGACGATCTCGCGCTCGCCGCACCCTGTGCCAAAGCAGGCAGCATCGGGCGGTTTCTCGCCCGCGTGCGCCCGTGCGCGCTCGTTCTTCTCGACGATGGCCGCGGCCTTGATCCCGCGACCCTCGCGCGGCTGCGCGCGTCGTCGCTGCCCATCGTCGCGATGGGTGACGGTGCAGGCGCTGCAGCGGCAATCGGCGCGCTTTCCACATCGCTGCGCGACCTTCCTCCGGCCGTGCCAGCAGGCGCGCTGGTGGGACCGGCATGGCAGGTGCCAACGCTGCGCGACCGAGTGGGGCAGAGCCGGCCATGGAAGACAGTGGCGCCGCTCCTTATGCTTCGCCGCATCGACGGCTGGGAGCGCCTTCGCGAGCGCCTCTCGCGCCCGCGTTGCGTGCTCTGCCTGGGCAACGGCCCGTCGTCGGAGGATCCGCGGTTGGCGGCGGTCAGGCACGACTGCCTTATCCGGGTGAACTGGCGCTGGCGCGAGCGCGGATTTTTGGTCCGACCGCACATCGTCTTTGTCGGCGACGCGGCGACGATCCACAAGGCGCCGCCATGCATCTTCGGCTTGTGGAGCGTGAAGCTCGAGCACGCGATGCTGCTGCGGCATCTGGTCACGCACGGCCCCATCGCGATGGAGTATTTCACCGTCGAGCGGCTTTCGCCGCTGGCCGCGGAGCAGCGTTGGCCGGTGCGGCCAAGCAACGGCGCGCTCGCGATCGTCTCGGCTGCGGCGCTCGCGCCGGAGCGCCTGATCATCGGTGGCATGGACCTCTTCCGGCATGCCGACGGCCGCTATCCGGGTGAAGGCAGGTCGCGCAACGAATACTCCACGGCGCACAAGCTCGACACCGAGCTTGCCCTCATCGATCTCGCGCTTCGCGACTTCCGTGGCGAAGTCGTCATCCTCAGCGGAATCCTGCGTGACCATCTTCAACGCTACCGCGAGAGCACACGCCGTGCTGCCTAACGGCATCTTCGGGGACGCTCCGCCGCGCAGGATACTCGCCGTCAAGCTGGGCTCGTTTGGCGACCTCGTGCAGACGACGGCGAGCCTGCGGGCCTTGCGGCGCGCGTTTCCTGCCGCCGACATCCGCGTTGCCGTGGAACGGCGCTGGGCACCGCTGCTCGCGGCCTGTCCCGACGTGAACGGCGTCCTCGAAGCGTCGTCCCGCCGGCGGCTCACGCCGGGCCACGTCTGGGAGGTGCGGCGCCTGCTCGCCGAGGCTTGCCGCGGACCGGGACCTTTCGACCTCGCCCTGGACTTCCAGGGAACGCAACGGAGCGCCGCGTGGGTCTACCTGAGCGGCGCCCGCGTCAAAGCCGGCAGGGGGACGCCCCGCCCCGGCTGGCGCGCGGCCATCGCAACGGACCGCACGCGTCACGCCGTGCGCGGGTATGCCGACGTCTGCGAGTGCATCGGGATCGCGGCCGGCGACCTCGACCCGGCACTGCACACGTCGCCCGACGACGAAGCCCGGATCGAGGCGATCCTCGACGGTGCGCGGCTTCCGCGCAGCGGATTCGTGCTACTCAACCCGTTCAGCGCGTGGCGCTCGAAGAGCTGGGACGAGCGTCGCGCTGCCGAACTCGCGTCGCAGGTGGCGAGCGTGACGTGCGGGCCCGTCGTCGTGACCGGCGGGAACGACGAGAGCGCCCGCGCCGCCGAAGTCGTCCGCCTCGCCCGCCACGGGAGCGTGTCGTCGCTCGCGGGCCGGCTCTCTCTCGGCGAGGCGCTGTGCCTGTTCCGGCGCGCGCGCCTCATGATCTCCTGCGATTCGGGTCCGATGCATGCGGCCGCCGCGCTGGGAACCCCGGTCGTCGCGCTCTTCGGCCCGACCCTCCCCGAGCACACGGGACCGTGGGGACCAGGGCACAGGGTCGTGCAGGCATCGCGGCCGCACGATCACCACGCGTATCGGCGGGACTACGGGAGGCAGCACATGGGAGCGCTTGGCGTGCAGGCGGTTGCCGATGCCGTGCAAGGGGCCCTGCGCGCGACCGCCGTTTTGGCGGCAACACCACGATGATCCGCCGCATCGCGGTCTTCCTGCCGAACTGGGTCGGCGACGCCGCGATGGCCACGCCGACACTACGGGCATTGCGGAGTCGATTCGGTTCCGGCGTGGAGATGATCGGCGTCATGCGCCCGCTCGTCGAAGAGGTCCTCTTCGAAACGCCGTGGATCGACACCGTGTGGCACTACGACCCGGCGGGTACGGACCCGCGCCTGCGCTGGCCCGCGCTCGTCCGCCGGTTCCGCGGCGCCGCGGTCGATGTTTCGATCCACCTCACCAACGATTTCGAATCCGCCCTCGCGGCGCGGCTCGGCGGCGCGCGCCAGCGCGTGGGCTACGCGCGCAACGGGCGTGCCTGGCTGCTGACGACGCGGCTCGGTCCCCCGCGACGGGGACGCGAACTGCTTCCCGTCTCGGCGCTCGACTATTACCTCCGGCTTGCTTACGCGCTCGGGTGCGCGAAGGAGTCGCCGCGACTCGAGCTCGCCACCACGGTGCGCGACGACGAAGCGGCGGACCGCGCCTGGGCCGCGATCGGCATCGGCTCGGGCGAGGCGCCAGTCATCATCAATTCGAGCGGCGCCTTCGGCTCGGCCAAGCTCTGGCCGGAACGCCACTGCGCCGCGCTTGCTGCGCGCATTGCCCGCGAGCTCGGGCTCCGCGTCGTTATTCTCTGCGGTCCCGCCGAGCGCGAGCGCGCCGCGCGGATCGCGGCCGCGGCCAGCCATGCAGGGGTGGCGAGCCTTGCCGGGATGCCGCTCTCGATCGGGCTCAGCAAGGCCTGCGTGCGCCGCGCGCGTTGCCTCGTGAGCACGGACAGCGGCCCGCGGCACTTCGGCGCGGCCTTCTCCGTGCCCGTCGTCGCACTCTTCGGACCGACGGACCCGGTATGGACCGACACGCGCTACCCCGGTGAGGTTCGCCTCGCCAACCCGGTCCCCTGCAGACCCTGCGCGCAGCGCGAGTGCCCGCTGCGCCACCACGCGTGCATGGAGCAGCTGTCCGTCGACGAGGTGTACCGCGAGGTCGCGCGCGCCGTTGCCGGCGGCGGCCCGCGAAACGCGACGCTTCCCGCGACCGTGTGCGGAGCTACGGCGTGAAGGTCGCACTCGTCTGCGATCGCTTCGATCCCGCCGGCGGCGGCCTCGAGCAGTGGCTTTGCCAGCTCGCGCCGCGGCTCGAGCGGCGCGGACATGAGGTGCACGTCATCGCCTTTCGCGTCGCCGCAGATGCCGGAGGCGAGCGGATGCACACGCTCACGTGGAGCGCAGACCGCCTCGATCGTGCCGCCGCCGTCGCGCGCGCCGTCGCCGCCCTCGCGCCGGACGTCACCCACGACACCGGGGTCGGGTGGAGCTACGACGTACTCCATCCGCAGGCAGGCTCGATGCTCGCGAACCACCGGCGCGACCTCGCGAGCCTGTCGCCCGGCGCGCGGATGCGGCGGCGAGTGAGTCCTGCGTGGCATCGCTGGCGACGCGAAGCGCGGGAGCTGGAGCAGTGCCAGTACGTCCGCGCGAAAGGCCTCGTGATCGCCGTCTCCCGCATGGTCGCGCGCGAACTCCAGTCGCGCTTCGGGGTTGGGGCCGAGCGCCTACGCGTCGTCCCGAACGGGGTCGACACCGATCGCTACGCGCCCGCGCGATGCGCCGCGGTGCGCGCCACGGCGCGCGCGCGCATCGGTGCCGACGCGATGACATCGGTCTTTCTCTTCGCGGCCCGAAACTCGAGGCTCAAGGGACTTCTGCCGCTGCTTCGGGCGACGGCGATCCTGCGCGCAAGCGGTGCGCGTGTCCGGGTCGTTGCGATCGGAAGCGAGCCGGACGCGCTGTTCCGGCGGGAGACCGCGCGCCTTCGCGTCGACGACGTCGTGACCTTCGTGGGCGTCGTCGACGATCCGGAGCTCTACTACGCAGCGGCGGACGCGTTCGTCCTGCCCACCTACTACGACGCCTGCAGTCTCACTGCCCTCGAGGCCTGCGCGTGCGGCCTGCCTGTCATCACGTCCCGCCACAACGGCGCCGCCGAGCTCATGTCGCACGATCGCGATGGCTTCGTGCTGGACGAGCCCGACGATGTGCGCGGCCTCGCGGCGCTCATGGCTCGGGCCACCGACGTGGAGGTGCGACAGCGGGTGTCGCTCGCGGCGCGAGAGCTCGCGCTTCGCAACACGCTGGACCGCAATGTCGACGCCGTCGAGAATGCCTACTTCGAAGCGCTCGCCCGCCGGGCCACGGTGTCGCGCGCCGTCGGGTGATCGCCGTCCGGACGCTTTCGCTTATGCCGACATGCTGAAGACAGCGCGACGAATATTGGTCACCGGAGCGGGTGGGTTCATCGGCTCGCACCTCGTCGAGTCACTCGTCGAGCGCGGGTGCCGGGTGCGCGCCATGGTCCGGTACACGTCCGGCGGCGGGCGGGGGTGGCTCGACGACGCACCCGCCGCGGCCGATGTCGAGTTCGCGGCCGGCGACGTGCGCGATCACGACACGGTGCGCGCGGCGATGACCGGGTGCGACGTCGTGTTTCACTTGGCCGCGCTGATCGGGATTCCCTACTCCTATGTCTCGCCGCTCGCCTACGTGCGGACGAACGTGGATGGGATGCTCAACGTGCTCGAAGCAGCCCGGGCGCTCGGAGTGGCCCGGGTCGTCGTGACCTCGACGAGCGAAGTCTACGGGACGGCGCAGTACTGCCCCATGGACGAAGCGCATCCAGTGCATTGCCAGTCGCCGTACGCGGCGACCAAGGCGGGGGCGGACCTGCTGGCCATCAGCTATCACCGCTCGTTCGGCCTGCCGGTCGCTATCGCCCGTCCGTTCAACGTCTACGGGCCGCGCCAATCGGATCGCGCGCTGATCCCGACGATTGCGACGCAACTCCTGGCGGGCGGCCCTGTCCGCCTCGGCAACACCAATCCCACTCGCGACTTCACCTACGTTGCCGATACCGTTCGCGCCCTTACCGCGGTTGCCGGCGCCGAGCGCCTCGTCGGCGAGGCTGCGAACATCGGCAGCGGCGGCGAGATATCCGTCGGCGCGCTGGCGGAACTGGTCGGCCGCGTTGCCGGCCGCGACGCAACGGTCGAAAGGGACGACAACCGCGCGCGCCCGGGCACGAGCGAGGTGGAGCGCCTGTGCTGCGACAGCACGAAGCTGCGCTCGCTGACGGGATGGCGCCCAGCAACTCCGTTGGAGGACGGGCTGCGCCGGACGCTTGAGTGGATCGAGCCGCGCCTCGCGCGTTTCCGCATCCGTGAATACCGCGTCTGAGGAGCGCATGAAGGCAGTCATCCTTGCGGGCGGCGAAGGACGACGGCTCCATCCCTACACACTCACGATCCCGAAGCCGATGATGCCGATCGGCGACCGGCCGATCCTCGAGCTCCTGGTCGGGCTGCTGCGCCGACACGGAATCTCCGACCTTGTCCTGGCAACCGGCCACTTCGACGAGATCATCCGCGGCCACTTCGGCGACGGCCGCGACTTTGGCGTGTCGATCCGGTATTCGAAGGAGGAGAGCGCGCTCGGCACGGCCGGGCCGCTCGCCGTTTTGCGGACGGCGCTCGACCGGACGTTCCTGGTGCTCAACGGAGACATCTTCGCCGATCTCGATCTTGGGGTAATCATCGCGGATCATCGACACAGGGCAAGCGACGCGACCGTGGTCCTCGCGCGCCACGCCGAGACGTTGCAGTTCGGCGTCGTCAGTCTGGACGAACACGGCAACGTCTCTTCGTGGGATGAAAAGCCGGTCGTCGAACGCCTCGTGAGCGCTGGCGCCTACGTCATGGAGCCCGCGACGCTCGCGCACCTCGAGCCGTCTGCGTACGCCGACCTCCCGGACCTTGTTATGGCGCTCGTCGGCGCGCGACTGCGCGTTCGCGGGTACGTGCACCCAGGTTATTGGTACGACATCGGCAGGCCCGCCGACTACGAGCGCGCGTGCGCCGCCGCGCGCGTTGCGCAACAATGATCGAGGCGCTGCGCGTGCTCGTCGCCGGCGGCAGCGGCTTCATCGGCACCGCGATCGCACGACGGTTGCGCGCGGAAGGCGCCGATGTCGCGATTGCGAGCCTCGCGGGCGGCGTCGATCTTGCCCGTTGGGACGCCGTCGAGGGCCTGGGCCGCTTCGCCGCGATCGTGCATGCAGCGGGGCGCGCGTCGGTGCAGGATTCGTTCACGTCGCCGTGGCCGTACTATCACGACCATCTTCTCATCACGCTCAACCTGCTCGAGCTGGCACGGCTGTCCCGTGCCCGCCTCGTGCTCGCGAGCACGTACGTCTACGGCACGGCGCCGCGGGTGCCCGCAGCGGAAGAGCATGACGCCCGGGCGCACTCGCCCTACACGGCGAGCAAGCTGCTGGCGGAGGGCCTCTGCCGCGAGTACCACCGCGACTTCGGCGTTCCCGTCGACGTCCTCCGCGTTTTCAATGCCTACGGCCCGGGCCAGCCGGACACCTTCCTCGTTCCAAGAATCGTCGCCGGCGCCGTCGCCGGCCGCATCGAACTTGCTGACCCGGCGCCGCGGCGCGATTTCGTCCATGTCGACGACGTCGCGCGCGCTTTCGCGCTCGCTGCGCGGCGCGCTGCTGGCGGCTTCGAGATCTTCAACATCGGGTCAGGCGAGAGCCGCTCCGCCGACGCGGTCGCCAGGACCGCGGCGAGACTGGCCGGTGGCGCGGTCGAGATCGTCTACTCCGGCGCCATTCGCGCAGCCGAAATCGGCGACGCGCGCGCCGATGTCGCTAAGGCCGCGCGGGAGCTCGCGTGGCGGGCGACGATCGATTTCGAGGCGGGCCTCGCGTCGCTGGTCGCGGCAGCGAAGGGTGCGCGGTCGTGACGCCTCGCCGCCTCATCGCCTACACCCACGCGCGCGACGACCCGGCCGCGCGCTTCCGGATTGGGCAGTTCATTCCCCGCTTCCAGCGCGCGGGCTGGAGCGTGTCGCACCGGTCGAACCACCCGGAGCATCCGTGGCAGAGTCCCTTCTCCGCGCCATCCGCGCGCTGGGTGCACCAGCATGCGGGCGTTGCCGTCCGCCGGCTCTGGCGGCTATGGGATATCCGAGCGGCCGCTGCGTTCGACGTCGCCTTCGTCAACCGCGACCTGCTCGAAGGTCGCGTTGCCTACGAGGCCGCGCTCCTGCGGCGCAACGCCCGGGTTGTCTTCGACTTCGACGACGCGATCCACCTCGGGGAGAAGGAGGCGCATGTCGCCTGGACCTGCAAGCACGCGGCCTGGGTCACCGCCGGCAACGAGTTGCTCGCCCGCGTCGCACGCCGCTATACGGACCGAGTGAGCGTGGTCCCGACCGTCGTCGACACCGACACGTATCCGGCGCCGGGCGATCCGCGCGAGGACGGTCCGCTGCGTGTCGGCTGGCTCGGCTCGGACCTCTCGATCCGCGAGACACTCTTTTCGTTCCTGCCGACGCTCGCGGCGCTGCAGCAGGCGATCGGCTTCGAATTCGTCGTGGTGTCGAAGCCGCGCCCGCTCCTGCCGAGCGGCCCGCTGCGCTGGCGGTTCGTCGAGTGGAACCCCGAGGTCGAGACCCGGATCGCCGGGCTCTTCGACGTCGGCATAATGCCGCTGCAGGACAACGCACTCCAGCGTGGCAAGTGCGGCTGCAAGCTGCTGCAGTACATGGCGGCCGGCCTCCCCGCCGTCGCGTCACCCGTCGGCGTCAACGCGCGGCTCCTCGACGACGGACGGGGTTTCCTCGCGAGCGATCGCGACGCATGGGGCGCGGCGTTGACGCGACTCCGCGACGCCGCGCTGCGTCGCGAACAGGGCGCCGCCGCGCGCCGCTTCGTCGAGCGTCAATACTCGGTCAACGCCTGGTTCCCGCATCTGCTCGATATCGTCGAGAGCGTGCGGGTGGGTGGCCGCCCCAGTGGGACCGGCGTCCGGGCGCCCGAAAATGGCAGTTGAGGCCGGCCGGCGCCGGCGTGGCACCTGCAACGCTCGGGCGTGCCGTTTCACCGTCGCACCATGCGCGTTCTGATCGTCAGGCAGAGGTCGCTTGGCGACGTCATACACGGGTTGCCCGTGGCCTGCGCTGTGAAGGACCTGATCCCTGGCGCGTTCGTCGCGTGGCTGGCGGAGGGTTGGGCAAGTGAAGTGCTGGTCGGCCATGCCGCGATCGACCAGCGTATCGTCGTGCCCTCGTCCTGGACGCGCTCACTGCCGCAGATTCTCCGCCTGCGGCGCAAACTGCAGACCCTGCGGTTCGACGCGGTCCTCGATCTGCAGGGGGTGGGCAGCACCGTCCTTGCGGCGCTCCTGTCCGGCGCCCCTCGGCGGCTCGGGTTTGTCGGGATGGTCAGCCATGAACTGCGACGACTCGTCCCGAGCGCGGAGCGGCAGCACAACCTTTCGCGCGCGATCGCACGCCCGCTGCATTTCGATCTCGTCCAACCGTCTTCCGGCCACATCGTGGACCGGTACCTCGAGATTCTCGCGCCGCTCGGCGTGTGCTCGCCGCAGGCGCGCTTCGGCGTACCGGAATCGGCGGGGGATGCGCGCGCGGTCGCGGACCTGGTTCGCGACACAGGCGTCGTCGAGCAGGCGTACGTGCTCGTCAACCCCGGCGGCCCGTCATTCAAAATGTGGCCGGCGGATCGTTTCGCCGCCGTTGCTCGTCACATCGGAAATGCGCATGGGCTCCCGACGCTGGTCGTGCAGGGGCTGGCCGACTGGGAGCGCCGGGCGGCCTGGGACGTCGTCGCGGCATCTGGCGGGTGCGCCCTGCTCGTGCCGCCGCTGCCCTTGGCTCAATTGGCTGCACTTGCACGACGGGCGCGACTGTTCATGTCCGGCGATACCGGCCCGCTGCACCTCGCGGCCGCCGTTGGGGCGCCCTGCATCGGGTTGATCGCGCACGCGCAGGCCGGGTGGTTCCGGCCGTATGGACCCGGCAACGTCCTCCTGCAGGGAACGCCGGTTCCCACGCACCGAGCCCGCTACCGGGGTCTCGGCGCCGCTGCGATGCAGGCGATTGGCGTGGATGCCGTCTGCCGCGCATGCGACCGCATCCTCGCAGCACGGGTATGAATCGGTCGCAGCGCGAGGGCGGATCGATTGCTGCGCGCGGTGGCCTCGGGGTAAGCTTCCCGGCCGCTGGCCGAGTGGCCAGTCGCTCCTGTCGCACAGTGCGACGACGTGCCGCCGAGGATGTCAGCGTTCCAACACGAGCGAGGCCCGCCCACGTCCATCTCGATGATCGTCTGCGCCCGTGATCGCGGGGCGGATTTCGCAACGACGGTCGATTCCGTTCTGTCCGGCGACCTCCGGCCGTCCCAAGTCGTCTTCGACCAGAGTTCGGACGACCGTGCCCTACGCGCAAGCAGCCGGTTCGACGAGGTGCCTGGCTTTCGCCTCTGCCGCGTCGATCCGCGGTCAACGCAGTTCATCGCCAATGCCGACGGCCGCTGAGACGCATGTGCAGGCGACCGCGGGGGCCTCGCGGGCGCGACGCGAGTGCCGCTCGGCACGTTGGCGCGGTTGAGGCGTGCCGATGCACCCCCGCATCTTCGCCGAGTTCGACCGCATCTGCCGCGAGCGCGGGGCAGGCGGCGATGTGTTGGAGATCGGCGCGGTCCCACCGCCCGACGCGTTGCTTTGCCTGCCCGCGCTCACGCAGGCGCGCAGTCGCATCGGGGTGAACCTGACCGGCGACGCCTGCTTCGAGGGCTGGCGGATCGTCGGCGCCAACGCCAACGACCTCGGCTGCTTCGCCGACGCGTCGTTCGACACCGTGCTGGCAAATTCGGTCTTCGAGCACGATCCGTTCTTCTGGCTCTCGCTGCGGGAGATGCGCCGCGTCGCGCGCCCGGGCGCCGTGATCGTCATCGGCGTCCCAGGCTACGCGACGGACGGCCCCGGGCGATTGCTGAAGCGGCTCGCGCACTTGCCGGGGCTCGGTCCCGCGATGCGCCGCTGCGCTGCCTCGCGCTTCGCGTCGACCGCGACGCTGCGCATCCACAACTTCCCTGGAGACTATTACCGCTTCAGTCCGCAGGCCGTGCGCGAAGTGCTGCTCGACGGGTTCGTCGACCGCGACGTCCGCCGTATCCTCTCGCCGCCACGTCTTGTGGGCTCGGCGATCGTCCCGGCGCGCGCGACGTAATCGGCGTCCCCCCGGCGCCATGGGGCGGCCGCGCTCAGGACACGCCCAGGTGTCGGCGGTGCAGGTCGTACAACGCCGCGTAACGGCCGTTCATGTGGATCAGCTCGTCGTGCGTCCCGCCCTCGACGACCTGCCCGGCAGCGAGGACGAGGATGCGGTCGGCCATGCGTACCGTGGAGAAGCGGTGGGAAATAAGCAGCATCGTGCGCCCCTCGGAGAGGGCACGGTAGCGCTGGAACAATCGGTATTCGGTCTCGATGTCCAGATTCGCGGTGGGCTCGTCGAGGATGACGATGCGGGCCCCGTGGGCGACGGTCCGGGCAAGCGCGAGTTGCTGCCACTGGCCGCCCGACGGCTCGTACTGGCCGAACTCCCGGCCGAGCATGGTCCGGTAGCCCTGCGGCATGGCGCTGATGAGGTCGTGGACGCCAGCGGCGTGGGCCACGGCCTCGAGCGCCGCTTCGTCCCCCACCAGGCGCTCCCAGTCGCCGAACGCGACGTTGTCGGCGGCGCTCGCAGCGTAGCGGCCGAATTCCTGGTTCAGGCAGGTCACCTGCCGGCGCAGGTGGCCGGGGTCGAACTCGCGCGCATCGATGCCGTCGAAGAGCACGGTCCCCGAGCACGGATCGTATAGGCGCGCGATCAGCTTCGCGATCGTCGATTTGCCGGCGCCGTTGTCTCCGACCAGGGCCACGACCTCGCCGGGTGCGATCGCGAACGAGAGATTGGCGAGCGTCGGCCGGGTTGCCGCGGGATAGGTAAAGCTGACGTCGCGCAGCGCGACGCCGCCGGCGAGTGGCGTGGTTAATGCGCCGACCCGGCACGGCGCTCGCGGCGCGAGCGCGAGGAAGGCGCGCAAGTTACCGACGTGGAGCAGGTCCCAGCGCAGGCTCACGACGAGCCCGATGCTGCCCTCGAACAGCGAGCGCAGCTGCGCGGCAGCGCTGCCGTAGATGGCGAGGTCACCGATGGTGAGCCGGCCGTCGACGATCGCGAAGGCGGCGCGCGTCATCGCCAGATAGACCGCGACGACCGACAGCAGCGCGAAGGCCAGATTGCCGAGGAACTCGAAGCGCTGGTAGCGCGCGCGCAGGTCGCGGAACTCGGCCATCAACCAGCGGCAGCGATCGATCAACAGCGGTGCGAGGCCGAGCAGCCTGATCTCGGCCGCATGCTCAGCGTCGAGCAGCACGCCGGTGTAGTAGCCGATCCGCCGCTGCTTTTCCACCCGGGCGTCAATCTCCGCAAATTGCCGGCGCGTGAGACGCCATTGGAACACCAGGTAGGGGATGCCGACGGGGACTAGCAGCAGGAAGAGGATGGGCTCGATGACAAACAGGATCGCCATCAGCGAGAGGATCTGCAGCGCCTTGCTGGCGAGATCGAGCGTCGAAGCGAGACCGCGGGAAACGTAGGCCTCGGGCCCTTCCCGGGCGCGGCGTAGGGCGTCGTGGAACGCCGGGTCCTCGAAGCGCGCCAAGTCCATCGCTTCGCTGTGCTTCAGAATGTCGAGATTGAGGCGGTAGTGAAGATCGACTTCGAGGCGCCGCCGGAGGTAGACGCTGGCCGAGCCGGTGACCACGGTGCCAACCGTCGCCGCGAAGCCCAGCAGCAGCCACAGGTAGACGGCCGCCGGCTGGAACGCCGTTGGATTCGCGAGACCCTCGTTCACGGCGTTGACAAGGCCGCGGACCGCGAGCGCGGCGCCGGCGGGAAAGGCGGTGCCGACAAGCGCGGTAAGCCAGAGCGCAGCGTATGGCAGCGGGCTCGTCATCCGGCAGACGCCAAAGGTCCAGCGGATGTGACGCAACATTTCGCGCAATCCGGCGCCGGAGGCCACCGATTTACTCATCGGAAAGGGTCGGCATCGATTCGATCAGGCGCATTGCGCCGCGGCCGCCGCGCCTTCCGGGTCTGGGTAGCATGGTCGACCGCGATCGACCGACTCCGCACGATCCGCCGGTGATTGGCGCGCCTCTCCCGCCACCGCGGCAAACCGATCAGGGAGTTCAGTTCAAGGGTTGCCGGATCGTAGTACCCCGAACGGACGAAGTCCACATGGGTGGCAAACGGGGTTGTGGTCGAGCGGCTCATGTTCTGCGTCATGCGCGTCATCACACGGAAGTAATATTTCTCGGCTATCCTGGGCCTATGCAGCTCACGAATCAGGCAAAACATCTTGTGATGGCCGCGGGCGTATCGGCGCTATTCACAGTGCATGTACAGGCGTTATCGATCACACCCTCGGTCTTCGCAACCGGCGCGCCGATTTCCTCAACGTCCCCGGATTCGGTAGTCTTCGGCGACGGCTCATTATGGGTCTCCTACCAGAACGGCGCGGATTCTACCGGCGCGAGCGGATCGAGCACAGTAGCACGCTACAGCCCGGCCGGCTCACTCCTCAATACCTGGACTATCGCCGGCAACGTCGATGGGTTGCGCATCGCTCCCGATGGCCAGGTCTGGGCTCTACAGAACAACGATGGCAACTCGGCGTTGACGGTCATCAATTCGGTCACGAAAGCCACCGCGCCTTTCACCAATGGCAGTACCTATACGGCCAATGGAAACTCGCTCAGCCGCGGCTTTGACGACGCAGAGTTTCGGAACGGCCAGGTTTATCTCAGCGAGACCAATCCGAACACTGGCACCGACCCGGTGATCGTTAAGCTCACCACGCCGCTGGTGTCTCCGCTGCAGATTGCGGGAATTCTGAACTCGACGTTCGTGGGAACAAATCTCGCAACCGGCGCGCAGGCTTCGACCACTATCACCGACTCCGATTCGCTCATTCTCGATCCCTCCGGTGACCTGGTCTTGACCGGCGAAGCAGACCAGGAGATCGTTTTTGTGCATAACCCCGGCGCAGTGAATCAAACCGAAAGCTTCATTGCCCTGCTGGGCACCAACGGGATGACGATGGCCGGGGTGCCCGACGATACCGTCTTCCCCACCGCAGCCAACGGCACGTTTTACGTGGCCGACACGGGCGCCAATACCGTGGATGCGCTGGCCGCCAGCGGTCTCACTCCGGGGTCGGTATACATCGATGTCGGCAATGAATTCGGTTCGCTCGATACCAGCACAGGAATCGTGACGCCTCTGTTCACCGGCGTCAGCCCACACGGGGTCGTTTTTGTGGCGACTACCCCTGAACCATCGTCGATCTTTCTTGCCGGCGGTGCGCTTCTGATTGTCGCCTCTGTTTTGAGGAAACGGCACGCCCCCGCCTCCACAGCGGCCGCAGCCTCACGACCCCAGTGGGGCGTTGATATATCCCCCGCATAGTCGGCCCGCGAAAAACGCCGTCGTACTTTGCTGGCCATAGAAACACCGTGATCGGTCACGCATCCGATGGCACGCCTTGGGGTCGCCCCCTTTTTCGGAAGCTCGGGCGGGTCTCTCACTAGCGTAACCCGCGCACAGTATCAAACTGCGCGGTGTAGGGCTGAACGCACCCGTTTGTTGCTGCGGGCTGCAATCATCTGCCCTACCGCTGTTCTCTGCGACGCCGCGCGCAATAGCCGGCGCAACGTTGGCACGGCGTGGTCTCGGCGGTAGAGTAAGGTTTGTAGCTAAGCCGGGAGGGCATGGTTGTGGACGCGCCGGCGGGAATCGTGACGTTCCTCTTCACCGACATTGAAGGAAGCGGTCGGCTGTGGGAGGAACAGCCGCAACGCATGGCGCAAGCTCTCACTCGGCACGATGTTCTCGCCCGTGATGCAGTTGCAGCCCAACATGGCCGCGTTGTCAAAACCACGGGCGACGGCATGTACAGCGTCTTTTCGGAGGCGCCGCAAGCCGTTGCAGCAGCCCTTGCCATTCAGGTTGCTCTGGCCGATCCGGAGGCCACAGCCGGCGTCACGATTCGCGTTCGCTGCGGAATTCATGCCGGGCGCGCACAGGAGCGCGACGGCGACTATTTCGGCAGTACGTTGAATCGGGCCGCGCGCATCATGGGCGCCGCTCACGGTGGCCAGGTACTGCTATCCGAAACGGTCGTCGGTCTCGTCGGCGATCGATTTCCCGCACAGGCTTCGTTACTGGATCTCGGCGCCGTCCGGCTGCGCGATCTCACGGGCCCGGAGCACGTCTACCAGCTTACACACGCGGAGCTCCGGCAGAATTTTCCGGCGCTGCGTTCGCTGGAATCCACGCCGAACAACCTGCCGCAGCAGCTCACGTCGTTCGTCGGCCGCAATCGGGAGCTTGCGGAGACACGCCGCTTTCTTGCGGGGGCACGACTACTAACGCTGACCGGCACCGGCGGCATCGGTAAGACGCGCCTCTCGTTCCATGTGGCTGCCGATGTATTGGACGCGTATCCGGATGGGGTGTGGTGCGTCGAACTCGCGGCAATCGTCGATCCGGGCCTGGTGCCGAAGGTGGTCGCCCAAGTATTGGGCGTTCAGACGAACGCAGACGCACACGTTATGCATGCGCTTTGCGCGCATCTCAAATCACGCCGCCTGCTCCTGCTGCCGGATAATTGCGAGCATCTGATCGATGCCTGCGCGAAAATTACCGAAGCGCTGCTTCATGCCGCGCCGACAATTCGTATCCTGGCGACCAGCCGTGAGCCGCTGAAAGTTGCGGGCGAGCAGATCTACGCGCTGCCGCCACTTTCCCTGGCGGCCGCCGCGGAGGACGGGCGAGTTGCTACGCCCTCCGATGCCGTGCAGCTTTTTGTCGAACGCGCGCGACTGCAACAGCCCAACTTCGACCTGGTCGACCGGCTTCTCCCCACGGTGACCCAGCTCTGCGCGCGGCTCGATGGCATCCCCCTCGCTTTGGAACTGGCCGCCGCACGGGTTGGCGTGCTGTCGGTCGAAAAGATCAACGAACGGCTCGACGACCGGTTTCGCCTGTTGACGGACGGAAGTCGCACCGCGCTTCCGCGGCAGCAAACCCTGCGAGCGATGATCGATTGGAGTTACGGCCTCCTGAGCGACGCGGAGAAGACATTGTTCTCGCGACTCGCTGTGTTCGCTGGAGGTTGGACGCTGGACGCAGCTGAAGAAATTGGTACAAGCAGCGACATCGCGCCAGGCGACGTGCTCGATTCGCACACGGGTCTCGTGCACAAGTCGCTTGTCATTCGCGACGAGAGCGACGACCGTTATCACATGCTTGAGACGATCCGCCAATACGGCCGTGACCGCCTTCGGGAAAGCGGCGAGGAAGCGGTGATCGGCAGGCGGCACCGCGACTACTTTCTCGCGCTGGCCGAGGAAGCGGAACCGAGTCTCGAGGGCGGTCAAGAGCAGCCACGGTGACTAGTGCGTCTGGAGCTCGAGCACGACAACCTCCGGGCAGCGCTCGCTCGGAGTGTCCACGATCCTCAGGGCAGCGACGCCGGATTGCGCCTGTGCGGGGCACTCTATCGCTTCTGGCTGCATCGTGGCCACGCAAGTGAAGGGCGTGACTGGTGCATCGCCACGCTTGCGCGTGCAGTGGATGGTACGCCGACGTCGGTTCACCTGAAGGCTCTTCATGCGTCCGGTGTGCTGACATGGAAACTGGGCGAGGTCAGCGCGGCGCGGGCCTCACTGGAGGACGCTCTCCGAATCAGCCGCATCTTGGGCGACCGGGCGAAAGAGGCGCGCATCCTGAACAACCTCGGGGGCATCGCCGTGCACCAGGCTGACGTTGCCGCGGCGCACGCGTGTCTGGAGCAGGCTGTCGTGATTCATCGAGATCTGGGCAACTGCACGCTCGAAGCGCGTTGCCTCAACAACCTGTCCGCGCTCGCGATAAGTGAGGGCCACTTCGCTAGCGCAGAGGCAGTGATCGAGCGAGCGCTTGCACTGGGCCGGATGACTGGCAATCGGATGGAGGAAGCGAATTCCATGAGTCATCTTGGATTTCTGGCTCTGCGTCGCGGCGATCATGCGGCAGCGCAGACCCTGCATGAGCAAGCGTTGACCATCGCCCGCGAGTTTGGTGTTCGCGAGTTCGAACTCGAGGAAGTGCGTCGGCTGGGTGGAGTCGCTATTGCCCGGCACCAGCTGCAGGAAGCCCGCGCTCGCTTGTACGAGGCACTCGCTGGTAACCGAGAGCTAGGAAATCAGTATGAGATTGCGGAATGTCTGGATTTCGTGGCGATGCTGGCAGCGGAGATGACTGCGTACGAGCGCGCGGCAAATCTTTCGGGTGCGGCGGATGCGCTACGGGAATCTATCGTCACGCCGCGGGGATACGCTGAACGGGAGCACTACGATACAGTCCTCGCGAAATGCCGAGAGGCGCTCGGTGAGGCGACCAATGCGGCGGCGATCGCAGCGGGCCGTGCGTTGCCATCCGATCAGGCATCCGATGCGGCGCTAGCGTGGCTGGGGGCACGTTGATTTGCGAGGGTCGCCTCGGCGCCGGTGATCAATCGTTCGCCTAAGGACGTAGGCTAATAGCATCCTGCTCGGCGCGGGTTAGCCCATTGGTCGGCCACTTGTCTTTCGTGACTGGTTGAACGCATCGTGCATACCTATGTAATAGGCTTGGAGATCATTCAATTCACGTAGGACGGAGACTGGGAAGCCTTTTCGATTGGGCCGCGAGCCGCACAACAGATCATTGAAGTACTGTCGACAGGCAGTTGGATCATCCCACGTGACACAGAGAAAATTAGCAATTCTTGCGTACTGTGCGGCGAGCGCGTGGGGCTGTACTCTTTGCGGAAGTGATGCAATCCAATTGATGGTTCGGGGCAGCAGCACCATAATCGGTTGCGCTTGCCGCAGGTGCGTCGGCGGCGGTGCTGTAGTTGACGCATTGTCAGCCGCACTCGTGTGCGCAACATCGCGTTGTTGCACATCGTCGCACAGAGGTCTCCATCCACGATAGATTGACATGGCGCACATGGTATCCACGGCGGCAGATAAGCGCATCAGTGACCGACGAACGGCTACCTGGCGGTTCCAGGCGTCAAGCGTTTTCGGGCCAGACTCTAGTGGGTCCCGCTTCGGCGGGGCTGGGCCAGAACCCTGCGACAACTACGCTGACACAGACGGGAAGGCGAAACGAGTTACGAAATACCGACGCTAAAAACGCCAATCCGGATCCGTTGCATTTAGCGCCTCTGAGGTTTATGTTAAAAGGCTTGCGACGGTGGGTGGAGCCATGGGGACAGCCATACCTAACAGGCAACGAGCCGAGCGGCTTGCTGGCCATAATGCAATCTGCGGCACGAACGTAGAGCTACTCGTTTCGAGCAGGCCGTTCGCTTGGAGCGGAATCGTGGTCGAAGTTTTCCGTGCTCGTGAGGTGGATGTTGCCGCAGAGTATTCTGAGCATGTTGTTTCGGTGCAGCTCAGGGGCCCCATCAATCTATTTCAGCGACGCAGTGGCCGCGGCATTCAGAGGACGATGCATCCAGGAGACGTCATCATCACGCCGGCGGGCGATCCGAAAGTATTGCGTCACCAAGAAGAAGTCGAGGTGGTGAAGCTGCGTGTTGCGCCTTCCTTTATCTCGAGAATCGTCGAGGAGATGCAACCCAGGCAGGCGAGCAAGATAGAGCTTCTCGACAACTTCGGGACGCGTGATTTAGACATCGAAGGTATCGCGAGGCGGCTCCTCGCAGAGCTCAAGGCGGCAGGTTTCGCAAGCCGAATGTATGTGGAATCGCTCGCGAATCAGCTCGCCATTCATTTGCTCAGGTGCTACTCAAGCGCAAAGAAGTTGCCAGAAGATCTTCCGACTAGGTTGCCTCGATACAAGCTGCAGCGCGCGACGGACTTTATCAACGACAACCTGCGCGAGGACTTGACGCTTGAAAGGATCTCGGAAGCGCTGTCGATGAGTCCCTATCATTTTGCGCACCTATTCAAGCAAAGCATGGGACTCGCGCCGCATCGGTACATAATCGAACGCAGGATGGAGCGGGCCAAGTCCCTACTTCGCGAGACGGAGCTATCCATCAAACAAATAGGACATCAGGTTGGGTACTCCCAGCAGAGTCATTTCTCGGTGGTCTTCCACAGGTTCACGGGCCAGACGCCACACAGGTACAGAAGCGAGTCTTAGTTTCCTCTGCACCAGTACGTACCCTACGGCCCTCGCGCTGCGGAAGGCGCGCCGTAGCGGGGGTTCCTAAGGGGTTGGGTCACCGCCGCGATAACAATATTGCGCCGCGTCATTTTCGTGCCGATACCCGAGCGCAGAACCGTGCATTTACCAACGATTCGCAATTCTGAGAACGTTTTAGCAAGAAAACGACAGCATTCAGTCGCACACGCTGTCTTCTACGGCGACAACTCGTATATTGTGCGTGAAATACCAGGTAGCGCGAACACCCAATCCAGGCGTACAGCCGGTCGTCCAATAAGCAGGGATTTGATTTGCATTCCTATTGGTAGGTACGAAGAGGCCTGTTATCAGGCAGCTCACAGGCTCACGCTTGGTGATCGCACTCGGGACTGCCGAGCGACTGATAGGGATTGGTTATTGTCCTTTCCGAAACCTAGAGACGGAGCGAGGAATCCGGCCATGTCGAAATCCTTATGGATTCTCTTGTTTATGGTGTTTGTGGCACCGCTGGCTTCCGCAGAAATCTTCAAATGCGTAGCAAAAGACGGGACCGACCTTTATCAGAATTTTCCCTGCCAGTTTGAGTCGATGGGTTGGATGTCAACGAACGCACCAAGCACACCACCGGCACCGAGTGATTCAAGCCAGACGAAGGCGAAAGCAGGTCTTCTTGCGGTCGAGGCGGCTGGCAAATCTCCCACTCTACTGACCGAACCCCGCGTTGGCATGACGACCGAGGAAGTCACGGCTATCTGGGGCGAGCCAATAAGTTCTTATCAGGACGAGCTTGTCGACGGCCGCGTCGAGGTCTGGTCCTATGGCGCCTCTCGATCTGTGCAGTTTGACCTTAGGGGTCGCGTCGCAGCCGTGCAGCGTTGACGCCGTGATCGTTGCGCGGTAAGCGGCACGCCAAACGATGATTGCGGACTTGCCGCTCCTAACAACGAAACGGGCGCTGCAGGTCGTGAAGGCTGCTGCGTTTTACGTGGGTAAGCAGATGTATTCCGCTTGGATGTCACGCGAATAGCTGGACTTAAAGGAGGATCAAATGAATCAGCACCAACGCATTCCGCATCGGCGCGTGCGGCTATATCTATGGATATTCGGAGCGCTCGCGCCGCTCGCGCTCGGTGTGAACACCTGGGCGGCTAACGATTTGGACACGCCGACGGTGCTCAGCGCGAAAGATAACGGTAAAGGTGGCGATAACAATGGCCTTCACGGTGCGGTTACCCACAACACCGAATGGCTTGGCCACAACGACTTGCAGGGACGCGTGACTTACCAAACGACGGTGCATACATACCCGAACGGTCGCGTCATTGCATTCGCCGGGCATTTCGCTGCCAACCCCCCAATGCTCAATCCGCTCACGGGGAATTTGGAACAAAACGGCACGTCGCTCGTCGATGTTACCGACCCGAGAAAACCCGTCTATCTCCAGCATATTCCGGCCAACAACGGCGGTGCCCGCATGAACATGATTTGCGATGGGAGCATTTTGCCGCAGGGTACGGCGGGCCACGTCTATCTGCTACGGGAAAACGGCGCAGTCTCGCATGAAGTATGGGACGTGACCGATCCGGTGCATTCCACTCTGGTGTCGACGCCGGTCCAGGGACTGGACGTTACCCACAGAAGCTGGTGGGATTGCCGCACCGGGATCGCGTATATCGTCGGTGGCGCAACCAAGTCGAAAACTGCGCCGGACGGCTGGAATCCCAAGAGCAGCCCGAACCAACACCTGAAGATATTCGATCTGAGCAATCCGGCGAGTCCGAAGTACATCATGGACTTTGGCTATCCTGGACAGAATCCTGGTTCGACCTTTGTCATCCCGGGAACGGAGAACACCACCAAAACCGTTCCACCGGGCGTCCACGGTCCGATCGTGGTGTCGACCTTCAACGGTAACGAAGTCGCGGGCGGAAGGGCCATCAACCGCCTGTATATGCCCTACGGAGTAGGCTCTGACGGGATCATCCAGATTGACGATCTGACAAAAGTGCTGCCACCACCGTACGGCACGGGCACGTATGTCAACCCAGCGAAGCCGACCGACGCCGAACTGCTGCAGAGCCAGATCGGAGTGATCTACATGCCGGGCGTCGAAGGCGGCCACTCGTCGTATCCGTACTACGGTATTCCGCTGAGTCAGTATGCCAACTTCACGAATAACACCGTTCGGGACATCCTCGGGGTCTCGTCGGAGGAGACGGACAATCGATGCACCGGGTCTCCACATTTGCTCTACCTGTTGGACATCACCCAGACGATAGGCCAGGGCGGGAGCACCAGTGCCGAGCAACATCCGTGGCCAATCTCGACCGTCACAGTTAACGACTTCTCGCAGCGTCCCAACTTCTGCTCGCGGGGTACGCGGTTCGGTGTCCATTCGATGAACGAGAACTTCAACGACCCGTACTATGGCAAGCTGATGGTGAGCGCGTGGTTCGACGCGGGCATTCGCGTTACCGACATCCGCGATCCATACCATCCGGCCGAAGTGGCGTATTTCATTGCGCCGGTCAACGCGAACACCCAACCGAGCAGCGCCACCATTAACGGTGTCAAATATACGTCGAAGGACGTCTCCTGCGACAACACCTACGTCGACAACGACGGTCTGCTCTACTGTGGTGACCGGGTCGGAGGCGGTCTGGATATCGTCCGGCTTACAGGAGATGCAGCGCAGATAGTCAAGGTAGACAACGCGAGAAACAATGGAGGGGACGGAGGGGACGGAGGGGACGGAGGGGATTAACGCGGACAGGGTTTCCGCTCTTTCTTGACGTCACTGGCTCGGCGTGAAAGCGCCGAGCCAGTTTTATTCTGGGACGAATCGAATTGCCGCCTCGCCTCGTTCATGCAGGCGCCGCGCTGGCCGAGACCGCTCCGGCGAGGCGCACCAACAAGACCTCGTCGCAACCGACCGGGGCGCGGCCGGGCCAGAATCCTTGTCTACATCCGCGCGGGTGATCAATGCGCAGGCGGCGTGCCCTGCTTTGTATGGAGTTTGTCGTGAAGGGTGCGCAGGTTGCCCCGGATGTCTTGGCACTCGGTCCGGCCCTTATAGTCCGCATCTGGCTCATCTTCATCGGTTTGCTGGACGCAGATCGGGGGCGCCCAACCGTCGAAGCGCTTTTCAAGCGCTTCCCCGTGGCGGATCCAGAAGGCGGTATTCACCTTAAGTGCCCCCTTGAAATTGACCTCGGTCGAGGGCAGCGTGCTGGCGAGTTCCTTGTCGAGCAGCGGCAGCACGTTCTTGTTGGTGGGTCCGTAGGCCAGTTGCTCGGACAGCGCCTTCTGGTTCTCCGGCTTGCTCGCAAAGGCAATGAATTGATAGGCCTCAGACACTTTGGGTGTGTTCTTTGGTATGGCCCAGCTGTCGACATCGTAGAGACTTCCGTCCCAAGCGATCTTGAGGTGCCTCTTTTGCTGCTGATCGCGATCAATCCAAAGCGTATACGCTGACGTCATGACAAAAATGCCGTCGTTGAGAAATAGCGCCGGCTCCGCTGCGGCCTGCCACCAGACGATGTCGCGTTTGATCTGGTCGAGCTTGCTGAATGCGCGGTCGACCCCCTGTTTTGTGGCGAGGATTTTGTACACATCGGCTGGCGCAACGCTGTCGGCGAGCAACGCTATTTCCAGTGTGTACTTGGCGCTCCTGCGCAGACCACGCTTGCCCGGGTATTTCTTGAGGTCCCAGAAATCGGCCCACGATTTCGGAGCGCCTTTGACTTTGTCGGCGTCATAGGCAAGTGCCACCGACCACGCGAATATGCCGACGCCGCAATCGGATACTGCGCCAGGTATGAAATCGCTCGCGCTCCCAATCTTGCCGAAGTCGAGTTTCTCGAACAGGCCGTCCCGGCAGCCGAGTTCGAGCGTTCGCGACTCGACCTGGATGACATCCCAGATGGTCTTGCCCGTCTTGGCCATCTGCTCGAGCTCGGTCGTCTGCCCGTCATACGAAAAAGATTTGACCTCGATGCCCGTCGCGTCGTGGAACGGGCGGTAGTACGCCTTCGTCAGTGCCGCTTGATCGGCGCGTCCAAACGAGATGACAGTGATTTCGCTCGCCGTGGCCGGACCGATCATGCCACCTGGAAGAATGCCAACGATCATCAGCGTTCGCCAGTTCATAACGCCCCTCTTAATACCGATTGAGCAATTGACATCGCGCGTCAACAGAATCGTATCAGCAGTCGCCCGTCGAGACGCCCTGGCCGTATTGTGAGCGGAGGGATTCCACGAGGTCAACGTTAACGCGAGCCGCAGCTGGCCAGATTCCAGAAGATCCGCGTGGGAGGGGTATAGCGCGGTGCGCTTCCAGCAATGGGGCCGCACCGGTCGCATCATCTAGCGCCTCCTTGAGAGCTCTCGCTTCAAGGACGATCGTCTTCATGATTCCACCTCGCAATATCCGCGCTGAAGTCTGGCATTAGTTGAACTGGGGACGAAAAGCCATACGGCTGCTACTTGGCACCGAAATGCCGATGATCGCCCTCCCCGCGTTCAGTGTCCCATTGCCCTACAGTACGACGCATTGCCCGGCAACCACGTACGCCAGCCGATACTTGAATGGATGCCTGGACGTCGGAACAGGCTGGGCGACGCGCCAAATCAGGAGTCACGCGTTTCCGGGCAAGGTTTTTCGCGTGCTCATTTGCTCGATTCTGACCTACTCCGAGCGATGCGCCTGAGGTGGCACGGGAATCGCTTCTTGCGCACTGTCGCAGGCGAACGCTTGGATGGCTCCTAAATTAGGCCGCCCGGCGGCGGTATGAGTGCCGTCCAGCGTCAGCTATGCGCGCATAGCCCGCAATGTCGCGGAGCGCAAGGCAACGGGAAAGCAAATGGGATTCTGGCGCACACGGAAGCAAAGGGCTCGTGACGCAGAGCTGGCAACGCGCTATCCACTCTTGTGGGCCAGTTGTCCAATCGAACTCAGGCCGGACATGCGCGACATGCCTGACGCCACGCTAGCTGAATGGGAAGCGCGTGAACCCGAACGGCGGCTGACGATAGCCAAGCAGGCAGCGGTCAGGGCGGCCCGCATCGAGCTGATAAAGTTGCTTGGACAGTGCGGTGAACGTGCAGCCTCCCGTGCCCGTGAGAAGGCTAAACTCAAGCAACGCAAAGAAGAGTTGGGCTATTGAGTCGCCACCGCGCCAAAAGCGCTTCGCGTTAGCCATTGGGATTTCGTAAACAAACTTGATGGGACGCAAGCCCACCCAAGTCGCCCTACCGGTGACAGGAGGACAAGTAATGAACCTACTCGCAGTACTGCGTGAGCGCCTAAAGGCGCGTACAGCTGTCGAACATGAGAAGGCAATCCTGCTGGTTGTTGTTGTCGGCCTATTACTGTGTTCATGTGGGTTCGCGTCGGCGCTTCATCAGGCCCAATAGGTCGAGCATGTGATGGTAGCCACATCTGTCCATGACCCCAAGTTTTCGGAACGCAATCACGCGCCCTTTGGCGACGGTGTAGCCTGATGAAACACAAGCTGCCACCGGCCGTCGATTCTCTGCCAAACGGAGCTACGCAAGGACTGACTCTGAGGCTCCTGCGGCAGTGCCTGACGCGTGATCCGATAGGTGGCAAGTACCGTATCGGGCGCTAAGTTCGTCGCCTTGAAATCGCTGATAGTCGCCGGCATTGACGGATTTTCTTTAAGCGCCCGGATCACTCCTTCCTTATCGTAGACCCGGCCCGAACTTCCGAACTCGGCGAAGTTGTCCGCGAGCATGGGGGCGACGGCGTCTCGGGAGCGTCGGACTTCCGGCTTGAGGAGGCGCTGCTCAAGTGAGAGCAACTCGTCGGCGACAGATCGGAACTCTTTCATGGGCTACGCAGCATGTGCGGCTAACGAAATGAGCAAACCATGACGATCCAGCAAGACTCTCCAACCATGTTTGATGACCGTCAGCGTACCGAAGTCTACCGGGGTAGTGTTAACCCAGCTTGGCGCGCCGAAGCCAAACTCCACTTCGGACCCATCAGAGAGCGCAACGTGGCGCGACCACACGGCGCCGTAGATCACATCTCGCCACGTGGTGACGCTGAGGCCAAGAAAGGTCCTGGTCCATTGGATTTCGTGTAGCCAACTATCATCAGCGCGGAACCCTCCAGGCTCAGACACTAGATAAGATCGACGTCTGAGCCTTCTTTGGTGGTTCCTCGGGCTTGGGAGCCAACAAGCGTGAGCCCGAAAACATCGGCGCGGGGCTCAGCCCATTGCGTTGCGACGCTCAGAAGCTGATTGATATTACATCTCACGACGGTCGATGCCAGCTAAGGAGGGAGCGTACTGGTACCAAGCGAACGGCGCGCCTGCGGCGAGGCGCTCGAGTTGGGCGACGAGTTGGGCATCATCAGGCGCGCTTCTTGTATTGGGACCAAAGCTGCAAAAGGTCGTGGCCCAAGCTAAGCGCATTCGCAAGATACTGGATCGTGACATCCAATTCGTCATCGTTGCACCAGTAGTCTTCGATAAGCCCATAGGCCGAATAGACGGACCGATTGAATCCATTTTCAAGATCGTTGTACCAGATCGCGGTTCGACCAATTAGCGCAACGGCCCAGAATCCCCCACCGGCATCGCCGTAGGGGTGCTGCTGCCATTTCTCAGGCTTGATTCGGATTGCATCCCAAAGACGCTGTTGCGCTTGGGTCATGCGCTCATACCCCTGACTGATTCGAGCCAACAATTCCGCTTCGGAAATCGGTTCCCAATCCACCATGATCGACGCCTACCGAGCTAACTTAGCCCTGCGTCATGCGGACAGTGCATCATCGGGTCCACCGCAGCATGGGGGCGATGATAGCGCCTGCTGGCGCTGCAGGCTCTTGCCGACGGTCTACTGCCGTGTCCAGCAGAACTCGGCAAAGGCGTCCGCCGGCAGCGCTTCAGAAATCCAGATCCCTTGGTAGCAGTGGCATCCGCACGCACGGAGAAAGTCGAACTGCTCGCGCGTCGCCACGCCCTCGGCAACCACCCGCAAGCCAAAGTGGCGCGCCATGGCGATGATCGCCCGAGGGATCGCGACGGTATCCGGCTCGGTCTCGACATTGGTGAGGAAGGTGGGGGGTCCATCCTGAGTATGTCGATCGAAAAACCCCGGCGGTATGACACGCTCGAATAGCCGGTACCGAAGTTGTCGATTGCGATCGAGAAACCCTTTTTGCGCAATCGCCCCAGCACCTTCTTGATCGAGTCGACGTCGGGCAGCCGGCACGACGTCGATCGCCGGGTGTCTAACCCGAAGGTCCAAAAAATGGCCCGCATCGCTGCAAGCCATTGACTTATTCGTTGCGGGGACATGATTTGAACCGGTCGGCGACGACCCCTCTCGACGCCGCCGTGTCACGCTCCAATCACGCGCAGCCCACTTGCCTTCGCAGCGACGGCTAACGCCAGGTCATGCGTCGCCATCGATAGATCCCTTCCTGTTTGTTCCTTCCACAGCGTTGCCGTGGCGAGATGAATCGCGTCCAGCGTCCCCAGCGCTGTTGGCAGCGGTTGGGCCGCACGTGACAGAACTGGGTATGTAATTTCGACGATCTCCATCGCTTCCAACAAGCGGTACACCGCCTCCCTTTGTTCGGCGATCATCTCGTCGGAAAGTCCTTGAGCCAAACGCAACCGGTCTAGCGTACGCAAACATTCAACCTCCACAAGCGCCGAAGCGATGCCTTGCGTAATGCGTCCCCACTCCTTCAAAACGTTGCTCTGGCCAACGACAACGCGCAGCAATACTGATGAATCGAGGTAAGCGATCACCGATCGCCTTGCCGCTCTTCCATGAGGAGTTTCACGACGTCCCCGCGCAACCCTAGCGGGGGTGGCAGAGGCACGCGCTGAAGACTCGGCGCTCCGCGTAACGGCGGCCGAAGGCTTAGAGGGCCATCGCCCGCCTTCCACGGAACGATTCGCGCGATCGGGGTATCCCGGTCAAGAATCGTTAGCGAACGGCCGCCCCGCACCTTGCGCAGATGTTCGCTCAGGTGGCTCTTCAAATCGGCGATGCGCACCGCAGACATGGTCACATAATAGTCACTTCTAGTCATTATGGCAAGAGAAGATTGGATCCATCCCCTGAAGCCAGATCGTATTCGCCCTCCCATGCAACACTCATGACGCTCATCACCGTCCGGGTGTTACCGATGGTCCACGAAAAAGGGTTCGCATCGCCGCAAGCCCAGGCGCCTGCGGAACGCCTGCGGGTGTTGTCCGTTCGTGGAAGGGAAATTAACGGCACAACTACGTCACAGTCCGCAAAATGAAAGGGCCCGCATTGCTGCAAGCCCTTGATTTATTGGTTGCGTGTCCCCGCAACCCGACGCAGAAGCGACTGCGAATCAAGTAGTTGCCAAGCCTCAGGCCAGCGATTCGTGAGCAGCCTGAACGCGCGTTGCTACTAGCGTAGGCTACAAAACACGAGGCTGAATTGCCCCGCATCAGGGCCCGCAGCCGCTCACGCAATCGAACTGGCACGAAGCGTCTTGTCACCTGGTCGGTGAACACAAGACAGACTGCGCCGGCGGATTGCCATAGCCTTCTTGTGTCCATCCACCATCCTGAATGATGGAATCGCGCACATCGACTTCCGCCGTATAGCGGTGATGCAGTCCGTTCACGTTGTTGAGAAAACGAAAGACTGGGCGCGTATTCTCCGGACAGGCGCCGGTCGTCGCGTTCGGGAGCTGGATATAAAAAAGCGCGGGACTTTCCTCGACCCATGTCCCCGCAAAGGTTCTCGCGGTCGCGGCGCATTCTGCTCGATCAGCAGAGTAGAAGTGCGAATCACCAGCCTGCGGCAACACATAAAAGCGGCACACGGGGCTCGCGCCGGCCGGCGCGACGCTCGGATCAGAATACGCTAGAAAAGTCAGTCCGGTTCGGGTCCATCCAGGATGGGCGCCGTTGTCCAACGCCTGGATTTCGGCCTGGTTGGAGGTGATGAAATAATCGTCGAGGACGGGGTAGTAGTATTCGACGACTAGCGTCTCCTTGGTTGGATTGGCGGCGTTGGGCGTCAGGTACTGGGTTAGCATGGGCAGGGCGACATCCAAGCGCGAATACTCGTCGATCCCGCTCGGATTGTTGCAGGCTGACGTGCCGCCCAACAGGGCGCCACGGAGCTCATAGTAGTTCTGGTTCGAGTTGTACGTGAATAAGCCGCTGCCGCTGCTGCCTGGCTCGGTGACGCCCTGCATCCACTGCATCCCGACAAAACTGCTTCCGTCGCCGTAAGTCTGGATACCCTGCGTCGTCCCCTGGCTGTATTTCTTCAGATCGCCTTCCGGGTGGTGGATCCCGTCGGCCGCGATGCCCGCTGCAGAAAGCGTCGACGCATTCCACGCGGCGAACGTTGCACCGGCCGGGGGCGGATCGTTTAGGCGCACCAGGGCCCAGTCATAGTCGACACCGCGGCCGAGCAGTTGCGCCCCACCGGCAACAAGAACGAAATTGACGTCGCTGGCGATGTCCTGTCCACAAACCGATGTCTGGAAGAACCAGTAATTATTGATCGTGGCCGCAACCGCGGCCGGTTGAGCCTTCGACGCTGCTACATCCGCATCGCCATTGTCGAGGCAGTGATTGGCCGTAAAATAATACGGCGTGAAGGATGTGATCGAGTCGTTGAGCTGTGTCCCATTACAAAGGAAAGTCTGTCCCTGATCGGTCACCACCATGCGGGCCACTGCGTTGACTGCGGAGGCGGCCTGCTGCCGCAACGAGTTAGACATGCACGCGATGTCGACCTCGCACGCACCTGCCTGTCCGATCTGACCCAGCGGATCCGCCTGGCGAAGCGCGTTGCCGGCGACCACCAGGTGCGAAATCATCGGCAAAGACACCGACCCCGTTGGACTCAGACCGCTGGGTAACGCGAGTTCAATGATTCCCCTCTCACCTTCGAGCACGGGGGACCAGTAAATCGACCCATGAGCAACTTGACCGGAGTAGGGACCGAATGCCGGTGCACTGCTGCGGGCGCCCTTAAAGCGCACCTCGAGCTCGGGCGGGGCTGCGGTGAAAAAGAGGCCAATCCGAATTGCGGCTGCGCCGGGCGATGTCAGACTGACGTGTGCGGCCCGCAGCCCACGATCCGTCTGCGACCAGGCAAGATCGGACAGCTCGAATGAACCCTGCGCGGAAGGTACTTGTCGCGCGAAGCCGATTGTCAGCCGACGAAGCTTGACGACCATGCCATTCTTGGCAGCCTTGGTTGCGAGTTTCGACGTCAATTTCTCGCGTTCGGCGTTTGTTGGTGTAGCCAGCAAGATGCTATGTGCCGCGGCATCCGTCGGAAGCAGCAGTGCGGTTTGGATCTGCGCTTTGTTCGGATTCGCGGACCGATATGTCGCAGGCGGCACCGATAGCTGTGCGTTCGCCGAGATCGCAATGGTGAGCGCAGCAAATGCCGCGAATCGAGATAATCTAATTGGCATATTGGAAGCCATGATGGATGCGTGCTACGCCAGAATAGACCTGATATAGCTGATACAGACTTGGGTGCAGGTGGGCCCAGGTTGAAGTTGGGACTTCGCCTGTTCACCCGCGGTCTGCATGTCGACGAGCTTCACCGGTCCCCAGCCAAACCCATCGGCGAACTGCGCGCACTCGACCAAAGGGTTGCCGTTCGCGTCGAACCGCTGCGTGCAGCCAGAGCGCCGGGGAAGCCACCGACGATTGGAGACGCAAGCCCCAGGAAGGCGTATCGACCGGGATGTTGTCGATCTTCTGGCGGTTCGTGCTGCTTGCTGGGGCGCAAACCGTGAACGCGCTATTTGCAAAAGCTGCCGTGGGCCCACAGCCCGATTCGCTCGGCAGGTACCCGAAGTCGGTGTAGTCGGTTGCTGCCGCCTGTAGCGGCACGGCGAGCAATGCGAGAGTCAGGGCAGCCGGTAGCAGTCGCTTGAGCATATTCGTCCCTCCAGTCCGACGTTTTCAGTTTAGCAGCACGCGCGGATTTGGCCGTTAAGAACATGACGTTGCAATAATCGCGTCAGGCCGAGGCGATGGCGCGATCCCGGTGGACCGCGCCAGTGCCGGGCAGTCACCGCCATCCCAAAGGCAACGCGGCGCGGGCCTCTGCCAAAAGATTCCTTGAAAATAGGCCGGCGCTGCGCCAAGATGAATCCTCGGGCCGCGAGATACCCTGTAGCACACATCAATGAGCCGCGAGGCCAACCACTTGTCGCTGGCAGCGATCGGGATGATCGTCGCTTCTGCTGCGTGCTTCACCGCGATCGACACTGTCGTCAAGTACCTCGGGGCCCGCTATTCAGTGCCGCTGCTCGTCTGGGTGCGCTGGGGCGTCCCGGCGCTCCTGATGGTCGCACTGCTGGGACCGAAGGTGCGTTGGGGACTTATGCGCACCGCGAACCCGAAGCTACACTTTGTCCGTGGCGCGGTGCTTATGCTCTCGACGCTGTGCTTCTTTGCAGCGCTCAAGTTCCTGCCACTGGCCGAGGCTACCGGGCTCAACTACTCGACGCCGATCCTAGTTACCCTGATGGCCGGCTGGTTCCTCCACGAACGGATCACGCGGCCCCGCTGGCTGTTTGTCGCGGCTGGATTTGTCGGGACACTGCTCATCTTACGGCCGGGCAGCGCGATGCTGCACGCAGCCTCCCTGTTCGCTTTGGGCGCCGCAGCTCTGAACGCAACGTTTCAGATCCTTACCCGCAAGCTTGCCCGCGAGGATTTGATGGTGCTGATTTTCTACCCGAGCCTGGTTGGCGCCGTTCTGATGTCGTTCGCCGTTCCCTTCTTTCAGCACGATGCCCCGTTTCTGACCGCAGACATTCTGCTATTCGTCGCGATCGGAATCATTGGCGGATTCGGACATTTCCTCTTTATCCAGGCGTTCCAGCGGGCGCAAGCTTCAACGATCGCGCCGTTCACTTACATGCAGCTCGTGTGGTCGACGTTGGCGGGGTGGCTGATATTCGGCGCCTTCCCCGATCGCTGGGCGCTGGCCGGCATGATTGTAATCGGCGCCAGCGGAGTGGTGTTGACTTGGTATGAACGCTGGCGCCCCAGCCTCGCGCACTCGGGACTCGCCCCGATCGAATTGCGACAGATTCCGATCATGATGACCATCCCCGGCGCATGGGCAATGGAGAAAACATCACATGGATCTGCTGCAGGACTCGCTGCGGGAGAATTTCAATTGCGGGTCGGCGAAACCACAGCGGTCTCGTTTGGCCTCGGGCCCTCGAAAACTATTGTGAGGACGGACTAAATCACCTGCAATGCTTGGGCAACAGCGCGGATCTGGTTCATGATTAACGGCTCGGCAACGGCGCGACCGCCGAGCTACAGTGGCTACGAATCGGCAGGTAAGCTACGCGCCCACGCCCATTGACGGCGCTACGTTATCCGTCCTGAGTGCTCCCCAACGGACTACCTGGCCAGTCGCACCGTCGGGAAGCGGGCCGAACACCGCCTGACGTGGCATCGAGACCACCGGACGCTCAAGGCATTCTCGAGAACAGCGCAACGGCGAAAGCCTGCTTGCCGACCAAGTGCTTCAGGATAAGGCAAGCGCTGGCGCCTCCGCGCGAGGTGGTCGGGATGGGGTCCGGTATCCGGCCGCAGCGGCACGCTGCTCGGCCGGGCTTCGAATCTCTCGGCGAAATGAAACACGCGGCGGCGCTCTTCGCGACCGGCGTCACGCCTGGTCGACGCCCCTGATCGATCAAACCGACTTTCTCGCGTAAGCGGGAATACGGATTTTCCGCGCCAACGATTTCCGTCCACCGCTGCGGGTGGCGCTGCGGAGTGCGCGCCAGAGCCAGGCACAACGCGCACTATGCCGAAGGGTGATCCCTATACCGATAGATATACAAAGTCATATCGCTCGATCAATTTACCTGCGTGTCACTCCGCTCTCACACTGAACGCCCCGTGGCGAAGTCGACTCTGCGTCGCGAGAGGTGGGTTGCCTATGGATGGGACGCATCCAAGAACCAGCAGTGGGGGCGTGGTGGCCACTGCGGGACGGCATGGTTGCCACGCACAGAGAACGCTTCAAACTCAATTCACAAGGAGTCTGCGATGAATAGAACCTTAGTTGCATTGGCCATTTCGGCCATGTTTTCGTGCGGTGCGGCGCTCGCCGCCGACACCGTCACGACGAATGGCTCAGGGACTACCACCAACGATAGTGCGGTTGGTAACACTAAGACGAGCACTGAAACTAACACCCGCACCACGACCAACACGAGCACGCGCAACAACACCCAGACTTCCACGGCGACTCCGACGGCGACCTCGAGTGGCGCGACCACCTCGACGGCGACCGGTGGCACTGGCGGGGCGGGCGGAGGCGCAACCAGCGGCGGGGCAACAGGAGGCGCAGCGACTGGGGGAGCACAGACCAACTCCGGCAGCACGACAGCAACGAGCGGCAGTGCTAATGGGGGTACGGCTTCGCCGACTCTCAGCAACAATGGCGCTTCGTCAGCGTCCTCTCCCACATTGTCGATCAACAACCCGACCGGGGTGACCCAGACCACATCGCCAAGTCAAGTGGGTGCGTATCAAACGGCCGGCTCGGCATCACGCGACGCGACCACCGGAGCGGGCACGGGTGGAGCGGCGACGGGTGCCTCGAACAGCGCCGATTCGACGACGGGGGCGGCAACGGGTGGGGCAACGAGCGCGACCAACACTGCTGGGGCGGCGACGGGTGGCGCGACGACGGCGACGAACACCGGTGGAGCGGCGAACCCGGGGACGCAAACGACCGGCGCGGCGACAACCGGTTCTGGAACCGGTGGTGCAGCGACAGCGTCGAACACCAATGGCGACACCTCAGGTGCCGGTGGTGGTGGCGGTGCAGCCACGGGTGGCGCGGGTGGCAATGGCGCGGCCGGCGGCAATGGTGGTAATACCTCGGCTGGCAACGCGACGGGTGGCGCTGGAGGTGCTGCCACACCGACACAGGCCGGTGGTGCCGGCGGTAATGCTTCGCTCAGCGCCGATAGCGGTCGCGGCGGCAGTGGTGGCGAGGGCGGCAATGGCGGTAAAGCCAGTGCAGGCGACGGTGGGGATGGTGGAGGCGCCGGCAACAACAAATTGAGCAATGACGCCTCGGGTGGTCGCGTTTCGCAGGATGCGAGGAGTGGACCTGCGGTCGGTGTGGCTGTTGCTGGCTCGGCGAACAACAACAAGACCAGCGGCGGCGACACCAACGGTGGTGATGTCAAGGCCAATACGTCCGGCGGGGATACGAGCAGCGGCGATGCGAAGACGAACGCCAGCAACACGACAAAGGCCGGTAATGGCACGAGCGGCGACATCGGCGGCGGTGGCATAACCGCTGGCGGCAGCAACCTGGCCGGTTCAATGACCTCGGGCGCCACTAGCGCAACCGCAAATGCCACCTCATCGGCCAACGGCAACAAGATCGGCGACTCGTCTTCCAACGCGTCAAGCAGCCAGGACGGTAATAAGATTTCTGCCAATGGCGGTCAGACCGGTAAGGCGATCTCGGGTGACATTTCGCAGAATCAAAGCGTTAAGGGCGGTTCGGCCAGTACGGGTAAGGCCATCGGTGGCGACGGCGGGAATGGTGGCAGCGCTACCGCGGTGTCCGTGGTGGTGCCAGCGAACGTTTCGCTGTCGGGCCCCGGGGCGAATGCTGGCCAATCGGCAGGCAGAGGCCATTAATCCGTAGTCGGGGGAAGCAGCGCATTCGGGGAACTCGGCCTGATGGGTTCCCCGATTTGCGCCTAAAAATGGTCCGACGAGGTGGCGAAATGAAACCATCATTGTGGTTAGTAGCCGTTGCGCTCGCCATTGCGACCGCAACGCCCCTAGCCCTTGCGGATTCGACCTCCACGGCCAACGGAGGCGCCGGCGGTGCGGGCGGTTCGGCGGCAGGCGGCACGGCAACAGGCGGCGCGGCCACGGGCGGTACGGCTAGCAACACTACCTCCGGCGTATCAAGCGCAAGTGGCGGGCAAGGCGGTGCCTCCTACGCGTCAGGTGGCAATGTGGGTTCCGTATCGACCGGGGGTTCCAGCGCGCAAACTGGCGACATCACCGTCAATTACAACGTGCCCGGCGCTCCCACGGGAAAAGCCGGGTTGGGCGTCGGGGTTGACCCAGCAACGGGCCACGTCATGACCGACAACACTGTGAACTACCAGGGTTCCTACAAACTCAAGAACACGCCGGATGTGAACGTCGGTGGTCCGGCGTCGGGTCCCTGCAATGGCTTCAGCGGCGGCCTGGGCGTGAGCATGGCTGGATTTAGCGTCGGCGCCAATGCCTCGACCGTGGACGAGGGATGCTCCGCCAGGGAGACCGCGCGCATCGCAGCGATGGTAGGCAGGATGGATATCGCCAACGCGATCCTGGATAACCTGCCAATCGTGCAAGCGGCGATGAAAGCGCAAGCGGCACGCGAGGCACTGTCCTTCTCGCCCAAATCACCGGAGACACCAGCGACAACGGCACCCGCGCAGTGGTCGCCTGCCCCAGTGCCGGTGCAGACGCAAGCGCAGAGAGAGGCGGCACTAAAAGAACAACAGCGGCTGGCGGGGGAAGCTCTGCAGCGTCAAGCCACCATGGCCAAGCTGAACGATACGTTGAAGTTTACCGATGCGGCGACACAGGCCAGCGAGAAGACGCCTCAGCAAAAAATGGCGGAGGAAAGCAACAAGAAAGTGGCGGCAAAAACCGAGGGAGCCAACGAGTCTCAGGCCAACGGAAACCCTGTCCCGTCAGGTACGCAGCAAGCCAGCAAGTCGGACGGACAAGCGACCACTACGCCACTCCCCTTGCAACAGATCATCAAGTCTGAGACGATCGCCCAGGCTGCGGACGCGAAAATTGCGCCTGATTCGCAAACAACGACTATGCGGATGGGTCCGGTGCAAACGGCAAAACCCGGGACCGCCAGCGCAGCGGATAAGAGGTCGCCGTCGGCAGCGACGGTCGAGGAGAGGGTGCAGGCCGCGAAAGCTGCTCTGAATCTTCAGTAGCGCTGTCGGCGGCCGATCACGAGACACGGAGCTTCCGCATGATCACGACGCTGGTAGTGGCGCTGATGGCAACACTCTCGATGCTAGGGGCAGAAGCTGCTCCGAAGGCAGTAACAGCGGTGCCACAGCTTACGCAAGACGGCCTGATTCAGTACAAGGTCGTCACCGCATCAGAACGGGGAACGTACATCGTACTCGGTCGCGACCTCGCTACCTATGTCGCCCCGGACGCAAAGATTGAATTGGAAGCGCTGCCGTCCGCAGGGTCCTCGGAGAACGTCTTCCGCTTGCGCCACGAGCATGGCGTGAAGCTGGCGTTGGTCCAGTCGGACGTCTACCAGGCGTTCCTGGATCAAGCAGCAGCGGGAAACAAGGGGGCTGAGAGCCTGATTCGTCCATTGCGAGTTATCGTTCCCTTGTACAACGAGGAGATCTACTTCGTCGTCAGAGCGGATTCACCGCTTAATTATTTCCACGAGATCAAGGATGCCCGGATCAACGCTGGCCCATACGGAAGCGGTACTGCACTAACCACGCTGACGTTGTACCAATCGATGTTCCACACCACGCTTCCGAAAGCGACCACGACGTTCCTGACGAACGAAGATGGGTTGGTCAAGCTGACGGGAGATAAGTCGGTGGACGTGGTCGTGATCGTCGGCGGTCAACCGATGAAACTGCTGGCCGACATGAAGCCCGAAGCGAAACAGCTCGTCAGGCTGCTGAAGTTCGATTCGAACAATCCCGCGAGCAGGGACGCTCTCAAGACGTACTTTCCGGCGACGATTCGCGCCAGCAGTTACCCGAACCTACTGACGGAAGATCTGCCGGGAGTCGCGGTGAAGGCGTTTCTGGTCACCTACGACTACAAGCTGCCACAAACGGTCCAATATCTGACACAGTTCGCCAAGTCATTGTGCCAGAACTTCTCGACCCTGCAGGAGAAAGGGCATCCCAAGTGGAAGGACGTGGAACTGTCCCTGCCGGAGCTGGGAGAAGGCTGGAGCTATTACCGACCGACGGCCAAGCAAATCCTGGCGTGCGGCGGCAAGGGAGCGGGGACGCAACCGAGGTTCCGCGGAACTTGTTCCCCTATGGAAGCCGTTTTGGGCTTGTGCGGATAGTCCACCGATCATTGCACGGCACCCAGAAAGCCCGTGCGAGTCGTTCAATCGAATCCCTGACTTTGCATGTACCGGATCAGTGCCACGCGGCCGTCCAGATTGAGCTTCTCATACACATGATGGAGATGCAGCTTCGCCGTGCCTTCGCTGATCGCCAGCTTATCCGCAACGACCTTGCTGGAAAATCCGTAGGTGATCATGCGCGCGACTTCGATCTCGCGCGGCGTCAGAACCTCCGCCATGGCCCGTATCCCTGCTTCGCGCTTGAGAAGCGTTTCCACGGCATGTGTCGCCACGCCCTTCTCCACCCATTGGCCGCCCGAGTGCACTGCGCGAACACACTGTACGAGAAACCGTGTGGCCATGTCCTTCAGCACGATGCCGCGCGCGCCAAGGCGAAGGGCTTCGAGTCCTTGCCGGTTGTCTAACGCCGTCAGCACGACGGTCTGCGTAGGCAGCTGTTCGCGCTTCATCTGGCGCAGCACCGCGAAACCGTCCATCCCCGGCATGCGCAGGTCCAGCACAAGTATCTGCGGTAGCAACTGGCGAACCGCGTGCAACGCTTCCTCGCCGGAAGTCGCCCGAGCTACGACGTCGAAGTCCTGCTCCTTCGAAAAGAGTTGAACCAGGCCGTCAAGAACAATGGGATGATCATCAGCCAGAACGAGGCGAATGGTCATCATCAGTCTCTACTGGTTGACTGCGATACCCGCGGGGTTTACCGGGTATCGAGCCGAACGCCGGCTGAGGACGTAACGGCAGGGCCATTTCCAGCTTCGAACCCGACAGCGTCGACGTGAGAACGAGTTCACCGCCCAAAGATGCGACCCTCTCCACCTGCGACCTCGGTCCCAACCGCCTCTCGACCAGCATCGCCAAGTCGTATCGCCCATGGAACGGGAATCCGATGCCATCGTCTGCGACGGTGATGTGCACCCAATCACGAGTTATCGCCAGTCCCACGTCGACGCATTGAGCGCGTGCGTGTCGGGTCACGTTGGTGAGGGCTTCCTGAACGAGGCGATAGACTTCATCACCCAAACCTCTCGGAATCATCCCACGGCTCGTCGTCAGTCTCACGCGCAGTCCCCATTGGCTCTCGGCCCGCTGGCACAAAGGCTCCAGCGCGGCAGCCAGGTCGACGTTCGAGGCCATTGATGTGCCGGTGGTCGGTTTCAGCCTGTGGATCCAAACCCGCAGCTCGCGTTGCTGGTCCGCGATAGCGTCACCGATATCACGCAGGCGCTTGCGGGCGGCTTTTGGATCCTCATCAATAAGGCGAGACAAGGCTTCCAGCTGCAGGCAGGCGCCAGTCAGGGTTTGCAGCACCCCGTCGTGAAGCTCTCGCGCGAGACGCACACGTTCGTCCTCCGAGGCCGATCGTTCTATCCGCTCCTTGGAAAAGAACTTATTGATGTCGGCCAGGGCCTGGCGCGCCGTCCCTTCCAGCATCGAGTCGTCCTGGAAGGAAGAATAGGGCTTTGATGTGCCGATGGAAATGTCGGTCTCCCGGGAAAAGCGTCACAAGACCCTGGGTTCCCTAAGATCCTGGTTGCCGTCGTAAAAGTCGTGCTATTGGTTCGATGTAGGGCGTTCGTGCCGGAATACTCAGGACCTGGCAGCGATTATCCCTGCGCCATAAAGAAAATCCTGATAGGAACTCTAGCGTTCGCGCTCCGTGCGCGCTATCGGGTAGCGGCTGTTTTTCGCGTCGGAGAAGTTTGCGCGCGGTATCGGACGCACCCCTACGCTTCGACGCTCCAGGAGGCCAGTCTTCTGCCGCGGGTGGAGCGCGAATTCCGCCACCACGATAACTCGGACTCGCGCCGTTGGATTTCCTATCCCTAAGCTTATCGTGCTTAGCTTACCCCAATTTTACACGGACTTAACCCATACCCTCAGGCCGAACACACCTGCGTCGTGCCGCGCGACGGTAGCGCGGGCGGAGGGAGCTGAAGTCCCGGAGGGATAACTCATGCAATTTCCATGCTGGCGGAATTTCTAGCAGCGAATTCAATGCATTACGCAGATAAGGGGAGGATATCGGTCCGCCCGGGAACCACGCTGTAAAATAATCTGACACTGGAATAATTGGCTGCGCGAGCCGTACAGGAGGCGCCAGACGTTCACCACTGATCCCTTTAAGGGCTAGCATGGGCAATGCTCCGCGCATGGCTGCGCAGAAAGGTCGACCAGCGTTAATCGACGCGTGGGCGACCCGGCGGCCTTTCAATCGCCCGCACGCCGCTGCGCCTCGGCGATCTGCGTCGGGGTCATTTTCGTGGCGACGTTATCGCGATTCTTGACGGCCTCGGCGATTAATTCAGTCTGCGAGGCGAGGAAGTGCTCAGCCGCTAGGTTGAATAAGATGTACGCCTGGACGTAATCCTGCGCGACCCCCTGGCCATTCACGTACATTTTCCCAAGGTTGAGCTGGGCGTGGGCGTTGCCTTGGTCGGCGGCCTTGCGGTACCACTTGAGTGCCTCGGCGTAGCCCTGCGGCACACCGTGGCCATCGGCGTACATCTCGCCAAGGTTGAGCTGGGCGGTGGCGTTGCCTTGGTCGGCGGCCTTGCGGGTCCACTTCAGGGCCTCGGCATAGTCCTGCGCCACGCCGTGGCCGTTGTCGTACATAGCCCCGAGGTTGGTTTGGGCGTTGGCGTTGCCTTTGTCGGCGGCATTGAGGTACCACTTCAGCGCCTCGGCGTAACCTTGCGACACACCGTGGCCATCGGCGTACATCTCGCCAAGGTAGAACTGGGCGGTGGCGTTGCCTTGGTCGGCGGCCTTGCGGATCCACTTCAGCGCCTCGGCGTAGTCCTGCGCCACGCCGTGGCCGTTGAGGTACATGAAGCCGAGGTTACTTTGCGCATCGGCAATGCCTTGCTCGGCCGCCTTGCGAAACCACTCCACCGCTTGCTTATCGTCCTGCGGCGTACCACGGCCATGTTGGTACATGAAGCCGAGGTTGTTTTGACTGGCGGCAACGCCTTGCGCCGCCGCCTCGCGATACCACGCAATTGCTTGAATATCGTCCTGCGGTAGGCCACGGCCACTGAGGTACATATTGCCAAGGTTGTATTGGGCAGGTGCGTAGCCTTGCTCGGCCGCCTTGCGATACCACTCCACTGCCAGCTTATCGTCCTGTGACACACCTCCGCCGTTGAAGTACATGAAGCCGAGGTTGTGTTGGGCGCCAGCATTGCCTTGCTCGGCCGCTTTGCGGTACCACGCCACCGCCTGCTTGTCGTCCTGCGGCAAGCCGCCTCGACCGATGAAGTACATAATGCCAAGGTCGCCTTGACCAGCGGCAAAGCCTTGCTCGGCCGCCTTGCGATACCACGCAACTGCCTGCCTATCGTCCTGCGGCACGCCACGGCCACTGAGGTACATATTGCCAAGGTTGTCTTGGGCCGTGGCATATCCTTGCTCAGCCGACTTGCGAATCCACTCCGCCGCCTGCCCGTCGTCCTGCGGCAAGCCGCCGCGGCCACCTTGGTACATGACGCCGAGGTTGTTTTGGGCGGTGGCGTCGCCTTGCGTGGCTGCTTTGCGAAACCATGCCAGCGCCTGCTGCTCGTCCTGCGGCGTACCCCGGCCGGCCAGGTACATTCCGCCAAGCAGAACTTGGGCTGCGGGGTTACCCTGATCTGCGAGCGGCTGTAACTCGATCAGTGCGGTGGCGTAGTCTCCCTTCTCTAACGCGTCCCGACCTTCATCGAGGCCGGCGAATGCCGTTCCGATCACGATGCATGGAAATAGCAGAGCGAAAATTGCGATTCGGCCCATCATGCGTTTCCCCGAGTCGAGATGCGACACAGACAGCCGTCCAAAGGACGCGTTACTTCCAGAAAGCGCGCTACGTTATTAATCTATCAGCTTTGCCACGGCTATTGGTATACGGCCTTACGTCTGATCTTGTTGGCCCTCGCAGGCCCACCTTGCGTTTCCGGGCAAGGTCGTTCCGCGTGCTCTTTTGCTCGATTCTGACCTACTCCGGGAAACCCTGGCTGCGCCACGCCGGAACGAACTTGCTCTTAAACCATTCTTTGTATCTGGCGGACTTGTGGAAAATTTCGTTTTCTTTCCGAGCCGAGGGCGCCGTCTCGCTGGGGTTCACTCGGCGCACCTGTGTCGCCGCGGCTTGCGCCTTAGCATCGTGCGCGTGATATGCCGGATTTCAGGCGCGCCAGCGCTATCTCCCACTCCATAGCAACGCTACATCTCTCTGGCACCTGCATCTTGTGCCTGGCGCGAATCCATCGACCCGTAAACGCATCGCGGGTCCGGAAGGGATAGAGATGGAGCGTCGGGATGGCAGCAATTCTAAGCGTCGGCGATGAGATGGTGCGCCAGCGCCGATTCGAGGCTAGAAGGCGGGTTGCGCGTTACCCCGGCGTTACCTAAAGCAAAATAAAGAACGGCCTGCGCGAAGGCAAGCCGTTGACTTTATTTGGTTGCGGGACAGGATTTGAGGCTGTGACGTTCGGGTTATGAGGCGGACTGCGCGCATATAAGCACCTGTTAAATCAATTACTTGCGATGCTTGCCAATCTCGAAACCAATCTATCCCAGTCACAGTTAGGGCACACCCAATTTGAGCGCGTCACAGTTTGCGATGCCCCTGCGTCTTCCCGACGCTGGCCTTTGGTCGCTAGGCATAGCGGCCAAAAATGCCCCTAGCTGATGATCTTGATCTCCTGGACGTTCGAGAAATCAATGTCATGGGTCACCAAAGCCACCGAACCTGTAGCAACGGCAGTCGCTACCTGGATTGCGTCGGGGAGTCTGAGCTTACGGATCGCCCGGATCCGCGCCGCGAGGATTGCTATCTCCTCAGTGACTGGAATGATCTCCCAGTTCTTCGAGCCGCGCAGAGCCTCGTGATACTGGGCAGCCAAGATATCGTTGCCTGACCTTAGCGGTCCCGCCATGACCTCCGCCACCGTGATCGTGGAGACGAAGATTGAAAGCGCGCCGTTGGCGGCAGCGTCGAAGACCGGCGCAAAACGAGCAGCGAACTTCGGATGATCCTCGAGGAAGTAGATAATCGGTGCCGCGTCGACGGTGACACGCGCGTTGTTCGGCAACTCCCCGAGTTGCGCTATTGCCATTCCTCACGCATCGAACGAATTGTGCGTTTGATCGATCGTCCCCATAGGCCCTTGCCGCTCCCACGCAGGGCACGAACGTCAACACGCGCAACGTTCCCTTCGAGATACGATGCAGGCACGAGCGCCGCGTAGGGTTTGCCGTGCTTGGTGATGATCGTAGGTTCGCCGCGTGCCGCCTGCTCTACCAGGGCAGGGAAATGTCTGCGCGCCTGTTCAGCGCCTTTCTTGATGGCTGTTTTCATAGAAAAGGCTAGCTGGGATTTGGAATCTGAGGAAACTGTACGTTATGTACACATTTATGTCAACGCTGTCTTGGCCCCTGCGATGCGGTATGCAAGGAAGCGTTTGCCCCAGGCTGGGTCAGGGCAGGCTTTCGACAAGCTCAGGGCGAACGGATAGTTGCTTTGCGCTTTCGTGTGCCTAAGACAGCCGCACGGGATCTTGGCGCCAAAAAATATGAGGGTCACTTTTCGCTCGTTCGTCCTCCGGCACTTCGGGGGAGAGCAGCCCTAAATGCGCTGCCCGTCCTGAAAGCGGTTGGCTTGGGTGAGCTCGGTGACCCTCGCGTCGGTCAATTCCTTGGCCAAGCGCGCCTGCAGGGTGCCGAACACCCGCTCGGAGCGCCCGCGTGCTTCGGGTGAGTACGCGGTAGTCATCTCGATGCCGAGCTGGCCCATGGCGCGTCCGAACTGGGTCGGGTTGCCGAGGTCAACTTTGCCGCCCGCCTTGGGCGTGCGCCAATAGTGGCTCGGGCAGCCGCAGCGCTTGTTGGGTCACGCGCTGCGACGGGGCTTAAGTCTTCGCTAAGTCTCGGGGCTCAATATCGGAGCGAAGTCGGCCCGCAACGGTGATTCACCAAAGTGGTCGCCTTGGGGTACTGGGTTGCCATCACGGAATCGGCGTTGGGGGAAAGAATGATCTGGTGGGTTATGAGCATCTTTGTGGGTGCATGTGCTGGCGTGCTGCTGTATTGCATGATGGCAGTTTCAAAGAAGGAGGATCGGAACCAGCGCCACGCTATGCACGAGACTATGCCTTTCGAGGATGTGACCATTACGCGCTTCTGATTCACGTAGGTGCTCTGAAGGTGCTGAACTACTTCGCGCTGGGTTCCGTAACATGCCGAATCTCAGGCGCGCCCGTTATCTCTCACTCGGAATAATGACGCCGCAGTTCGGCCACCCGCATCCTGCGCCGGGCGCGTCCCCACCCGTCTGTCGTGGCTACTCGTAGTGAGCTATGCTTGTCGTGCTCGTCCACGCAGGGGGTTCGACGATGCCTGTGCCTACGACGAAGCTTCGCCTGGCTCTTGCCTCGATCCTAATCGCGCTATCTGCGATTGTCCCGCACGTTGGCTCAGCTGCCACCTGGGCTGATCCTGCCAAAGTCCTGCGAGTTGCACTGCCGTCGGACATTACCGGCCTTGATCCCGTTGCGACGGACGATGGGTATTCCGGTTCAGTTCAACGAGAGATTTTTGATGTTCTCTACCATTGGGATTACCTGGAGCGACCCTATCGCTTCGTCCCGAGCGTCGCACTGGGGATGCCGGACATTTCGCCTGATGGTCGAACCTGGACGATTCACCTGAAGCACGGCATTTTCTTCGCAGATGATCCTGTCTTTGCGGGCAAAAGACGCGAGCTGACCGCCGCGGATTTCGTCTACTCCTGGAAGCGTGTCGTCGATCCGCGCGCGCACTCGCCCCAGGCGAACGTGCTTGAAGGAAAGATCGTGGGATTGGACGCCGCAGTTGCCAGAGCCAAGGCAACCGGGCGCTTCGACTATGATGCGGATATTGTCGGATTGCGCGCAATCGACCGCTACACGTTGCAAATCCAACTTGTCGACCCCGACTACACCTTCCTGACGAGCCTCGACACCGGAGCCCTTCGGGCAGTCGCACGTGAGGTGATTGAGAAGTACTCCGACGACAGTGGCCGGGTGATGGACCATCCGGTTGGGACCGGACCCTATCGCTTGAAGGAATGGCAGCGTGGTCGGAGGGTCTTGCTCGAAGCCAATCCAGGGTTCCGTGAGGAGCGCTTCCCGCGAGCACCCGCCACGGCAGACGCGACGACAAAATCCATTGCGGCGGCGATGAAGGACAAGCGTATCCCACAGGTCGGGGTGGTCGACTTGGAGGTGGTTGAGGAATCGAATCCGCGCTTGTTGATGTTCAGCGGAGGAGAACTGGATCTCATCGACATCCCTCCTGATCTCGCGCCAAAAATGATCGACGGTACGGGTCACCTCCTACCAGAATACGCCAGTCGTGGAGTCCAATTGCAGCGCGGGATGGAACTCACCGTCGCGTTTACCTACTTCAATATGGAGGACCCGGTAGTCGGCGGATACACACCGGAGCGTGTAGCGCTACGTCGCGCAGTCTGCAGCGCGTACAACGTTCCCGATGAAATTCGGGTGCTTCGGAACAGTCAGGGCGTGCCGGCGACTCAGCCGATCCCGCCGGATGTCGAGGGGCACGTTCACGGGTTCAAGGGATTTGCACCGTACGACCCTGCGGTGGCACGCGCGCTGCTCGACAAATTTGGCTACCTCGACCACCAAGGCGGTGGCTATCGCGCCTTGCCCGATGGAAAGCCGCTCGTGCTGCAGATGGCATCAGACCCCAGCGCATTACTTCGCCAATACGACGAGCTATGGCAGCGCAGTCTCAAAGCCGTGGGAATCAAGATCGATTTCCAATTACAGAGGTTTCCTGAAAAGCTAAAAGCGGCGCTTGCGGGACAGCTCCAAATGGCGGCGTTTAGCTATGCTGCAGATACGGCTGATGGTTTTATGGCGAGCTTCTATGGACCCAACGCAGGCGCAGCGGGCAACGCCGCCCGCTTCCAGAACGTTCAGTTCGACGCGTTATACCTTCAGAGCCGACGGGTTCCTGACGGAACAGAGCGCGACAAGCTGTACCTAAAAATGACAACACTTTTGGCTGCGTACTCGCCGTGGTGCCTGGAGGCATTCCGCATTAGCAATACCGTGGTGGCGCCCGAGATACGCGGATACGAGAAAAACGCTCATTACTTGATCCCATCATGGGAATATCTTGATATCGAAAATGGGGCACGGACGCCCCCACGGCAATAACTCAGCAATCGCACTTAGAATTTCGTTCAAGGTTCGAGGCACGATTGCCCAGTGCTAATCACGACTGTCGGCTGGAAAACAGGTCAGCGGGCGATGGTATGGAGGATGAGGGTCGTAATGGTCGCGTTTGCTTGCTTGACCCTCGCACGTCTACGGCGTACCGTTGTTCGCAGCGAGCGTACTGCAATCGATGGGTTCAGCGGGCTATAGGGAGTGCCGGCTATGAAGATTGCTAATTTGAGTCGATTCGTCGTCGCTGTTGCCTGTTACCTCCCCTTATTGGTAAATGGAGACCCCGTCACAGAAGCAACAGCCTCCGCTACGCGGACAGATTGTGAGGCTGCGCTACGCACATGGCGTGACTGGGCGCAGCAAGGGGATGCCGGAGCGCAGCACTTCCTCGCAGCGCTATATTTTAACGGGCAAGGCGTTGCCCGCGACGATGACGAGGCCGCGCGGTGGTTGCGTAAGGCAGCAGACCAGGGTCTGGCATATGCTCAGTACGACCTGAGCGTTGCGTACGCAACGGGTCGTGGCGTTGCCAAGGACGAGGCGGAACAAGTGCGCTGGGACCGCAAAGCTGCCGAACAAGGATTTGCGCCAGCGCAGCACAATCTTGGTTCTTGGTACATCAACGGCACCCGTGGCATCACCAAAGATGAGCCCGAAGGAGTACGGTGGTTCCGAAAGGCAGCGGAGCAAGGTTGGGTCCCCTCGCAAGGGGCGCTGGCTGTCGCGTACTCCCAGGGGAAGGGCGTAACCAAGGACCTCGTTGAGGCCTATGCGTGGACGACGATCGGGATGGAAGGTACCCAACCAGGACCGATGCGACTCCAGACCGGCCGTGCACGCGACGAGTTCGCGAAGTCCATGACCCAAGCGCAAGTTGAGCAGGCATCGCAACTTGCACGCGAGTGGAAACAAGCCGGCACAGTAATTTATACGGACGCTCGCTTTGCGAGGCTTGGAGAGTTGTCCAAGGCGACAGGCGGTGAGACCATCAAGGCCGCCACCTATAACGTGCCCGCGCCGGTCGGGGAGGGTTGGGAAGTGCAGGTGGATAGTTATAACGATACGGTGACCTTTACGAAAGGCTCGCCCGCGGCGAAGGAATTTTCCAGGATCGGCGTGGCGCGTCGGGAACTTGAGCTAACTGGGGACGCGAGGAGTGAGACCGACGTAGTAACAGCAATCGAGTGCTCGGAGGAAACCAATTTGAGGGAGCAGGGGAAGACAAAGTCATACGCGCTGGGCAATGTCAGCAAGCAGGTCGAAATTATCGATGGCAAAACGCTTTATGTCATGCGCTACGTCATCACAGATCGCAGACTCGGCACTGTAGTCGAGGGCAACGAAGCGGCATACACCTACTTTCCACCCAACTGGAGACAGAGAAAGCGCGCTTATCTATTCAACCTTGCTCAGCCGCAAAAGATTGGCGACGCTGTTCTTGCTACGGATACGTCCGAAATTGGGTCAGTGATTTCCGGTTTTCGAGAGAAATAATTCTAAGGTCAAACGCGAGACGCGCCCGACTGTACTCGAGCAGGCTGGCAGCGGCGGCTTGCGGACGATTATTGCATCTTTGCATGGCGCACCCCGCACGCAGAACTTCGAACCTTGCGTATCCATTCGCACTTAGCGATCGCACTTAGAAACTTCGGACTAGGTTCGAGGATCGATTGCCCGGCGCCTTATTTTGGATTGAGCGACTCAGGTGAGCGCCGATCCGACAGGATCTATTGCGTTGAGTCAGCAGGTCCTGCTCATAGTGCCGGACACGACCCCCAGCTGCCGGTCAAGTTGACGCCGCCAGTGGCTGCAATGCCGTTGACACCGGCCGTCCAGTCGCGGTTCGTCAATGGGCGCGTTCGCAACAGCAGTCGTAGCGCATCCTGCTCCAAGCGGACGTTCGCGCACACTTCATCCCCGCCGCGGGTCCGTACTATCATCTAACCCTATGGCCGAGATGGCTCAATCGGTAGAGCTTGTGCGCCCGAATGCGCTATTCGATACCGCAATGCCTCGGAAACGCCAGTCGTACTCGGGCTATCACCCTGGTGCGGCACGCCGCTCTTTGTCTTGCAGGAGTTAGGGGGCTGGGCGTCGGCGGAGATGGTGCGGCGGTACGCGCACCTGGGTACCGATCACCTGGCACCTTATGCGGAACGCCTCGGTACGTTGCGGGCCGTCAAAAAAGAAATTGACGGCACAAATACGGCACAGGCCTGAAAAACGAAGGGCTCGCATCGCTGCAAGCCCTTGATTTATTGGTTGCGGGGACAGGATTTGAACCTGTGACCTTCGGGTTATGAGGCAGTCTGCGCCTATATAATAACATGTTAAATCAATAACTTGCAACGCTTGCTGATATCGAAACCAATCTATCCCAGTCACAGTCATGGCACACCCAATTTGAGTGCGTCACAATGACCGACGGATCCCGGAAGTAGACACGATGCGACGTGTACTGAGGTTCGTCGCCTTCGCCGCGCTTGCGGCCGCGCTGGCCGGTGCCGCGTTCGCGCAGTCGCCGGCGTATCCGACCAAGCCGATCAAGCTTATCGTGCCGTTCCCGCCCGGTGGCGCCTCAGATCTCACGGCACGGCTGCTCGCACAGAAGATGAGCGAGTCGATGGGACAGCCGGTCGTCGTCGACAACAAGCCGGGGGCCAACGGATCGATCGGCGCGAATCTCGTAGCCAAAGCGACGCCCGACGGCTACACGATCGTGCTCGCCGACCGCGGCGTTTTTGGCGTCAATCCGGCGCTCTACGCGAAGCTTCCGTATGACTCGACCAAGGATTTCAGCTACGTCGGCATCGCCACCGACGGCCCGTACGTACTGGTCGTGAATCCGTCGCTCAACGTGAAGACGCTGGCCCAGCTGGTCGCGCTTGCGAAGAGCAAGCCGGGCGCGCTGAACTACGCGAGCTTCGGCATTGGCAGCATGGCGCAACTCAATCTCGAGGCGCTCAAACAGCGGATGGGGATCGACCTCGTGCACGTACCGTACAAGGGCGCGGGACCGGCTGCACAGGCGGTGGTCACCGGCGAAGCTGGAGTCACGATTTCCTCGGTGCCAGCCGTGCAGGGGTTCATCAAGGATGGTCGACTGCGCGCACTCGCTGTCGGCTCGGACAAGCGCTTCGCCGTGCTGCCCGACGTGCCGACGATGGCCGAGGCAGGCGCGGCGAACGACATTCTGATCCCGACGTTCTTCGCGCTCGCCGCGCCCGCGGGTACGCCGCCGGCGATCGTCGCGCAGTTGAACGCCGAAATGAGGAAGGCGCTTGCCGATCCGGCGGTCGCCGAGAAACTGACGGCCGCCGGTCTCACCACGACGGGCAGCACGCCCGAAGCGATGACGGCGATCGTCATTCAGGATGTGCCGAGGTTCAGAGACCTGGTGAAGCTGATCGGCATCAAGCCCGAGTAGGTCCTCTCGGCCCAACCCTCTCCCTCTAGCAGAGGACGGAGGGCTCCGGGCCTGCCCGACCAATGGCTGGTGTCGGTCGCAGTGTTCTGCGCGGACACCTCACCGGCGCTGCGGTTGGGCGCGACCTCACGGATGCGCATTCGCTCGATCAGCGCCGCTTCCACCTCGTTTGCCTATTACAGCACTAAATTAGTTCTGTTTCCCCGGATCCCTAACGTCAGGGTATTTGTCGAACTCGACGTTGTAGAGTAGGCCATCGACCTTTTCGACGCGACGGATGTACACCGTCTGCACGATGTCGCGGGTTTCCGCGTCGATCGCGATCGATCCGCGCGGACTCATCAGGTGCATCCCTTTGAGCGCCGCGACGAACCTCTCTGCGTCGACGGAGCCGCCGGTCTTCTTCAGCGCCTCGGCGATCGCGGCCATGCCATCGTAGCCGGCGCAGGCCATGAAGTTGGGGCGCAGCTTGGTGCCATTTGTCGCCACGTAAGCCTTGATGAACGCCTTGTTCTCCGGCGAATCGTGCGCCGCGGAGTAATGGAAGCTGGTAATGAGCCCGAGCGCAGGCTCGCCCATCTCCTGCAACACGCCGTCGTCGGTCAGATCGCCGGTTGCGATGATCCGGATGCCGACCTCCTTGAGGCCACGTTCCTGGTAACCTTTGATGAAGCCGATCGTTTGGCTGCCGGGCGGAAGGAAAACGAAAACCGCATCCGGCCGGCTGTCCTTGATCCGCTGCAGAAATGGCGCGAAATCGTTGCTTTGCAGCGGTGTCCGTACGCTGTCCACGATCACCCCACCCGCCGCCTTGAACGTCTTGACGAACGTAGTTTCCGCATCAACGCCAGGACCGTAATCGGATACAAGCGTGAATGCCCGCTTAATGCCGTTCTTCGCCGCCCACTGCGCGATCGGCTGCGTGTCCTGCGGCAGGGTGTGCGAGACGCGAACGATGTAGGGCGAGCGCGTCGTAATGACCGACGTTGCCGCGTTCATGATGACCATGGGCTTCTTCGCTTCGGCTGAAATGGGCGCCACCGCGAGCGCGTTCGGGGTGAGTCCGAATCCGGCGAGGATGTCCACGTTGTCGCGTGTCACCAACTCCTGCGCGAGGCGCTTGGCGATGTCCGGCGCCGCGCCGGTCGTGTCGCGGATGATGAGCTCGATCCTCCTTCCGCCGTAAACTTCGCCGTTCTGCTTGAGATAGGTCTTCATGCCACCGACGATCTGCGCACCGTAGTCGGCGAACGGGCCGGAGAATTCGGCTATAACGCCGATACGCACCGCTTCCTGGGCGATAGCCGGGCCCGCCAGCACGACGATCGCAAACAACGCCACCCGGATGAATTGCTTCACTCCAATCATGGCTTGATCCTCCCCGGGATCGCTGACGGTCGCGCCGGAACCCATTCAGCGTGCGTTAGGTATGCTTTCATATTGAATGTATACATACGAAAATAGTACACTCCCGCCATCCCCGGATGCAATCATCCCGCACGCGCAGCGCGAGGAAGCTTTTACGGCATGAAACCTCTCGGGACCCTCGACGAACTCCCGCAGGACTACGTTGCGGCACTTGCGCGCGCCAACCTCGTGCCCCTGTGGCCGAGCCTGCGCGCACTGCTGCCGCCGCATGGGCCACGCACAAGCACCCTGCCCTCGCACTGGCAATGGAAAACGATCAGGCCGCTGCTGCTGCGCGCAGGAGAACTCACGCCGATGGATAAGGCGGAGCGGCGGGTGCTCGTGCTCGCCAACCCCGGCCGCGGGCTCGACAACCTGCAGGCCTCAGCGACGATCTACCTCGGCATGCAGCTCGTGCTCCCCGGCGAGATCGCGCCCAACCACCGGCATACGCCCAATGCCGCTCGCTTCGTGGTCGAGGGCGAAGGCGCGTTAACCCTCGTCGACGGCGAGGCCTGCGCGATGGAGCCCGGAGATTTGATCCTGACACCCACCGGCCTGTGGCACGAGCACCGACACGAGGGGCGCGCACCGGTTATCTGGCTCGACGTGCTCGACCTGCCGCTGATGGTGTACCTCGACGTCTCTTATGCCGTGGAAGGGGCCGTACATGCGGTGCGCCGGCCGGAATACGCCTACGCCGCCGGCGGACTGACACCGCTCGTGCAAGGCCACCGTGCACAGGGAGCTTATCCGCTGCTGCGCTACGAGTGGCGGCGCACGCGCGAGGCGCTGCGGCAGCTCGCCGGCCGCTGTGCGATGGGCGAGACAGTGCAGCTCGCGTACGTGAATCCGGAAACCGGGGGTGACTGCCTGAACACGCTCGCGTTCGCGGCACTGCTGCTGCGTCCCGGCGAGGAGATCGTCCTGCCTCGAGTCTCGGCGGCACGCGTGTTCCATGCGGTCGAGGGTGCCGGGGATGCGCAAGTGAATGACGCTACGATCGTGTTCGAGCATGCCGACACGTTCTGTGCGCCGGGATGGGCTGCCATTCGTCTTGCCAACCGGTCGGGCCAAGCGCCGGCGTATCTCGTCATCGCAGACGAATCACCGCTGCAGCGCAAACTCGGCGTGTACGAGCAGCGCTGACCCGAGCGCGGTGGTGAGCACGCGTTCTACTCGCCCGGCACCAGTGCTCGTCGTCGGCGGCGGCATCGGCGGCATGGCCACCGCGCTCGCGTTGAGTCAAACCGGTTTTTCGGTCGAGATGTTCGAACAGTCGGCTGAGGTCGGAGAGATCGGCGCCGGCCTGCAGCTCGGCCCCAACGGGTTCGCGGCCATGGATGCGCTCGGCGTGGGCGAGCGCGCCCGCCGACGCGCGGTGTACACCGACGAGCTCGTCATGATGGATGCGGTCGACGGCAGCGAAATCGCCCGTGTGCCCGTCGGCGAAGCGTTCCGAAGGCGCTTCAACAATCCGTACGCTGTCATCCATCGTGCCGACATCCACCAGGCGTTGTACGAGGAAGTTCAGCTCGTCGCGGGTATTCGCATTCACACCTCGGCACGCGTCACCCGCGTCGATCTCGACGAGCACGGTGTACGTCTGGCTGACGCCAACGGCGGCATCCACGAAGGCGCCGCGGTCGTGGGCTGCGACGGCGTGCATTCCGTCGTACGGCAGCGGCTGGTCGGCGACGGGCATCGCGTGTCGGGGCACGTCGTCTATCGCGCGGTCGTGCCTCGCGCCGACATGCCTGCCGACCTGCGCTGGAACGCGGCGGCGATCTGGGTCGGCCCGAATTGCCATCTCGTCCACTATCCGCTGCGTGGCGGCGATCAGTACAACATCGTGGTGACGTTCCACAGCCGGCAGCAGGAGCAGTGGGGCGTGCGCGAGGGCTCGCGCGACGAGGTCATGTCGTACTTCACCGAGATCTGCGACCGGCCGAGACAGCTGCTCGACAGGCCGACCTCGTGGAGACGCTGGTCGACCGCCGACCGCGATCCGGTTGACCGCTGGGGCGAAGGACGGGCAACGCTCCTCGGCGACGCGGCACACCCCATGCTGCAATATCTGGCGCAGGGCGCGTGCATCGCTCTCGAGGATGCGGTCACGCTGCGCGAGGCGCTCAAGAGCTGCGAGGGCGACCTGGAGCCCGCACTGCGGCTCTACGAGTCCAAGCGCATCGTGCGCAGCGCTCGCCTCATCATTTCGGCGCGGGAGATGGGGCGGATCTATCACGCGAAAGGCGTCGAGCGGCTGGTGCGCAACTCGCTCTGGGTTGACCGCACGCCGGAGCGATACTACGACGCGCTCGAATGGCTGTATGGGTGGAGAGTCGAGAAGTGCCTCGCCTGAATTCGCCGCGACCTGCCATGGTTGAAGGCAACGTCAGCTACGCCGACCCACGCGCCAGCGACCTCTTCATCCACCAAATGCCCGGTCATTTTATCCGCCGGCTACAACAGGTCGCCGTCAAGCTGTTCTTCGCCCGCGTGGGTATGGACATGACGCCGGTCCAATTCGCCGCGCTCGCGGCAGCGACGCATCGGCCGCGCATCGACCAAGCGACATTGAGTGCACTGATCGGCTACGACCGGGCCACGATCGGAGGAGTGATTGACCGGCTCGAATCGAGGGGCTGGCTAGCGCGATCGGCCTCGCGCGCAGACAGGCGGCTCAGGCTCGTGCGCATCACACCCTCAGGAAGGAAGGCGCTCGCGCGGGCGCTACCAGCGGTCAGGTCAGTGCAGAAGATGTTGCTGGAGTCGCTCGATGCCGCCGAGCGCAAGCGCTTCGAGCGCCTGTGCCTGAAAATCCTCGCGCATCACCTCGGCTAGGCGCTTTTGCGCCTGACTTCGCGTTGCAAGCGTCCCCCTCAAGATGCCGAGCCCGCTTTGGACGCATACTGCTCGACACGTTGCTTGGCAAGCCGTGCCACGCCCTTGTATTTGTCCCATGAATTTCAGGTTCATGGGCAACGCACAGAGTCGCGTCGCAAAAAGTTGCAGCGTGGATTGGGGGACGCGTGCATCTAACCGCGGTCCATTGATCGTCGGGGTATTTACCCGACGGTCAAAAAAATGGGCTCGCATCGCTGCAAGCCCTTGATTTGTTGGTTGCGGGGACAGGATTTGAACCTGTGACCTTCGGGTTATGAGCCCGACGAGCTGCCAGACTGCTCCACCCCGCGATTGAACCGCAAATTATAGCGCCTGGCAGACAGCCCGGTCAATCCGCTTGATCAGAGCACCTCCGTCTCTGCGGCCCGCGGGCGCCACACGAGCAACCGCATCTCGATCTGCGTGACGATGAAATCGAGGATGAGCGCAAACAAGGTCAGCACGAGTATGCCCGCCAGAACCGTGTCAATGTCGAACACACCCTCCGCCTGGTGGATCAGATAGCCCACTCCTTTCGCTGAGCCAAGGTATTCGCCGACGACCGCGCCGACGAACGCCAGGCCAATCGATGTGTGGAGGCTCGAAAACACCCAACTTGTCGCCGACGGCAGATAGACGTAGCGCAAGAGCTGCTTTCCCGACGCGCCCAGCATGCGCGCGTTGGCCAGCACCACCGGGCTCACCTCCTTCACGCCCTGGTAGACGTTGAAGAAAACAACAAAAAACACGAGCGTGATGCCGAACACAACCTTGGAGGTGATGCCCAAACCGAACCACACGGCAAAGATCGGCGCCAGAATCACGCGCGGCATGGCGTTCATTGCCTTGAGATAAGGATCCGCCAGGAGCGAAGCCGTCGGCGACAGCGCAAGCCACAGCCCGAACGCCAATCCCAGCACGGTGCCGATCACGAACGCGAGCAGCGTCTCGAGCAGCGTTACGCCAAGGTGCAGATAGATGCCACCGCCGGCAAACCAAATCCAGATGCGCTGCAGGACCTCGAGCGGCTGGCCAAAAAAGAACTTGGCCCGCGTCGGATCGTCGAAATAGAACGGCGGGATCAGCCCCGGCTCCGTCATCGCATACCAGAACAGCAGCACAGCGCCGAGGAGCAACACATGATAGAGCGCGAGCCGCGGGCGCGACGCGCGCGGGTTCGCCCTTCTCGGGCTCGACGCAGCGCTAATTTTTCTTGCTCCGGGCATAGCCCTTGAGGACCTGGTCCTTCATCCGGTGCCACATCTCGGTGTGCAGTTCGACGAAGCGCGGCGTGAGACGGATTTCGTTGACGTCGCGCGGCCGCGGCAGGTCGATCGCGAATTCGCCGATCGGATGCGCCGCGGGCCCCGCCGAAAGCATGATCACCCGATCCGACAACGCGATCGCTTCCTCGAGGTCGTGCGTAATGAACAGCACCGACTTGCGGTCCGCGGACCACAGGTCGAGCAACTCATTCTCCATGAGTTGCCTCGTCTGCACGTCGAGGGCCGAGAACGGCTCGTCCATCAGCAACAACCGGGGGTCGAGGATGAGTATCTGCGCCAGCGCAACGCGCTTGCGCATCCCGCCGGAGAGCTCGTGCGGGTAACGCTGCTCGAAACCGGTCAGGCCCACGCGAGCGAGCCATTCCCGCGCCCGGCGCAGCGCTTCGCCATGTTCGACGCCGCCGAATTCCAGGCCCGCACGTACGTTGTCGACCGCATTGCGCCAGGGCATCAGCGATTCGGCCTGGAACATGTAGCCGGCGCGGCGATTGATTCCGGCCAGCGGCTCGCCTAGCACCTGCACCGCGCCCGACGACGGCTGGAGCAAACCTGCTGCAACGTTGAGCAACGTTGATTTGCCACAGCCGGTCGGGCCGACCACGCAGACGAACTCGCCGCTGCCCACTGTCAGCGTCGCATCCCTGATCGCCGTGTAGGGCTCACCCGGCCGCTCGCGCGAGGCGAACGTGCAGGTGATGTGCTCGAGCAGCAGCGCCGGAGGGGTCACGCGACGATTCTAAGCTTGGCGATGGCTCGCCCTCGTCCTTCGGCACGCCCCGGATGAATGGGCGCCCCCTATTGCCGGTACTTCGCCAACGCCTTCTCTACGTGGCTCGGATCGAATGTCTGCGCCAGGTTGATCTCGGAGGGCTTGAGCGCCGGGTTGAAGGCTGCAAGGTAGCGCAGCGTATTCTGCTTGCCGAGATCATCCAGCATGCCATCGGGCGAGAACGCGTCCTTGACCTTGGCATAGCTCGCCAGGTACACCGCCTTGTTGCCGAGCAGGTATTCCGGCGGCACGGTCGCGGCCACCTGGTCCGGGGTTGCCTTCTGCAGCCAGAGCAGGGCGCGCACCATCGCATTGGTCAGCGCTTGCACGGTGTTGGGATGGTTGCGCACGAAGCTAACCGGAGCGTAAAGAGCCGCTGCGGGCATGTCCGCGCTGCCGAAGACCGCGATCGTTCCGGCGGCGGTGCGGGTATCGGCGATGATGACCACGTCGCCGGACGATTCCAGCATGGTCATGATCGGATCGACGTTGGACATGGCGTCAAGCGCGCCCGAGCGCATCGCGGCGATCGCGCCTGAGGATGTGCCGACACCGATGATCGAAACGTCGTCGCCTTTGAGACCGTCCTTGGCGAGCAGGTGGAGCACGACGCGGTTGGTGCTCGATCCGGGCGCAGTGACACCGATATTCATGCCCTTGAGGTCCTTCGGCGATTTGTAACGGCCAGCCTTCGCCTTGGCGATGCCAACCGAAATCGCGGGGTAGCGTCCCATGAGCACGAAGCCCTGCAACTGCAGCCCCTTCGGCTGCTGGTCGATGGTGTTTTCCCAAGCCCCGGCAACCACGTCGGCACTGCCGCCGACTACCGCCTGCAGCGCCTTCGAGCCGCCCTCGAAGTCACTGATTTCAACCTCGAGTCCCTCGTCCTTGAAATAGCCCAGGCGCTCGGCGATGGTCAGCGGCAGATAGTAGAACTGCGATTTGCCACCGACCGCGATGCTCACCTGCGGCTTCTCCAGCTTGGCCTGCGCCTGCGCGGCGAGCGGCAGCAGGGCAGACCCCATCGCCCCGATGGCAACGGCGAGGTTGCGCCAGAGCTTCATCGTTTCCTCCATGATCGAGCGGTGCACTCTTGCACAGCGCTCGCCCTCCGGCGGCGCGGCGCAGCGGCGATGCTCACATACGGCTCGGGGGCTGTCAACGCGGCTGCACGCCGCGCATGCGTCCGTTCAGATCGCCCCGGAAGCACGCAGACGCGCGAGGTCCTCGTCGCAGTAGCCGATGCCGCGCAGAACCTCATTGGTGTGCTCGCCCAGCGCCGGGCCGACCCACTCCATCTCGCCCGGCGTCGCCGACAGCCTGGGCACGATGCCCGGCAGCTTGAGCCGTGTGCCGTCGGGCAGCGTCACGCGGCGGATCATGTCGCGCGCGAGGTAATGCGGATCGGCAACAATGTCCTCGGCGGTATAGATCTTGCCGTGTGGAACGTCGGCGGCGGAGAGCGCGGCGAGGATGTCGGCCAGAACGTGCCGCGCCGCCCAGTCGCTGATCGCGCCATCGATCTCCGCCGTGCGCTTGACCCGGCCGACGTTGTGAGCGAGTGCCGGGTCTTCTCCGAGATCGTCGCGGCCGATCGCGTGCATCAGCCGCTTGTAGATGCTGTCGCCGTTGCCGGCGATGACGACGTTCTCGCCGTCCTGGGTGGTATAGGTGTTCGACGGCACGATGTTGGTGAGCCCGGTGCCGACGCGGCCACGGATCTCGCCGAACAGATCGTAGTCCGGCACCAGGCTCTCCATCATATTGAATACCGCTTCGTAGAGCGCGACGTCGACAACCTGGCCCTTGCCGCCGTGTTTGCCTCCGGTCTGGTTGCGATGGTGCAGCGCCAGCAACGCGCCAATCACGCCGTGCAGGGCGGCGAGCGCGTCGCCGATGCTGATGTTCATGCGCACCGGCGGGCGATCGGGAAAGCCGGTGACGTGGCGCATGCCGCCCATCGATTCGCCCACGGCGCCGAACCCCGGCTGATCGCGGTACGGGCCGGTCTGCCCGAATCCGGACAGTCGCACCATGATCAGGCTCGGATTGCTCTGTGCCAGCGCGTCGTAGCCCAGGCCCCACTTCTCGAGCGTGCCAGGGCGGAAGTTTTCCACCACGATGTCCGCGTCACGGGCGAGACGGCGCACGACCTCCTGCCCCTCCGCGGCGCGCAGGTTGGCGGTCACTGATTTCTTGTTGCGCGCCTGGACATACCACCACAGCGAAGTGCCCGCGTGCAGCAGTCGCCACTGGCGCAGCGGATCCCCGCCCGGTCCTTGGCCACCCGCCGGCGGCTCGATCTTGATCACTTCGGCGCCGAACTCGGCGAAGACTTTTGCGGCGAACGGGCCGGCGATCAGCTGCCCCAGTTCGAGCACCTTGATCCCGGCGAGCGGACGCGGCGAAGTCGCGGAAGAGGTCATGAGCCACGAAAGGCGAATGCGCCGGCGAGGCGCGTCACGCGTGCGCCCAGCGATTATCTTACCAAGGTTTGAGGCGAGGGCCGGGTTTAAATGGAGTCGCCCGTGCGGCGTGTGCGGAGCTCGGCTTCGAGCTTCGGCAGCTTCGCCGCCATCGCCTCGCCGACAAACAGTTGTGGCTCGGATGGCCGCAGCTTTTCGACCCGTTCGCGCTCTTCGATTCGCGCCTTGGCCTGGGCGAAAGCCTTGACGAACGAGTCCTCTACCCGCAACGCGTGTCCGAACAGCGCATCACCAAAGTAGGTCGCGTTGCTCTCGCTGCCGCAGCCGAACGACGTCCGGTCCGCCGCCGACGCGGTCATGATCAGCGTGTATTCGTCCTTGAGCGGATCGATGAATCCGCCTGAATAGCACGCCGATACGACGATGATGCGCCATTTGATGCCGGCGCTGTCGAGCATCTCCTTCAGTACCTCCGGCGTCAGCGGGTCGAGCTGCAGCGGCGCAAACTCGACGCTGAGCTTGTGGTCGCGGCTGCCGTGGCTGGTCAGGTAGATCATCACCACGTCCTGCTCGGGATCGATGATGTCGCCGATTTCGGACAGCGTCGCCCGCAGGTTGCTCACCGTGGCGAAGGGCACGTCGAGCATGGTTTGCGGATTGTTGATGAGCGCGATCGAACGCCCGTCGGTATCGAAACGGCTGTCCAACAGGTCGCGCGCGACTTCGATGTCCTTGCGGAAGACGTCCTCGCCGGCATAGGACGCAAAGCCGACGAAGTAGAGGTCCGTTACGCCCGGGCGTTCGTCGTCCAGGTCGGACACCGCCTGGTAGAGCAGCTGCGGCTGCTTGATGAGGACCTCTTCCGACGCCGGGTTCGCAGACTGCGCCACCGCCTGCGGCGGCGGCGGCCCGGCGTAGAACCACGGTTGATACGCCCAATAAGCCAGGGGCACGCCGACGAACAGCAGCGCGGCGCCGGCGAGCGAGCGCGGCCAGAAGTGCGGCGCGCGCGGCATCAACGCGACGGCGGTGGCGCGCCAGAAAATAAAGCCCAGCCACAGCAGCAGGAGCCAGTCGCCCGCCCAATGGATCGAGAGGCCGAGAAATCCCCCCTGATTGCCGGGCAGCGTGAGAATGACGGCGAACAGCCCCAGTACAGGCTGGCCCGCCAAGGCAATCACCGGCAGCGCAAGCTTCAAATGCGGCTGCCGGAACGCATTGCTTAGCAGCGCACTGACAAGCAGCAGCAACGCGGTGTCGAAACCCTCGTAGACGATCGCGTGCAGCGCCAGCACCGGCGCGGCGCCGGCGCGCACGTAGTCGACCATCGCGTCGGCCAGGAAGCCTAGGACGACGAGCGCGATCAACTGGCGCACGCTCACGCGGAAGGAGAAAAGCGACACCGGCATGGCGAACGCCAGGCGCAAACCGCTGCCCAGGTTGCGCCACAGGTCGATCCCGGTTTGCTTCAGGGCCGCAAGCGCCGTCATTGCACGACCGGGGCCCGTTTAACGCCGGCGCGCTCGGCGATGTACGCCTTGAGCGCAGCAGGGTCGGCGGTGAGCACGTCGAAGCGCTGCGGCAAATCCTCCAGCCGCGCGTAGGCCGCGGGCCGCTCGGGGTCGCGGCCGAGCGCTTCGCGCACGGTCGCCGCGAATTTTGCCGCCTGCGCGGTCTCGACGCAGATCAACGGCACCGCGTCGTCGCGGTGCTCGAGCCCCACCTTGATACCGTCGGCGGTGTGCGGGTCGACGATGACCCCGTAGCGCTCCGCCACGCTGCGTATCGTCGTGACGCGGTCGGCGTGGCTGCTGGTGCCGGATACGAAGCCCGACTCGGAGAGCCGCCGCGCATAGGGCGTGCCGGCGAGGTCAAATCCGCCATCGCGCGCAATCTGCCGCCACAACTCGCCCACCACGAGGGCATCGCGGCCGACGAGATCGAACACGAAGCGCTCGAGGTTCGAGGCTTTCGTAATGTCCATCGATGGGCTCGACGTGGCCCGCGTTTCGCCCGCGGAACGGACCCGATAGCGTCCGCTTCGGAAGAATTCGTCGAGCACGTCATTCTCGTTGGTGGCGAGAATCAGGCGTCGGATCGGCAGGCCCATCGCGCGCGCCACGTGGGCGGCAAGAATGTTGCCGAAGTTGCCCGTCGGGACCGCGAAATCGACCTCCTCCGCATCCTCGGTCACCGCAAAATAGCCCTTGAAGTAATACACAATTTGCGCCGCGATCCGCGCCCAGTTGATGGAGTTGACCGCGCCCAGGCGGTGGCGTTCCTTGAACGCCGCATCGCCGCTGACGGTCTTGACGAGATCCTGGCAGTCGTCGAAAACGCCCTCGACCGCCAGGTTGAAGATGTTGGCGTCGGTCAGCGAATACATTTGCGCGGTCTGGAACGGGCTCATGCGGCCCTTGGGAGAGAGCATGAAGACCTTGAGCCCGCGCTTGCCGCGCAGCGCGTACTCGGCGGCGGAGCCGGTGTCGCCGGAGGTCGCGCCGAGGATGTTCAAGGTCACGCCGTCCTTCGTCACGGCATACTCGAACAGTCGACCGAGGAGCTGCAGGGCGATGTCCTTGAACGCCAGCGTCGGGCCGCCGGCGACGCGCAACAGATGCAGCCGCCGCTCCAGCGTGCGGACCGGCGTGATGTCCTCGCTGCCGAACGTCGCCGCGGTGTAAGTACGCAGGATGATCGCCTCGAGGTCAGCAGCCGGGATGTCGTCGGCGTAGCGCGAAAGGATCGCCAGCGCCAGTCGGCCGTAGGCAAGCGGCCGCAGGCGAGCGAGCTCGGCGACAGAGAAAGACGGGTAGGACTCGGGTACGACCAAGCCGCCGTCGGGCGCGAGGCCTTCGAGCAGGATCGAGCGGAACGATTGCGGCGCCATGCCGCCGCGGGTGCTGACGTAGCGCATCAACTGAGCTGTTCCATGCGAATGCGGACCACCTTGCCGCGCACCGTCGGCAATGCCTCGATGCGCTCGATCGCGTCGCTTACCTGGCGCTCGATCGACCGGTGCGTAAGCAGGATGATGTCGGTCTGCTCCACGCCTTCCGCCGGCTCCTTTTGAATCATCGCATCGATCGAGATGTCGCGATCGGCGAGGATGCGCGTGATGTCGGCAAGAACGCCGGGCCGGTCTTGCACGCGCAGGCGCAGGTAGTAGCTGGTGACGACCTCGCCCATCGGCAGGAACGGGATATCGGACAGCTGGTCCGGCTGGAAGGCCAGATGCGGCACCCGGTGCTCGGGGTCCGCGGTGTGCATGCGCGTCACGTCGACGAGGTCGGCGATGACCGCGCTCGCGGTCGGCTCGGCGCCGGCGCCCGGACCGTAATAGAGGGTCGAGCCAACGGCGTCCGCCTTGACCAGCACGGCGTTCATCGCCCCCTCGACGTTGGCGATCAGCCGCGTCGCCGGCACGAGCGTCGGGTGCACCCGCAGCTCGATGCCTTCGCGCTGACCGACCGAGGCGCGCCGGGTGATGCCGAGCAGCTTGATCCGGTAGCCCAGCTCCTCGGCGTAGCGGATGTCCTCGAGCATGAGCGTCGAGATGCCTTCGGTGTAGGCCTTGTCGAACTGCATCGGCACGCCGAAGGCGATCGCCGACATGATCGCGAGCTTGTGTGCCGCGTCGATGCCCTCGACGTCGAAGGCCGGATCGGCCTCGGCGTAGCCGCGCGCCTGTGCTTCCTGCAGCGCCACGGCAAAGGCGGCGCCAGTGCGGCGCATCTCCGACAGGATGAAGTTGCTCGTGCCGTTGATGATGCCCGCGATCCAGGCGATGCGATTGGCGGTCAGTCCCTCGCGCAGTGCCTTGATGATCGGGATCCCGCCGCAGACTGCCGCTTCGAAGGCGACCATCACGCCCGCCTTCTGCGCTGCGGCGAAGATCTCGTTGCCGTGCGCCGCGAGCAAGGCCTTGTTGGCCGTCACCACGTGCTTGCCGCGGGCGATCGCCTGCAGCACGAGCGTCTTCGCCGGTTCGATGCCGCCAATGAGTTCGAGCACGATGTCGACCTCGTCCCGGCATACCAGTGCAGCCGCGTCCGTGGACACCGCGACGCCGTCGGAAGGCAGCAGCAGCGTGCGCGCCTTCTCCGGCGAGCGAGTGGCGATCTGGGTAATGCGTATCGGGCGCCCGGCCCGGCGCGTGATCTCCTCGGCATTGCGCTTGAGCACGGTCCACGTGCCGCGGCCGACGGTGCCGAGGCCGAGCAGGCCCACGCGCATCGGCTGCATCATTGCGCCAATCCGTCCTCACGGAACATCTGCTTGATGCCCCGTATGGCCTGGCGCGTGCGCGGCTCATTTTCAATCATGGCGAAGCGCACATGCCCGTCGCCGAACTCGCCGAAGCCCACGCCCGGCGAAACCGACACCTTGGCCCGCGCGAGCAGCTTCTTGGTGAACTCCAGCGAGCCCAGCGGCCGATAGGCCTCCGGAATTCTCGCCCAGACGTACATCGAGGCCCTGGGGCTGTCCACCATCCAGCCGGCCTCGTGCAGCCCCTTGAGCAGGACGTCGCGTCGCCGCTGGTACTTGAGCGCGATTTCCGCGACGCATTCCTGCGGGCCTTCGAGCGCGGCGATCGAGGCGACCTGGATCGGGGTGAAGGTGCCGTAGTCGTGGTAACCCTTGATGCGCGACAGCGCGTACACCAGGTCCCGGTTGCCGACCATGAAGCCGATGCGCCACCCGGCCATGTTGTAGCTCTTCGACAGGGTGAAGAACTCGACCGCGACCTCGCGCGCGCCGGGCACCTGCATGATCGACGGCGCTTTCCAGCCGTCGAAGCAGATGTCGGCGTAGGCCAGGTCGTGCACGACGTAGATGTCGTGCTCGCGCGCGAGCGCGATGATCTTCTCGAAGAACGGCAGCTCCACGCACTGGGCAGTGGGATTGGCCGGGAAGTTGATGATGAGCATGCGCGGCTTGGGGAAGCTCATGCGGATGGTGAGCTCGAGCTCGGCAAAGAAGTCGGTGTCGGGCGTGAGCGGCACATGGCGGATGTCCGCCCCGGCAATCACCGGCCCGTAAATGTGTATCGGGTAGCTCGGGTTGGGCACGAGGACGGTGTCTCCGCGACCGAGCGTGGCCAGCGCCAGATGGGCGATGCCCTCCTTCGAGCCGATGGTGACGATCGCCTCGGTTTCCGGATCGAACTCGATGTCCCAGCGGCGCCGATACCACTGACAGATGGCGCGGCGAAGCCGCGGTATGCCGCGCGACACCGAGTAACCGTGCGTATCCGGCCGCTGCACCGTCTCGACCAGTTTGTCGACAATGTGTCGCGGCGTCGGCCCGTCCGGATTGCCCATGCCGAAATCGATGATGTCCTCGCCGCGGCGGCGGGCTGCCATCTTGAGCTCGGAGGTGATGTTGAAAACGTACGGTGGCAGGCGCTGAATGCGCGCAAATTGCGACTCGGAGGGGGGAGCCATGCCGGATCCTTCTGCCGTGCGTAAGCGCCCGGAACCGTCCGAGCGACGCCAAGCAGGGGTTGAAGCTATAATCGTAACGAATTTAAGTGCTTGCCGCAACGCACCATCGGCGCCGCCGAACGTCATCTCGCGATGAAATTCCACTTGAGCCGTGCCGAGGGCAACGTGTTCACCGGTCACGGCCCCGACTATGTGCGGCTGGGCGTCGTGGAATACCGGGACAACATTCTGGTAACGCCCGAGCGGATCGTGCGTGGCTGGGCCGTCGGCGGTTTCGACGCGCTGAGCGAAGCCGATTTCGCCGCCTTGGCCGAACTCAAGCCGGAGGTGGTGCTGCTGGGCACCGGCGCGAGCCTGCGTTTTCCGCACCCGCGGTTGACCCGCGCGCTCACCGACGCCGGCATCGGGGTCGAAGTGATGGACACGCCCGCGGCATGCCGTACCTTCAACATCCTTGCCGCAGAAGGGCGCAGGGTCGCTGCGGCGGTGTTCGTCGGACCGGACTGAATGGGCGCCTAGCCGAGGATCTCGCCGATGTGCGCGCGCCGCTCTACTTCGGACGCGAACTCCTGCAATTCCGGACCGAGCACGTCGCGTGCCGACACCATGCCGACCGGCTTTGCGCCCTCGACCACCGGCACGTGACGAAAGCCGCCCTCGTACATCATCAGCAAGGCATGGCCAAAGGGCTTGTCCGGAGCGATGGTCTGCGGGTGCGGTGTCATCACCTCGGACAGTGGCGTCGTCTTCGGATCGCGACCTTCGGCCAGGACGCGAAACAGCGCGTCGCGTTCGGTAAAGATGCCGCGCAGGCGGCCGTCCTCCTGGACGATTATCACCGCGCCGAGCAGGCGCTGCTTCATCAGGCGCGTTGCCTCGGCAACCGTCATGGTGGCCTTGGCGGTAAGAATCTTCTGCCCGGCAATGATGCTGCGAATGGGGCGCTGGGGCATGGCCATCCTCCTCGACCGTGTGACGGGCACCGTCGCGCACTGCGCGTATCCGGCGCGGGCACCCGAGGTCTCAAACAGGCTGCGAATGGGCTAGCATACGGTGCTGGCCGCCGGTCGGCAACGCGCCGGCAGCGCCCATTGCAAAGGACGGATAGAAAGCAGCCTCATGTTACGGGTCTATGGCACGTCGCAGTCGGGCAACTGCCACAAGGTGCGCATGGCGCTCGAAGCGCTCGGTCTTGCTTATGCCTGGACCGAAATCGACCCGCTACGCGGCGATACCCGCGAGCGCGCGTTTCTGGCCATGAACCCCAACGGCAAGGTGCCGGTGCTCGAGATCGAGCCCGGGACCTACCTTGCCGAATCGAACGCGATCCTGTGGTACCTGGCCGATGGCACGTCGCTGCTGCCGGACGGCGCACTTTCCCGCGCCCGCGTTCTGCAGTGGCTGTTCTTCGAGCAGTACAGCCACGAGCCCTACATCGCGGTCGCGCGTAATTTGCGCAGGTTTCACCCCGATCCGGCCAGCCAGCAGGCGTTGGCCGAGAGCAAGATGAGCGGCGGCTACCGCGCACTCGAGGTCATGGAGGGCCGGCTCGCGCAGGACCCGTTTTTCGTCGCCGGCCGCTACAGCATTGCCGACATCGCGCTCTACGCCTATACCCACGTCGCCGACGAAGGCGGCTTCGATCTGGAGCGCTTCCCGGCGGTGCGCGCGTGGCTGCGGCGCGTGCAGGCGCAACCCGGCTATGCGCCGATGCCCGCTTGAGCGTAAGGCCGGCCGCGCAGGTCGGCGGTCTCAACAGTCAATGGTCTGCCGGCAGTACTCGGTAAGCGGGCGCACGACCGTCGTCGCGCCGACCGGAAGCTTCGCCCTCCCGGCGCCGTAGTCGAGGGCGAGTCTGAAGTCATATTTGCGGAAGAAGGCGTCGAACTGTTCCGCGCCCACCGTGCCCAGGGCGAAGAGCGCGTCGCGCTCGGCGTCGTAATCGAGCAGGATCGCCGCCAGCGGCTGCGGCGCCGGGCCGCTCAGTACGCGCGCGCCCGCAGCCGGATCGTAGACGCTGTGGTCGGCGCAGCAGTGGATGACGTTGCCGTCCGAGGTCGGCGAGCGGGCCGGCTGGTAGCGGATGAAACTCACCTCACGCGTCGGGTAGGCGAGCTTGTGCGCACAGATCGCCGAAAACGCCACCACCGAGCGCCGCGGGCCCGCGCCGCCGCTCCAGCTGTAGCTCGTCCCGTCGGCGCGCAAAAGTGGCGCGCTCGCGGTCACCGGCCGCCCCAGATCGAGCAGGAAGCAAGGCGTCGCCACGAACGGATAATTGAACACGTAGTTGGTCCGCGTTGCGAGCGCACGTACCTGGATCGGATCGCCATGCACGTCGAGCAGTTGCGTGCGCGTGTACAGGCGCGGCTCGCTCTCGGCCCAGCTTGGTAGCGACGCAGCCAGTCCTCCGGCGGCCACGGCGGCGCAAGCGGTGACGAAGCGGCGGCGTTCCATCGTCAACCCCTAGAGCTGCGCCAGCGCCCTGATATGCGCTACCGCGCTGCGGCCGAGCGCAGGCAGCGCATAACCGCCCTCGAGTGAGGAGACGATTCGCCCTTGCGCGTAGCGCTCGGCCAGCGCAACCAGCTCGCCGGTGACCCAGGCGTAGTCGGCCTCGGTGAAACGTAGGTTGGCGAGCGGATCGTCGCGATGGGCGTCGAATCCCGCCGAGACAAAGAGGATTTCGGGACGCTGCGCCTCAAGTGCCGGGAGGCAGATCTCGGTCATCGCTGCACGAAACGCCTCGCTGCCGCTGCCCGCGGTCAGCGGCACGTTGTGCATGTTCGGCCCCGCAGGCTCGACGCCGGAATAGGGATAGAGCGGATACTCAAAAGTGCCGACCATCACCACGCGCGGGTCGGCGGCAAAGATCTGCTCGGTGCCGTTGCCGTGATGCACGTCAAAGTCGATCACGGCTGCCCGCTTGAGCCCATGCGTGAGCGCATGCGCCACGCCGACGGCGACGCTGTTGAACAGGCAGAAGCCCATGGCGCGACGGCGTTCGGCGTGGTGTCCGGGTGGCCGCACGGCGCAGAATGCGGCACGGGCTTCGCCGCGCAGCACGAGATCGGTCCCGAGCACGACCGCCCCGGCAGCATGCCGCGCTGCGTCGAGCGAGTGCGGGTTCATGGCCGTGTCCGGATCGAGGTAATGGACGCCCGATTCCGGGCTCGCCTCCTCGATCATCGCGATGTAGTCTGCATCATGCACACGCACAAGCTGCTCCCGCGTCGCGGGCGGCGCCTCGTAATGAGCCAGGTGCGCGTCGAGTCCGGTGGCGATCACGGCGTCGTGCACCGCGTCGAGCCGCTCGGGGCACTCGGGATGAAACGGACCCATGTTGTGCAGACGGCACGACGAATGCGCAATGAAGGCGGTGGTCACGAGCTGGCTCGAACGAATGGATGGGGCGAGACGGGAACGCCGCCCCGCGCAAGGCGGTCGAACGGAGTGTAGCGCGCCGCCAGCGGTCGTGACTAGACGGCCGCCCGGCTCTATAGTGGCGTCTTTGCCCGCTGCGATGCCACGATGCGTGGCATGGCCTGTCGCCGATGACGCTTCGTCCTGCCCAAGGTTATGCGATGCCCGTGCCCCAGCGCCTGGCGCTGGTGCTCGAGCAACTCGGCCGCATTGTCGTCGGCAAGCAGACCCCGCTCAGGCTCGCGCTGGCCTGCCTGCTCGCCCGCGGCCACCTGCTCATCGAGGATATCCCCGGCGTAGGCAAGTCGACCCTGGCGCAAGCGCTCGCCAGCACGCTCGGGCTGCATTACGCGCGCATCCAGTTCACCAGTGACCTCTTGCCCGCCGACGTGCTCGGGGTGTCGATCTTCGATCCCGCGACGCAAGGTTTCCGCTTTCATGCCGGCCCGATCTTTCACTCGGTCGTGCTCGCCGACGAAATAAACCGGGCGCCGCCAAAGACGCAGAGCGCGCTGCTCGAAGCGATGGAGGAGCGCCAGGTATCGGCCGATGGCGAAACCAGGCCGCTGCCCGATCCTTTCTTCGTCATCGCCACCCAGAATCCTGCCGAACAGATCGGCGCCTACCCCTTGCCCGAGTCGCAACTCGACCGCTTCCTGATGGCGATCGAGCTCGGTTACCCGGAGCCGGATGCGGAGCGGGAGCTCTTGATCTCGGGCGATCGGCGCGCCCGCATTCCCACCCTGTCCCCCTGCGCCGACCCGGCAACCTTGCTCGCCTGGCAGCGCGAAGCGCACGCCGTGCACGTGGCGCCGGCGCTGCTCGACTACGTGCAGGCGCTTCTTGCCGCCTCGCGCGGGACCGGCAGCAACGGCGCGACCACGGCCGTCGTCCCGCGCGGCCTGTCGCCGCGTGCCGGGCTGCTGCTCGTTGCGGCCGCACGCGCGTGGGCGCTGCTCGCCGGGCGACCGATGGTCCTGCCCGAGGACGTGCAGGCGGTGTTCCCCGGCGTGGCCGGCCATCGCCTCGCCGGCAGCATCCGCGCCGGCGGCCCGCAGGCGGAGGCGCTGCTGCGCGCGGTGCCGTTGCCTTAAGGCGCGGACGAAAGGTCGCGCACCGAGTGCGCAACCGCAGGCCTAAAGCCGCATGAGCTCGGCCCTGCACCCGGGTGCGGTGGACCCCTCGTCGTGGGCCCGGCGCTGGCGCCAAAGGCTTTGGCGCGTGGCCCCCGTCGATCGCGGCCCGGTGGTGCTGCGCCATCGCCGCATCTACATCCTTCCGACCCGGCGCGGGCTTGCGTTGATCGTCACCCTCGTCACCATGCTGGCGACGGCGATGAATTACGCGCTCTCCCTCGGCCACGCGCTAACGTTTCTTGTCGCCGGGCTGGTTGCCTCCGCGTTGCTGCACACCTGGCGCAATCTCGCCGGCATCGCGGTCTCGCCACTCGCCGCCGGCGAGGCCTTTGCCGGATCGGAGATGACCTTTACCCTGTCGCTCGCCAATACGGGCCCGGCACGGCACGGTATCGTGGTCGCGCCGCGATCGGGCGGGGAGGTAACGATCGATCTGCCTGCGGGCGCGACCCGTCCGGTCCAGGTGAGCGTGATCACGTCGCGTCGCGGCCGGGTGCCTCTCGGCCGCATCACGCTGTCGACCGATTTTCCGCTGGGTTTATGGCGCGGCTGGGCCTACGCGCATTTTCCCCTCGCCGGCATTGCCTATCCGGCGCCCGAATCGCCGCCGCCGCAGCTGCCCCTCGGGCTCGAAGGTTTCGACGTGCGCCGCAGCGCGCGCGCCGCCGACGCCGAGCTCGCCGGCTTGCGCGACTACCACCCGGGCGACACGCTCAACCGCATCGCCTGGAAGGCCGTGGCCCGCGGCGCCGGCTGGTATACGAAGCAATTCGAAGGCACAGGCGGCGGTGGCACGCTGGAATTTCACTGGGCCGAGCTGCCGCCCGGCCTTGCGAGCGAAGCGCGCCTGGCGCGGCTGAGCGCATGGATCCTCGCTGCCGAGCGTGAAGCGCGCCCCTTCGCACTCAAGCTGCCGGGAACGGATCTGCCGCCTGGCTCGGGCGCGGGGCATCGCCGTACGGCGCTGACCGCGCTCGCCCTGTTTCCGGCGGAGCGCGGCGCATGATTTTCGCCGCCGCACCCGCTGCACCGCTGTCGCGCACGCAGTTGGCCTGGCTGGCCGCGCTCGTCCTTCTGGCGCAATTGCCGCTGTGGAGTCAGCTGCCGCTATGGATCGCGGTCGCCGGCTCGGGGCTGGCCGCGGCGCGGCTGCTGCTGCCGGCGAACCGTCTGCCGCCGCCGCGGCTGCGGCTGTGGTTGCTGCCCGTACTCGCGCTCGCCGTGGCGATCGGCATTCGCTTGCACTACGGCTACTTCCTGGCCCGCGATCCGTGCGTCGCCTACCTGTATGTGCTGGTGGGGATCAAGTACCTCGAGGCAAAAGGCCCGCGCGACGGCGGCCTCCTGGTGTGCCTGGCCCTGTTCCTGACGCTGACCCAGTTCTTCTACAACCAGGGCATCGCCGCGGCGGCCATTGCCCTGCCGGTGCTGCTGGTTCTGGGTGGCGCGCTCAGCGCGCTGCGCGCCGCGCCGACGGTGAGCGCCGGCTGGAAGGCGCCGCTTGCTGCCACCGCGCGCATGCTCGTCCAGGGAGTACCCCTCGCCCTGTTGCTGTTCGTGGTGTTTCCGCGCCTGGCCGGTCCGTTGTGGGGCTCACCCATGGCGGCCGGTGCGCGCAGCGGCCTTTCGGACACTATGACGCCGGGCATGATCAGCGAGTTGTCGCTCTCCGACGCCGTGGCCTTCCGCGTCGATTTCAACGGCCCACCCCCGCCGCCCCCGCTGCGCTACTGGCGAGGGCCTGTGTTGTCGCGCTTCAACGGTCTCGAGTGGAGCGCGCTGTTGCGGCCTGGAGATGGCAAATTTGCCGGCGCGGGCCGGCGGGCGATCGAATACACGGTCACCATGGACGCCAATAACCGCCCGTGGCTGTTCGCGCTGGAACAGGCCACCAGCCTGCCGGTACCGGTCAGCGACGAGGTGCTGACGAGCGCAGAGGCGCTGCGCCCCCTCGCCCGGCTGACCCGCGACCGGCAGCTTCTGGCGACCGTGGGGATTGCCCAGGCGATACGCTACACGCAGCGCTCCGTGCTCGGCGATCGCTTCCCGGCCGTGGGCGATTTCGACGCCAGCGACAACCTGCAACTGCCGCAGCGCAATCCGCGCAGCGTCGCCTTCGCGCGCGAGCTGCGCGGCCGCTCGGCTTCCGATCGCGCCTTCGTCGCCAGCGTCCTCGATTGGTTCCACAACGAGCCGTTCGTCTACACGCTGGCGCCGCCGGCGCTGGCGGGCGATATCGTCGACGACTTCCTCTTCGACACCCGGCGCGGATTCTGCGAGCACTACGCCGGCGCGTTCGTGGTCCTGCTGCGTGCCGCGGGCATTCCCTCGCGCGTGGTCACCGGCTATCAGGGCGGCGAGATCAATCCGACCGGCAACTACATGATCGTGCGCGACTCCGATGCGCACGCCTGGGCCGAGGCATTGCTCGACGGGACCTGGCAGCGTTTCGATCCGACCGCGGCCGTCGCGCCTTCGCGCATCGAGAAAGGTCTGGGCGCCGCGCTGTCGCAGGAGGAGCCGATTCCCTACCTCGCCCGCCTCGACATGACCTGGCTTAAGAGCCTGCGCCTGCACTGGGACGCGGTCAATTACCAGTGGCAGCGCAGCGTCGTCGGCTTCAATGTGAACCGACAGCAGGATGTGCTGCGCGATCTCGGCCTGGATCGCGCCACGCCGTGGCAGGTCGTGGCGCTGGTCGCGGCGTTGGTGCTCGCCTGGGGCTTGGTGATCGTCGCCTTGGCCCACGTGCACCGCGCGCGCCGCGACCCGGCGCAGGCCTCGTGGACGCGGCTGGGCCGCCGCCTGGCGCGTGCGGGCCTGCCACGGCGCCCGGACGAGGGTCCACTCGCCTACGTCCAACGTGCCGCGCTGCGCTGGCCGCAGTGGAGCGGGCTGCTGCGCCGCATAGGCGAGAACTACGCCCTCCTGCGTTACGGGCCGCGCGACGGCAAGCAGAATGAACGCCTCGGCGCCTTGCGCCACAGCCTGGCCTCGCTGCCCGGCGCGCGCGCCCTGCGCGGCACGACGCACACGTGACCTTAGAGCAGTGCGTCGCGCGACAGGCCGCGCACGCGTAGCCGTGCCCGCAGCTTGTCGAGCGCCTCGGCCTGAATCTGCCGCACGCGCTCGCGCGTGACACCAAGCTCTCGCGCCAGTTGCTCCAGCGTCGCCACCTCGACACCGCTCAAGCCGTAGCGGCGCTCGATGACCCTTCGCTGCCGCTCGGACAATTCGTCGAGCCACTGCCGTATCCAGCGCTCGATCTCGCTGTTGTGCAGGATGAGCTCCGGGGTGGGCGCGTCGTCGTCGGCGAGCTGGTCGCCGACCGAAAGTCCCTGCTCGCCGTCGACGGGAGCATCAAGCGAGGTGACGTGCTCGTTGTAGCCCAGGATCTTGCGCACCTTCTCCACCGGCTTTCCCAACAGATGCGCGACATCGTCGAGCGTCGGCTCGCGATTCTCGCCGAGCATGCCGTGGGTCTCGAGATGGCGCAATGCGCGCAGAACGATGTTGAGCTCCTTGACCACGTGCGCGGGGAGACGAATCGTGCGCGACTGGTTCATGATCGCCCGCTCGATCGACTGGCGGATCCACCAGGTGGCGTAGGTCGTGAAGCGAAAACCGCGTTCGGGGTCGAACTTCTCGAGCGCGTGAATGAGGCCGAGGTTGCCTTCCTCGATCAGGTCGGCCAGGGTCAGGCCGCGGTTCAAGTAATGCTTGGCGATGCTCACGACCAGCCGCAGGTTGTGCTCGATCATCTTTTGCCGCGACTCAAAGTCGCCGGCACGCGTTGCGCGCGCGTAATCGAGCTCCTCGGCGGCGGTCAGCAGCGAGTTCTGGCCGATCTCGTTCAAGTAGATCTGGGTGATGTCGTGGAGAAAGTCGGCGCCGACTCCCTCCACCGGCACGTCAAGCGGCAGTTCACGCGTCTGGGTGTCCGGCTCGCGCGCAAGCGCCGGCTCGCCGTCGTCGTCGACGCGCGCGCGCTCGGCGGTCATGTCGGCGGAAGCAGCTTGGCCGGGTCGACCGGCTTGCCCAGGCGGCGAATCTCGAAGTGCAGCATCACCTGACCGGCGTCCGTATCGCCCATTTCAGCGATCTTCTGGCCCTTCGTAACCTGCTGCCCTTCCTTGACGTCGATCTCCTTGTTGTGCGCATACGCCGAAAGGAAAGTGTTGTTGTGCTTGACGATGATGAGCTTGCCGTAGCCGCGCAAGCCCGTTCCGGCATAGACCACCTTGCCGGCCGCGCTGGCCACAATGGGTTGTCCGGATTTGCCCGCGATGTCGATGCCCTTGAGGTTGGCCGACTCGGAGAAGCCGGCGATGACTTTGCCCGTCGCCGGCCAGATCCAGCCGAGCCTGTCATCGTCGATCTCCGGTACGTGGCCTGAATCCGGCCGCGGCGCGGGCGTGACGACGGTCACACTCGGTGCCGGCGCGGCGAGCGTCGGCGCGGGCGTCGCGTGCGCCTCGGGCACCAGCGTGGGGAGGTGCTGCAACTGCGCCAAGGCCTGCTCGGAATAGGGCAGCTTGACTGCCCTCGGCTCGGTCTTGAAGGTCGGCGTATTGGCCCGTCCGCTCGTCGGCGGCAGGATGCCCGGTGGCCGCGTCTCACTCCCGCTCGGGGTCACCGGCGGCGCCGTGACCAACGGCGCGGTCACCGCGCCCCCGCTGCCGGCTGGCGGCCCCAGCAGAAGCACTTGACCCAAATGAATCACGTTGACGTTTTCGATATTGTTCCAGGCCGCGAGTTCGCGATAGTCGAGGCCGTGATCGAGTGCGATCTGGTAGAGCGTGTCGCCGCGCTTGACGCTATAGGTCGAAGGCGCGGCCTCGGGCTCCCGCCCGGGCAGCGCCACCTCAGGCGGCGGCGCCGGCTGGGCCATAGAAGGCGCCGGACGCTCGACGGCGATCGGACGCGGCGGCGGCGACGCGCATCCGGCGAGCAGCCCCGCGACGGCGAGCGCGACGGCAAAGGCAGCGAGGTAAGAACGGGTGCGATCGATCATGCGAGGCCGGAGAGCAGCGGCACAAATCTTACCGCATCGTACGTCTGCTCGCGGACGCCGCCGGGCGCTTTCTCGATAACGGTAAGCAGCTGCACGCCCTTGAGCTCGTCGTCGTAGCGGGCCAGGGGCAGAACCATTCGCCCGCCGACCTTGAGATAGCGCAGCAGCAACGTCGGCACCTGCGTCGCCGCCGCCGTCACCACGATGCCGTCGACCTCGAGTTCCTCGCCCAGGTCGGCGGTGCCATCGCCGTGCATGATGCGCACGTTGCTGGCCTTGAGCGCACGCAGGTTGCGTCGCGCCTTGGCGACGAGCGAGCCGATGCGCTCCACCGTGTACACCTCGTCGGCAATCTGGGCGAGGATCGCGGTCTGGTAGCCGCAGCCGGTGCCGACCTCGAGCGCCCGCGACAGCCTACCGCCGGCGCGCAGCAGTTCGGACATGCGCGCGACCACATACGGCTGCGAAATCGTCTGCCCCGCACCGATCGGCAGGGGACTGTCGTCGTAGGCGCGAATCGCCAGCGCATCCTCGACGAAAATGTGCCGCGGCACCGCCGCCATCGCCGCGAGCACCGCCTCGTCCTTGATCCCCTGCTCGCGCAGCCGCTCGATCATGCGCGTGCGCGTGCGCGTCGAGGTCATGCCGATGCCGTCGAACTTCTCCCCGCTGGCGGTCACGGTGACACCTTCTGGTGCAGCCACTCCGCCACGCGCGCCATCTCCGCGCGGTGGGTAAGATCGATCTGCAGCGGGGTGAGCGAGACGTACCCCGCCTCGACGGCGTGAAAGTCGGTCCCTTCGCCGGCGTCGGCTGCGGGCCCGGCCGCGCCCACCCAATAACAGACCTCCCCGCGCGGCGTTTCGGTTTTGATCACCGGCTCCGCCTTATGCCGCCTGCCCAGGCGGGTGACGCGATAGCCGCGAAGCTCGCCCTGGGCCACGTCGGGCACATTGACGTTGAGCAGCCACTTGCCGAGCGGCTGCTCGCGGTGCCGCTGCAGCAGCTCGACCACCACCGCGGCTGCGGTCTCGAAATGGCGCCCGATCTTGCTCGTCAGCGAAACGGCGAGCGAAGGAATACCGAGCAGGTAGCCCTCGGTGGCGGCGGCGACGGTACCCGAATAGATCGTGTCGTCGCCCATGTTGGCGCCAAGATTGATGCCGGATATGACCATGTCCGGCAACGCCTCGAGCAACCCGGTGACCGCGAGGTGCACGCAGTCGGTCGGCGTGCCGTTGACGAACAGGAAGCCGTTCGGCGCGCGCCGCACTGTCAGCGGGCGGTCGAGCGTGAGCGAGTTCGAGGCGCCGGAGCGATCGCGTTCCGGCGCGACGACGGTAATGTCGGCGTGCGGACCTAGCTCAGCGGCGAGGCGTTCCAGACCGGGCGCGAAGTAGCCATCGTCGTTGCTGAGGAGGATGCGCATTGCGGTGCTTCGAACGGGTCCGCGCGGCAGGGCCGAAGCCGGCCGTCGTCGCCATTATAAACGCCCGCATTGCTTTGGCTGCGGTTCAGCTCTTCGGCCAGTGCTGCGCGAACGCTGCCGCGATCTGCGGCTGCGTCTCGATGCGCATCAAGGCGGCGTGGAACTCCGGCCGTCGCTGTTCAAGATGCGCTCGCGTGCCCGACCATTTCGAGACCACCGCGGCGAAGAGGTCAAGCGCGCCGAGTCGTTCGCCCCCAAGGTAGGGGCGCGCAGGAAACATGTCGGCGAACATCTCCCAGTGCAGGTGCAGGCGCGCGCGGGCGCCGGCGCGGATGCGCTTCTTCACCGCATCGTCGTCGTCGGCGTCGGCGCACCAGCGTTCGGGGAAATCGATGATGCTAATTGCCGCATAACAGTTGGCGGCGATAAACACCAGGCCGCGCACCACCTGGGCGCGCGCCGCCGCATCAGACGGCAACAGCGCGCTGTCCGGATAGGCTTCACCGAGATGAATGAGGATCGCCGCGCTCTCGGAAAGCGCGCTGCCGTCGGGCAGAACCAGGGTCGGGATCTGACCAAGCGGATTGACCTTGAGCAGATCGGCAAAGGCAGCATTCGGCGCCCACGACGCCGTCTCGACGATACGATGCGGGGCGCCGATGCGTTCGAGCGCCATCTGGGTCGCCGCGGAGCCGGAGCCTTGCTTGCCATACAGGGTGTACACGCTTCCCTCCGGTCAATCGTAGCGCCGGCCGTCCTTGTGTGCGGCGTGATGGCCTGCTTCGGTCGCGACCCACAGCAGATCGTCATCGGGGTAGAAGCAGCTGTCGCCGGGAACGCGGGTACCGATCACCAGCAGGCGCGCCGGCCGGTTGGAGCGATTGACGAAGTGATGTCCGTTCTTCGCACCCGCCTTGAAGCCGGCGCACATGCCCGGCCGCATGAGCGTTTCACCCGCGTCGGTGCGCAGCACCATCTCGCCTTCGAGCACGTACACGAACTCGTCGCAGAGCGTGTGCCAGTGTCGCAGCGCCGACTGTGCGCCCGGCTGAAACGTTTCGAGGTTGATGCCGAACTGGGTCAACCCGAAGACGTTGCCGAGTCGCCGCCAGTCGGCCTCACCCATGCGCGCGTTGAATGGCTCCGGATAGCTCGCGCCGGATTCGGGCTTGACCTCGGCGGCGACGACCGCTGCGGACTCGGCCATGGCGTGCTCCGTCGCGCTCAGGTTGTCTTCTCGCCCGGCGTCATCGCCGCCATGCGCCGCTGCATTTCCTCACCCGACACGTCCTCGGTGTGGGTGGCGATGGTCCAGACATGGCCGAACGGATCGGTGAGGGTCCCGCTGCGATCGCCGTAGAACTGATCCTTGAGCGGGTTCACGACCGTTGCCCCGGCGGCGAGCGCCTTGGCGAAGCGGGCGTCGACATCGGGGACATAGAACATCAGCGACACGGGGGTCCCGCCGAGCGTCTGCGGGCTCTTATGCCCCATCGCCGGCGATTCATCGGCCAGCATGACCACACCCTCGCCGATCTTGATTTCGGCGTGACCGATCTTGCCGTCGGGGCGAGGAAAGCGCAACAGCTCGGTGGCGCCAAAAGCCTTCTTGTAGAAGTCGAGCGCCCGGCTGGCATCGCGGATGATGAGATACGAGGTCACGCCGGCGTAGCCGGTGGGGATTGCTTGAACCATGGTCTAGCTCCTCTGTTGGATGAATGACAAAGCGACCGCAACGGCGTTCGACGCCACTCGGGCCAGGCGCTTCAAGGCAGCGCCGGTCAGGTCGACCTTCGCTTGCGCTTCGAGAGCGTTCGCTTGCGCTCGGCGGTGAAAGCCCACCACGGCTGCTGCGGGCCGCCTTCGACGAAGCGCACTGCAGCGATGAGCGTATCGAGCACACACGGATCGTGGCGCACGCCGGTGACATGATTGAGACAATCGTACAGCGCGTAGGGATCCTTGCGCTTGAGCTGCGACGGCTGGCGGATGCCGACGGCACGCAGGTCGGCGGCGATGGCCTTGCCGACATTGGGCAGGTCTTCCAGATTCGCGCCTCTGGCCACCGCCTTGCGCGCCGAGCTCACCACGGCTTGCCTCCACGAACCAGGCCGACGGCAATGCCCTCGATTGCGAACGTCGTCCGCCTGGGGTCGACGACGATGGGGCGGAATTCCGGATTCTCCGACAAGAGCACGATCGCGCCCCCGCGACGCTGCAGGCGCTTGACCGTGACCTCGTCCTCGATGCGGGCGACGACGATCTGTCCGGGCTGCGCGCTGGCGCTCTTGTGCACGGCGAGAAGGTCGCCGTCGAGTATGCCCGCACCCTGCATGCTGGTGCCGTGCACGCGCAACAGGTAATCCGCGCGCGGAGCGAACAAGGCCGGGTCGAGCTGGTAATGCGCCTCGACGTTCTCCAATGCGAGGATCGGGACCCCGGCGGCAACGCGACCGACCAGCGGCAACGTGCCCTGGACGGGCACACCGGGAATTTCCTTCAGCCGCAATCCGCGCGCCGCACCCAAAACGATCTCCAGCGCGCCTTTTTTTGCCAGCGCCTGCAGATGATCCTCGGCCGAACTCGGCGAGGCAAAGCCCAGGCCGGTCGCGATCTCTGCCCGGGTGGGTGGCATGCCCTTGTCGGCAATGAAGCTGCGGATCCAATCGAGGATCTGACGCTGCCGCGGCGTGAGCCCGGACGGGGCCCGCGGCGTGCGCTGCAGATGGGCAAATGGCCGGCGGACACGCGGCGGCATCGGTTTTCCGAACAAATATACGGTACCCGGATTATATCGGGTATCCGGCAAACGTCAAGGGGCGGCGATAATCTGCCGGGGCAAACCGCCCCGAACGCTTGGGAGTTCGCATGCTGCGCCGTCGCCTCGTTGTCGTGCCAACCGTCGCCTGGGTTTGGGTCGCCTTGAGCGCCGCCCCCTTCGCCGCGACCCTGCCCGGGGTCCCGGAAAAGCTCCAGGTGCCGGCCGGCCAAACACTTGCCTTCGACCTTCGTGCCGAAGGCGTCCAGATCTACGTTTGCGGCGCGCGCAAGGACGACGCGACGAAGTTCGAGTGGACCTTGAAGGCGCCGGAGGCCGAGTTGTTCGACGCCAGCGGCAAGAAGGTCGTGAAGCACTACGCCGGCCCGACCTGGGAAGCCGCCGACGGCAGCAAGATCGTGGGCGAAGTCAAAGCGCGTGACGACCCCGATCCGAATGCCATTCCGTGGCTGTTGCTGAGCGCCAAGGCCGCCTCCGACAAGGGCATGCTGGGGAAGATCGTGAGCGTCCAGCGACTGCACACGGTCGGTGGCAAGGCGCCTGCCGATGGTTGCAGCGAGGCAGCGCAGGCGGGCCGCGAAGTACGGGTTCCGTACCAGGCCCGCTACGCTTTTTATCTGCAGCAGCCGTGATCACAACCGACACCAACGACACCATGGCCGCCTACCTGATCGCCGACATCGAAATCACCGACCCGGTCGGTTATGAAGAATACCGCAAACGCGTGCCATCGGTGATCAGCGCCCACGGCGGGAGATTCCTCGCCCGCGGCGGCGCGATCGAGTCGCTCGAGGGGTCCTGGATTCCCAAGCGGCTGGTCATCGTCGAGTTTCCCGACATGGCCGCGCTCAAGTCCTTCTACCACTCGCCGGCCTATCGTCCGCTCATCGAGCTGCGCAACCGTTGCGCCAAATCCGCCCTGCTCGCCGTCGAGGGTGTGCCGCCGTCCTAGGCGCTTGCGCCGCGGGGGCGAAAGGGCCACACCGGGCGCGGCACCGCCGCACGGTTAGAACTCCATGTCGAGCTCGTCGATTGTCTCCGGCTCCTCCTGTGCCGCCGTAATCCACTCCTGCATCTCCGGCATCGCCAGGATCTGCTTGCGGTAGCCCGCGCAAGGCTTGTCGAGCTTCACGTCGTAGGTGACGAAACGGGTGACCACCGGCGCATACATCGCGTCGGCCATCGACCGCTCACCGAAAAGATAAGGGCCGTGGTAGCGCTTCAGGCAGTCGTGCCAGATCGCGACGATCCGATCGATGTCGGCCTGCGCCCGCAGCCAAACCTTGTGCCCAGGAAAAACGCGCTTGAGATTCATCGGCAGCGCGGCGCGCAGACTGCTGAATCCGGAATGCATCTCGCCACAGATCGAACGGCAATGCGCGCGTGCGGCGCGATTGGCAGGCAGCAGCGCGCTCTTGGGCTTGATCTCGTTTAAGTATTCGGCGATCGCCAGCGTGTCCCAGACCTTGATCCCGTCGTGGGTCAGGCACGGCACCAGGATCGACGGCGAGAGCAGCAGCAGTTCCTTGCGCGCGTCGGCGTCGTCGGGCGGGATCATCACCTCGGTAAATGGCAGCTTGGCGAATTTCGACAGCAGCCAGCCGCGCAGAGACCACGACGAATAGTTCTTGCTGCTCAACGTCAGCGTCGCCTCGGCCATGCACTCCTCGCTTCCCGAATCATCCCTGCGTACTCCCTGTGCAAGGGCCGTGCCAGCGGCATCGGGCGCTGGCCCACAAGTTGCATGTGCAGTCGTGGCAGGGCTCTAAAAAGACCGGATGCGCGCTGACGCCCACCTTCTCTACCACGCCTATCAGGCGCAGGCCGACGTGCTCTGGCCTCTGCGCTTCATCACCGAGGCGACGCTGCCGCTGCTCAACGAGGCTCGCGACGGGCCGGCGGAGAAGCTCGGCCTGCGCAAGCTCCTGGCGGCGCTGGAAGTCTTCTCGCTGGCGCGGCTTACCCATCGCCGCCGCGAGTTCGGCATCGCCGCGGTGACCATCGGCGGGCGCGAGGTCGCGATCAGCGAAGAGGTCACCCAGCGCCTGCCGTTCGGAAGCCTGCTCCATTTCAAGAAGGATTACGCCGCCACCCAGCCGCGCGTGCTGCTGGTCGCGCCGATGTCGGGCCATTTCGCCACGCTGCTGCGCGAAACCGCACGCACGATGCTCGTCGACCACGACGTCTATCTCACCGACTGGCATAACGCGCGCGACGTGCCCGTGCGCGATGGCTGCTTCGGGCTGGACGAATACATTGATTACCTGATGATCTTCCTGCGTGCCATCGGGCCGGGTGCGCATCTGGTCGCGATCTGTCAGCCCTGCGTGGCCGCGCTCGCCGCAACCGCGATCCTCGCCGAGGATGGCGACCCGACCACGCCGCCGAGCCTGACTTTGATGGCGGGCCCGATCGACTGCCGTATCAGTCCCACCGAGGTCAACCGCGTGGCCACGGCGCGATCGCTCGCTTGGTTCGAGCAGAACCTGATTGGCATCGTGCCGCTGCGCCATCTCGGTGCGCTGCGCCGTGTCTACCCGGGTTTCGTCCAGCTGCTGGCCTTCATCAACATGAATCTCGACCGTCACATCGAGTCGTTTCGCAGCTATTACCAGGACCTGTCGCGGGGCGATCACGCCAAGGCCGACGCCACGCGCAACTTCTACCTGGAGTATTTCGCCGTCGCCGATCTGCCGGCGGAGTTTTATCTCGAGACGGTACGGACCATCTTCCAGGAGTATGCGCTCGCACAGGGTCGGCTCTCCTGGCGCGGCAGGACGATCGATCCGGGCGCGATCCGGCGCACCGCCCTGCTTACGGTCGAAGGCGAGCGTGACGACATCTGCTCGCTCGGGCAGACGCTGGCCGCACATGATTTGTGCAAGAACCTGCGGCAGTACATGCGAACGCACTATATTCAGGCGGGCGCCGGCCATTACGGTGTCTTCAGCGGTCAGCGCTGGAACCGTCATATCTACCCCATCGTCCGGGATGTGATCCACCACAGCGGGTAGCACCGCCCTCCCCTGTGCGGCGGCGTTGAGCGGGATGCGAACGGCGCGGCGTCAACCGCGCGACCCCGAAGCGCAGCCGCGCCAAGTACGGCGAGCTGCACGTCAACGGGACGATCCATTTGAGCTTCGCCGACATCACCCGCGAAATCTCGAGCGCGCTTTGCCCGAGCGCAACGGGCGCATTCTCATCTACTGCAAGAACAACTTTCCGCAATGCCCCGGGTCCCTTTCCCTCTAAGCGACCCAGCGCGGCGCTCAACCTTTGCATCGATACAATTACGGCTAGCACAACGTCTACGAACTCGGACCCCTACTCGACATCACCGCGACCGAAAATCGAAATCGCAGCGCCGAATTTGCCATAGAAGCGGTAGGCTCAATCGTGTAGGATGCCTTCATCGCGCAGACGGTCATTCGTAATTGAGCAATCCGGCACGAATTCGCGGCGTCTTATCGCCGGTAGTCACACCTTTCGATTCCGCGCTGCGCCCGGACGCCGCGCGATTCGTGCGCCACTGCCGGTGGTTGCTCGACCAGGGCGTCGGGCTCGCCGTGTTCGGCACCAACTCCGAAGCGAACTCGATGTCGGTCGCGGAAAAGATCGCGCTGCTCGAGGCGCTGATCGCCGCGGGGGTGCCGCCGGCGCGCCTGATGCCCGGCACCGGCTGCTGCGCGCTGCCTGACTCGATCGAACTCACGCGCCGGGCGGTGGGTCTCGGCTGCGCCGGGGTGCTGATGCTGCCGCCGTTCTATTACAAGGGCGTATCGGACGACGGCCTGTTTAAGAGCTACGCCGAGATCATCGAGCGCGTGGCCGATCACCGCCTGCGCATCTACCTCTATCACATCCCGCCGGTATCGCAGGTCGCGTTGAGCCTCGCCCTGATCGAGCGATTGCTCAGCGCGTATCCGGGCACGGTGGCCGGCATCAAGGACAGCTCCGGCGACTGGAGCAACACGCAGGCGCTGCTGGAGCGGTTTCAAGCGCAGGGCTTCGACGTGTTCGCCGGCAGCGAAACGTTCCTGCTCGCCACGCTGCGCGGCGGTGGGGCGGGCTGCATCACCGCCACGGGCAACATCAACCCGGCGCCGATCGCGCAACTCGCCAGCCACTGGCAGGACGCCGATGCCGAGGCGAGACAGGCGGCGCTCGATTCGGTGCGGGGAACGTTGCAGAAGTGGCCCATGATTCCGGCGCTCAAGGCGACGATCGCGTACCATGCCCGGGATGCGCAATGGGCGACGGTGCGCCCGCCCTTGGTCGAACTCACGCCGGCGCAACAGCAGGCCCTCGCCGACGCGCTCAGCAGTCTGGGATTTTCGATGCCGGGGCTCGCCTGAAATGGGCGATACCGGATCGGACCACGCCACGGTCGAGGAGGCCGCGATGGAAGCTACACCCGTGCTTGGATCCGGCGGTCTGCCGCTGTTGCGAGGCGGGTTGACGCGCCTGCTCGATTCGATCGTGTTTCCGCCGTATGTCCGCGCGCACCAGGACGAGCGACGGGTCCGCCCCGCACTGGCGGTGCTCTTCCGCATTGCGGTCGGTCCCCATGCCGACTACTACGTGCGCCGTTTCGTGCAGTTCGAGAAGAGCGGGCGCAGTGGCCTGGGCTGGAACTGGCCGGCGTTCGCCTTGGGGCCGGTATGGGCGTTCTACCGCAGGCTTTGGGCCTACGGCATCGCCTGCGCGCTTTTGCCGCTCGTCGGAGCGTTGGCCTTCACCACCTTCGATCTCACCCCCGGCGATTCGAGACTGGCCTGGTGGGCGTGCGCGGCGTTTTTCTGCTGGCTCCTTCCGGCGGCCGCGAGCGCGAGCTTCGCCAACAGCTTCTATTATCGCAGTGTCAGGCGATTGGTGCGACGAGCGGAGATCAACGCGCGCAAGTCCGAGGTCACGGCCAAGCGCCTGCTGCGACGCCGGCCGACCGACGCCCTGCTCGCGCTGCTGCTCGGCACGGGCATCCTGCTCCTCGTCGGCAGCCTCATCGGGCCGCGCTTGCAAGCGGCCTACCACGCGCACCGCGTGCGCGCGGCGCTGGAGCAGGTGATCGCCGCGACGAAGCCGCTGCAACACCAGGTCGAAGAGCAATGGGCGCGCTCGCGCGCGCTCCCGGGCGCGCCCGACTACGAGGCGGTGCGAAAGCATGCGGCATACGGATTGGTCGCCGCGGTCGACCTCAATGCGCGCAACGGGCGTGTGCGCATCGATCTGGGAAGCGCGGTGCCGGAGCTGCAGGGCCGGTCGATCCTGCTCGCCCCGGCGGTCGACGCGTGGCAGAAGCTGCACTGGCTGTGCGTGCCCATCGATATCCCCGCTGCGTTCGTCCCGGCGTCGTGCGGCGCTCCGCTGCGACCCTGAGCGCGTGCGGCTCGCGCCCGTTCGCCCTCGCCGAGCGCGCGCTGGGGCGCCGCAGCAACGCGCACGCGGCGTAGAGGCGGGGTGCCGCGCGCCTACTTGCCGCCGATCTCCTTCGCCGCCCGTTCGAGGATCTCGGCCACGCGGCGCTGCTCCTCCTCGGAGGCATCGACCTTCGCCGCCAGCGCCTCCCTGACTGCGCGACGGGCGGCGTTCAATTCGGCGCTCCAGCCGCGACGCCTTTCCTCCCCGGCGCGGGTCTCGTCGCCGGCGAATACCCGCCGCACGTGCTCCATCTTGTCGCCGACCCAGGCGAGCTGGGCGAAGATCGCGTCGACAACGCGACGGTTCTGCTCCAGGTGGGCTCGTCCCTCCTCGGTGATCCGATAGAGCTTCTTCGCCCCTTCGGCCTCGACCGAGGCATAGCCGATTTCCTCCAGATAGGTCAGCGCCGGATAGACCATGCCCGGGCTCGGGCTGTAGAAGCCCCCGGAGCGCTCCTCGAGGGCCTTCATGATTTCGTAGCCGTGATACGGCCGGTCGGCGAGCAGCGCCAGCACCACCAGCTGCAAATCGTCCCCGCCCAGCTTGCGCCCCGCCCGAAAGCCGTGCCAGCCGAAGCCGTGACCGCCGACCACGGCACCAAACAGCCCGCCCAGACCATGGCGGCGGGTGTGTCGGCCGCCGCAGTAGTCGCCGTGGTCACGAAAATAACGATGCATGTTGCCTCCTTGCGAAGGGGAAAGACTCACAGTCGAAAGATATATCTTACGATATTATAAGTCAAGCCCTGGCAGGGAAAATCATCCCCTATTGTGCCGGTAATGGCGCGACGTCGACCCAGCGTCCGCTCGCCTGCGAGGCGACACAGGCCTCGATGAAGGCCATGGTGTGGGCACCCTCTTCGATGCGCGGATAGGCGAGCACCGGTGGTGTCTCGCCGAGGGAGCGCGCCATGCGCTCCTGCGCGAGTTCACGATAGATGTTCGCGAACGCTTCGCGCAGGCCCTCCGGATGACCACGTGGCGCGCGGCCTGCGGCGAGAATGGCTTCGGGCAGTTGCGGATCGCCGCGACCGATCACCCGCACCGGTTCGCCCTGCAGCGCGAGCTTCAGGTAGCTCAACTCGCGCTGCGACCAGTCGAGCAGCCCCTTCTCGCCGTAGACGCGCAGGCGGATGTCGTTCTCGCCGCCGGCAGCGGCCTGGGTCACCGTCAGTGTGCCGCGCGCCCCACCGTCGAGTTCGAACAGCGCCGAGACGTAGTCGATGAGCGTGCGCCCGGGCAAAAGCGCACGCACATCGGCCATCAGCCGGGTCGCGTTGCGCCCGGCGGCAAAGCACGCCAGGTGCTGGGCATGGCAGCCGATGGCACTCATCACCAGCGCGAGTCCGCTGCGCTTGGGATCGAGCAACCAGCGCAAGCGATTGTTGGCCGGTGCGTCCTCGATGCGCGTGGCGAGCCCGCTCTGGATGTACTCGACCTGCACCAGGCGCAAGGCGCCGAGCACCCCATCGCGCACGAGTTCACGCGCATAGCGGGTCATGGGGTAGGCGGAGTAGCCGTGGGCGATGGCGAACAGCCGCCCTTGGCGGCGCGTGCGTGCGACCAGGTCGCAGGCCTGCGCGAAGTCGTGCGTGACCGGCTTCTCGCACACGACGTCGAGGCCGGCGTCGAGCGCCGCGACGGCAAACGGGTAGTGGGTGTCGTTCGGGGTCATGATCGCGACCGCGTCAATGCCGTCGCTACGCGCCTTTTCGCCGGCGATGAGTTCGGACAGCGTGCCGTAACTTCGCTCGGGGTCGAGCCCGAGCGCCATGCCGGCGCTGCGCGAGCGCGCCGGATCACTGGAGAACACGCCGCCGACGACATCCCAGTAGCCGTCGAGTTCGGCTGCCGTCTGATGCATGCGGCCGATCCACGTCGCCGGCCCGCCACCCACCAGGGCGAGCCGCAGGCGGCGGCCGAAGCGCTCAGGCAAGGCTTGCATGGCGCCTCCTCGACGCGGCCATCACGCCAGGTACTGATGCACGAAGGCGATCGCCATGCTGCCTTCGCCGACACCGGCGGCGACGCGCTTGATCGAACCGTGGCGCACGTCGCCGGCAGCGAAGATCCCCGGTACGCTCGTCTCGAGCAAGAACGGGTCGCGCTCGAGTGGCCAGTGGCCGTTGTTGCGCGCGACCAGGTCGGTGACGTCGCGACCGGTGCAGATGTAGCCGAGTTCGTCGCGAATCACCGCGCCGGGCAGCCACGCGGTTTCCGCGTCGGCGCCGATGAACACGAACAGCGCCGCCGCCGGCTCGGTGCTAACCTCGCCCGTGCGGCGGTTCTCGATGACGACGTGTTCGAGGTGATCGCTGCCCTCGACGCGCATGATCCGGTGCTCGGTTCGCACCCGGATATTGTCCTTCGTGGCGAGCTGGTCGATCAGATAGCGCGACATCGTCGCCGCGAGCGAGGGCCCGCGCACCAGCAGCGTCACCGACTGCGCGTAATTGGCGAAGAACATCGCTGCCTGGCCGGCCGAGTTGCCGCCGCCGACCAGAAACACGTCCTGGCCGCGGCAGCTGAGCGCCTCGGTCCTGGCCGCACCGTAGTAGACGCCGCGGCCGAGAAAGCTGTCGCAGCCGGGCGCTTCGAGCTGGCGCCAGCTCACCCCGGTGGTCAGAATGATGCTCTTCGCATTCACCTGCTCGCCGCCGTCGAGCTGTACCGCGCGCGTGCGCGTCTTCGGATCGGCATCGAGGCCCATGACCTGTCGCGCGACGACGATTTCCGCACCGAAGCGCTGCGCCTGCTGCAGCGCGCGCGAGCCGAGCTCCTCGCCGGAGACGCCGGTCGGGAAGCCCAAGTAATTCTCGATGCGCGACGAGGTGCCGGCCTGTCCGCCCGGCGACTCGCGCTCGATCAACACGGTGCAAAGGCCTTCCGACGCGCCGTACACGGCCGCGGCGAGTCCCGCCGGGCCGGCGCCGACGATGGCCACGTCGTACATCGCCGCTGCCGGCTTCGTCTGCAGCCCAAGCCTCTCGGCGAGCTCGCGCAGGCTCGGTGTGATGAGCCGCGTTCCGTCGGCAAGGACCACCACCGGAAAGCTATCGCCTGGCTGCGGTGGCGCGACGCCGGGGTTCAAGTCGGGACGCGTCGGGTCGACCCACTTGAAGGCGATGCGGTTGCGCGCCAGGAAATCACGCAGGTGATGGGTGGCCAGGTCGAAGTGATGACCCATGATGGTCGCGGTGGTGGTCGGCACTTCGCTCGCGACCGCCTGCAGGCGGCCCAGTCGCGTGGCCATCGTCTTCATGATCTCGCCGTTGAGATGCTGGCAGCCGGCGATGAGGCTGCGAAAATCGGCCGCCTCGAACGCGCATACGCGCGAGGGCTCGAGCGCGCGCAGGCTCGCCACCGCCGGCGCGCCGAGCAGCAAGGGCACTTCGCCGAAGTAATCGCCGGGGCCGTAGGTCGTGAGCACGCGGGCGACGCCGTTGGACTCCTTGAGCACCTCGACTTTGCCCTCGAACAGGACGAAGAACGAGGCCAGCTCGCCCTCGTGAATCAGCCAGTCGCCGGCGCGCAGGCGGATGTCGGCGCCGTGCGCGGCGAGCGTCTCCAGCTCTGCCGCGGGCAGCACCGCGAGCAGCGGCACACGGCGCAACAGGTCAGCAGTGATCATCGCGAAGGGGGTGGAAGACGAGCGACAACGTCGGCAGACGGCCAGGCTCGAGCAAGCGTAGCACAGACACGTGCTGCCGGTGCGACCCGCGGCGGCCGCGATCGGTAACCTAGAGCCCGAGTTTGCGCGGCAGCCAGAGCGAGATCACCGGCAGGTAGGTAACCAGCATGAGCACGGCGAACATCACCCCGTAGAACGGCCAGATCCGGCGCATCACCTGCTCCATGGTGACCCTGCCCACGGCGCAACCGACGAACAGGATCGAGCCGACCGGCGGATGGCACAACCCGATACCGAGGTTGAGCATCATGATCATCCCGAATTGGACCGGATCGACGCCCAGGCCGGTCACCACCGGCAGCAGGATGGGAGTGCAGATCAGGATCGACGGCGCCATGTCGAGCAGGCAGCCAAGCACCAGCAAAAGGACGTTGAGCATGAGCAGGATCACGTTTTTGTCGCTCGATAGCGTCAGAAAGAACGCTGTGACCTTGGCCGGGACCTGCATCAGCGCCATGACGTAGCCCACCGCCGATGCGCAGGCGATGAGCGTCATCACCATGGCCACCGTCTTCAAGGTGCGATATACGAGCAGCGGCAGATCCCGCCAGCGGTAGTCGCGATAGATGAACATGGTGACGAAGAAGGCCCAGATGCAGGCCACGGCGCCGGCTTCGATGGCGGTGAAGACGCCGCCCAGGATGCCGCCGAGGATGATGGCCAGCGTGATCAGTCCCCACAGAGCGTCGACCACGATACGGACCGCCTGGCGCAGCGGCACGATCTGCCCGCGTGGGTGGCCGTCGCGATAGGCCATGAACAGGCAGAGCAGGATAAGCGCGAAGCCGAGCAGCAGGCCCGGCACCACGCCGGCCACGAACAGGCTGATGATGGAGATGACCCCGCCGCTTGCCAGCGAATAGATCACCGCGTTGTGGCTCGGCGGGACGAGCAGCGCCTGCACCGACGCCGTGATCGTGACGTTGGTCGCGAACACCCGCGGATAGCCGACTTCTTCCATCTGCGGGATCATCACCGAGCCGATGGCGGAGGTGTCGGCAACCGACGAGCCGGAGATTCCGGACAGGAAGGTCGTCGCCACGACGTTGACCACCGCCAGGCCGCCGCGGATGCGGAACACGCCGACGAGCACATTGGCGAACGCCACCAGCCGCCGCGCCATGCCGCCCTCGGCCATGATCGCTCCGGCGAGGACAAAGAAAGGGATGGTGAGCATGGCGACCTTGCTCACCCCGTCGGAAATCTTGAGCATCACCGCCTCGAGCGGAATGCCGATCGAGACGGCGCCGGCGATCGCGGCGAGCCCGAGCGAATAGGCGATCGGCACGCCGACGGCGAAGCAGAAGAACAGCGTGCCGATGACGAGGAAGAATTCCATGCGCGCTCTAGTGGCGCGCGCCGCCGCCCGGCCCGGCATCCGCCGGCGGGCGGCCGAAAAATTCAGCGCCCGGGAAGGAAGCCGGCGCCGGGCGCCCGCAAAACACCCGCTCGAGCACGAACAGCAGAGTCGCCGCGCCGCCGACGGGAATCGGCAGATAGGTGACGCCGACCGACAGCGTCGGGAAGTCGGCGATTGCCTGGTACCACGTCGCCGCGCACAGCCGCTCGCCGTAGACCACCATGAACACGGCCAGCGCGGCCACCAGCGCTTCGGCCAGGAGCTCCACCCCTCGCTTCCATCGCCCCGAGAGCATGCGCACGAACACGCTCACGCTCATGTGCGTGCTGGTGCGGTAGCAGGCGGCCGCGCCGAAGAAGGTCAGGACGATGGTGAGCAGCACCGCGGTGGGCTCGGGCCAGCTCGCGGCACGATTGAGCACGTAGCGGGTATAGACGCCCCACGGAATGACCGCAGAAATGGCCACCAGCGCCGTTCCGGCCAGGAGCACGCAGGCCAAATACAGGGCATCCATCGCCCTGTGCACGAAGTGCGCCATCGCGCTCTTACTGCACGGCCTGGATGCGCTTGACCATGTCGGCGTATTTCGGACCGTACTTGTCCCACACCGGCTTGACGGCATCCTGGAACGGCTTCTTGTCGGCGATTTCGGTGATGGTGATGCCGGCAGCCCTGGCCTTGTCGAGGGCGGACTTCTCGTAGACCGCCCACAGCGCGCGTTCCTCGAACTGCGCCTCGCGCGCGAACTTCTTGACCAGCGCCTGATCGGCGGGTGAAAGCGCATCCCAGGTCTTCTTCGACATGACCAGAATCTCCGGCACGATCAGGTGCTCGTCGAGGCTATAGTACTTCGCCACCTGGTAGTGGTTGTCGAAGACGAAACTCGGTGGATTGTTCTCAGCCCCGTCGACTACGCCGGTCTGCAGCGCGCTAAAAACCTGGTCGTAGCCCATGGCCACGCCGTTGCCGCCAAGCGAATTCATCATGTCGACAAACATCGGGTTGCCCATGACCCGAAACTTCATGCCCTTGAGGTCGTCGATGTTCTTGATCGCCTTCTTGGTGTCGTAGAGACTGCGCGCCCCGGCGTCCATCCAGCACAGGCCGATGAGCCCCGCCTTCGGGTTGTTGCTGACCTTGTCCAGGAGTTCCTGGCCGATCGGCCCGTCGATCACCTTCTGCATGTGCGCGGTATTGCGGAACAGGTAGGGAAGATTGAACACATTGAGTTCGTCGACCACCGGGCCTAAGGCACCGACGCTGACCCGCGCCAGCGCCAGCGCGCCGACCTGCGCCTGCTCGATCGCTTCCTTCTCGCCACCGAGCTGCATCGACGGATACATCTGCACGGAGAGGCGACCGTTGGTCGCCGCCTCCAGTTTCTTGCCCATGCTGACGATCGCGGCGACGGTCGGATAGCCGTCGGGGTGAACGTCGGATGCCTTGAGCACCATCTTCTCCTGCGCGAAGAGCGTGGCGGCCAGGGCCACGCCGACGGTGGCGAGTGCCAGCCGGAGCGCGTTGCGTCGGTCAACCATGGAATCCTCCTAACGTTGTAAGCCGGGTTTGCGTTGCGTCGGCTGCCCGCTCTCGTCGGGTCAGACCACCTGACAACCTTACGACTTGACCAAATGCCGGCCAAGTTAGCATCCTGCGGCAGCGTTGACAAGCGCCGCCCTGCGGCACAACACCGGCGACCGGCTCAGCCGCTGTTGCGCAAGCCCGCCGCCAGCCCGTTGATCGTCAAATGAATGCCGGCGCGCGTGTGCTCGTCGCTGTCGCCCGCGCGATAACGGCGCAGCAACTCGACCTGGAGGTGATTGAGCGGGTCGAGATAAGGGAAGCGGTTGCGGATGCTTCGCGCGAGCGTGGGATTGTCGTCGAGCAGCGTTCGCTGTCCCGACACTGTCAGCAGACAGCGCAGCGTCCGCTCATGCTCGGCGACGAGCCGGGGATAGATCGCCGCGCGCACGCCGGGGTCGGGCACCAGATCGGCGTAGCGGGAGGCGATGGGCAGGTCGGTCTTGGCGAGCACCATGTTCATGTTCGACAGCATGCTGCGGAAGAACGGCCAGCGCGCGTGCATCGCGCGCAGGGTCTCGAGTCGGCTCGCTCGCGGCCCGGCGTCGAGCCAGGTCTCGACCGCGGTCCCGAAGCCGTACCAGCCCGGCAGCGAAAGCCTGCACTGACTCCAGCTGAACACCCACGGAATGGCGCGCAGATCCTCGATCTTCTGCGACGGCTTGCGCGACGCCGGTCGGCTGCCGATGTTGAGCTCGGCGATCTCGGCGATCGGCGTGGAGGCGCGGAAGAAGGCGAGGAATTCCGGCGTGTCGTAGACGAGCGAGCGATAGGCCGCAAACGCCAGCGCCGCGAGTTCATCCATGATGGCGTGAAAGGACGCCTCCGCGCCGTCGTCGCCGCCGGCAGGGAGCAGGCTCGCTTCCAGGGTCGCCGCGACCAGCGTCTCCAGATTGCGCCGGCCAAGCTCGGCGTCGGAATACTTGCTGGCAATGATCTCGCCCTGCTCGGTGACGCGGATGGCGCCATTGACGCTGCCGGCGGGCTGGGCCAGCACCGCCTCGTAGCTCGGTCCACCGCCACGGCCGACCGTCCCCCCGCGTCCGTGAAACAGCCGCAGCTTGATGTCGAAGGCGCGGAACATAGCCACCAGATCGAGCTCGGCGCGGTAGAGCGCCCAGTTGGCGGTAACAAAGCCGCCGTCCTTGTTGCTGTCCGAGTATCCCAGCATCACCTCCTGCCAGCGACCGCGGGAGGCAAGCCAGCGTTGATAGCAGGGCAGGCGGAACGCCACGCGCATGACGCCGGCGCAGCGCTTGAGGTCGGCGATGGTCTCGAACAGAGGCACAATGTTGACCATCAGCCGGCTCGGGCTCAACAGTCCCACTTCCTTGAGCAGAATCGCCACCTCGAGCAGGTCGCTCACCGATTGGCACTTGGAGATGACATAGTTCGGCACTGCGGCCGATCCGAAGCGATGATGGATGTCCGCCGCCGCGCGCAGAATCGCGAGTTCGGATTCAAGCAACGGCGAGCGGGCGATGTGCGGCGTGTCGAGCAGCCGCGGATTGGCCAGATCGGTCACCAGAAGGTCGACCCGCTCGCGCTCGGCGAGCGCGGCATAGTCACGGTGCACGCCGGCGCGGGCGAAGAGCTCGGCCACTACCGACTCGTGCACCTCGGAGTTCTGGCGCAGGTCGAGCGTGGCCAGATGAAAGCCGAAGACTTTGGCCGCGCATCGCAGCTGCCGCAGGCGACCTTTCGCCAGGCGCTCCGAACCATGTGCGGCGAGCGAGGCAGCGATGGTGTCCAGATCGGCGCCAAACTCCGCCGCCGTGGCATACGGCGGCAGCGCCGCGTGCGCGGGCCGCGATGGCACGTAGCCGGCGAGCGCCACCGCGCTCGCGGAGAGCCGCGCGTAGATGCCCGCGAGCGCCTGGCGATAGGGCTCGTCGGCACGATGCGGATTGGTATCATGCGCAGCCGCGGCGAGGGCACGAAGCTGCGGCGTGGGCTGCACCAGCCGCGCCGAGAGCGAAAGCTCGGCCCCGAGCTGGTGCACCTCCTCCAGGTGATGCGCCAGGGCGACGCTTGCCTGGGCACGGCTTGCGTATTGCAGCGTTTCCGCCACCACGTACGGATTGCCGTCGCGATCGCCGCCGATCCATGACCCCATGACCAGAAACGCGGGGATTTCCGGGGCGGCGCCGAAATCGCGCGCACAGCGATCCTCGATATCCGCATACAGCCTGGGGATCTGGTCGAGGAAGGTGTAGCGGTAGTAGGCGATGCCGTTGTCGACCTCGTCCTTCACCTGCAGGCGCGTCAGGCGCAGCATCGCCGTCTGCCACAACGCGAGCACCTGCCGATACAGTCCGCTCTGCATGGCATCGAGTTCATCGGGAATGAGTACGCCGCGGTCGCGCCATTGCAGCAGGCGCACGATCTCGCGCTCGCAATCGAGAATGCTCTTGCGCTGAACCTCGGTCGGATGCGCCGTGAGCACAGGGCTTACCAACGCATCGGCAAAGAACGCGCGCACCGCCGCGGCATCGACAGCGGCTTCGCGCAGCCGGTCGAAGGCGTGCGTGACGCTGCCGGATTGCGGCGGTGAACCGGCGCTGGCGTGCGCCCGGCGGCGGCGGTTCTGGTGCACGTCCTCGGCGAGGTTGGCCAGCAGCGAAAAATAGCTGAACGCGCGCACCACATGCAGCGTCTGGGCGATCGGCAGGTCGTTGAGCAGCATTGCCAGCTCGCCTTCGATGCCCGCTGCATCGCCAGCGCCGGCGCGACGCAAGCGGATGGCGGTCTGGCGGATCGCCTCGACCCGCGCGAACCCTTCCTCGCCGGTCTGGGCGCGCAGCACCTCGCCAAGCAGGCGACCGAGCAGGCGCGTGTCTTCCTTAAGCGGAAGATCCTTGTCGCTGGAGGCGTCCATCGGTCGCGGGCGGCGCAACGCCGGCCGCATCGGATTGTAGCGAGTTTGCGCCGCACCGGCCCGATCGATTATGCTCGCCCGCAAGCTGCGCGGCCGGCAGCGACAATGCCTCGCGACCAACGCGCCAGGCCTTACGCGCGCGAAGCCCATGACCGAAACGACGCCACCCGCTGCCTGGCAAGCGCTCATCGACCACCGCCGCGCGCTTGGCCGCAGCTCGCTCGCAGAGCTGTTCGCCGCCGACCCGCAGCGCTTCAGCCACCTGTCGCTGGTTTGGGACGATTGGCTGGCCGACTGGTCGAAGCAACGGCTGACGCCGGCGACAATGACGCTGCTCGTGGCCTACGCCCGCGCGCGCAATCTGCCGGCGTGGATCGAGGCGCTGTTCAGCGGCGAGAAGATCAACCTTTCCGAACAACGTGCGGCGCTGCACACCGCGCTGCGGCAGCAGGGCGATACCCCGGTGCTTCAGGACGGCAGCGACGTCCTGCCGGCGATCCGCGCCACCCAGGCGCGCATGCGCACGCTCGCCGCGCAGCTGCGCGGTGGCGTGCGCCTTGGCGCGACCGGCCGCCCGATGCGCGACATCATCCATATCGGCATCGGCGGCTCCGACCTTGGCCCGCGTCTGGTTTGCAGCGCGCTGACCGGCCCCCGCGCTTCGCGGCGCGAGGGGATCGATGTGACCTTTGTCTCCAACGTCGACCCGGAGCAGCTCACCCGCGCCCTCGCCGGCCTCGATCCCGCGACTACGCTGTTCATCGTCACCTCCAAGACCTTCACCACCACCGAGACGGTGCGCAACGCGACCTCGGCGCGAGAGTGGCTCGCAGCGCAGCTTGGTGGCGGCAGCGCACTCGCCGCGCATTTCATCGCCGTCACGGCCAATGCCGCGGCGGCGCGCGCCTTCGGCGTGGCCGGCAGCGACGTGCTGCCGCTGTGGGACTGGGTCGGCGGCCGTTTCTCGCTCTGGTCGGCAGTCGGGCTGGCCATCGCCGTTCGCTGCGGCTGGGAGAGCTTCGCCGAACTGCTCGCCGGCGCGGCGACGATGGACGCGCACTTCCGCCACGCCCCCCTGGCGCGCAACCTGCCGGTATTGCTGGCGCTGGTCGATTTCTGGAACGCGCAGGCGCCGGGCGCAAACCAGCGCATCGTTGTCCCCTATGCTCACGCGCTGTCACGGCTGCCTTCCTACTTGCAGCAGCTGGTGCTCGAAAGCAACGGTAAGTCGGTGACGCGTGACGGGGCGCCGGTCGATCAGCCGACCGCGCCCGGGCTCTGGGGCGAGCCGGGCACCGACAGCCAGCACGCGTTCTTTCAGTGGCTGCATCAGGGCACGCATGTGGTTCCGGTCGAGTTCGTGGTACCGGTCCGCGCGGCGCATCCGCTGGCCGATCAGCAGACACTGCTCGTCGCCAATGCGCTGGCCCAGGCGCAGGCGCTCTACGCCGGCAAGCCGCTCGCGGTGGTGCGCGCCGAGCTCGCCGCCACCGGCATGGATCCCGCCGCCATCGACCTAAAGGCGCCGCATCGCGTCTGTCCCGGCGACCGGCCGTCGACCACGCTGCTGCTGCCCGAACTCAACGCCCGGCGCTTGGGCCAGCTCCTGGCGCTCTACGAGCACCGGACGTTTGTCGAAGGCGTGCTCGCCGGCATCAACTCGTTCGATCAATGGGGCGTCGAGCTGGGCAAGATGCTCGCACGCTCACTGCACGCGGCGCTGCGCGACGGCACGGAGCCGGGCCCCGCCAATCAATCGACGCTGGGTCTGCTCGCCCACGCGCGGGCGCTGTCGCGTCGCGGATGAGAGCGCGGCGCTAGGTTGCGGGCGCGGCGGCGTCCTTCAGGGCCTGGGCGAGCTCCCACACCGCGGCGGCGTACAAGCGGCTGCGGTTGTAGCGGGTGAGCACGTACCAGTTGTTGAACACCAGCCAGTAGCTCGGCGCGTCTGCCTCTTCGAGCATGAGCAGGCCCACCGCGTCGGGCGCGAGATCGCCGGGAATGGCGAAACCGGTTACGCCCTCGCGCACCCAGTCGGCGAGCGGGCGCCGGTCGGTGATGCCCTCGTCGAACGCGCCCAGCACGCCCGCCTCCGGATCCTTAGCGTCGATGCGCGCCGGCTCCATGACCGGCTGACCGCGTACCCAGCCGTGGCGCGACAGGAACTGCGCGACGCTGCCGATCGCATCGTCCGCATCGCCCGCCAGATCGATCCCGCCGTCGCCATTGAAGTCGAGCCCGTAGGCGCGAATGCTACCGGGCATGAATTGCGCTGGACCGATCGCCCCGGCATACGATCCCTTCGGCACGAGCGGCGGGATTCCCTGCTCGCGCGTCCAGAGCAGAAATTCCTTGAGCTCGCTCTTGAAGAATTCGGCCCGCCGCGGGTAGTCGAAGGCGAGTGTGGTCAGGCTATCGAAAACCGGATAGCTGCCGAGGTTTTGGCCGTAATAGGTCTCGACGCCCAGAATGGCCACGATCACTTCCTGCGGCACGCCGAACTCGTCTTCGGCGCGGGAGAACGCCGTGGCATGCTCGCGCCAGTAGGCGAGCCCCGCATCGACCCGCTCCGGATCGAGAAATCGCGGCGCGTATTCGTACCATTTCGGTGGCGAGACCACCGGCCGCGACATCGCGGCGATGACCTTCGGCAGGTAGCGCGCCTGCGCGAACAGACGCCGCAGCGCGCCGGCATCGAAACCTTCGTCGGCCGCGAGTTCGGCGATGAACGCGCGCACCTCGGGGCGCCGGGCGTAGTCGCCCTCGGCCGCGGCCGGCGCGGCGAGCGCGACACCGGCTAAGGCGAAGAGCAGCGCCAGCCAGGCGCCGGTCACTCCCCGGCGATCGCTGTCTGCGCTCATTCTCTTTCGGACTCTCGGTGGACGGGCGCGAATGGTATCATCCGCCCGCCTTTTAGCGTCGGGCCCGCTTCACGCGCAATCGTTTCCGGCCGGCAAGCGCGCGGCGGGCGCGCCGCCTTCAAGCCCTCGGCTCTAAGCATGCTCTACTCGTTGTTCCGTCCGCTGCTCTTCGCGCTCGATCCGGAGATCGCGCACGACGCCGCATTGGCCGGACTCGATGCCGCGGCATCGCTCGGAATCGCGCAGCGCATCGCTCCGCGCCTGCCGCCTTCGCCGGTCGAGGCGATGGGGCTTCGCTTCCCCAATCGTATCGGTCTCGCCGCAGGATTGGACAAGAATGCGCGCCACATCGACGGCCTGGCCAGCCTGGGCTTCGGCTTCATCGAATGCGGCACCGTGACGCCGCGACCGCAGCCGGGCAATCCGCCGCCACGGCTGTTCCGGCTGGCGCAAGCCCAAGCCCTCATTAACCGCCTCGGCTTCAACAACGATGGCGTCGAGCGCTTCCTCGCCAACGTGGCGCGCGCCCGCTTCGGGCCGAAGAGCGGAGGCATACTTGGCCTTAACATCGGGCGGAACTTCGACACCCCCAACGAGCGCGCCGTCGACGACTACCTGACCTGCCTGCGCGCGGTGTACGCCCACGCAAGCTACGTTTGCGTCAACGTCTCCTCGCCGAACACCGCGGGCTTGCGCGAGCTGCAGGAAGACACCGCGCTCGGTGCGCTGCTCGCCGCGCTCAAGGCCGAACAGGCCGAGCTGGCCCAACGCCACGGCAAGTACACGCCGCTGGCGGTCAAGCTCGCACCAGACCTATCGCCGGAGGCCATTCGCAGCATCGCGCGGGTGCTCGTCGCGCAGCGTTGCGACGCTGTCATTGCGACCAACACCACCCTCGATCGGACTGGCGTGACGGATCTCGATCATGCCGGGGAGGCGGGCGGCCTGTCCGGCCGCCCCTTGAGGGACAAGGCGACGGCGGTCGTCCGCGCGCTCGCCGCAGAACTCGGCGGCGCGCTGCCGATCATCGGCGTAGGCGGCATCCTGACGGGCGCAGACGCGCAGGAGAAGATCGCGGCCGGGGCGACCCTGGTGCAGATCTACACCGGACTGATCTACAAGGGACCGGAACTGGTCGCCGAAATCGCCGCCGCGCTCGCGCCGCGCGAGACAGGCGCGCCTTTGAAGGCGCCGCGGCCTTAGGCTACGGTCGCATGTGCACGAGCATCTTGCCGTCGCCCTCGGCGACAAGCTCGCCATGCTGGTTGTGGCACTCGCCGTTGACCACGACCACCCCGGCATGCTGCTGCGGCTTGGCATGCTTGGCGCTGACCGTCCATACCGTGGTCAGCGTGTCGCCGGCGCGCACCGGAGCCTTGAAGCGGGCCGCGTGCTCGAGGTAGGCCATCGCCGTGCCGCAGAAATGCATGCCCACCGGCGCGCCCATGATCGCGCTGGTGAGCACGCCGTGCAGAATGCGGCTGCCGAAGCGCGACTGCGTGGCGTATTCCTCGTCGACGTGATGCGGGTTGAAGTCGCCGATCAGGCCGGCGCCGAGGACCAGATGGGTCTCGGTGACGGTCATGCGGCTGCTGAAGCGCTCGCCCACTGCGACCTCCTCGAACCATTTGCCGGCGACGTGCATCGACGGGTCGCGCCCGTCGCTAGATGGTGTGCTCGCCGAATTTCTCTTCGAGCGACGCCATCATGCTGACAAACGCGCGATCGATGAGCGGCTCGGCTTCCACCAGTCGGGCACGATCGCTGCGGAAGCGATCGGCGAGCTCGTCGGCGGTGAGCGACACCGCCTTCTGGCCCTGCCGGTTGGTGAACAGATATGTCCCGCGCAGCGGGCTCACCCACGCCAGCTTCGCGAACGCGAGTTGCCCGTCGTCGCCTTCGAATTCGACCCACATGCCGCGCTCGAGCGTCGCCGCCAGGTCGGCGAAATGATCCTGCACGACCTCGACTGCAGGCTCGGGCGGCAGCGGCGGCGCGGGGGCCATCGCTTCGGCGAGCGCGCGCGCCTTGGTCGCGGTCTCGACGTCGCCCTTGGCGTGCGCCACTTCCGCGGCGGCGGCAGCGGCCGCGGCCACGGCGGTCGTGGGCATGGCTTCGGCCGCCAGGCTCGGCTTCACCGCGGCCGCATGCGCCTCGACCAGGTTGGACATGAAGTGCTCGCGCTCGTCGGCTCCCCAGCCGACTTTCTGCAGGCCGCCGTGCAGGCGCTTGAGCAGGTTCGGTAGCGTCGCCACGAGCTTCTTGCGCTCCTCCGACGAGCGCTTCGGTTGCACGCTCCATACCAGGTCGTCGAGCGTCGCCAGCGCCGAGCCCCACGGCTCGCTTTCCTCTCCGCCCTGCAGTTGCAGGTACACCAGCGTATTGATCCACTTCTCGCGCAGGAAGGCCCCCAGAAAATTGGGCACGGTATGCGTCTCCAGCCGCTGCTCGATTGCCGCGCGCGAGACCACGCGTGCAATCTCCTGCCGATCGCGCTGATCGATTTCGTCCGCCGAGGTCTGGATGTTCGCCTCGGCGTTTTTTTCCTCCTCCTCGAGGAACGTCTCGAGATCCTTACGCAGGGTGTCGAACAGGTAGATGTCGTCGGTGAACTCGTCGAGGACTCGATGCACCAGCGCCTCGATCTTCTTGTGCAACGGATCGTCGATGCCCATCGTCGGCGACCAGCCGATGCCGGCGCGCGCGAGCGCGTTGACGAACAGACGCGACGGGTGCGACTTCTTGGAAAAGAACGCGCCGTCGAGCATCGCCGCCTTGAGCACCGGGATCTGCAGCCTGCCGATGAGCACCTTCATGCTGTCGGGCAGATCCTTGGTCTCGAAGACGAAGTCGAACAGCATCGCCACCAGCTCGATGGTCATCGCCTCGAGCTGGTTGGCTTTGGCGCCGATGGGCGAGTCCTGCAGGTCGCGCAGGACGTTGTGCATCCCTTGCGGGACGCCGGCGAACTGCACCGGGATGCCGCCGACGTCGAACCCGGTCTCGCCCTGCTGCAGCCTGGAGAGCGCGTCGCCGAGCTCCTGGGTCACCAGGATGCGCGGGCCGCCGAACTGGCCGATGGTGGGCAGGGGCGCTGGCGCCCGCTCGCCACTGTCGGCGGGGTGTGCGCCCATCACCGAGGATACGCCGGCGCCGAACGCCGCGAAGCCACCGTCACCGGCCGGCGCATACCCTGGCTGAGCGACGCCCGCCTGCGCCGGACCGGCCGGCGGGACTTGGATCCCGCCCGGCGGTATGCCGGGCGGCATGCCGCCCGGCCCCTGACGCAAGCGATGCACGCCGAAACCGGCACTGGCCAGGCGCTGCAGGACGGCCATCAGATCCTGCCCCTGATCCTCGGGGGCCGCCTCGGCTGCCGCCGCGGATTGCTGCTTGGCCTCCGCGCTCGCCACCCGCTCCACCGCGCTGCCGCCGCCACGCGGCGCAACCGGCGAGCGCAACCGCGGCACCACGTGCAGATTTTCCAGGTGCCGGTTGAGATCGGCGTAGATGGCGTTGATGTCGGCGAGCGAGCTCTGGTTGAGTTCCCTCAGAATCGCGTGCTTGATGCGCTGGTCGACCTTGATCGACTGCAGGGCCTGGCTGAAGGCTTCGACGATGGTGGTCGGCGCCAGCGGATTGGACTTTGTCTCCAGGTCGGGCCGGCCGATCAGGTAGCCCACCGCCCGGTTGAGTTCAAGCAGCTCCTCATAACACAGGTTCTCGACCACGCGAATGATGTTGCCGGTCAGGACCGATTCGTCCATCTGGGTGGTATCGATGAGGGTGAGCTTGGGCGAGTCGACGGCGGAGAAGCTCGCCTTCTCATCCTCGCCCTTGAGCCGCCGGTCGACGAGCACGCGCAGGTTGCGTTCGAACTCCGCCATCAGGTTGGCGCGTTCGGACTTGAGGGCGGCGCGGGCGTCGAGAAACAGGGCCTGCTCGTCGCGCACGTCGGATTTTTCCGCCCGGGCCATGAGCAGGTCGCCGACACGGTCGAGCATCGGCGTAAACGACAGCAGCAGGCGATGAATAGCCAGATCCCGGCAATCGCCAAGGATCTTTGCCGTCTCCCGCGGCAGCGGGCGACGGGTCGCCGGTTCGCTCTTCGTCTGGTTCACTGCGCCCTGCCCCTTCTCCTGCCTCCGCAGTAACGGCGCCGCTCCCTCGCCGCCGGGGCGCTGCCTGTTGATCTCAGTTGGCAAACATTTCCGCCAAGTTACTGTATCACGCGTGCTTTCCGCGTGCCAATGCAAAAAAGAACCCGCTTAGCCGCCGGAAACCGCCTTCCATGCCTTTTCCAAACGTTTGTACGACACCGGGATCGGCGTGCGCAACTCTTGGGCGAAGAGTGAAACCTTTAGTTCCTCGAGCAGCCAGCGGAAGGCATCGAGCCCGGGGTCGTGACGACCGCGCTCGCGCAGCGCCGCCTCGCGCTCGCGGTAGCGTTCCCACAGCGCCGCCACTGCCTGCGCCTGGCGCGCATCGCGAGCCGGGTTGTCCGGGTACTTGACCAGGCGGCGTTCGAGCGCCTGCAGGTAACGCGGCAGGTGCACCAGCGCCTTCCACGGCGTGGTGGCGAAGAACCCGGGCGCGAGGAGCAAGTCCCGCTGCGCCGCCACGTCGACGGCAAGCCGCCGCGCCCCGCTCGGCACCGCGGCGAGCTGCTGCGCCAGCGCGTGGTAGGCAGCGGCGATGGACGCGATGAGCGCAAAGGCGCTCTCGGCGACCGCCGGCAGCCGGACCCGGGCCCGCTTCACCTGCTCGGCGAAGGCGCGCTCCGAACGCGGCGCCGGATCGTCGCCGAGGAAGGCGCGATCGCACACCGCCGAGAGCACGTCGGCGAGCAGTCCTTCCGTCGCCAGCGCGGGCTTGAGCACGAGCGCGGCCTGGACGAAACCGGTGCCGCCTTTCTCCCACCGTCGCAGCGCATCCTTGAGCGGGATCTTCATGAGCGCGATGACTGCGGCCCGGGTCGCCGCCTCGGCCGCCTCGCGCGTGTCGAGCAGCTTCAGCGCCACGCTGTCGCCGTCGCGGACGAGCGCCGGATAGCCACTGAGGCGGTGACCGTCACGCTCGACCGCGAGCGTTTCCGGCAGGTCGCCGAAATCCCAGGAGCGGATGCCCTTGCGCTCGAACCCCGGGCCCGCCGCGGCGAAGTCGAGTTGCGCCGCGTCGCCGAGCTGCGCACGCAGCGCTCCCAGATCGCGTCCGGCCGCGAGTTCGCGCCCCGCGGCGTCGACGACGCGCAGGTTGAAGCGCAGGTGCGGTGGCGGCACGGCGCCGGACCAAACCTCCGCCGGCAGCGCCGCGCCGACCCGGCCCGCCACGAACGCCCGCAACGCGGCACGAAGCGGGCGAGGGTCCTGGGGCTGCTCGACAAACGCGGTGACGACCTCGGGCGCCGGCGGCAAGCGGCTGCGCCAGGCCTTGGGCAGCGCCTTGACATACCAGGCAACTTTTTCGCGCACCATGCCCGGTACCAGCCAGGAAAGCCGCGCCGCATCGAGCCGGTTCAAGAGCGCCAGCGGCACGGTGAGGGTCAAGCCATCCAGGGGATCCCCGGGGTCGAAACGGTACTGCAGCGGCAGCTTGGCGCCGCCCAGGTCGAGCGCTTCCGGAAACTGCTCGGCGGTGACGGCGGCGGCGGCGTGCCGCATCAGGAGCTCGCGGGTTAGAAACAGCCGGCGCGGGTCGGCGGCTTCGGCTTCGCGCCGCCAGCGATCGAATGCCACCCGGGTGCTGATTCCTTCGCCAACGCGTTCGGTATAGAAGGCGTAGATCGTTTCGTCGTCGACCAGCACGTCCTGCCGCCGCGACTTGTGTTCGAGCTCCGCCACCGCTGCGATCAGGTCCCGGTTGTGGGCGAGGAACGGCGCTGGCGAGTCGAGCTCGCCCGCTACCAGCGCCTCGCGCAGAAACACTTCGCGCGCCGCCGCCGGGGCGATCGCGCCATAGGACACGCGCCGTCGCGGCACCAGCGGCAGTCCGAACAGCGTCACCCGTTCGCTCGCCACCACTTCGCCGCGGCCGTTGTCCCAGTGCGGGTCGAAGTGGGCTTTCTCCACCAGGTCGCCGGCAACCGCCTCGACCCACTCCGGCTCGATCTTCGCCGCACAGCGGGCATAGAGTCGCGACGTCTCGGTGAGCTCGGCCGCCAGCACCCACGGTGGGCCTTTTTTCGCCAGCCCCGATCCCGGATGCAGAAAGAACTTGATGCCGCGCGCGCCCAGGTAGTGTTCCTCGGTGTCGGATTTCCTGCCGACGTTCGACAGGAGGCCTGCGAGGAGCGAGCGATGAATCAGCGCGTAGCGCGCCGCGTCGATGGTTTCGGGCAACGCGTCGGACCAGCGCCACCCGAGCTCCTGCACCTGGTCGGAGAGCGCTCGGTGCAGGTCGCGCCACTCGACCAGGCGCAAATAGGACACGAAGTGCGCGCGGCAGCGTTCGACCAGCCGGCGATGGCTGAGACCCTCGGCGAGCGCGTCGGCCAGAAACTGCCACAGCGCAAGCAAGCCCAAGAAATCCGAACGCTCGTCGCGAAAGCGCAGGTGCGCCTGATCGGCCGCCTGTTGTTTTTCCAACGGCCGTTCGCGCGGGTCGGGAACCGCCAGCGCGCTGGCAATGACCAGCACCTCGGCAAGGCAACCGTTGTCGCGCGCGGCGAGAATCATGCGCCCGATGCGCGGGTCGAGCGGCAGCTGCGCGAGCTCGCGACCGAGGGGGCTGAGCTCGCGCCGCGCGTCGACGGCCGAAAGCTCGTGCAGCAACTGGTAGCCGTCGGCAATGGCACGGCTGCCGGGCGCCTCGAGAAACGGAAACGCGGCCGCTTCGCCCAAGTCGAGCGCGGCCATGCGCAGGATGACCGCTGCCAGGGACGAGCGCAGGATCTCGGGGTCGGTGAAGCGCGGCCGCGCCGCGAAATCCTCCTCGCTGTAGAGGCGCACGCACACGCCCGCCGCGACCCGGCCGCAACGACCGGCCCGCTGCTCCGCCGCCGCCTGCGCGATCTTCTCGATCTGTAACAGCGTCACCTTGTTGCGCAGCGAATAACGACGCACGCGCGCCATGCCCGAATCGATGACGTAGTGGATGCCCGGCACGGTGAGCGAGGTCTCGGCGACGTTGGTCGCGAGAACGATGCGCCGGCCGCCGCTCGGAGCAAACACGCGCTGTTGTTCGGCGATCGACAGCCGGGCGTAGAGCGGCAGCACCTCGACGTTGCTTGCATACGGCCGGCGGGCGAGGCTCGCGCGCAGCAGGTCGGCCGTTTCGCGGATCTCGCGCTCGCCGGGGAGGAAGACCAGGATGTCGCCCGGGCCGGCGCGCCACAGATCTTCCGTGGCGGCGACGATCCCTTCCTCGAGCGGCTCCTCGTCGTCACCCTCGTCACCAGCCAGAGGCCGGTAGCGCAGCTCCACCGGATAGGTGCGCCCCGAGACCTGGATCACCGGGGCAGGCCGATCGGCGCTGCCGAAGTGCCGGGCGAAGCGCTCGGCATCGAGGGTCGCCGAGGTGATCAAGAGCTTCAAGTCCGGACGCCGGGGCAGCAGCTGCTTTAAGTATCCCAGCAGAAAATCGATGTTGAGGCTGCGCTCGTGCGCTTCGTCGAGGATGATCGTGTCGTACGCGGCGAGCAGCCGGTCGTGCTGCGTTTCGGCGAGCAGGATGCCGTCGGTCATCACCTTGATGTAGGCGTCCGGGCCGGTGCGGTCGGTGAAGCGGACCTTGAAGCCGACGGCGCTGCCCAGCGGCACGGCGAGCTCCTGCGCCAGGCGTGCGGCGACGCTGCGCGCGGCGATGCGGCGCGGCTGGGTGTGGCCGATCAGGCCGCGCACGCCGCGCTCAAGCTCCAGGCAGATCTTCGGCAACTGGGTGGTCTTTCCGGAACCGGTCGCACCGCAGACGATAACCACCGGATGCTCGCGGATCGCCTGCGCGATGTCGTCGCGCCGCTCGCTAATCGGCAGTTCGGGCGCATAGCTGACCTGCGGGACGGCGGCGGCGCGGGCGGCGGCGCGCGCGCACGACGCCGCGACGGCGCGGCTGACCGCCTCGATCTCGGCGCTCGCCACCCCGCGCCGCTGCAGACGGTCGATGCGCGTGCGCAGCCGCGCCTGGTCAACGCTCATGGCGGCGCCGAGCTCAGCACGCAGGCGGGCGGCGATAGAGGGTGGTGCCATCGGGTGGGCTTCCACGCCGGGCGCATTCTAGCGCGGTGACACTGCACGGGTTCCGCCGGCGTCCCGCTGCGGCGGTATCATGAACGCGCTGCCCCCGAGAGGAAAACGTCATGGTGCGTTTGCTCGCGCTTGTTTTCATGGCCGCCGCACTCGCCGGCGGCGGCACCGACGCCGCGACCCTGCGCTGGGCCAACCGCGGCGACTCGAACACGACCGATCCGCATTCGCAGAACGAAGGCCTCACCAACAACATCAACCTGCTCCTCTATGAATTCCTGGTCGGCCGCGACAAGCAGCTCAACCTGGTGCCGGAGCTCGCCGTGTCCTGGCAGCAGATCGATCCGGTCACCTGGCGCTTCAAGCTGCGCCCGGGCGTCAAGTTCCACGACGGCACGCCGTTCACCGCCGACGACGTCGTGTTCAGCTACGAGCGGGCAAGGGCCGAAGCCTCGCAGCTGCGCGTCTATGCCAACGCCGCCGGCATCCCGAGGAAGATCGACGATCTCACCGTCGAGTTCAAGACCCAGGGTCCCAATCCGATCGAGCTCGAGCACATTGCGACCATCAACATTATGAGTAAGGCCTGGTGCGAGAAGAACGGGGCAGCCAAGCCCCAGAACTTCACCCAGAAGGAGGACATGATCACCGCCCACCAGGCCAATGGCACCGGCCCGTACATGCTGAAATCGCGCGAGCCCGACGTGAAGACGGTGCTGGTCAAGAATCCGAACTGGTGGGGCATCAAGGAGGGCCGCTTCGAAGGCAATGTCGACACGGTGGTCTTCACGCCGATTGTCTCGGATGCGACGCGGCTGGCGGCGCTTGTCTCCGGCGAGATCGATCTCATCAACGATCCGCCACCGCAGGATGTACCGCGGCTGAAGCAGAACGAAGCCATCACGGTGCTCGAGGGAGTCGAGAATCGCGTCGTGTTCATCGGCATGGATCAGCAGCGCGACGAGCTGCTCTACTCCAACGTGAAAGGCAGGAATCCGTTCAAGGACAAGCGCGTGCGCCAGGCGCTCTATCAGGCGATCGACATCGACACAATCAGCAGCACCACCATGCGCGGGCTGTCGCAGCCGACCGGCGCGATGCTACCGGCGTCGCTGCCGTGGATTGTCGCGCCGGAGAAGCGCTTTCCCCTCGACCGGGCGAAGGCTAAGCAGCTGCTCGCCGAGGCCGGCTATCCGAACGGCTTCGAGGTGACGCTTGACTGCCCGAACAATCGCTACGTCAACGACGAGAAGATCTGCCAGGCGCTGGCGGCGATGTGGAGCCAGATCGGCGTGCTGACCGCGGTGACCGCGTTGCCGCGCACCACTTACTTCCCCAAGATCGAGAAGCACGACACCAGCCTGTACATGCTGGGTTGGGGCGGCGCCGCCACCGATCCAATCTTCATCCTGCAGCCGGTGCTGCACGGCGCCAACGGCAAGGGTGACGGCGACTACAATTACGGTGGCTACAGCAACGCGAAGCTCGACGCGCTCATCGACCAGATCAAGACCGAGCTCGACGTCGAGAAGCGACGCCATATGATCAACGATGCGCTGATGATCCAGCACGACGAGTTGCTGCACCTGCCGCTGCATCGGCAGGTGATTCCCTGGGCGACGCGGTCGAACGTCCGGGCGGTGCACCTGGCGAACAACAACGTCATTCCCCAGTGGGTAACCGTCAAGTAGCGCGCAGCCGCCGCTTCGCGGCCAACCCGTTTATTCCGGCGCCGGGTTGACGGCGATTTCGCCCGTGGGCAGAGCGGAGGGCTCTTCCGCACGACCGCCGGCGAGAAGGTAACGGGTCGCGGCCCAGCCGACGGCGAGCGCCGACGCGACGCCGATCAAGCCCAGGAACGCCGCCTGAGGCGTCGCCTTCTGCGCTGCCTGCGCGACGATGCTGAGGCTGGCGTAGACGGCGACGAAGGGTGGAATCACGCGCAGATCGAAGCGCACCACGGCGGCGAAGAGCAGCGTCGCCACCAGGCCCACGACGAGGCCGGCAGCGGCAATGTCGAACCACTGCTCGGCGTTGATCGCCGTGATCGCGGCGCTGGTCAACATGAGCAGCGCCGCCGCCAGCAGGCGGCGCCGTGTCCACCCCTCCGTTATGCGATTGAGCCAGTCCAGCGCGACGATCGCAAACCCGATCAGCGGCAGGAATTTGATTGCGGCCAGCGCCCTCGCCAGCCACGGCAACCAGGTGTTCTCGACATCGTATTTCGACCACAGCGGTGCGCTCTCCGGCGTGACGGCACTGACCGCGACGTCGACGCCGATCGCCACCAGGGCGAGTGCCGCGCCGCGCAGCCACAGCGCCCGGGCATCCAATCCGGGGTTGATATGAATGCGGGCGGTGAGCGCGGCGACACCGACGAACATGCTGCCGGCCAGCGCCGTGAGCACCGCGCCGAAGAGCTGGGCGCCGCCGGCGAGTGCCACCTGGCTTAGCACCGGCTCGGTGGTCTTCAGGTTCATCGCCTGTCCGGGCCACTGGTTGATCGCGCCCACGATCGACGCGCCCAGCAGCAGCCCCACCGACCAGAAGAACGCCCGCCGATCGAAATGATCGCGCGTCCAGGCGAGCGTCGCGCCGATCAGCGCCGCAATGGCGAGCAGCGCGAAGGCCAGGGCGACGGCGATGCGCACGATGCCGAGCCGGCTCGCGCGGTCGCGCTCGGCGCGATTCCAGGCCTCGGGAACGAAGATGTAGCGCCCCCAGCCGACGACCTCGTCGCCGGCGAGAGCGACGACTGCACGCGCTTCGCCGCCCTTACCGGCGTCGACACGCGGGTCGGTGTAGATGAATTGCCAGTCGGTGCGCGATGGATGCGGATCCTGCTTGACCTCGACCTCCTTGAGCGCCGCGGGGTCGAGACCGAGCAGCGCCGTAAGCTCCTTCCGCGCCAGTGCCCGAGCCTGGTCTTCGCTGAGGCGCGCGCCCGCACGCTCCTCCGGCAGGTGATGGTCCACGTGGCGCACGCTGCCGTCGCCCTGAATCGCGACGCGCCACTCCTCGGCGCGATCGGCAACGTCGGCGCCGGAGAAGCGCGCATAGCGCACTTCCCACAGGGGTGGCGCGAGCCACGTGCCGACGAGCTTGCGGTACGCTTCCTTTCCCGCCTCACGCCAGACGAATTTGTTCCATGTCCACGCCGACCCGTCCTCGGTCGCCTGGCGAATGGCCGCGAAGCGCTTCCACTCGGGCCCTAGCGCGATACCGCGTTCCTTCAGGGCTGCGTCGGCGATCGCCTCGGCCTGGGCCCGGTCGATCTTCAGCGGCGGCGCGTCGCTCTTGAAGCTGCCGCTGAACGCGAACAGGGCGAACCCCGCCAGCGCCAACAACGGCAGCGCGCGCTGCACCCGGGTCGTCCACACGCCCGCGCCCGCGCGTTGCCCGCGTGCCGCGCGCGCCGCGTTGGCGAGCGTCGGTTGCCATGCAGCGTTGAGAAGATTATCTGACAGCGCGAGCCAGCGTCCGGCCAGGGCGCGCCGCCAGAGCACGACGGCGAGCGGAAACAGTGCGGCAAAGACGACCAGGCCACGGTTCAAGTTCGCACCCGGACCGGCCACCAGAAACACCGGCAGCGACATCAGCGTCAGGTCGAACAGCCCATGCAGAATAATCGTCGGCAGGAGTCCGAAGCGAAGAAAGATGAGTCCCCAGATCAGCGCCGGCACGAATAACTCGACCAGACGCGAGTAGGCCGGAAAGCCAGGGTAGTTGGCGTGCGCGGAGGCGAACACCAGCGCTTCGATGATTAGGGTGGCAGCGATGAGCATGCGCTGGCAGCCGAAGCGTGCGCCGATGATCGCCGCCAGCGACAGCGGCACGGCGCGGAACAGGCATTCCTCCATGAACCCAGCCTGCAACGCCTGGCCGATCGGCGCGAGCGCCGGCAGGGCGCTGCCGAGAATGTTGGGATCGGATAGCGTTTCGGATGGCTGCCACCAGCCGTAGTAGGTGTTGGTGACGAAATAGAAGCCGGCGATAAGCGCCAGCTCGACCGGAACGAACAGGTAGCCGCCGAGCGTGCGCCCGAGGATGGCCCCCGTGGGTGCGGCGTCGCGCGACCAGATCCGCCACAGCTGCGGCTGGTGGGGAAACGCCTTGCGCGACAGGCTCTCCGCCGCCATGAACACCAGCGCGAGCCCGAGCCCGCCGCCAATGAGCATCAGGGCGGCGATGCCAACCTGCTGGCCCCAGAACACCGCCGTCGACTGCGCGGTGTCGTAGCTGAACCACGCCTGCGGCGAATTGGCAAGCATCGCCGCCGCATCCAACCCGGCCACGACCGCGCCCGCGACGAGCGCGGGCTTCCACAGCAGCCAGCGCCGACGCATGAGCCACACCACGCCGATGATGCAGCCGCCCAGGCCATAGAGAACCCCGGCCGCGAGGCTCGCAACCCGGGCGATGGTGTTGTTCGCCGAGCGCAGCTCCTCGAAGTTGCGTCCGAACGCTTCCGGCACATGCACGAAACGCGTGACCTCGGTCAGCGCATCGCCACTTACGCTGAGCTGCAGGCGAATGTGCGCCTCGCCCAGCACGACATCATTGCGCTCGTAGACAAAGGTGTGATCGACGCGGCCGTTGGGGCGCTGCAGGTGCGACTGCTCGAGCAGCTTGTACGGGGTAAAGTCGACAGCCCAGTCGGCGTGGGCGCTCGCCTCGGCGATGGAGCGCGCAGCCGCCGCATCGAGCGCCGGCCCCGGCGCGGTCTCGGGCACGTAGCGCCTGAAGCCGTCGACCGTGCCGTCGGGCCTGAAGCGCACGTGCGCTTCCGCGGTCTCGCGCGGCCTGAACAGCCGCACTTCCCAGGTGAACGGTGAGTACACCTCGCCCGACAAGAGGCGGGTGAAGGCGCTCTTGCCTCCCCCCTCCAGCTCGACGTAGTTCTGGGTCTGAGCGTCGTGGGAGAAGATCACTGCGCGCTGCGCATCGGGTGGGGCAAGGTGCAGGCGCTCGGCGATCACCCCGGCCTCCTCGAGCGCCTGCTCGCGCGACATGCGCACATCGAGGTTGATGAGCGGCAACGCCTCCGGGAAGTAGCGCCAGGCGAGGACCGCCGACACGGCTGACAGCAGCGCAAATGCGGCCCAGAACATCGGCCGGGTCGTGATGCGGCTCATGGTCACGATCGGACTCGCTTGACCTTCGCGGGGATTGGCAGGGGCACGCGCGCTTGACTCCACGGCCGCGCCTGAACGGCGGCGACGGGGCCTGAGTATACGCGACCGCTATGGCGAAGCGCAGGCGATCGGTCGGCTTCATCGCGCCGACCCCGGGCCGCGGCGGGCTCGTCGGCTAGCAGCTCACCGGCGTCTTGACTTGCCCGCCGACGCGACGCGAGGGACGCTTGACATAAGGTACGGTTACTTTAGTCGACTGCCTTGACCAGGTCTTCGACCACCTTCTTCGCATCGCCGAAGACCATCATGGTCTTGTCCATGTAGAAGAGCGGATTGTCGAGGCCGGCGTAGCCGGAGGCCATCGAGCGCTTGTTGACGATGACGCTGCGCGCCTTGTAGGCCTCGATGATGGGCATGCCGTAGATGGCGCTCCCCTTCTGCTCGGCCAGCGGGTTGACGACGTCGTTGGCGCCAAGGATCAGCGCCACATCGGCTTGCGCGAACTCGCCGTTGATGTCCTCCATTTCGAACACCTGGTCGTAGGGCACCTCGGCTTCGGCGAGCAGCACGTTCATGTGCCCCGGCATGCGCCCGGCAACCGGGTGGATCGCGTATTTCACGGTGACACCCTTGGCGCTAAGCTTGGCCGCCAGCTCCTTCACCGCGTGCTGGGCGCGCGCCACGGCCAGGCCGTAACCGGGAACGATGATGACCGTGTCGGCGTTGGAGAGGAGGAAGGCGGCGTCGTCGGGGCTGCCGCTCTTGACGCTCTTGGCCTGCGCGTCGCCGGCGGGCGCGGCGGTCTCGCCACCGAAGCCGCCCAGGATCACGCTGATGAAGGAACGGTTCATCGCCTTGCACATGATGTAGGACAGGATCGCGCCGGAGGAACCGACCAGCGAGCCGGCGATGATGAGCATCGGATTGTCAAGCGAAAAGCCGATGCCCGCCGCCGCCCAGCCGGAGTAACTGTTGAGCATCGAGATCACCACCGGCATGTCCGCGCCGCCGATCGGAATGATCAACAGGAACCCGAGCAGGAAAGCGAGCAGCGTCATGACGATGAACGGCACCCATTGGAGGTGTGGCGGGGAGACGAAAAAGGCGACCCCGAAACCGATCATGGCGATGCCGATGGCGAGATTGACGTAATGCTGGCCCTTGAACACGATCGACGCGCTGCGCATCTTGCCCGACAGCTTGCCGAACGCGATCACCGATCCGGAGAAGGTGATCGCGCCGATGAAGGTGCCGATGAACAGCTCGCTCTTGTGCAGTCCGGTGAGCGGCGAATGCAATCCCATCGCCTCGGGGTTGTTCACCGCGGCAGTGGCGATGAAGACCGCGGCGAGCCCCACGAGCGAATGCATCGCCGCCACCAGCTCGGGCATCTGCGTCATCTGCACGCGCCGGGCGACGATCGCGGCGATGACACCCCCGACCACCATGCCGCCTAAGATGGGCAGCACGTGCTTGCTGTGCGAATAGATGACGGCCAGGGTGACCAGAATGGCGATTGCCATGCCCATCATGCCGTACAGATTGCCGCGCCGCGCCGACGCGGGCGAGGACAGCCCCTTGAGCGCGAGGATGAAGCTGACCGCCGCGACCAGATACCACAGTGCGAGTTGATTGGCGCTCATGGCGTCTGTCCGTCGCTCAAGCTTTGTCCACCGGCTTCGGTTCCTTTTTCTTGAACATTTGCAGCATGCGCTGGGTGACGAGGAAGCCGCCGACGACGTTGATCGAGACCAGCGTCACCGCCAGCACGCCCAGCCATCCACCCCAGTCGAGCTGCGCCGGCCCCGCAGCGAGCATCGCCCCGACCAGAATGATGCTCGAGATCGCGTTGGTCAGGCTCATCAGCGGGGTATGCAGCGCCGGGGTCACGTTCCAGATCACGTGATAGCCGACAAAGACCGCCAGCACGAAAATAGTGAGGTAGAAGACGATCGGTTCTACGCCTGCGGTCATGGACCTCTCCTTGTGGCAATGCGGCCGCCGCGAAGCAAGCGGTAGCGCTTCGCGCTAGCTCCTCGGCACGACGGCGCCGTTCTCGCACACCAGCGTCGCCTTGATGATCTCGTCGTCCTTGGGCAGCGCAAACTCGCCGCTCTTGGCGTTGAGCGACAGCGCCAGGAAATTGAGCACGTTGCGCGCGTAGAGTCCGCTGGCGTCGGTTGCCACCAGTGCGGGAAGGTTGCCGAAGCCGACGATCTTGACCCCGTTCTTGGCCACGATCCGGTCGAGCTCGGAGCCCTCGACGTTGCCGCCCTGCTCGACGGCGAGATCGACGATCACCGCGCCTGGCTTCATCACCGCGACGGTGCGCTCACGGATGAGCTTGGGTGCCGGCCGCCCCGGAATGAGCGCCGTGGTGATCAGGATGTCGACGCTCTTGCAGCGCTCGTGGATGACATCGGCCTGGCGCGCCATCCATTCCGGCGGCATCGGCCGGGCGTAGCCGCCCACGCCTTCGGCGATCTGCCGCTCCTCGTCGTTGGCGTACGGCACGTCGACCCACTTCGCGCCCAGCGACTCGACCTGGTCCTTGACCGAAGGCCGCACGTCGGAGGCCTCGATGACCGCGCCGAGCCGCTTCGCCGTCGCGATCGCCTGCAGGCCCGCAACGCCCACGCCCAGGATGAGCACCCGCGCCGCCTTCACCGTTCCGGCGGCGGTCATCAGCATGGGCATGAAGCGGGTATAGGTATCGGCGGCGATGATCACCGCCTTGTAGCCGGCGATGTTCGCCTGCGAAGACAGCACGTCCATCGACTGCGCGCGCGAAATGCGCGGCAGCCACTCCAGCGCGTAACCGGATACGCCGGTTGCCGCAACCGAGGCCACCGCCGCGGCGTCAAAAGGATTGAGCAGGCCGATGAGCATCGCGCCGCGCTTGAGCCGCGGCAGTTCGGCCTGCGTAGGCCCTCGGACCTTGAGCACGATATCCGCGCCGAAGGCCTCCTCGGCGTCGCCGATCTTCGCGCCCGCGGCCTGGAACTCGCTGTCGGGCAGGCTCGACGGGGTGCCTGCGCCCGCTTCGACGACGATTCCGTGCTTGCCGCTGGCCGCGAGTTTTTTTACCGTTTCCGGGGTGGCGGCAACACGCGTCTCGCCCGCGCGGGTTTCGCGTGGAATGCCGATGATCATGGTGAACGCTCTCCCCTGCCGGCCGACTGTTCCGATGGCCGCCGTTATCTTGCCACAAAAGACTTACGCGATCGCTTCGGCGACCGCGCGCCCGAGCTGCGCCGTCGTCGCCTTGCCGCCCAGGTCGGGAGTGCGAGGACCCTCGGCGAGCACGCGCTCGATGCCGCGCATCACCGCCGCCGCGGCATCAGCATGGCCCAGGTGGTCGAGCATCATGGCGCCGCACCAGATCTGGCCGATGGGATTGGCAATTCCCATGCCGGCTATGTCGGGGGCCGAACCGTGCACCGGCTCGAACAAGGACGGGTACTCGCGCTCGGGATTGATGTTGGCCGACGGCGCGATGCCGATGGTGCCGCACACCGCAGGCCCGAGATCGGAGAGGATGTCGCCGAACAGGTTCGACCCGACCACCACGTCGAACAGCTGCGGCCGCTGCACGAAATGCGCGGTCAGAATATCGATGTGATACTGGTCGGCACGCACGGCCGGATACTGCGCCGCCATCGCCCGGAACCGCTCGTCCCAGTACGGCATGGTGATCGCGATGCCGTTCGACTTGGTCGCCGAGGTGAGGTGCTTCGCCTGCCTCTGCAGGGCCAGCTCGAAGGCGAAGCGCAGGATCCGATCGACCCCTTTGCGCGTGAACACCGACTCCTGGAACACGACCTCGCGCTCGGTGCCCTCGAACATGCGCCCGCCCACGGAGGAATACTCGCCCTCGGTGTTCTCGCGCACGACGACGAAATCGATGTCCCCCGGGCGGCGGTTGGCGAGCGGGCTCGGTACCCCCGCCATCAGGCGGCACGGGCGCAGGTTGACGTACTGGTCGAAGCCGCGCCGCCACTGGATGAGCGAGCCCCAGAGCGAAATATGGTCGGGAACGGAGGCCGGCCAGCCTACCGCGCCGAAGTACATCGCGGCGTGCCCGCGCAGGCGTTCGAACCAATCCTCCGCCATCATCCGGCCGTGCTTGGCGTAATAGTCGCAGCTCCACGGCAGCTCATCCCAGTCGAGCGCGAAACCGAAGCGGCGCGCCGCGGCCTCGAGCACGCGTTGGCCCTCGGGCATGACTTCCTTGCCGATGCCATCGCCGGGAATGACGGCGATGCGATAGCGTGGGCTCATGGCAGACTCGGCGTGAGAGGTTGCAGCGAAGGCACCATGGTAATGTACCGAGCCGATCGGTCCAAACGGTCGCCTTGAGGGAGCATCGCGCCGATGCCGCGGGTCGAATGGCAGTGGAAGCGCTTTGCCGAGCTGGAACCCGAGGCGCTCTACGCCCTGCTCGCCGCGCGCGCCACGGTCTTCGTGGTCGAACAGGAGTGTGCTTTTCTCGATCTCGACGGCCTCGATCGCTTCGCCTGGCACCTGCTCGGATGGGTTGCCGCGGACGTTGGCCCGACGCTGGCGGCGTACCTGCGCCTCATCGACCCGGGTCACAAGTATGCCGAGGCATCGATCGGGCGGGTGCTCACCAGCGCATCGTTTCGCGGCACGGGTCTTGGCCGCGCCGCGATGCGGGAAGCCATCGCCGGCGCGGCGCGGCTCTACCCGGGCCAGGCGCTGCGCATCGGCGCGCAGCAAAGGCTCGAGTCCTTCTACGCCGAGTTCGGATTCCGCACCGTCTCCCCTCCGTACATCGAAGACGGCATCGCGCACGTGGAGATGCTGCTCGCCCCTTGAGCCGCGGCTCCTGCCTCGCCTCCTGTCGGGAGTCGCGGGTCGTCGCTGGCGCCAAGTTGCGCTAATATCGCGCCCTCGCCAGACGCAAACCTGGAATCGATGAAGCAGACCTTTCTCGACTTCGAGCAGCCGATCGCGGAGCTGCAGGCCAAGATCGACGAGCTGCGCTACGTGCACGAGGACTCGGCGGTCGACATTTCCGACGAGATCAACCGGCTGCAGAAAAGGAGCCAGCTGCTCACCAAGGAGATCTACGGCAAGCTCTCCGCCTGGCAGGTGGCGCAAGTCGCGCGGCATCCGCAGCGACCGTACACGCTCGACATCGTCGCCTCCGTGTTCACCGACTTCCACGAGCTGCATGGCGACCGGAGCTTCGCCGACGATGCGGCCATCGTCGGCGGCCTGGCGCGCTTCAACGGTGCGCCGTGCATGGTCATCGGCCACCAGAAAGGGCGCGACACCAAGGAGAAGATCTATCGCAACTTCGGCATGCCGCGGCCGGAGGGCTATCGCAAGTCGCTGCGGCTGATGCGCCTGGCGGCCAAGTTCGGCCTGCCGCTGTTCACCTTCGTCGATACCCCGGGCGCGTTTCCGGGCATCGGTGCGGAGGAGCGCGGGCAATCGGAGGCCATCGGCCGCAACCTCTACGAGATGGCCGGGCTGCGCACGCCGATCGTCGTCACCGTTATCGGCGAAGGGGGTTCCGGCGGCGCCCTGGCGATCGCCGTCGGCGACGTGACGCTCATGCTGCAGTACGCCACCTACTCCGTGATCTCGCCGGAGGGTTGCGCCTCGATCCTGTGGAAATCGGGGAAGCACGCCGAGGAAGCTGCCGAGACGCTCGGCATCACCGCACCGCGCCTGAAGACCCTAGGCCTCATCGACAAGGTCGTCACCGAGCCGCTCGGCGGCGCGCACCGCGACCACGTCGCGCTGATGGCAACGCTGAAGAAGGCCCTGACCGAGGCGTTGCGCCACGTGCAGGAGCAGCCGCTTGACGTGCTGCTCGATGCGCGCGAGGAGAAGGTGCTCGGCTATGGCAAGTTCAAGGAAATCACCGCGGGTTGATCCCGCCCACGCGCTCGCCACCGTCGACGCCGCCATCGCCGCGGCGCTGACCGAGCATCTGGCCCCGGGTGCGCGCCTCGCCGTGGCGCTGTCCGGTGGCATCGATTCGATGGTGCTGCTCGATGCGGCCGCCACCTGCGCCGCGCAGCACGGGCTGTTGCTGTCGGCCATCCACGTCCACCACGGCCTGTCGCCCAACGCCGAGCGCTGGGCCGAGTTCTGCGCCGCGCAGTGCGCCCGGCGCGGCGTGCCGCTCGTCACGCATCGGCTGCGCCTGGAGCGCCGGCGCGGAGAAAGCCTCGAAGCGCTTGCGCGCACGGCACGCTACGCCCGCCTTCTCGACAGCGACGTCGACGCGGTCGCGCTCGCGCACCATGCCGACGATCAGGCGGAAACGCTGCTGTTGCAACTGCTGCGTGGTGCGGGCACACACGGACTGTCCGCCATGGCGCGGCATCGCCCCGGTCGCCCTGCCGTACTGCGGCCGCTGCTCGGGCTCAGCCGCGCCACGCTCGCCGCTTACGCCGCAGCGCGCGCGCTCGCCTGGGTCGACGACGAGAGCAACGCCGACCTAGGACATGCGCGCAACTTCCTCCGCCACGAAGTCGCGCCCCTGCTTGCGGCGCGCTTTCCCGGTTATCCGGCCACGCTCGCGCGCGCCGCGCGCCATCAGGCGGAGGCGGCCGAACTCTGCGACGCATTGGCCCTCGCCGATGCCGCAGGCTCCCTCGCCGCAAACGGCCTGGATCGCGCGCGGCTCTCCGCGCTCCCGGCCGCCCGCGCGCGCAACCTGTTGCGCTGGTTTCTCCGCTCCGAGGGCCTGCGCCCGCCGTCGGAGGCGCGTCTGGCCGAGATGCTGCGGCAACTCGAACACGCCGCGCTCGATGCGCGCACGCGCATCGCCCACGACGGCGCCGAAATCGGCTGCCACCGCGGCCGGGTGGTGGTGCACGCGCCCTCTGCGCCGACGTTCACGCGCGCCTGGGACGGCGAAGCCGAACTGCGGCTGCCGGGCGGCGTGTTGCACTTCGAGCGCGCACGCGGCAGCGGACTCGCCGCACTCAAGTTCACGCAGGCACCGGTCACCCTGCGCTCGCGCTGCGGCGGCGAGCGCATCCGCCTTGCGGCCAACCGGCCCGCGCGCGCGGTCAAGAAATTGCTGCAGGAAGCGCACATGCCGCCGTGGGAGCGCGACGCGTTGCCACTGGTCTGGTCTGGCGACGAACTCGTCGCCGTGCCCGGCATCGGCGTGGCGCTCGCCTACCAGGCAGCGCCCGACGAGGCGGGTTGGTGCCTCTCGTGGCGGCCCTCGCGGCCGGATTGATCGCGATCAAGACACGGCCGCGGGCGCAGCGCAATCTATAGCTGCGCAGTCGCATTGACAACCTCGCCGGGCGAGGGCTAAATGCCTCGCCAAGAAGCGCGCCAAGAAGCGCGGTCTGCGCCAGTCTGCCCATCCTGGAGGAATCAATGAAGCTACGTCTCGGCGTCGCACTCGCGGCTTCGGTCCTGCTTGCTCTTGCCGGCGGCGCGACCGCCCAAGGGCCCATCATCATCAAATTCAGTCACGTGGTCGCGCTCGACACGCCCAAAGGCAAAGGCGCGGAGAAATTCAAGCAGCTGGCCGAAGAGCGTACCAAGGGCCGGGTCAAGGTCGAGGTGTACCCGAACAGCACGCTGTACAAGGACGGCGAGGAAATAGATGCCCTGCAGTTGGGCTCGGTGCAGATCCTCGCCCCCTCGGTGGCCAAGTTCGGGCCGATGGGAGTGCGCGAATTCGAAGTCTTCGACCTGCCGTACATCTTTGACGACTTCGGCCAGCTGCACAAGGTCACCGAGGGCGCGGTCGGCAAGCGGCTGTTCCAGAAGCTCGAAGCCCACAAAATCGTCGGTCTTGCGTACTGGGACAACGGCTTCAAGGATTTCAGCGCCAACAAGCCGCTCAAGCTTCCCGGCGACGTCAAGGGCCTGAAAATGCGCATCCAGTCCTCGAAGGTGCTCGACGCCGAAATTCGAGCCCTCGGGGGGATTCCGCAGGTGATGGCCTTCTCCGAGGTGTATCAGGCGCTGCAGACCGGCGTCGTCGACGGTACCGAGAATCCGCCGTCGAACTTCTATACGCAGAAGATGAACGAGGTGCAGAAGTACTTCACGCTGACCGATCACGGCGTCATCGAATATGCGGTGATCGCCAACAAGGAATTCTGGGACGGCCTGCCGGCAGATATCCGCACCATCCTCGAAGGGGCGATGCGCGACGCCACCAAGTACGCCAACGACATCGCCAAGGAGGAGAACGCCAAGGCGATGGCTGCGGTCAAGGCCACCGGCAAGACCGAGATCCTGACGCTCACGCCGGAGCAGAAGGCGGCGTGGAAGAAGGCGTTGCTGCCGGTGCATCGGGAGATGGAGAGCCGCGTCGGCAAGGGCACCATGGACGAGGTCTACAAGGAAACCGGCTTCAAGCCCTGACGCACCTGAAGTTTAGAACCAGGCGCGCGAGGCGCGGGCACGACGAGACGGAAGACCACGCCGCTGCGGCTTTCGCAGTGGCGTTTTTTTGCACGGGCGAGGGGCGCGGTCGACAAACCCGGACTTAGCGGCATGCTCAAGCTCCTTGACCAGCTGGAGGAGTGGCTGATCGCGCTGCTCATGGGCGGCGCGACGGTCATCATTTTCGTGGCCGTCATCCACCGCTATGCGGCGGGCCTGCCCATTCCGGTGCTGCAGGATTGGCTGCTCTCGCTCAACCTGTCGTGGGCGCAGGAGGCGTGCATCTACATGTTCGTGTGGATGGCCAAGTTCGGCGCCGCCTACGGCGTGCGCACCGGCATCCACGTCGGGGTCGACGTCCTTATCAACCGCCTCCCGGAACGCGGGCGGCGAGCCTGCATCCTCTTCGGATTGTCCGCTGGCGCCCTGTTCACCGGCGTGGTGGCCGCATTCGGCGCCAACTTCGTCTGGGAGCTTTCGCACACCGACCAGACATCGCCGGACATGGAGTTACCCATGTGGCTGGTCTACCTCGCCATTCCCTGCGGGTCGGGATTGATGTGCTTCCGCTTCCTGCAAGTCGCGTGGGCCTTCGCCCGCACCGGAGCGCTGCCGCATCACGACCCCACCCAGATCGAGGGCGTCGAGAAAATCTCCGACGCGGACGTCCTGCCCGCGGGCATGGCGGTCGAAGACAACCTCCACCCGGCAGCGCCCCACGAGAAGCCGTAAGCGATGACCTCCGCCATCATTTTCGGCCTCCTGATCGCGCTCATGCTCACCGGCATGCCCATCTCGATCGCGCTCGGGCTCACGGTGCTGACCTTCGTGTTCACCATGACCCAGGTGCCGATCCAATCGGTCGCGCTGAAGCTATTCACCGGGATCGAGCGCTTCGAGATCATGGCGATCCCCTTCTTCATCCTCGCCGGCACGTTCCTCACCCATGGCGGCGTGGCGCGGCGGATGATCAATTTCGCCACCTCCATGGTCGGCCACTGGCACGGCGGTCTGGCCCTCGCCGGCATCGTCGCCTGCGCGATGTTCGCGCTGGTATGCGGCTCGAGTGTCGCTACCGTCGTGGCCATCGGCTCGATCGTGCTGCCGGAGATGGTCAAGCGCGGCATGCCCATGGATTTCGGCGCGGCGGTGATCACGGTCGCAGGCTCGCTTGGCATTCTCATGCTGCCGTCGATTCCCAAGGTGATCTACGCGATCGCCACCAACACCTCGATCGGCGCACTGTTCGTCGCCGGGCTGCTGCCCGGGATCCTGCTGACCACGATGCTCTGCTCGGTCACCTGGTATATCGCCAAGAAGCGCAATTACCCGCGCATGCCGCGCGAAAGCTGGGGCGCGCGCTTCAAGGCGTTCCGCGAGTCCGTCTGGGGCCTGATGCTGGTCGTTATCATCATCGGCGGCATCTACTCGGGGATATTCACCGCCACCGAGGCGGCTGCGATGGCCGCGGTGTACGCGTTCTTCGTGTCCGTGTTCGTCTACAAGGCTCTGCCGCTCAAGGACCTGCGCAAGGTACTGCTGACCTCGGCGAACTTGAGCGCGATGTTGCTCTACATCATCACCAACGCCGCGCTGTTCTCCTTCATCCTGACCAACGAGAACATTCCGCACGCCCTGGCGGACTGGATCATTGCCAAGCATCTCGGCTGGGTGGGCTTCCTGCTGCTGGCGAACCTGCTGCTGCTCATGGCCGGCAATTTCATGGATCCGTCGTCGGTGATCCTGATCATGGCGCCGATTCTCTATCCCGCCGCCATCACGCTCGGCATCAATCCGGTGCACCTGGGCATCCTGATCGACGTCAACATGGAGGTCGGGCTCTGCCATCCCCCGGTCGGGCTCAATCTGTACGTCGCTTCGGGCATTTCACGCCTTGGCATCACGCAACTGACCAAGGCGGTCATTCCGTGGCTCGTCACCATGCTGGTCTTCCTGGTCATCGTCACCTATTGGCCGGCGCTGTCGATCTGGCTGCCGCAGAAGATGGGCATGATGGGCCCGTCGCCTTGAGCTTAAGCGCCGGCCTGTCTTCCCTCCCGTTCGGGTCCCGCGGCGTCCCTCGAAAGGCCCGAGGCCTTGAGCCCGGGGAAGACCTTTTGTCGTGATATAATGCTGAATTTATTCGCAATTATCGCTTTCAGAGACCAAGGCAATGGCGGTGGAACGGACCCTTTCGATCATCAAGCCGGACGCGGTGGCAAAAAACGTCATCGGAGAGATCTATACTCGCTTCGAGCGCGCGGGACTGAAGGTCGTGGCGGCGAAGATGACCTGGCTCGCGCAACCCGATGCCGAGGGCTTTTATGCGGTGCACCGCGCACGCCCCTTCTTCAAGGGTCTGGTGCAGTTCATGACGTCCGGGCCGGTGATGATCCAGGTTCTCGAAGGCGAGAACGCGATTGCCAAGAACCGTGACCTGATGGGCGCGACGGACCCGAAGAACGCGGCGCCGGGAACCATACGCGCCGACTTTGCCGAGAGCATCGATGCCAACGCGGTCCACGGCTCCGACGGGCCGGCAACCGCGGAGACGGAAATCGAATTCTTCTTTCCTCGGCTGGAGATCCACAGCCGATGATGGATAAACCTTGATTCGTCCCACATGATCAACCTGCTCGACTTCGATCATGCTGCCCTGGCAGCGCTCTTCGCCGCGCGCGGCGAGAAGCCGTTCCGGTCGCGGCAGGTGCTGCGCTGGGTGCACCACGCCCTGGCCGATCGCGTCGATGCCATGACCGACCTCGCCAAGGCGTCGCGGGAGGCGCTCGGCCGCGAGGCCGAGATCCGCGCCCCGGTCGTGCTGCGCGACGCCACCGCCAGCGACGGCACGCGCAAGTGGCTGCTCGACGTCGGCGGCGGAAACGCGATCGAAGCGGTGTACATTCCCGAAGACGATCGCGGCACGCTCTGCGTGTCCTCCCAGGCCGGCTGCGCCCTCGACTGCGCCTTCTGCTCCACCGGCAAGCAGGGTTTCAACCGCAACCTGTCCACGGGCGAGATCATCGGCCAGCTCTGGCACGCCAACCGGGCGTTGCTCGCCGCCGGGGTCAACCCACCTTGGGTCGAACACGGCCGGCATCCGATCACCAACGTGGTGATGATGGGCATGGGCGAACCCCTGGCCAATTTTGAACCTGTCGTCAGGGCGCTGCGGCTGATGCTCGACACGAACGCCTACGGCCTGTCGCGGCGGCGCGTGACGCTGTCGACGGCGGGCCTGGTACCGGCGCTCGATCGCCTGCGCGAGGAATGCCCGGTGGCGCTCGCCGTGTCCTTGCATGCCCCGAACGACGCCCTGCGCGATGTGCTGGTGCCCATCAATCGCAAGTATCCGTTGCGCGAGCTCCTTGCCGCCTGTCGGCGCTACATCGAGCGCGCGCCGCGCGACTTCGTCACCTTCGAATACGTCATGCTCGACGGGGTCAACGATGCGCCCGAACAGGCGCAGGAACTCGCCCTGCTGGTGCGCGAGGTACCGTGCAAATTCAACCTGATCCCGTTCAACCCGTTTCCGAACACGGCGTTTTCGACCAGCCCGCGCGCGCGCATTGCCGCCTTCCAGAACATCCTCCAGGAGGCGGGCCTGGTGGCCACCGTGCGCAGCACGCGCGGCGCAGACATCGACGCCGCGTGCGGTCAGCTCGCGGGGCAGGTGCAGGATAAGACGCGGCGCCGGACGCGGCGCATCCCCGTGCACCAGGCCAGGGTCGCAGCGGAGCCGTCGTCATGACCGTTGCTCCCTTCGCCTCCCGCACGCTCCTGCTCGCAACCCTGATCCTGCTCGCCGCCTGCAGCAGCAAGCCGCCGGCGCCCGAGCCGCCGCCGCAGGTGACGGTCACGCCGCCGCAAAAGGCACCCCCCGAGCGGCGTGCGCAACTGCATACCGAATTGGCCGCGGGTTACTACGAGCGTGGCCAGATGGCGGTGGCCCTGGAGGAAGTGAACATGGCGGTGAAGATCGATCCGGCCTACGCGCCGGCGTATAACATCGCCGGCCTGGTCTACGCCTACCTGGGAGACGATCGCAAGGCGGAGCAGAACTTCGCCCAGTCCCTGCAGCTCGCGCCCAACGAGTCGGAGACGCTGCACAACTGGGGCTGGTATCTGTGCACGCACAACCGCCAACGCGAATCACTGGCGCAATTCGACGCCGCGGTACGCAACCCGCTGTACCGTACGCCCGAGGTTGCGCTGGTCAACGCCGGCCGCTGCGCGCAGGCGATCAACGACGATGCCGCGGCGGAAAACTATTTTCGTCGCGCCCTGGATGTCCAGCCCGGCAATCCGCTGGCCAGTCTCGGACTCGCCCAGCTTGCCTACAAGGCGCACCGCTACGACGAAGCCCGCAGCTGGATGAAGGGCGTCATGCTGATGAACAACCCGCCACCCGACGCGCTGCGCGTGGGCGTATGCATCGAACGCAAGCTCGGCGACCATCAGTCCGAGTTGTCGTACATTTCGCAGATGAAGAACCGCTATCCGCAAGCGCCGGAGACCGCGGCGATCGCGACGGACGGCTGCGAGTGATGGCCACCGAAGAACGCGTCGACGACGCGCCGCAGCCACCGTCTGGAGCCGCGGGTCCCGGCGCGCGGCTGCGGGCCGCGCGCGAGGCCGCGGGCCTGTCGCTGGAGCAAGTCGCCCAGCAGTTGAAACTTGCGCCGCGCCAGGTGCGGGCGCTGGAAGAAGAGGATTTCGCGCAGCTTCCCGGGCGCACCTTTGCGCGCGGCTTCGTGCGCAATTATGCCCGCCTGCTCAACCTGGATGGCGACGACCTGCTGCGCCTGCTGCCCGACTCCGCGCGCGCCCCCGCGCTCGAGGCGCCCGCCTTGCATTCGACCGGCGCGATGATTGCCGAGCTGCCGAGCGCAGGCCCGGCGCGCCCCGGCTTCTCGCGCTGGGTGATTCCGATCGTGCTCGTCGCCTGCATCGTCGCCGCCGCCACCTACGAATGGTATCGCGGTGCGCTCGCACCGCCGAGCGAGCCGAAGCACGCCGCGCTGCCCCTGCCGGCCGTGATTGCGCCCGCGGCAACCACCCGCACGGAGCTCGCCAATCCGCTCGCCCCCGATGCGAAGGCCGAGGCGACGCCGCCTGCGCCCGCGCCGCGCGCGCCCGAAAGCGAACTCGCCGCGGTGCCCAGCGCCGCCCCTGCGCCGCCGCCCGCGCCCGCGCCTGCACCCGAGGCCGCGGCCGCCGCACCGGCGCAGCTGCAGCTTACCTACCGCGGGCGGTCGTGGACCGAGATCCGCGATCGCGATGGCCAGGTACTCATGTCGCGCCTGGTGGCTGCCGGCTCCGAGCAATCGCTTCGCGGCAGCGCCCCCTTCGACATCGTGATCGGCAACGCCAACGAGGTGAAGCTCGTCTATCGCGGCACGCCGGTCGACCTGTCGCGCTATACGCGCCAGAACGTTGCGCGTCTGCGCCTTACCTGAAACGAAGCGCCTCTCATGGCCGACCCCGGACCTGCGTCAATCAGCCGCCAGCGCACGCGAACCGCACGCGTGGGCGACATCGCCATCGGCGGTGGTGCGCCGATTGTCGTGCAGTCAATGACCAATACCGATACCGCCGACATCGCCGCGACCGTCGCCCAGGTCGAGGCGCTCGCCACAGCCGGATCGGAGCTCGTTCGCATCACCGTCAACAACGAAGAGGCCGCCGCCGCGGTGGCGCCGATCCGGCTGCAACTCGATGCCCACGGTTGCACGGTGCCACTCATCGGCGATTTCCATTTCAACGGCCACAAGCTCCTGACCGAATACCCGGAGTGCGCGCAGGCGCTGGCCAAGTACCGCATCAATCCCGGCAACGTCGGCAAGGGTTCGAAGCACGACGCGCAATTCGCGATCATGATCGAGCACGCGGTGAAGTGGGGCAAGCCGATCCGCATTGGCGTGAACTGGGGCAGCCTCGATCAGGAGTTGCTGTCCCGGCTGATGGACGAGAATGCCCGGCTGCCGGAACCGCGCGACGCGGCACAGGTGCTGCGCGAGGCGTTGGTGGTCTCGGCGATCGGCAGCGCACAGCGCGCCGAAGAGCTCGGCCTGCCGGGCGACCGCATCATCCTGTCGTGCAAGGTATCCGACGTCCAGGACCTGATCGCCGTCTACACCGAGCTTGCGCGGCGCTGCGATTACCCGCTGCACCTGGGACTGACCGAAGCCGGCATGGGTTCGAAGGGCATCGTCGCCTCGACCGCCGCCATGGCGGTGTTGCTGCAATCGGGCATCGGCGACACGATCCGCGTTTCGCTGACCCCGGAGCCTTCCGGTGACCGCACGCGCGAAGTCATCGTGGCGCAGGAAATCCTGCAGACCATGGGCCTGCGCTCCTTCGCCCCGCTGGTGACCGCCTGCCCCGGCTGCGGCCGGACCACGAGCACCTACTTCCAGGAGCTGGCGGACAGGATCCAATCCTACCTGCGCGCGCAGATGCCGGAATGGCGCGCGCGCTATCACGGCGTGGAGGCCATGCGCGTGGCGGTGATGGGCTGCGTGGTGAACGGTCCGGGCGAATCGAAGATGGCCAACATCGGAATCAGCCTTCCGGGCACGCGCGAAGTGCCCGTCGCCCCGGTCTACGTCGATGGGCAGAAGACCGTCACCCTCAAGGGCGAACGCATCGCCGAGGAATTCCAGCAGATCATCGCCGATTACGTGCGCGCGACCTACGGCGGCGAACCGCCCGCACCCCACCTCAAGCCGGAAAGACAGTCGATCAACGTCAAGGCGATTGCATAGCCGCATGGGCGCGCCGACGATCCAGGCCGTTCGCGGCATGAACGACGTGCTGCCGGACGAGGCAGCGCTCTGGCAGCACATCGAGGACCAAGCGCGGGAAACCTTTGCCCAGTACGGCTACCGCAACCTGCGCGTGCCCATCGTCGAGTCGACGGCGCTATTCGTGCGCGGCATCGGCGATGCGACCGACATCGTCGAGAAGGAGATGTACACCTTCGACGATCACGGCGAGAGCCTGACCCTGCGCCCGGAGGCAACCGCCGGCATCGTGCGCGCCGCGATCGAGCATCATCTGACCTACGAGCGGCCGCAGCGAGTCTGGACCGCCGGAGCGATGTTCCGCCACGAGCGGCCGCAGAAGGGACGCTATCGCCAGTTCGACCAGTTCGATGTCGAGGCGCTTGGCTTCGCCGGTCCGGACGTCGACGCCGAGCAGATCATCATGCTCGCGCGGCTGTGGAAGAGGTTGGGCCTCAAGGACATGGCGCTGCACATTAACTCCATTGGCGACGCTTCAGAGCGGCTGGCGCACCGCCAGGCGCTGGTGCGCTATTTCCGCACCCGCGTCGAGAACCTCGATGCAGATTCCAAGCGCCGTCTGGAAACCAACCCGCTGCGCATACTCGACAGCAAGAATCCGTCGCTGCAGGCGTTGATCGCCGCGGCGCCCAGGCTCGAAGACCTGGTGGATAAACAATCGGCGTCGCGCCGGCACTTCAACGACCTGCAGCAAGGCCTCGAGGCGGCCGGGATTGCCTTCGAGGTCAATGCGCGCCTGGTGCGCGGCCTCGACTATTACAACCGCACCGTGTTCGAATGGGTCAGCGATCGCCTGGGCGCGCAGGGAACGGTGGCCGGCGGAGGTCGCTACGACGGCCTGTTCGCCCAGCTCGGAGGTCCGCCCACGCCGGCCTGCGGGTTCGCCCTGGGCGTCGACCGCCTCGTGCTCCTCCTGCGCGAAACCGGCGCTTCGGTCGCAGCGGTGCCGGACGCTTATGTCGTCCATGTCGGTGCGGCAGCCACCGACCTCGCGCTCGCCACGGCGGAGCGCCTGCGCGACGCCGGTCTTGCCATCGTGGTTCATGCCGGCGGCGGCAATTTCAAGGCCCAGCTCAAGAAGGCCGACGCGAGCGGCGCGCGCTGGGCGCTCATCGTTGGCGACGACGAGGCCGCCGCGCATCGTGTCGCGGTCAAGCCGCTGCGCGTTCCCGGCGAGCAGATCGCGCTGCCGCCCGAAGACATTGCCGCGCAGATTCGCGCGGCCCACTGAACAGGAAGGGAAGATGGCGGTATACGATCTGGAAGAACAGGAACAGCTCGACGATCTCAAGGCTTGGTGGGCGAGCAACGGCAAGTACGTCAGCGCCGCCGTGGTGGCCCTGGCGATCGTCGTCGTCGGCGTACAGGGCTGGCGCTGGTATCAGACCCGAATGTCCGAGCAGGCGAGCGTGCTCTATCAGGCGGTGAGCGAGGCCGCGCACGGCAACGACCCCGCCAAGGCGAAAGACCCGGCGAACGAGCTCGTCGCGCGCTACGGCGGCACCGCCTACGCGCCGCGCGCGGCGCTGCTATATGCGAAGCTGCTCTACGATGCCAACGACAAGACGGCGGCGAAGGCGCAGCTGCAATGGGTCATCGACCACGCTGACGAGGACGAGCTCAAGGCGATCGCGCGCTACCGCCTGGCGCAGGTGCTGCTTGACGACAAGCAGTACGACGAGGCGCTCAAGACCCTGGATGCGAAGACCGACGATGCGTTCGCCGGCATTTACGCCGACCTCAAGGGCGACGTGCTGGCGGCCGCCGGCAAAGTGGCTGACGCCCGCACCGCGTACCAGGTCGCGCTGTCGAAGCTCGACCCGAAGTCGGGATACCGCGCCTACGTGCAGGCGAAGCTCGACGCCCTCGGCGGTCCGCTGCCCATCGCCACCGTCCCGCCGCCGGCGCCGGTCGTCAATCAACCCGCGGCGGGGAATCCGCCGCCGCCGAGCGCGCCGGCGCCGGCGGCAAAATGAAGGCTTCGCCCCCGCTGGCGGTGCCGGTCCGGGTGAGCCGTGCCCGCCGTCATTGGGTGCTCTTCGCGCTAGCGGCGAGCGCCTTGCTTTCGGCCTGCTCGACGTTGTCGACCTGGCTGCCATCGTGGATGACGCTGCCGGCGCCGTCGTTCTCCTGGTTGCCCTGGGTCAGTCACGGGCCGAAGATCGGGCCGCCGCCCGAGTACCAGGCGAAGACCACGCCGCGGCGCAAGTGGCAGGTAGCCGTCGGCGGTAAGGTCGGCGGCGGATTCGCGCCCGCGTTGCGCCCCGATGCGGTCTACGCCGCCGGCCAGGACGGCACCGTGGTGAGCGTCGACCCGGCGTCCGGAGCACAGCGCTGGCGCATTAATGCCGGCATGCCGTTGTCGGCCGGCGTCGGCGCCGACGCGAACCTGGTCGTGGTCGGCACGGAGAAGGGCGACGTGCTTGCGTTCGACACCAGCGGCAAGCCGCTCTGGCAGGCGAAGGTGTCGAGCGAAGTCAGCGGGCCGCCAAAGCCCACCGAAACCATGCTGCTCGTGTGGTCGATCGACGGCAAGATTTTCGGCCTGGCGCCAAAAGACGGCAGTCACAAATGGATGTCTCAGCGTGTCATCCCGCCGCTCACCGTGCGGCGCTTTGCCGGCGGCATCGTCACCCGCGGCGGGCTGTTCACCGGCACCGCGGGCGGGAAACTGCTGGCGATGGACGTGGCGACGGGCAACGTGGCCTGGGAAGGAAACGTCATCACGCCGAAGGGCGCGACCGAGCTCGAACGCATCGCCGACATCACGAGCCTCCCGGTCATCGACGAGCATGAAGTGTGTGCCGCGGCGTACCAGGGGCGGCTGGCCTGCTTCGACCCGCTGCGCGGCACGCTGATCTGGTCGCGCGATTTCGGCAGCCTCGGTGGCCTCGCGCTCGACAATCGCTACCTCTACATCACCGACGACAAGAACGCCATCCAGGCACTGGACAAGACGACCGGCGCCTCGGTCTGGAAGCAGGACAAACTCGCCGCGCGTGCTCCGAGCGGGCCGGCGGTGGTCGGTGACTATCTCGCGGTGGTCGACGGCGCGGGGTACCTGCATCTGCTCGACCGCAATGACGGCAGCCTGGTGGGTCGTCTCGCGACCGACGACAAGGCTCCCCTGGCGCAGCCGGTAGCCTCCGGCGACACGATCGTGTGGCAGAGCGCAGGCGGCAACCTCATCAGCGCCGCAACCCAGTGAGGGCCGGGCGCGTGCGCGGCAACCGATGCTCCCCACGCTCGTCCTCGTCGGCCGCCCCAACGTGGGCAAGTCGACGCTGTTCAACCGCCTGACCGCGTCGCGCGCGGCGCTCGTCGCCGATTACCCGGGCCTCACCCGGGATCGCCACTATGGCCGCGGTCGCTGGGGCGAGCGGCCATACCTGGTCGTCGACACCGGGGGTTTTGAGCCGAAGGCCCGCGACGGCATCATGCAGGCGATGGCGGCGCAGACCAAGACGGCGATCGCCGAGGCCGACGCGATCATCTTCTTGGTTGACGGCCGCGCCGGCTTGACCGGCGAGGACATAACGATCGCCGAGGTGCTCCGCCGCGCCGGCCGGCCGGTGCTGCTGGCGGTGAACAAGTCCGAAGGCTTGGCGCCGGAGCGTGCCACGGCCGAATTCCACGAACTGGCGCTCGGCACGCCGCTGCCGATCTCCTCCGCGCACGGCGAGAACCTGCGCGAGCTGGTCGAGCACGCCCTCGCCCAGTGCCCGCCGCAATCCGCGAGCGAAGCGAAACCGGCGGCGGCGGAGGAAAAGCGCATCAAGGTCGCGATCGTCGGCCGTCCCAACGTCGGCAAGTCGACGCTGGTCAACACGCTGCTCGGCGAGGAGCGTGTCATCACCTTCGACCAGCCCGGGACGACGCGCGATTCGATCTACCTCGATTTCGATCACGGCGGCCGCAGCTATACCCTCATCGACACCGCCGGCGTGCGCCGCCGCGGCAAGGTGACCGAGACCATCGAGAAATTCTCCGTCATCAAAACCCTGCAGGCGATCGAAGATGCGAACGTGGTCGCGCTGCTACTCGACGCCGAGCAGGGCGTCTCCGAGCAGGACGCGCACCTCGCCGGGCACATTCTCGAGGCGGGCCGTGCGCTGGTCGTCGCCGTCAACAAATGGGATGCAGCCGATGCCGACGCCCGGGCGCAGATCAAGCGCGAGCTTGAGCGCAAGCTGGGCTTCCTCGCCTTTGCCGAGCTGCACACGATCTCGGCCAAGAAGGACAAGGGCATCGGAGGGCTCATCGAGGCGGTCGACCGGGCCTATGCCGCGGCGATGGCGCGGCTGCCCACGCCGAAGCTCACCCGGGCGCTGCAGGCGGCGCTCGAGCGCCAGCAGCCCCCCCGGGCGGGAACCGTGCGGCCAAAGCTTCGCTACGCGCACCAGGGCGGGGCGAACCCGCCGCTCATCGTCATCCACGGCAGCGCGCTGTCCAGCGTTCCGGACGCGTACCGCCGTTACCTGGAACATTTCTTCCGCGAGGCGTTCCAACTGCAGGGAACGCCGCTTAGGATACAATTCAAGACCGGCGCCAATCCCTATGCGGAGGCCGCGACGCACCGGCGCAAGGGCCGCTAGGCGACGGCCGGGGAATCCAAAAGCGGCAGCCCGGACCGATAACGGTGCGCCCAAGAAAACCCAGCGGAGTATGCGATGAGCAACAAAGGGCAAATGCTACAAGACCCGTTCCTGAATACGCTGCGCAAGGAGCATGTTCAGGTCTCGATCTACCTAGTCAACGGCATTAAGCTGCAAGGCCAGATCGAGTCATTCGACCAGTATGTCGTCCTGCTTAAGAATACGGTCACGCAGATGGTGTACAAGCACGCCATCTCGACCGTGGTGCCGGCGCGCGCCATCACCATGCCGCACGACAACGAACGCGAAGCTGCCTAGGCCGGATGCGCCGGTGAGACGCGGTGTTTGAGCGTCCCGCCCGCGGCGATCGCGCGCTGCTCGTCGCGCTCGATTTTGGCGACGGCGAGCCGGAGCAGCGGCTGGCGGAGCTCAAGGCGCTCGCCCGTGCGGCGGGCGCCGAGATTGCCGACGTCGTCTCCGCGCGCCGGGCGCGGCCCGACGCGGCGCTCTACGCCGGTCGCGGCAAGGTAGCCGAGATCGCCGCCCGCCGCCTCGGCAGCGACGCCGACCTGGTCATTTTCGATCACGCCCTGTCGGGGGTGCAGCAGCGCAATCTCGAGCGGGCGCTGGAATGCCGCATTGTCGATCGCGCGAGCCTCATTCTCGACATCTTCGCGCAACGCGCGCAGAGCGCGGAGGGCAAGCTGCAGGTCGAGCTGGCGCAGCTCAAGCACCTGTCGACGCGGCTGGTGCGCGGCTGGACCCACCTGGAGCGGCAGAAGGGGGGCATCGGCTTGCGCGGCCCTGGGGAGACCCAGCTCGAGTCCGACCGCCGGCTGATCGGGGTGCGCGTCAAGCTCCTCAACAGCCGCCTGGAGCAGATCGGGCGCCGGCGCGAAACCCAGGCCCGAGCGCGACGGCGCGCGGCGCTGCGCAACATCGCCCTCGTGGGCTACACCAACGCCGGCAAATCGACGCTGTTCAACCGTCTGACCGGGGCGCGCGTCCATGCCGCCAACCAGCTCTTCGCAACGCTCGATACGACCCTACGCCGGCTGGCGGTTGCCGAGGCCCAGGACATGGTGCTCTCCGACACGGTCGGCTTCATTCGCGACCTGCCGCACGATCTGGTCGCCGCGTTCCGCGCCACGCTCAAGGAAGCGGTCGACGCGGACCTGCTCCTGCATGTGGTCGACGCCAGCCATGTCAATCGTGATGAGCAGATTGCCGCCGTCGACGCGGTGCTCTGCGAAATCGGTGCCGCCGAGCTGCCGCGGATCCTGGTGCAGAACAAATGCGACGCCGCCGGGCTCGCTCCCGGGGTCGAACGCGACGAATATGGTAAGATTTGCGCCGTCCGTCTGAGCGCGCTTACCGGCGCCGGCGTGCCTGATCTGCACGCTGCGCTGGCGGAACGGTTTCCGCGCCCCGCAGGGGAAGTCCGGTACCGGGCGGCGAGAGCGTGATCCGGCATTTCCCGATACGACCTGCCACTTCCAAGCCGCCGCAGGGCATCCGCCATGTCCCTTAATGATCCGCAATGGGGTAAGCGCGGCCGCAGCGGGCCGCCCGATCTCGACGAGATCTGGCAGAACGTCAATCGGCGCTTGAACGAGCTGTTCGGGCGGCGCGAGCCGGACGGCGGCGGCGACGGGGGCGGAGCGCCCCGCTTCTCCTTTCCGTTCGGCGGCGTGGGCCTGTTGATCGCGCTGATCCTCGTCGTCTGGCTGGCGAGCGGCTTCTACATCGTCGACGAGGGTCGGCGCGGCGTGGTCGCGCGCTTCGGCAAGTACACCGAGACAACCGAGCCGGGCCCGCGCTGGCACCTGCCGTATCCGATCGAAACCGTCGATGTCATCGACTTTTCCAAGATCAAGACCGTCGAGATCCACGGCACCAATGCCGCCAGCCGCTCCGCCCGCGGGTTGCTCCTCGTCACCGACGACGAGAACATCATCGACGCCCTGTTCGCCGTGCAGTACCGGCTGAAGGATGCCAAGGATTTCGTGTACAACGCCAAGAATCCCGACGACGTGCTGGTGCAGGTGGCATCGACGGCGATCAGCGAAGTCATCGGCCGCAGCCAGATGGACTTCGTGCTCTACGAAGGCCGCGGCGAAATTGCCAAGCGGGCCGAGACCCTGATGCAGGAAATGCTCGATCGCTATGGCACCGGCATCCAGATCCAGAGCGTATCGCTGCTCGATGCGCAGCCTCCGGAGCAGGTTCGTCCCGCCTTCGACGACGCGGTGAAGGCGAAGCAGGATCTGGAGCGGCAGAAGAACGAAGGGCAGGCCTACGCCAACGATATCGTGCCGCGCGCCAGCGGCCTGGCCTCGCGCCTGCTGCAGGAGGCCGACGGTTACAACGCCCGCGTGGTGCAGGAGGCGGAGGGCAATGCCAGCCGCTTCAAGCAGATCCTGGTCGAATACACCAAGGCCCCGGCCGTCACCCGCGAGCGCCTGTATCTGGACATGATGCAGTCGGTTCTGGGCAGCACGAGCAAGGTGCTAATCGACCAGAAGGGCAGCAACAACCTGCTCTACCTGCCGCTCGACCAGCTCGTCAAGCAGGCGCAGGCGGCCGCTGCGCCGGCCGGTGCGGCCGAGGCGCCCCATGTCGCTGCGCCGCCGGAGGCTTCGGTCACGCTCGATCCGAGCCGGGCGCACGAACTCGCGCGCGGCCGCGATCGCTAAAGACAGCCGATGAAATCCGCCGTCCCCATCTTCGCCCTGCTCGTCGCCATCCTGGTGGTGCTGTCGCAGTCGATCTATACCGTCGACCAGCGGCAGTACGCGATCAAGTTCCAGCTGGGCGAGTTCATCGACGCCAACACCGCCGCCGGCCTCTACTTCAAGGTGCCGCTGCTGCAGAACATCAAGTTCTACGATCGCCGCATCCTGACGCTCGACGCGCCGCGTCCGGACCGCATCACAACCTCGGAAAAGACGCCTCTCAACGTTGACTTCATCGCCTACTGGCGCATCGTCGATGTGCGCAAGTTCTACCAGAGCGTGACCGGCGACGAGGAGCTGGCGAAACAGCGGCTGGCGCAGACGATCCGCTTCAATCTGGCGCAGGAGATCAACAAGCGCACGATCCACGAGGCGATCTCGACCCAGCGCAATGAGATCATGACGACGACCCGACAACGCGCCGACGCCGACGCCAAGCAGATCGGCGTCGAGATCGTCGACGTGCGCCTGCGCCGGGTCGAGCTGCCCGAGGAAGTTCTGCCGCAGGTCTATCAGCGCATGGAATCGGAACGCAAGCGCGTCGCCAACGAGCTGCGCTCGCAGGGCGCGGCCGAGTCGGAGAAGATTCGCGCCGACGCCGATCGGCAACGCGAAGTGATCCTGGCCGCCGCCTACCGCCAGGCGCAGAAGACCAAGGGCGACGGCGACGCGAAGGCGTCGGCGATCTACGCCGCTGCCTACGGCCAGAATCCGGAGTTCTACGCCTTCTACCGCAGCCTCGAGACCTACAAGGCGACGTTCAAGAACAAGAGCGACCTGATGGTGCTCGATCCGAATTCCGAGTTCTTCCAGTATCTGAAGCAGTCCGCCGCCGCCAAGGCCGTGCCGCATTCCGGCGCGCGCTAGCAACCGCCATCAAGCGCAAGGAGAGACGGGATGCTGGAAGCGTTCTGGGTGGCGTGCGCGTTGGTGCTGGTGCTCGAGGGCCTGCTGCCGCTTATCGCTCCGCGTGTCTGGCGCAACGCCTTTCGCCACCTCATCGATTTGAGCGACGGACAGCTGCGCTTTATCGGCTTGATTGCCGTCGCCTTCGGCGGCCTGCTGCTGGTGGTGTTCTATGCGTAAGTGGGTCTTGCCCGAGTACGTCGACGACATACTGCCCGACGAGGCGCAGCGCATCGAGGACTTGCGCCGGACGCTGCTCGACCATTTCCGTGGCCACGGCTACCGCATGGTGCAGCCGCCGCTGATCGAGCACCTCGATTCGCTTCTGACCGGAACCGGCCACGACCTCGAGTTGCAGACCTTCAAGGTCGTCGACCCGCTTTCCGGACGCTTGCTCGGTGTGCGTGCCGATATGACACCGCAGGTCGCGCGCATCGACGCCCACCTGCTCAACGAGCCCGGCGTGACGCGGTTGTGCTACGCCGGGAGCGTGCTGCGCACGCTGGCAAGCGGCGGGGCGCAGACGCGCGAAGTGCTGCAAATCGGCGCCGAGCTCTACGGCGACCCCGGCATAACGGCCGACGTCGAGATGCTCGCTCTGCTGCTGTCTTCGCTCGAAGCCGCCACCGTCCCGGGGCTGCATCTCGACCTCGGGCACGTCGGCGTGTACCGCGCACTGGCGAACGGCTCGCACCTTGCCGGCAACGGTGGCGACAGCGAGCTCTTCGCCGCGATGCGCACCAAGGACGTGCCGGCCGTGGCCGACCTGACAGCCAAGCTGCCCGCGGCGTGGCGCGACGCATTCGTCCTCCTGCCAACCCTGTACGGCCCGGCGGAGGAAGTGCTCTCGCGGGCGCGGGCGCGGTTGCCGGACACCCCGTCGATCGCCGGCGCGCTCGCCGCGCTGGAAACGCTGGCCCGGACCGCGCGTGACAAGGTCGAAGCCGTGCACATCGATCTCGCCGACCTGCGCGGCTATCACTATCAGAGCGGGGCAAGCTTTTCGGTGTTTACCGCGGGCGAGCGCAGCGCCATCGGCCGCGGCGAGCGCTACGATGGCATTGGCAAGGCTTTCGGCCGCTCCCGCCCGGCGACGGGGTTCACACTCGACCTGCGCCAGTTGGCCGCGCTGGTCGGCCGCGCGGCGTGACAGCGGTTGCGCCGACGCCGACATCGATCACCAACGATCCTACAGGCATGGGCAAGAATGTCGTCGTAATCGGCACCCAATGGGGTGATGAGGGCAAGGGGAAGGTCGTCGACTGGCTGACCGAGCATGCCCACGGCGTGGTCCGGTTCCAGGGCGGCCACAATGCCGGCCATACGCTCGTGATCGGCGGCAAGAAGACCGTGCTGCGCCTGATTCCATCGGGCATCCTGCGCCCTTCGGTGCGCGTCTATCTCGGCAACGGCGTGGTGGTCTCTCCCACCGCACTGCTGCAGGAGATCGCCGAGCTCGAAGCAGCCGGGATAGAGGTCCGGTCGCGGCTGGCGATCTCGCCCGCGTGCCCTCTGGTCATGCCCTATCACGTCGCCCTCGATCAGGCGCGCGAGGCGGCGCTCGGTGCCACACCCATCGGCACCACCGGGCGCGGCATCGGCCCGGCCTACGAGGACAAGATCGCGCGCCGCGCGCTGCGCGTCCAGGATCTGTTCTATCCGGATCGCTTCGCGACCAAGCTCGAGCGCGTGCTCGAATACCACAACTTCGTTCTGACCCGCTATTTCCAGCGCGATGCCATTCCCTATCGCCACACGCTCGATGCCACCCTGGCGCTGGCCCCCGCGGTGCAACCGATGGTGGCGGACGTGGCGGCGCTGTTGCAGGCGGCGCGGCGTGGCGGCGAATCGCTGCTGTTCGAGGGCGCGCAGGGTGCGTTGCTCGATATCGATCACGGCACCTACCCCTACGTGACCTCGTCGAACTGCGTCGCCGCTGCCGCCGCAGCGGGAGCCGGCATTGGCCCGCAGCAGCTCGACTACGTGCTCGGCATCGTCAAAGCGTATACCACGCGGGTGGGCACGGGGCCCTTCCCGACCGAACTCACCGATGACATCGGCGCGCAGCTCGCGCTGCGGGGCAACGAGTTCGGGTCGGTCACCGGCCGGCCGCGCCGTTGCGGCTGGCTCGACATCCCGGCGCTCGCACGCTCGATGCAACTCAACGGGGTCGACGGCCTGTGCATCACCAAGCTCGACGTCCTAGACGGCCTGGAATCGATCCGCATCTGCACCACCTACCGCGTCGGCGGAGAGCCGGTCGCCCTGCTCCCGACCGGCGCCGAGGCAGTCGCCGCCTGCGAACCGGTCTACGAGGAGCTCCCCGGCTGGACGGAGAGCACGTTCGGCGTCAAGAGCTTCGAGGCGCTTCCCCTAACCGCCCGCGCGTACCTGCGGCGGATCGAGGCGCTCACCGGGGTGCCCATCGCGATGGTCTCGACCGGACCCGAGCGCGACGAGACGATCCTGGTGCACCATCCGTTTCAATAGCCCGGCGCCAAGACGAGCCGACCCGGAACCGCGGCATATGAATCTCGACGTCAGCTGGGAGCAGTATCACGCCCTGATCGAGCGCCTCGCCCTGAAGGTCTTCGATTCGGGCTGGCGCTTCAATCAGATCATATGCATCGCCCGCGGTGGCCTGCGCGTGGGCGACGTGCTGTCGCGAATCTATGAAGTGCCGCTGGCCATCTTGTCGACCCATTCGTATACCGCGGAGGGCGGCACGGTGCGGGGGCAACTCGTCATCGCCGAGCACATGACCATGACCGCGCCGCGGCTGGGCGAGCGGGCGCTGCTCGTCGACGACATGGTCGATTCAGGGCATACGCTCGAAGCGGTGTTCCGGGAACTGCCGCAACGCTTTACGCACCTGGTCGAGCTTCGCACCGCCGTGTTGTGGTACAAGGCACACTCGGTCTTCAGGCCCGACTACTACATGGAGTACCTGGCGGACAACCCGTGGATCCACCAGCCGTTCGAATTTTACGACACGCTGCGCCCCGAAGCGCTTAAGATGAAGCTGGGTTGACGGGCGTGCATGGACCAGACGGCAGGCCAAGCGACGGCGGGCTAAAGCGAGAGGAAATACAAGTGAAGATTCTTTTGACGTTGGCGCTCACCGTTTTTGCTTCCGGCGCGTTTGCCGCGGATTGCGTCACCAACGCGCGCGGCAAGACCGTCTGCAGCAATGGTCAGAAAGCCGTAGCGGTCAACCCGAATACGGGTACCGTTACCACGGTGCAAAAAAATTCCGGTGGAGTGACGACTGCGCAAAGCAGCAACGGGGCAAAAGCCGCCTACAACCCCAATACGGGCAATGCGGCGGTTTCGCAAACGAATGCGCACGGCGTGACGACCACGCAAACGAGCCGGGGCGGCGTCGCGAAGACGAAGAATGGGATGGGCGTAGCCCAAGGCCCCAACGGGACCACCTGCGCCAAGGGCAAGTACAACCAGGGCTGCAAAAAGCCTTAACGATGTCCGCGGGAAAACCGCGGCATCGCGTTCACCTTCCGGTTAGCAAACAGCGGGGCCGACGCCGATCCGGTCCGTGCGCAACGCCGGTGTACTCGATCCATCGCGATCGGGTCCGCCGCCGCAGCTTACATTTCGACACATCTTGCTTCGTCCGCCCAGAGCGCCGACGGGGCGTCACCGGTATGATCGACATGCCAATGCTAGGGATGGAACCTAAGCAGGCAGCGCGTGGTCAGCGCCAAATACGGACCTGGAGTCATCCCTATGCTGAAGCGACTGTTGCGAGCCGCCCTGATTCTCGCGTTTCTCGCGATGTCATTGCCGGCCGCGGCAACCGATTACACCGATATCTGGTATTTACCGAGCGAATCCGGCTGGGGCGTCAATTTCGTCCAGGCTGACAATGTCATCTTCGCGACATTCTTCATCTACGGACCCGCCAACGAGCCGACCTGGTATACCGCGGTCATCTATAGCGACGCCAACGGCAACTTCGCCGGTAATCTTTACTCGACCGTCGGTACCTATTTCGGCGCGCCATGGGTCCCAGGAAATGTCGTCAACACGCTGGTCGGCACGGCCTCCTTCGTTCCTTCCGGCGCGACCCAAGGCACGCTCACCTACAGCCTGACCGGCGGCCCCACGGTGACCAAGTCGATTCAGCGCCAGACGCTGACCACGATCAACCTTGCCGGCAACTACACCGGCGGTCGTTCCGGGGACTATTCGGGTGCCGGCTGCGGCACGCCCGGCGGCTACCAGGACAATTTCGACCTTCAGATCCTGCAGCCCGGCAACGGCAGCGCGACTTTCGAGTTCAGCTACAGCACGGGCCTGCACTGCACGCTGTCCGGTCTGCTCACCCAGTATGGCCAGCTCTACTCGATATCCAGCGCGACCTATCAGTGTTCCAACGGTGTGAACACGGTGGCGAGCATGGCTGGTATCCAGGCCACCGCGCAAGGTATCGAAGGAACCTATGCGGCGCCATCAGCGGCCGGCGGCTGCAGCGAGAACGCAGCCTTCGCCGCAGTCCGGGTCGCTGGCGCGAGCCCGCCGGCTGCCCAGAACGTCCAGGCGCTCAGCGTCAACGCGGGGCCGGCAGCCATCATCAACATCGCCTTCGTCAGCATCACCGTCTGCGCCCCGGGAAGCAGCACCAACTGCCAGACCATCGACAACATCCAGGTCGATACGGGGTCGTCCGGCTTGCGCTTGTTGTCATCGGCGCTGGCGCCTGCACTCTCGCTGCCGCAGCAGGTCGATGCAAACGGCGACCCGCTGGTCGCGTGCGTGCAGTTTGCCGACGGCTTCAGCTGGGGACCGGTGAGGCTCGCCGACATGCACATCGCCGGCGAAGAGGCGAAATCCATACCGGTGCAGATCATCGGCGATCCGGCGTTCCCGTCGATTCCGACCAGCTGCTCGAGCTCCGGTCCCCCCGAGAACACGCTGGACACCTTCGGCGCCAACGGCCTGCTGGGCATCGGCGTGTTTCTGCAGGATTGTGGCAACGGCTGCGCCCAAGCGGCCATTCCCGGCTGGTACTACGGCTGCAATGCGTCCGGCTGCGCCCCGACCCCGGTCGCGGTTTCGCAGCAGCTGCCCAACCCGGTAGGGCTGTTCAGCGTCGATAACAACGGTGCGATCATCGAACTTGCCTCGATCGCCGCGTCGGGTGCCGCAACGGCCACCGGCTCGCTCATCTTCGGGATCGGGACCCAATCGAACAACGGACTGGGCAGTGCCAAGGTCCTGGCAACCGACCCGAGCACAGGCAACATCGTCACGAACTTCAACGGGGAGAACTACAGCACGAGCTACATCGACAGCGGCTCGAGCCTGTTCTACATCAGCACGGCTCTCTATCCGCTGTGCACGGGCGCGGCGGCGGGCTTCTACTGCCCGGCAAGCGCGCAATATCTTTCGGCGAACCTGGAGGGAATGAACACTAATGCCAGCGCCAGTTTCAGCATCGCCAATGCCGATCAGCTCGCCGCGGCAAATCCGAACTTCTATGCCTTCAACAACTTCGCCGGGCCGGTTGGGGACGTGTCGGTCTTCGCCTGGGGCCTGCCATTTTTCTATGGACGCCACGTGTACACGGCGATCGAAACGCGGAGCACCCCTGGCGGAACGGGCCCATACTATGCGTTCTAGCAGTAGGCGGCATTGGCCGGCACCTTCGCACATGCCAACCCTCAGCGTGCGCGCTCGGTCTGCGGAATGATCTGGAAGCAGGATTGTCGAAGCCCTATCGATCGCCGCACGCGGCAGGAGGCTGCCTTGTCTCTCAAACCAATCCCGCTGGGTATCCTCGCCTTCGCGCTGGGTATCTGCGCAGACGCGGCGCCGCTATCAGGCGAACCGTCGCCGGCCCACGCCTCCGCACAGACCGGCGCGTCGCCGCAGAGCAACGCCGCCGCGCCAAGCGACCCCTCGTCACAGGGGAAAGCGCAACCGACTCCCGTTCAATCCGATCAGCCTGGAGCGATCGTCATCGCGTCACCGAACATGCGCAACCGGGGCACGACAGTCGCCTCGCCTGACGGCGCGCTTTTTGGCCGGCTGAACCTGCATGGTAAGGAACGGCCGCTCGAGCAACCGCCGGGGCTGAAGCTCGCGCCGGATGAGGCGGCAAAAAGCGGCGGCGCGGGCAATGCGGGGGCGCCGGAGCCAGCGCACAACTGAGCCACACGCGCTGCGCCAATCCGCGCAGGGTTAGTGCCCGAGATTGCTGGCTCGACGAATGAACGCCGCCACGTTGTCGTGCAGCATCTTGAGCGCCGACTCCTTGGCATAAACAATGTGGCCCGATTGGTAGGGACCGCTACGCGGTGTTGGCCTGCAGGCTTGCCGGAATGGGTAGCGGATTCAGCGCGTAGACGCTCTGATAGAAGGGTGTCGCAAGGTCGAAGTAACCCGCGCTCAAGCGGTCCTTCGGGTTGGAGTTGAGCTTCATTGCGTTGGCGAGGTCGGGCATGACGTTGGCCCCACGGCGCGATGACGCCAGTTGCTGCGTCGGCCCAGGAAGCTGGTGCTCGTACCAGTTTGTGAAGGTCTGGATTCTCGGCTTGACGATCCCGCCCTTGCCGCAGTGCAGGTCATTGCGCACATAATCGTTGAACGCGGAGACATACGCTGATGTGCCTGCGCGTCCAATGGGCAGTCAATAAGCAATCACATCGCTGCGATTAGGAGGGGTTCATGAACCGGTATCTCGCGGGTTTCGTTCTCAATCTTGTGCTTGCGGGCCTCGTTGCCGCTCAGGAGGCAACAACGGTCGCCCCACCCGAGCCAATCGTTGCGGAGGGCGTGCCGCCAATTCCGGTCACACTCGCGGAAGCTGCCCGGCGTTATGGCGAGAGTCGGTCGGCATTTCCAACCGATTGGCACCCTCTCCGCCGCGAATTGCTGATCGGTACGCGGTTCGGCAACACCGTGCAGGCGCACTTGGTGAAAATGCCTGGCGGAGCACGGCAACAACTCACGTTTTCCACGGAGCCTGTCTACGGTGGCAGCTTTCAGCCTACCAGGGGCGACTATATGGTGTTCCGCAAGGATATCGGCGGCGGCGAGTGGTACCAGCTCTACCGCTACGATTTTGCTTCCGGAGACATCACGCTTCTGACGGATGGAAAATCCAGAAACAGTGTCGGACCGTGGTCGACCAAGGGTGACCGAATGGCCTATACGTCCACCCGTCGCACAGGGGAGGACACGGACTTGTGGGTCATCAATCCTGCTGATCCCGGCTCCGATCACATGGTGGCACAGCTCAACGGCGCAGGCTGGGTGCCACAAGACTGGTCACCCGACGACTCCAAGATTCTTGTTCTCGAATATATTTCGGTGAACGAAACGTATCCTTGGCTCTTTGACCCCGCCTCTGGGAAGAAGACCCAACTCACGCCCCGCAATGGCGATGAGAAGATCGCCTATTCCAATCTGCGCTTTAGTAAGGATGGCAAGGGGATCTATTACACGGCAGACACGGGTTCCGAGTTCCGACGCCTCATGTACATGGACTTGGCCAGCAGACAGTCCGAAGCTCTCACCGGAGCATTGCCTTGGAATGTCGATGAATTCGCACTCTCTTGGGATGGTCGGTCAATTGCCTTCCTCACTAACGAAGATGGACTTAGCGTACTGCATCTGATGAGCACTGAAACGCGCAAGGAAATGGCCGTACCGAAGCTGCCCGTCGGTTTGGTAAGCAATCTGATATGGCACCACAACAATCATGAACTCGCTTTTGAAATCACGTCGGCGAGCCTGCCCGGAGACTGCTTTTCGCTCGATGTAGTCTCGGGAGGGCTCGAGCGTTGGACCATGAGCGAGAGCGCCGTAAAGACCGATGATTTCCGGGAGCCAGAATTGGTCCGATGGAAAGGTTTCGACGGAAGGATGATTTCGGGCTTCCTCTATGCGCCCCCCGCAACATTTGCCGGCAGACGCCCGGTGTTGATTGCTATTCATGGAGGTCCGGAATCGCAGTCCCGGCCCGGCTTTCTTGGCCGGGCAAACTACTATTTGAATGTGTTAGGAATCGCCATCATCGAGCCCAATGTGCGTGGCTCCACCGGGTATGGCAAGACCTTCACGAAGCTCGACAACGGTTTCTTGCGCGAAGATTCCTACAAGGACATCAACTCGCTGTTTGACTGGATCGCAACGCGCCCCGATCTCGATAGTGATCGAATCGCGGTGACCGGAGGTAGCTACGGCGGCCATATGACCCTCGCCGTGTCCACGTTCTACAGCGAGCGAATCCGCTGCTCGGTCGACGTTGTCGGCATGTCCAATCTGGTCACCTTTCTCGAGCATACCGAAAGCTATCGCCGCGATTTGCGCCGCGTTGAATACGGTGACGAGCGTGAACCCGAAATGCGCGCATTTCTCGAACGCATCGCTCCCATGAACAACAGCTACAAAATAAAGAAGCCTATGTTGGTCGTAGCCGGAAAGAACGACCCCCGTGTGCCTGTCAGCGAAAGCGATCAGATTGTTGCTGCGTTGCGGAAACAAGGCACCCCTGTCTGGTACGTCATGGCCAAAGACGAAGGGCACGGCTTCAGAAAGAAGGCGAACCTGGATTACCAGTTCTACGCTACCGTCGAGTTTCTACAGCAGTATCTACTGAAATAGCGAAGAACGGCGCACTGGGATCTTAGCTGTCGTGCGAAGGACTGCGAACTCTGAACTTACGCTCGGAAGAGAGCGTATCTGCGGGCGGCAGAGGGAGGCGAGACCGAAGTCTCACGTTGGAAGCGCTGCTCGAGGTGAGCGAAATTGAGGTGTGGCCGCCAGCCCGCACCCAAGGCGCTTGTTGGCCGCTCGCGATTGATGTAAAAGTAAGTCTCCTGCGTTCCCGCGTTGCGCGATGGAGTGGAGGCCATTCCCGAACATCCGGAATCGCGGCAGACCTGCGTCCTGAAAGGGATGCGGGACATGTACGTCGAACATTCGTCGAACGTCCCGACCGCATTCTCGGCCACCCTCGCGTCTGGAGCCTCTCGGCGTTATCCGCGCGACCGGCAGTGCGCTGTCTTGCTACAACGTCGGCCTGCCCGCTGGCGCCTCGTTGCAGTCATCGTGGCCGCGCTGCTCAATCTAGCGACACCAACGGCATCGACGGCGCAAGACACCGCAACCGGAACCGTGGTCGTGCCCGGACCCGACCCCACCAGCATGGGCCCGGCCGCCCTGCCCGGCTCCCCGTGGTCGATCCTGGATCGCCTGCAGGTCGACTTTGGCTACACGTACGACAATAACGTCACCCGGGCCCGCGCCGCCGATGAGATCCTGGCGGACCAGCTGCTCGGGCTCAACCTAAGCACGGGCGGTACCTTGCGCATCAACGACAACACCCGGGTAGTCGTGACCGGCATGCTCAACGGCGAGCAGTTCTACACCTACAATGGCTTGTCAAACTTGTCCGGCGGCTTGCAAGGAGAACTCCAGTACCGCCAGTCCGGGGCTTTCGATGCGGTGACGCTCGGGGCCTTCGCGCGCGGCTGGCTGGACAACTACGTCTCGCACCTGCGCGACGGCGACCATTTCGCTCTCGGGGTCGACGCGCAGGGCGCTCTGACCGATCGCATCGGCGTCTACGGAGAACTCGCGTGGAACCGGCGCCATGCCCAGAGCGAGGTGTGGGACCTGAACTACTATACCGCGCGCCTGAACCTCGACTATTCGCTGGGTCGCAGCGGCACGCTGTATCTCAGCGGAGAATACCAGACCGGCAATACGGTGTCCGACGGCCGCCCCTCGCTCGTGAACGTGAGCCTGGCGCAGGTCTTCGTGCGGGACGACGCGTTTCCCGGCAAGCAACTCTACGCCTACCGCTATAGCGCCCATACGTGGGTGAGCACCGTCGGCTACAACCTGCCGCTGAGTCCGCGAGCATCGATCGACATCTCCTGGCGACGCGCGCAGGGAATGCCGACCGACCGGCCGGACTTCGATGTGCAGGGTTCGCTGCGCTACGTCGACAATCAGTACTCCCTGTTTTTCCTCACGGTCTTCTAGAGGTTCAGACCATGGCATTCACCCGCCTTCTGGCCTGGCTCGCTGCGGCCGCCGCGGTGCTGCTGCTGGCCTCGTGCGGCGGCGGCGGAAGCCCGGGCGACATTCACCCCGGAACCAACCCCGTCCCGGTGCCGGGCCAGCCGAATGCCTTCCTGCTGTTTCCCAACCCGCAGCTGCAGCCGGACGGCTCCCTGCAAACGGACACGGCTGCCTACGCGCAGGCCTACTACGCCGCCATTGATCCCAACAACACGAAGGACACGTTTGCCAAGTGGAAGGCGGCCAACGGCTTCGACACGGGGACTGGCATGCAGGTCACCGCCGTGTTCGGCGATTCGCGCGATTTGGGCTTCGGGCGGCGGATGACAGCGCGGCAGAACCCTGACGGCACACTTGCCTTCTTCGTCGAGAACTACCTGGTAAAGACGGGCGCGGCATACGGCTTTTCCCCGATCAACCTCGAGGCCGCGATCGTGCGCGACCCGAACTCGCTGGTGTACCTCGCCGGTATCGAGTTCAGCCCCGGTCCGGCGGGCGGGGTTAGCTTCGCAAAATTCTTCAACTTCAACGTCGTGACCGGCGTGCGCGAAATCATGGTGGACATCGATGGCCTAGGCGACAAGGCGATGCCCGGACCTTGCATCGTTTGCCACGGCGGCAGGGCCGATGCACTGACGCCACCCGACGCCGCGGGCCAGCCGCTGTTCAACCTGCTGCAGAATGCCGTATCGCGGACCCGCGGCGACACACTGGGGCAGCTGCCGCCGTTCGAGGTCGACGGTTTCCAGTTCTCCACGACGCCTGGTTACACGCGGGCGGAGCAAGAGGCCTCCCTCAAGACGATGAACCGGATGGTCCTGTGTTCCTACCCGCTGCCCGCGCCGTCAACGTTTCCGGAAGACGCCTGCCGTCGCCCGGCGGGCCCAGACGAGTGGCAGGGCACCGCCGCCGCGCTCGTCAAGGCGTCCTACGGAGGGGACGGCCTGCCCAACCCGGCTTACGCCGGCGGCACCGTGCCGGCTTCCTGGACGGCGGCTGGACAGACCCCGCTTTACACGACGGTGATTGCGCCCGCGTGCCGCATGTGTCACATGATGCGCGGAACGGGGATGCAGTCAGACATCGATTTCACGACGTACGAGAAATTCCAGTCGTATGCGGGTCGAATTAATGCGACCGTCGTCAATCGCGGCAACATGCCGTTGGCGAAGCTTGTGTACGACACGTTCCACGCTTCCTCGGGAGAACAGACGCTGGCGAATTTCCTCGTTGGCCAAGGCTTTGCGGCAAGCGACGCCAGCGGTACTCCGCTGCGGCCTGGCCGTCCGATCGCTGATCCGGGGCCGGATCGCGTGCTCCCGCAGGGCGCCACCCGCTTATCCGGCGCGGGCAGCCTGTACGCGAACACCTACGCCTGGTCGATCGTGTCGGTCCCGAACGGGTCGCTCCCCGCCGCGCTGACGGACGCCAACACGGCGCAACCCACGTTCAATGCCGCGAGCGACGGGACGTACGTGCTCAGTCTCGTCGTCGGCAACGACTCGGCCCAGAGCGCGCCGACGTTGCTGACGCTGGTGGTGAACAACGCGTTGACCCCGGCGCCGAGCGCCATCCGATTCTCCGACATCAAGGCGATCCTGCAGGACGGCAAAGAATGCCAGGGCTGCCACAATCCCGCCGGCCCGTTTCACCCGCCGATCAATTTCACCAATGACGACCGCGATGGCGATGGCGTCGCCGGCACTGCGACAGACGACGCCTGGTTCTACGCCGAGGTAAGGAGCCGCATCAATTTCGCGGAGATCGCTGCCAGCGCGCTGCTGCAGAAGCCTTCAGGCTTCCATCACCGCGGGGGCCTGGGCAGTGGCTTCGACACGAGCCTGGCACCCGGGCAACCGGGGCGCGCGAAATACGATGTCTTCCTCAACTGGGCGCTCAACGGCGCGCCGCAGTAGCGCCTGCGGGCGGGATCAATAGGGGCGCCGCGGTCCGATGTAGTTGTCCTTCGGGAACACGAACGGTGGCGAGCGCCCGACCAGCGCCTCGATCAGCATCAGTTCCTGGTCGGTGTGATTGATGAACGGCGCGGCGCGGATGTTCTGCCCGGATTGCTCCCCGGCCAGGATGTAGAGCGGCCGGTCGTGATGGCGCGACTCCACGGTCTCGCGGCTCGTCGGATCGCTCGCGGCGACGATCTCGGCGGTCCCATAACAAGTGCAGAAGTACGTCTGCTCCGGATCCGACTCCGTGTAGACGCCCGTTCCGCGAATACCGATGGACGCGTTCTTCGTCGTCATGCGTACGGGCCTGCCACTCGGGAACACCGAGAGGATCTTCCCCGTCAGCAGCTGGGTGCCAGACACGATCATCGAATCGGCTTCCCTTGTCTCCAGCGTCACGTGGCTCTCGCTGCGCTGGAGGAAAGCGCTCTCGCCCACGACGTAGACGACCTCGCCGTTCTTCCCAGTCTCGATGGTCGCGCTGGCAGCGATCTGCGTATCGAGTGTGGCCGGCTGGCCGTTGACCAGCACGTCACCTTCGATGCGGTAGATCGACTTCCCCGGCGGCAGCTGGGCGGGCCGGCCGCCCAGCACCTGCGCGCCCGCCTCGCGGCTGCAAACCGCGCTCGAGAATAAACCGGCGGCGAGCGCCTTGATCAGAAGGCGGCGCCGCGGATCGTCTTGATTTCCATTCCAAGGCATCGGTGTACTCCGGCGAAGGTTTAGATGTGATTCTGGCCGCTTGGCGGGCGCAGGTCAAAGTGCCCTTACCTGCCCCTGCGCAGAGACCGGGCCGGAAGCTGACCGGCCGTGCCTTCCGGCACGGCCACCGTGCGCGCCTGCTGGCGCCCAAGTATCTCGGCCACTCCCCAAGCAGCACGGCATCGCCTATGCTTCGCCCTCCGGCAGCACAACGCGCGCCCCGTGGCAAAAACCGCCCGCTGGATCCCGAAGATCTCGCTGAGTACCCTCGTTCGCGTCGGAATCGGACTGGCGCTGGTTGCCTGCCTGCTCGCCGACGCCGCGGGCTGGAAGGAACTCGGTTTGCTGACGCAGCTCGAACGCTGGGCCTACGACGCAAGAGTGCGGCTGTTTCTCCCAGGGACGCAGGATCCGCGCGTCGTGATCGTCGACATCGACGAGCGAAGCCTCAACGCCGAGGGACACTGGCCTTGGGGTCGCGACAGGCTGGCGCTCATGCTGCATCAGCTCTTCGCTCGATACCAGGTCCGCGTGGTGGGCTTCGACGTTGCCTTTCCCGAGGCGGACTCGAGTTCCGGCATTTCGGTTCTCGAAGCGATCGCCAGGAGCGAATTGCGCGACGACGCGCCGTTCCAGGCCTTCCTCCAGCAGGCGCGCGCCTCGCTCGACTACGACCGCCGCTTCGCCGAAGAGATCGGGAAGGGCCCGGTGGTCCTCGGGTTCCTGGTAAGCCCCCAGGGGGATCGATCGGGTGTCTTGCCGCGCCCGGCGTTCGCGGCGAGCGCTCTAGCGAACGCGGAGTACCGCCACTTCAGCGCCTCGGGCTACAGCGCCAACATTGCGCCGCTGCAGGCGGCCGCGATCGCCGCGGGGCATCTGCTGCCGGCGCTCGACCCGGACGGCGTAACCCGCAGCGTACCCATGTTCATACAGATTGGGGACGGCTTCTTCGAGGCGATGTCGCTGGCCGTCCTCCGCATCTACCTCGGCAACGCGCCGCTCGCCCTCGAGACGACCATCGTCGACTCCGGCGGGCGACCGCAGGGATGGATCCGCTTCGTGCGCGTCGGCGACGCGGTGCGCATTCCGCTCGACGAAAGGATGGCCGCGCTCGTTCCCTACCGTAACCAGGGAGCCTTTCGCTACGTCTCGGCCACCGACGTGATGCGGGGCACGCTCGGCGCCGACGAGCTGAAAGACCGGATCGTCATCGTCGGCACCTCGGCCCGCGGACTCGTCGACGTCCGCGCCACGCCCACGCGGGAGGACCTCCCGGGTGTGGAGATCCACGCCAGCCTCATCTCCGGCGCGCTGGACAACGCCGTCAAGTCGCGGCCGGCGGAGATGCTCGCCATCGCAGTGCTTACGATCTTGCTCATCGGCATTCCGCTCGCGGTGCTTCTGCCACGGCTATCCGCTCTGGCGGCAACGCTCGTTGTAGCCGCGGTGTCCGTACTCATAATCGGCGTAAACGTGTGGGCGTGGCAGGCGCGCAACCTGGTGCTGCCGCTGGCCGGCCCGCTGGTCATGCTGGTTGGACTCTACTTCCTCGACGTGGCGTGGGGCTACTTCGCCGAAACCCGCCACCGGAAGCTGATGACGAACCTATTCGGCACCTACGTTCCAAAGGAGATCGTCGCCGAAATGGCGAAGCAGCCCGAGAGCTATTCGATGCACGGCCAAAGCCTCGAAATGACCGTGCTCTTCGCCGACATCCGCGACTTCACGTCGATCTCGGAGAACCGCAAGCCACGCGATCTGAAGGACCTGATCAACACCTACTTCTCCAAGATGACAGTTTGCATCCAGGAAAAGCGCGGCACCGTCGACAAGTACATCGGCGACACGATCATGGCCTTCTGGGGGGCGCCGGTGCGCGATGCAAAGCACGCACGACGCGCGCTTGAATGCGGCCTCGCCATGCAGAAGGCGCTGCGTGAGCTGGACCCGGTGTTTGCGAAGAAGCGCTGGCCCGCGTTGCGCATTGGCGTGGGAATCAATTGCGGCACGATGAGCGTCGGCGACATGGGCTCCGAGTTCCGCCGCTCGTACACGGTGATGGGAGACGCGGTGAACCTCGCCTCGCGCCTCGAGGGTCTCACCAAGGAATATGGGGTAGGCATCCTCGTCTCCGAGAACGTCGTGCGGGCGGTCCAAGGCTTTGTCTACCGAGAAGTGGACAAGGTGCGCGTGAAGGGCAAGCAGGAGGGCATCGCGATTTTCGAGCCGATCGGCGCGCAAGGTGAGGTCGCCGGCGACATACTTGCGGAGATCACCCGCTTCCATCAGGCCCTTGCGCACTTCCGCGCACAGCGCTGGGACGAGGCCGAAGCGCTGCTGCAGGAGCTCGCCTCCGCCACGCCGACAGTGAAGCTGTACCGGCTCTACCGCGAGCGCATCGCCGACTTCCGCGCAAGCCCACCTGGTGCTGACTGGGACGGCGTTTTCGGCTTCAGCACCAAGTGACACGCGCCGCCGCGCACTTAGCTGCGAGGATCGTCGCTACCGCAACTCGTCCTTCACCACCTCGCCCGCTCTCACGATCATCCGCAAGCTCTTGCCGTCTGCCGCGAGCAATGAGATGTCCCGCAGCGGGTCGCCGTCGACGACCAGCAGGTCGGCATGCGCACCCGGCGCAATGCAGCCGAGCTTGCCCTGCTGCATCATCAACTCGGCGTTAACCGACGTAGCCTGGCGCAGGAGTTCGAGCGGGGTGAACACTTCGCTGCGGATCGTGAATTCGCGACACTCCTGAACGTAGGTCGACCCGAGCAGGTCGGTGCCGAAGCCGACCTTGACCCCGGCGCGTCGCATCTTGTCCATACCCGACAGCGCATGCTCGTACGCATACTCGGCCTTATCCTGGCTCACTGCCGGGAAGCCAAGCTCCTTGCCTATCTCAACGAGCGCAAAGATGACTACCATCGTCGGCACGATATAGGCTCCGCGTTCCGCGACGAACCGAGCGGTGTCCTCGTCGATCAGCGTGCCGTGCTCGATCGAGCGCACGCCGTACTCGACGCAGCGCCGGACGGCGCTCGCAGGATGGCAGTGTGCCGCGACATAGGTCCGCCGCTCTGCGCATTCATTGACGATCGCACGGATTTCGTCTTCGCGGTACTGGTTCATCCAGATCGGATCGGTTGGCGAAGCGACGCCACCCGAACCCATGATCTTGATGCAGTGAGCACCTTGCCGCAGCTCGTCGCGGGCCGCCGCGAGGCAGGCATCGACGCCGTCGGCCACCCGGCACGCCCAGTTACCGATGCTGCACGAACACAGTTCGTGATGATGCGATTTCTGTTCCAGTGGACGAAAGTCGCCGTGCCCACCTGTCATCGACAGAACCTTGCCGGCGTAGAAGAAGCGTGGTGCGCGAACCAGGCCATCGGCAATCGCCTTAGCGAGCGAGTAGTCGCCCCCGCCAATGTCGCGCACTGTCGTGAAGCCGCAGTCGAGCGCATGTCCGAGCATCCTGATGGCGTGTGCAGTGCGGTACGGTTCTCCGATCGCTTCAGTCTTCTGCATTGATACGTCACTGCAGTATGCGTGTAGGTGCGCATCGATCAGTCCGGGCATCAGCGTGCGCCCAGCGACGTCGATGACTAGCGCGCCTCTATCAGCGACAGGCTGCGGCGAGACCTCCTGAATGAGCCCTCCGGAGACGTGCACATACATGCCCTCAGCGCACTCGGCGTTCGTGCCGTCGAAGATGCGGGCGTTCTTGAACACGAGGGGGCTCATCGGCGGTCGATTCTAATCGGACCTCTGCCGCACGACCTGCGAATTAGAAATCGGCAAGCCGCAACTGATAGAACCTCGAAATCGAAACAAAATGACCTCACCGAGGACGCCGTTACATCGATACTTGGCTACAGTGTAGCTACACTTTAGGGGATATGTTAGTCGGTGCTAGCGCGGAAATTAGATTCATGGCTCGCCGGCCAGGGCTCGAACCGGGACCAGCGGATTAAGCCCCCCGCGCTCCAGAAGCCGAAGGCGATGCCGATCCTAATCCTGCTCAGCGAGAGTTTGGACGTAGGTTTTGCCGTACGGATAGAAGAGTTCCTTGCGGCCTTGCTGCCACGCCGCTTTGAGTTCGGGCGTTGTGATGTCCCAGTCCGGCCGACATTTCTTGGTAACGGCACGTAGGTCCTGGCGGAGATCTTCCAGAGTGGGCCGGCCAAAGAACCAGTAGCCGTTGTAGATCTTATGAATCACCAGACCGGGCTCGAGGACTATCACGTGGGGAATCATGGGATTGTTGACAGCATCAGTGTATTCGACGATGTCAAGATCTTTTTGGACAACACGCCGCGTGTCAGAGAGGAAAGGCCAGTGTGCACCGACTCCGCTGCGATATTCATTCGTTTGAGTGATATTGTCGGTGCTGATCGTAACGAGCCGACAATAGGCAACCTCGAGCTCACGATGGAGTGCAACAAGCCCTTCAGCCTGGCGGCGGTCCTTGGGGCAGAAACCTCCACGGCTGAGTACAAGAACCATTGGATGTTGTCCTTGCAGTTCGGAAAGCTTTCGACGTTTTGCGGTATGGTCGGAAAGCTCATAGTCGGGGAAGATAGCTCCTGGAACAATGTCAGATCGCATAGGAAATCCTCGAAGGTTGGTTGCGCATCCAGGCACGCCTCAATGGTTGGTAGTCGGTGTTCTCATAGCGGCCCCAGCCAGGTTTCGGTTACCACTGGTTCGGAGAGAGGGTAACGGGTCATCGGACAATTTCGATTCCATCTGGCAAGGTGGTCGGAAAAAGCACCAGCGTTTTTTTGGACTACGCCGTCGCTATTATTTACAGTCGCTGACCGCCTGCATCGGTTCGAAAATCACCGTCCGCTAGAGGGAAAACTTGTTGCAGCCAACGCAAAGGACCGCGTGTCGGATGTCGTGTTTCTTTACAATCCAGGGCCAGCTCCGGCAAAGGCAAATCCGTAACGGGCTGAAAAATTTGCCTTAATTAGGTGTGGTACGAATTGTGCTCGCCTCGACTGAAAAGGTTTTCATACTCGGGCATGTGAAGTAGCAGGATTAGCGTCATTAAAGTTTAATCTGGGCCGTTCAAGTCGCGGTTGGTCTCGCTAAAGTTTAACAGCTTGACGCCCGGCCATGGTAGGTAGCAGTTTTCTAATAAGACTTTGGGAATGAGCTGGGCTGCGCGGCAC
>DASZFQ010000004.1:0-5539 GCA_035939595.1 Casimicrobiaceae bacterium
TGGACTTGGCGGAACCTTCGGTGCCTCGGCAGTGCCAATGAACGGAAATCTAGTAGGCGCAACTGCTCCCGCGCCTGAGCTACAAAAGGTTTACTACTACCATAGACACGCGCGCCGAGCCTACCGCCGTGGCTACTACGGCGGCTATTACGGTGGCTACCGTCGTTATTAGCGATGTAGTGCTGGTAGCCCCTGACAGTTATCGCGCCCCGGCGCTGCACAGGCCCGGCTTTTTGCCTCGGCGCGCACGGCAGAGTCGCACAACTCGATGTCCGCTTCGGGTCATTCGCGTCCGGGTCCGGCCGGCCGCCGCTCCAGCCATGTCCGTTATGCCCCGAAAGCGACCGTCGGCCACCAAAATGCGATCGGTCGCGATGTCTGCTTTACCGACGCCAATATTTCGCGGCCCCTTCGTCACGTCTTGAAGAAACAAATCCGCATTGATCGTTTTCTACCTGCGCGGTCGGTATGTCCTGCGGGAACTCGTTCCGTCGAATGGGCATCAGTCGTGTAATTTGTCCAGCGTGATGGGCAGGTCGCGAACACGCTTGCCGGTGGCGTGGTAGACCCCGTTGGCGATCGCAGCCGCTACCCCCACGATACCTATTTCGCCGACGCCTTTGATGCCGAGCTGATTGCTGTCGTCAGGCTCATCGACAAAGATGACCCTGATGTCGTGGACATCCGCGTTTACGGGCACATGATATTCGGCGATGTTGGCATTCATGATGCGACCGAACGTGTGATCAATGAGCGTCTCCTCGTGCAGCGCCATGCCGATGCCCCACACCACGCCGCCCAGGACCTGGCTGTGTGCGGTCTTGGTGTTCAGGATACGCCCTGCAGCGACGGCCGATACGACGCGGGTGACGCGAATCACGCCAAGCTGGTCGTCGACCTTGACCTCAGCAAAAATGGCCGCGTGCGCGTTGTGCGCCCGCGATGCATCATCCCTGGGGTTTGTGGTCCTTTCCCGCTCGATACGATCTACAGAGCCTTGCCGCATGGCATCGGCGATCGAAATCGACCGAGCGGAGTCGCGCTTGCTCGCCAGCTTGCTATCCGTGAGCACGACATCGTCGGAGCCTGCACTCGCAAGCGGAGAATTCGGCATTTGCTTGGCCAGACGCAACAACTCGTCGCGGATCGCTGCGACGGTCGTTGCGATCCCGTTCGACACGGAAGCAGCAATCCACGACCCGCCTTCGACCGGCGATTGCGGGAGGCTCGAGTCGCCAAGCTTGATGCTGATATTGTCGAGCGGCAGCCCAAGCATGTCCGCGGCGACCTGGGCCATGATCGTGTATGTGCCGGTGCCGATGTCGGATGTTGCACATGCGATCTCGGCGTGGCCGTTGGCGCCAAGCACGATCCGCACGGTGATCGGCACCTGCAGCGCTTCCCAAACGCCGGTCGCCATACCCCAGCCGACCAGGTCGCGGCCGTCCCGCATCGAGCGGGACTCGGGATTGCGCTTGTTCCATCCGAACGCCTCCGCGCCCCGGCGGTAGCATTCGCGCAGCGCCTTGCTGCTGAAGGGCCGATTTTCGTTTTGATCGCGGTCGGAATAGCAGCGCAGGCGAAGTTCGAGCGGATCGAGCTTGAGCGCCACCGCAAGTTCGTCCATTGCGGATTCAAGCGCAAACATCGCGGTGGCGGCGCTGGGCGCGCGCATGTCGCATGAAGTGGCGAGATCGAGCCGCGCGAGCCGGTGCGCGTATTTTGCATTGGCGCATTTGTAAAGGAGGCCCGACCAGCCGGTCTCCTGCCGATGATAATCTTCGTATTGTGAAGTCACGGTGACCGCATCGTGCGCGATGGCGTCGAGCGTTCCGCCGGCATTGGCGCCGAGCGCGATGCGCTGGATCATCGCGGGCCGATAGCCGACTTCGTACATCTGCGGCCGTGTCAGCACGACGCGCACCGAGCGCCGGAGCTTTCGCGCCGCGAGCACTGCCAGCACCGCCTGGTATTGCGGACGCAAGCCCGAGCCGAACCCGCCGCCCATGAACGGGCCCAGGACGCGCAGCTCGTCGGATTTCATTTTGAAGACGTTGCACAGATACTGCTGTACGTTCTGTATACCTTGCGTCTTATCGTAGACGGTGAGTTTGCCGTCGCCCTCGAAGATCACCGTCGAGGCGTAGAGCTCCATCGGATTATGGTGCTCGATCGGGACATAATATTCGGCCTCGTGCCGCACCGCGGCGGCGGCGAAGGCCTGCTCGGCATTGCCGCGCGGTTTCGGCGGCGCGAATATCGCCTCCATGGGATTTGTCGGAGTCGTTACGGGAATGGCGACATCGCGCTGGCGGTACAGGTCCGTGACGTGTGGCTCTTGCTGATATTCCACATGGACCAACGAGGCTGCAAAACGCGCGATTTCGGACGTTTCAGCGACGACCAGCGCGATCGGCTGGCCGTTGAACAGGATCCTGCCGTCATAGAGCGGCCGGAACGGCGACCCGTCGGGAGCCACGTCGTCCTTGTAGGCCTGGTCGGTGTCCGCCATAGGCGGCCGGTTCTCGTGCGTGAGCACGTCGATCACGCCCTGGACGCGCATGGCGGCGATGAGATCGATGCGCGTGATGCGGCCCCTTGCGATCGTCGAGATGACGACGCTGCCGTGGAGGAGACCGGGCGCGTTGAACTCAGCGGCATATTTTGCCGCGCCTGTGACTTTCGCGACGCCATCAATGCGGGAGGTGGCAGCGCCGATATAGGAAGCCATGGCTGTGCTCACGCGATCTTTTTGTTGGACTGCACCTGCGGCGTGCCGCGCGCGGCCTGAGACAACGCGCGGACGATGGCCCGGCGCGCGAGACCGATCTTGAATGTGTTGTGCCCGAAGCCTTTGGCGTCGCGCAGGACGATGTCGGCGGCTTGCGCAAACGTCGTTTCGGTGGCGGGCCGGCCGCGCAGCGCGGCCTCGGCCTCGGCGTTGCGCCAGGGCTTGTGGGCGACACCTCCGAGCGCAAAACGTGCCTCTTTGATCGTGCCGCCCTCAAGCTCAAGGCCGACTGCGACCGAGACCAGCGCGAAAGCATAGGACAGCCGGTCGCGGATCTTCAGATAAGTGTAGTTGGCTGCAAACCCGCGTGACGGCAGCTCGACCGAGGTCACAAGCTCATCGGCACCGAGATTGGTATCGCGCTGCGGCGTATCGCCAGGAAGCCGGTGAAAGTCAGCAAAGGCGATGGCACGCTCGCCGCCGGGCCCCGCGACGTGGACCTTCGACTCCAGCACCGCCAGCGCCACGCACATGTCGGAAGGGTGCACCGCGATGCAGGCGTCGCTTGTGCCGAGGATCGCGTTGATGCGGTTCAGACCGTCGATGGCGGAGCAGCCGCTGCCCGGCTCGCGTTTGTTGCATGGCGTCGCGATGTCGTAGAAGTAAGCGCAGCGCGTGCGTTGCAGGAGATTGCCGCCGACCGACGCCATGTTGCGCAATTGCTGCGAGGCGCCGGCCAGCAATGCGCTCGACAGCACCGGATAGCGCTGCTCGATCAGCGGGTGATAAGCGAGATCGGAATTGCACACCAGCGCGCCGATGCGAAGCCCCCCGGCTGCGGTCGGCTCGACCTTGTCGAGAGGAAGCTTTGAGACGTCGATCAGCTTCGACGGCTGTTCGACATCCATCTTCATCAGGTCCACCAGATTGGTGCCGCCGGCGATGAATTTCGCGCCGGGGCTCGCGCTCATCTGGCGCACAGCGTCCGCCACATTGCCGGCGCGGGCATAATGAAAGCCGATCATGACTGCCCCATCGCTTGTTGGATCGCCGCGACGATATTCGAATAGGCTCCGCAGCGGCAGATATTGCCGCTCATCAGCTCGCGGATTTCGTCGGCGGTCTTGGCCTTGCCCTCGGCTATCAGGCCGGCGGCGGAGCAGATCTGCCCCGGCGTGCAATAGCCGCACTGGAACGCGTCATGGTCTATGAAGGCCTGCTGCAGCGGGTTGAGCTTTCCGTCCCTGGCCAAGCCTTCGACGGTCGTGATACGCGCGCCCTCTTTCATGACGGCTAAGGTCAGGCACGACAGGACGCGCCGGCCGTCGATCAACACGGTACAAGCGCCGCATTGACCCTGATCGCAGCCTTTTTTGCTTCCCGTCAGATCGAGATGCTCTCGCAGCACATCGAGCAGCGTCGAGCGTGGATCGAGCGTCAGCGCATGACGCGTCCCGTTGATGGTCAGATTCACCGCAATGGACGGTGCGCCGCCGTTTGCTTGTGACTGTGCCATGGTGCCTCCGTCACAATTGGGAACAATGATGGACTGGCCCACCGGCCGCATCCATCGCACTCGGTTGCCCGTCAATAGAACCCTTTCGTCTATTACCGCCTACGCGAAATTGTAACATCGATCGCGGTATTGCGGTTCCTTCAGGTGTATCTGCCAAGAAGCAGGGGCAGTTATAGAAGTAGTTCCCATCGCAAATTTCGGCGGGCCGAACACCGTTCTCTTTGCACCAGAGCAATCCGGCTGTTCGGTGCGATAGCCCGAGGATGCGCGGTGGGACGGCGTGTGAACCGGCCGCGCATGAGCCCCCTCCGCCGCATCGACACCCATCGCCTAATCCGGCTTCGCCTGGCTGATGGGCTTGACTCATTGTGAGCCTCCGCATCTGGACGCGCTGCTCCCCGGGGCGAGCGTCACGATGAACAAAGCGACGACTTGACAGAGGAGATGCGATTAGAGAACGGCTCCGAGTTAGCAAGGACTTTCTTCACGAACGCAGCATTGGTCGGTGCAGCCATGTGTTCGGCCTCACATGATGGTATCTCCGTCAATTAGCTGAAGTGGGCAGACCGTGATCCAAGGCGGGGCTCTCGTTTCTGCAGGCTTTCCCTGCAAACCTCACATCCGGCGGGAGTCGATCCCGACCACTGTCCCGCATTCGGGACGGGAGAGCTCCAAGAGAACGGCGTTTGTCATTTGCATCAGCAGCGACGCCGAGAAGCTGCACGACACCATTGCGTCCGACCGGCGCGACGATCCCGAACTCGGCAAGGTGAGCGCGGATGGCGTTGATCACCGAGGTCTGCTGGCGGATGAACAAGTGACGGGTACGATGCAGCGTCAGGCAACTCTGTTGCTCCGGTGTCTTGGTCGCAACGAACCGCATATTCGGTCTGGTGACCGCCTCGCAGATCGCCTCGGCATCAGTGGCATCGTTCTTGTGCCGCTTCACATAGGGCTTCACATAGGCCGGCGGCATCAGGCGAACGGTGTGGCCCAGCGCCTGGAGTTCGCGCGACCAGTGATGCGATGAGGCCAACGATGTTCTCCCCTCGTTTCCATTAAAAATAAAATCAAGTTGACAGGAGCAGAACACGAAAAACTTCTGTGCTGGCATTGGTTTGTTGTTCGCGGGCGCGGGAGAAGAATTCAAGAAGAAATCAAGATAACCCTAACTTTACGTCTCGTCGTCGTGGCTGGCGAGCGGCGTGACGTCGGTTGCCACCCTTGGGGCGACCGGTACCCGGACCGGTAATACCGGGAGGACGACCAGCACCTTCGCGTTTACCACCAGA
>DASZFQ010000005.1:0-24526 GCA_035939595.1 Casimicrobiaceae bacterium
CCTGAGCAGACGCGCTATCGCGACGCAGAATGGAGCTGCGTCTTTAGCGCATCATTCCGAGATAGGCTGCATGCGCGGCGTCATAGAACCCGTGTCCGATGATTACGATCCACAGGTTCCGCCCGGTAATCAGATAAACACCACCGAGAAACAAGCCGATCGCGCCCGTGAGAACCATGCCGTAGAGCTGCTGATATCCGTGTGAAAGCCCGAACAATGCCGCTTGCCCAATGAGCGCGACCGCCCAGGCGATCTGCGATCCGCCGAAGATGTTGGCCAGCCGCAACATGATGAAACCCCGGAATACAAATTCCTCAACGAAGCCGACGACAAGGATGCTGATCGCCATACGCTCGAGGAGGAGTCCGATGTTACCCTTTAGTTCCTCGCCGATATCACCAAGACGATTTTGTCCAAAGCCGAAATTTTCCAAAGTCACTACGACGGCGAAGATGACGGCCGTTGTCAGAAGGCCGTAAATTGCCGTTTTCACCGGATTGTGAGAGTTGATCAGGCCGACATTCGAAAATGGTTCGCGATTGAGCAGCAACAGGACTGCTGTAAACCCCGCCCATAGGACCAAAATAAAGCCGGTCGCGACGATGCGGTTTGTCCCCGAGATGGAGATGCCGTGCTGAACAAGTACCTGCTCGATCACCGGAGGCACGAAGACGACGAAAGCGAGAACGGCGACGAGTTCAGCGATGTCGCGTAGCGCAATCGCTGGGCTCCACGATTGGATTTGCATAAGTCCGCTCCTCTGTCCGCGGGCGAGTCTATCCGTCAGACAGTGAAATCCAAGCCCAATAAAACCCCATCGAGCAGGTTATCACGGGTCGACTACTGCGCCGTGGCCGATTTAGTCTGCGCGTGCGCCAGCTGTGCTCCGCAAAAACTAGATCTCGGTTGGCCTGACCTTATCACGCGAGTCTTGGTGAGCTGTGGCATCATGCGTTCGTGATCGCGCTGACCAAGATCGGCATAGTATTGATCGCGGACGCCGGGCGCTTCGTGCTGCTGGCATTGCGCTCGAGGCGCTCGCTGACCGCAGAGAACCTGTTTCTGCGCCGGCAGCTGGCCCTATGCAAAGAGCGAGGCATCAAGCTGCGGCGGATCGATCCCGCAGCGCGAGTCAGCCTGGCGGTGCTGGCTAAGCTATGCAACTGGCGCGGAGCCTTGATGGTGCTCCGCCCCGAGACACTGGTTCGGTGGCATAGAGCGGGATGGCGGTTGCTATGGCGCTACAAGTCCCGGACCGGGCGTCCGCCGATTCCGGCTGAGCTGCGGGCGCTGATTCGCAGGATGGCGACCGAGAATCCACTCTGGGGCGAGGAGCGCATCGCTAATGAACTACTACTGAAGCCAGGGCTGCGCGTTTCGCCGCGTACCGTTCGCAAATACATGCCCAAGCGGCAGCCGGGTCGCCCGCGCGGCGACCAGCGTTGGTCGACCTTTCTTCGCAACCACGCGAGGGGGATTGTCGCATGTGACTTCTTCGTCTCTGTCACGGCGACATTCCGGTTGCTCTATGTGTTCGTGCTCATCGAGCATGGCTCGCGTCGGCTGTTGCACTTCAATATGACACCACATCCGACCGCAGCATGGACGCTGCAACAACTGCGGGAAGTCATCGGCTGCGGGGATGGTTATCGATATCTTCTGCACGATCGCGACAGCATCTTCGCGAAACATTTGGACGAATCGATCATGGCGTTGGGCTTGAGCGTGCTGAAATCGCCACCGCGCTGCCCCAAGGCCAACGCGATCTGCGAGCGCATAATCGGGACGATTCGGCGCGAATGTCTCGACTGGTTGATCCCGCTATCGGAGTCGCACTTGCGATCGATCCTGAAGTCATGGGTGGGTCATTACAACCGCGCCCACATATGTCGCTGGGCCCCGGTGTTCCAGACCCTCCACAGGAACTCGCGCTGATCCCGAAGTCAGAATCCCGACATCGATTGGCGGCGGGGGCTCTCGTGCTTGCTAAATCGGTCTTAGCCGGCTTGCATCACGAGTATTTGCTGGCAACGGCGCCGGCGAGCGCGTAAGCGTTTGTCGAAAACCCACGCTTCACTGCGCAGTGCCAATAGTTGCGGAGCACAGGGAAACCGAGCGCATGGTGCGACGTTATGCGCATCTCAGCGGCGAGCATCTCGCGCCGCATGCGGAGCGTATGGCCGAAAATTTGGGCACGTTTTGGGCAACACCGGGAGACGACAACAAAAAGCCGTCCGACGAGACGGCCGCATGATGTTGTTTCCACAGCAAAAATCTGGTGGCCAAGGGCGGAATTGAACCACCGACACACGGATTTTCAGTCCGCTGCTCTACCAACTGAGCTACTTGGCCGCTCTGCGACGAGGATGTGACCTTGCTCCCAAGGGAATTCCGGCTCGGCTCCCGCGTTGCTTTTTTTGATACTACGGGGGAGCTAGCATTCCCTCAATCTGCCCAACGACAGACTGTCACACCCTTTACTCCTCACCAACGTCACGAAGTACATCATTGACCTGGCGAAGCCCGCGTATTGTAACTTATCGCCAGTTTTCGCGGTGTTCGGGGGAGGCCAGGCATGGCTGGATTCGACAATCCGCTCGAGACGTGGAACGCGCGTTTCGCGCGTGATGAATACCTTTTTGGCGAAGAGCCCAACGTATTCCTACGCACGCACGCGCATTGGCTACGGCCCGGCGGCTCGGTGCTCTGCGTAGCCGATGGCGAAGGCCGGAACAGCGTCTGGCTGGCCGAGCAGGGCCTCAAGGTCAGCGCATTCGATTTTGCACCAAACGCCGTAGCCAAGGCCAAGCGCCTGGCGCAGCGCCGCGACGTTAACGTCGCGCACGAGCTGGGTGACGCTTACACCTGGCCGTGGACAGCCAAACGCTACGACGCGCTGGTGGCGGTGTTCATCCAGTTTCTGCCGCCGGAGTCCCGCGACAGTGTGTTTGCCGGGATGATGTTCGCCGTCGAACCCGGCGGGCTGTTTCTGCTTGAGGGTTTTCGTCCCGAACAGGTGGACTACGGCACGGGCGGTCCGCCGCGCCGGGAGCACATGTACACACCCCAATGGCTGGAGACGACGTTCACTGGCTGGGAGATTCTAGTCCTCAAGGACTATGACGCCGTGATTCGGGAAGGAAAGGCACACAGCGGCATGTCGGCGCTCATCGACTTGGTCGCGCGGAAGCCCTGAGACCGCAAGGGACCGCATCACCGACGTCACCGGTATCCCGTCGGAGCATTCAGTGCCAGCGGTTCGTCGACCTTCGCCCTTGATTCACTCCGCGAGGGCTGCGACCTCGGCCTTGTCAACAACCGCAAACGAGGTCCAAATGAACTCGAATTGTTGTTGAATCGGGGCGTTGAGACGCAACGTGTACGTTGCATCAGCAGACAGCAGCGTCACGGTGCTGTTGGCCTTGAAATTGCAGGCAGGTAGAAGCAAGGTGTTTATGGGCATGGTCGGTTGCCGTTCGCTTGGCGGCAGATACAGTGCCGCGAAGCAGCGCTGAGCCGAGTCCGGCAACTCGTCGCCAGGGGGACCGCCAGAGGACTCGGTTACCAACTTGACGAAACGCGGGCCGCGACCAATATGCTCCACGCCGATTTCGACATGGTCAACCATGAGTCGCCTGAATCGGCGCACGACCGACACCGTCCACGGAGCATCGTCGGCCTCGCGAAAGGCAAGTAGCGAGCCCGGAATGATGCGATTCAAGTCGTCGATCTGCCCACGGAGCCGAGAACCGGAATCGCTGCGATCTCTTAGCTGCCAGACTTCCGGCACCACGCCCAAGTTGTCCGCGATCGCAATCGACACCCGACCGGCGCCGGCGACTGCGCTCGGCAATGAGTACGTTGCTCCACTGAGAGCTGAGCCTACGCTACAACCCAGTTGTGGCTCCTGCAGCGTCATTTCCTTCGCCCGCGCGACAGCTTCGTCGTGCAGGACTTGGATGATGGAGGAGGCGCTGAATATCGTCTGAACGGCCAGATCAACGGAGATTCGCTCCTCAAGCCGCGCCATGCGACTGGAGCTCGGATCGAATACAGCCTTAAGCTTGCCCAGCAACGCAACCTGCCCGGCGTTGTCTGCCGATGTCAATTTCCCGCGAGGTGGATCAGAATCCCGCAGCGACTGCAGTTCCTTATCGACCATGGTCACCAGTGGCGACGGATCCAGGAACAGAGGACTGCCCACGTTCGCGGTAGATGCCCATTGCAGACCTTCGGTCGCGTCGAGATCGATGACAAAGGCCTTCTGCTCGGCGCGGTTTCGGCCCATGACCTCGGGTGATTGGAGATGTACCAGCTTGCACCAGCGCTTGAACCAGCGATCTGCCCACAGCGCCTCGCGTGGCGAGAACTGCCCGTCGTTGAGCGCCTCGAGCAGCAGGAGCCGGATGAACTGCTGTTCCGGGGTCGTTGGCACTTCCTGTAGGTCGTCGTTTTGGGTTGTGGCAACGCTATGCATTGCGATGCCACGCGTTCTTGCAAACCGGTAGGCCTCGTGGAGCTCTTTCCACTGTCCAGGGATCCGCTTTTTGAAGCGAATGAAGCGGAGTATGAATTCCGTCTGTCGGTGATGAAACAACTGGACGACAACGGCGTGCGCGTGCGTCAGCCAGTAGGCATCGGCGGTACCTCGTATGTGTCGCAGAAAGCGTTCGTAGGCCTGAAAAAAGGACTGGCTTAGGCGCAGGGCGGCAATCCAGAAACTTCGCTCGAACGGACGCACCCGGGCATCGCCTTCGACATACAGGTTGAGCAACTGATGGCTCAGAGGTTCGGCGTGCCGGTCCAGCGTAAGCAAGGCTTCAAACTGCCGCGCACTGGGTTGGTTTTCTGCCAGAAGCTTGCCGATCGATCCGCAAGTGAGGTTCTGCGCCTGGATCGAGGCATGGCTCGACAAGGCCTGCCAAAGGCTATCCGCCGCCGTCCCGCTGTGGGAACGCTCGGTTTGGTCGATACCTGCGCGCGCGACAAAATCAGCAGTGCCCATGTGCGATCAACCCGCCGCGATTGCGGCTACGACGGGATGACGCACAACTCGTGCCAGCAGTCGCCGGCACCGGGACCGCGAACCTGCCCAGGTCGACGAGCGCTACGGTATGCGCTTCTCGAGCTGCCGGTAATGCTCAACTTTGAACTGCACAACCACCGTGCCCGCACCGGGCGGTGCTTTGACTTTAATGCCCGTTTTCGCGCTAGGCCTTAGCTGGCGCAAAACCGCGTTCGCGCATCAGGGCGTCGGTGTCGACATCCCGGCCACGGAAACGGCGGTAGGCTTCGTGTGGCGATACCGAATTGCCGACGCTCAAGATCGTCTCGTAATAGCGCTTTGCGACAGCCCTGTCGTAGGGGCCTCCTGCCTCGTTGAACGCCTCGTAGGAGTCGGCGGTCAGGGTATCAGCCCAGATGTAGACATAGTAGCCGGCCGAATAGGCGTCACCGGCAAAGATGTGGCCGAACTGCGTCGGGCGGTGGCGCATTACGATTGCGCTCGGACAGCCGATTTCGGCCATCGTCTGCTTTTCGAACGCTTCCGGGTCGATCCTTTGCTCCGGCGTAGCGGCGAGATGGATTTTCAGGTCGTAAATCGCCGCAGCCAGGTATTCGACGGTCGAGAAGCCCTGATCGAAGTTTTGCGCCTTCTCGATCTTGGCGACCAGGTCAGTCGGGATTGGCTTGCCCGTCTCATAATGCAGCGCAAACTGGTTGAGAACTTCCGGCGTGGGCAGCCAGTGCTCGTTCAACTGGCTGGGGAATTCCACGAAGTCGCGCTTCACCGCGGTGCCCGCAAGCGTGGGATAGCTGACATTCGAGTTCAGACCGTGCAGCGCGTGGCCGAATTCGTGGAACATGGTGACGGCGTCTTCCCACGAGATCAACACCGGTTTGCCCGCCTCGCCCTTCACAAAGTTCGTGTTGTTGGAGACGACAGGTGTGATCTCGGTCCTGAACTTCTCCTGGCTGCGATACGCGCTCATCCAGGCACCGGAGCTCTTGCCCGTGCGGGCGTAAGGATCCAAGTAGAACAGCCCAATGCGCTGGCCGTCGCGCTGGACCTCATACACGCTTACGTCGGGATGGTAGACCGGCACATCGTCGACTTTGACGAAATGCAATCCGTAGAGCTGGCCCGCCATCCAGAACATTGCCGCGTGCATTCTTTCAAGCTGCAGATACTGGCTGATCTCGGTTTGATCGATATCGTATTTTGCCTTGCGCACCTTCTGCGCGTAATAGCGACAGTCCCAAGGTTCGATCGTAATCCCGGCGCCTTCGCTGTCGGCGATCGCCTGCATGTCGGCAATTTCTTCACCTGCACGCGCGACCGCTGCCGGCCACACCTTCAGCAGCAGCGCCATGGCTGCAGCGGGTGTATTGGCCATATTGTTGTCCAGGACCCAATGCGCGTGGCTGGAGAAGCCCAACAGCCGCGCGCGCTCGGCGCGCAGTTGCAGGATCTCCGCTATCACCGGCTTATTGTCGTGCTCGCCCGGGTTGTCGCCGCGCGTGGTCCACATGCGCCACCCCTTCTCCCGCAGATCGCGGCGTGTGGCGTAGGTGAGGAACGGCGCTATCGACGAACGGGTATTGCTGAAGACCCATTTTCCTTGCCGACCTTGCGCCTCGGCGGCGAGGGCCGCCGCGGCGCGAAGGTTGGCGGGCAATCCTGCGAGATCGGCTTCGTTGTCGATGACGAGCGTGTCGTTCTCTTCGTCAGCCAGTACGTTTTGGCGGAAGGTCGTGAACAGGTTGGCGAGGCGCTGGTTGATCTGTTTCAGCCGCGCCTTTTCCGGTTTGCCAAGTGCTGCGCCCTGGCGCGCAAAGTTCGTGTACACCACCTCTGCGAGCCGTTGTTGCTCCGGCGAGAGGCTCGCGTCGGCGCGCGCCGCGTAAACCGCTTTCAGGCGCGCGAACAGTTCCTCGTTCTGCACGATTTCGTCGCGAAATGCCGCGAGTATCGGTGCCACCTCGGTCTCGACCGCCTGGGTGCGCTTGTCGTTCAGGGTCGTGGCATAAATCTGAAAAATTTGGGTCGCGCGCTTAAACGGGCGGCCGGAGTCGTCGAGCGCCGCAAAGGTGTTCTCGAAGCTCGGCGCTGCGCGGTCGCCAGCGATCGCGGCGATCTCAGACCGGTTCAATTCCATGCCTTCCAAGATGGCGGCTTTGAAGGCATCGACTTCCACCTTGTCGAAGCGCGGAAAACCGCCGCGAGGGCCGGTCCACTCGGCAAGCAGCGGCTTGCCTTCGTCCGTGCCCATGGCGGAGAGGGCTGCCGAGGTCATGGCGTTACGTGCGAGGCGAGCGCGCGCGTGGAGCGTCGCCGATTGGAGCTGCGAGATCTGCGCATGTGGACACCTACTTTGGGTTCGGCATAGGACGGCGCACGGACCGCGAGACGGTTGAGTTGCCGGACCGGCGACAAAGGCGCAAAGGGCATTCTAGCCAATCCCGCCTGCGTGCGGGGCGGCGCCGGCGCAATGCGAGGCGGCGAAAAAAGCCAGGAGCTCGGCGCAGGTCTCGTCGGGCACTTCCTCGGCAAGATAATGTCCGGACGGCAACGCCTTGCCGCGCACGTCGCTTGCGACCTGCTGCCAATCGGCGATCGGGTCGAACAGGCGGTGCACGACGCCTTTCTCGCCCCACAGCACGAGCAGCGGGCACTCGAGCTTGCGCCCTGCGTCGGCCGCGTCGTGCTCGAGATCGATACTCGCCGCGGCGCGGTAATCCTCACACGTGGCGTGGATTGTGGCCGGATCTCGAAAGCAGCGCTCGTATTCCGCCCGGGCCGCCGGGTGGAATATCGCAAGGCCTGCGCTTCCCCAGCCAGCGATTTTCTTGCGCAGGTAGTAGTCAGGGTCCGCGCCGATGAGTCGCTCCGGCAGATCGTAGGCCTGGATGAGGAAAAACCAGTGGTAATACGCGGTGGCGAACGCCTGGTCGGTCTTGCCGTACATGATCGCCGTGGGCGAGATGTCGAGCACGGCGATCCGTTCGATCTTTTCCGGGTGATCGCGTGCCATGCGGTGGGCCACGCGTCCGCCACGATCGTGGCCGGCAACCGCAAAGCGGGCGAAGCCAAGCGCCTGCATGACCTCGACCTGGTCCTGTGCCATTGCCCGCTTCGAATAGGCCCGGTGATCGGGGTCGCTTAGCGGCTTGCCGGAATCGCCGTAGCCGCGCAAGTCGGCGCAGACCAGCGTGAAATGCGCCGCGAGTCGCTGGGCGACTCGGTGCCACATAGCGTGCGTTTGCGGATAGCCGTGCAGGAGCAGCAGGGCCGGCCCGCTGCCGCCGACTCGCAAGTTGATTTCGGTGCCGGAGGTTCGTATCCGGCGCGGTTCAAAGTCGGGAAAGAGGGTCATCGTCGCGGGCGCGGCGTGCAGATTCGTCCCATCGCCTTAAGCGATCAGCGCTTCGGCCTCATCCCGGGCGATACCCACCGACACGGCGGCAGCGACGAGATCGGTGCGCGTCTTGGCGTCGATCGGAATTCCCTGGGCAGTCCGTTCTGCCCGGGTCTTGCGCTCGATTTCGCCGGGCAACAGCACCGGCACACCGGGGCGCAGCGGCGGCGAAGCCTTGACCCAGTCTAAGAACCGCGCCACTTCCTGCGCGACGGTGCCCTGTGCGTCATAGACTCCGGGTGCGATGTAGATCGAGAGCATGTTGTTGCGCAGGATCTGGTCCGACGGATCCGAGCTTTTGCCCGTCGCGATCGCCCCGGCGAGCAGGTCGGTGACAATCGACAGCCCGGAGCCCTTGTGGCCCCCCACCGTCAGTAACGCGCCGCCGGCGTAAAAGTCTTTCGGGTCGGTCGTCGCTCGTCCCTGCGAGTCGATGATCCAGCCTTCCGGCACCGATTCACCGCGATTGAGCGCCACCATCAGCTTGCCCTCGGCGGCCATCGACGTGGTCATGTCCATGATCACCGGGTCGCCGCCGGCAACGGGGATGCCGATGGTGATCGGGTTGGTCGACAGGCGGCGGTCGCTGCCGCCGAAGGGCGCAACGCGCAGCCCGCTCGAGGTGTTGAGAAAGTGCAGCGAGACCTGGCCGGCGGAGGCGGCGAGTTCGGCCCAGTCGCCGACGCGGCCGAGGTGGCCGCAGTTGCGCAGTCCGATCATTGCAATGCCCGTCCCCGCCGCCTTTTGGATGCCGCGAGCCCCCGCAAACTCGCCGACGACCTGGCCGAAGCCGCAGTTGCCGTCGATGATGGCGATCGCGTCGCTCTCGAAAACAATCGTCGGCGTCTGATTGGCCTTAACCCAGCCGTTGCGCATCCATTCTAGATACTTGCCAACGCGCAGCACGCCGTGCGAATCGTGGCCGACGAGGTTGGAGTCGACCAAGCGCCTGGCTACCGTGGCGGCTTCGGTGTCATTGCAGCCGGCCGCGCGCATGATCGCATCAACCAGCCCCACGACCTTGGGCGCGGCAACGGTGCGCACGTCAATGAATCTCCGGTTCGGCCGTGGGTGCGATGCCTTCGAGAAAATCGAAGTCGCAGCCCTGGTCGGCCTGGGTAATGTGCTGCTGGTAGAGAGCGCCGTAGCCGCGCTCGTAGCGCGGTGCGGGCTTTTTCCACGCCGCGCGGCGGCGCGCGAGTTCCGCCGCATCGACCTTGAGCTCAAGCCGACGCTGGGGCACGTCGAGTTCGATCAGATCGCCGCTACGCACCAGCGCCAGCGGACCGCCGACGAAGGACTCCGGCGCCACATGCAGCACGCACGCGCCATAGCTCGTCCCGCTCATCCGCGCATCGGAGACGCGCACCATGTCGCGAACACCTTGCGCCAGCAGTTTCTTTGGAATCGGCAGCTGGCCCCATTCCGGCATGCCTGGCGCGCCCAGGGGACCGGCGTTCTGCAGCACCAGCACCGAGTCTGCGGTAACCGCCAAGGCGGGGTCGTCAATGCGCGCCGCCATGTCGTTGTAGTCGGTGAAAACGACGGCCGCTCCGGTGTGGGTGAGCAGCCGCGGCTCGGCGGCGGCGGGCTTGATCACCGCGCCATCGGGCGCGAGGTTGCCGCGCAGCACCGCGAGGCTGTCGCTCGCCACCAGTGCCTTGTCCCGCGGCAGGATCACGTCGTGGTTGAACACTTCGCTGCCGGCGATGTTCTCGCCGAGGGTCCTGCCGTTGACGGTGCGAGCATCGAGAAAGAGCAGGCCGCCGATTTCCCGCAGCAGCGCGCGCAACCCACCGGCGTAATAGAAATCCTCCATGAGGTACTTGCCGGCGGGGCGGATGTTGGCGACAAGCGGCGTTCTGCGTGCGAGCTCGTCGAAGCGGTCAATCGAGAGCGCGATACCGGCGCGCCGTGCCACGGCAACCAGGTGCACCACGGCGTTGGTCGAGCCGCCCAGCGCGAGGACGGTGGTGATCGCGTTGTCGACTGCGGCCGGGGTGACAAAGTCGCGCGGCTTGAGGTCCTCCCAGACCATCTCGACGCTGCGCCGGCCAGTATCGGTCGCCATGCGCGCATGGCGCGAATCGGCAGCCGGAATCGACACCGCACCGGGGAGCGTGAATCCCATGGCCTCGGCCGCCGAGGTCATCGTCGACGCGGTGCCCATGGTCATGCAGTGGCCCGGCGAGCGCGCGATGCCCTCCTCGATCTCGGCCCATTGTTGGTCGCTGACATTGCCCGCGCGTTTTTCCGCCCAGTACTTCCACACATCGGAGCCGCTGCCGAGTGGCTCATCGCGCCAGTTGCCGCGCAGCATGGGTCCGGCCGGCATGAAGATCGCCGGCAGGTTCATGCTGATCGCGCCCATCAGCAAGGCCGGTGTGGTCTTGTCGCAACCGCCCATGAGCACCGCGCCGTCCACTGGATAAGAGCGCAACAGCTCCTCGGTTTCGAGCGCGAGCAGGTTGCGGTAGAGCATCGTGGTCGGCTTCTGGAATACTTCGGCGAGCGCGATCGCCGGCATCTCCAGGGGAAAGCCACCGGCTTGCAGCACGCCGCGCTTGATTTCCTCCGCTCGCTGCCGGAAATGGGTGTGGCAGGCGTTGATGTCGCTCCAGGTGTTGATGATGGCGATAATCGGTTTGCCGAGATAGTCGCTGCGGGAATAGCCCATCTGGGCGGCGCGGGAGTGATGCCCGAATTGGCGCAGGTCGCTCGAACCGAACCAGCGGTGGGAGCGCAGCGCCTCGGGTCGCTTGCGCGGGCTCATGCCGCCTCGGCCGCCGCGGGGCGTGCCAGCGCCCGGTCGTGCCGGAGCAGCGCCTGCGCCGCGCTGCGCACCGCGGGGTGATGCTCGACGCCGAGGTTCGACAGCTGCGGCAAGAGCGGCCCCATGTCGGCGATGCCGGCAAGCGTAACCGCTTCGTGCAGCACCCGGATCGGAGAGAGCGCGTCGCGCAGGTCCTCGAGCGGCAGGTATGCGCCACGCAACGACTCCGCAGTCACCCAGTCGCCGCCCTTGAGCGCGGCGAGCAGGCGGGTCGAGCCGTTCGGCCCGACGCAAACCGACCCCGAAGTGAAGCCGGAGAGCCCGAAGTGGCGCAGGTGCGCCGCGGCCGGCCGCTCGCCAATGCCGCTAACGACGAGTGCCTTGTCGACCCGATCGAGCAGCTCGCGCAGGTAAGCGTCCTGCGTCGGGTCGGCGCGCACCACGGCATACTTGATCCCGGCCACGACCCCCGCGTCGACAAGCCGACCCACGTGCGAGGGGGTGAGGAAATTCTCCGCCTTGAGGTAGACGATGACGCGCCGGCCGAAGGCATCGGCAAAGCGCCGGATCGCCTGCTCGCTGCCGTCGGGCGTCGCCGGAAACGTCTGCGGCAACACCATCGCCGTGGGAAAGGCGCGAACCCTCAGCACGCGAGCCTGATCGAGGAGCTTGCCGAAGTCCGGCCCAGCCGAGGGGATGACCCAGGTATCGGCGGCGACGGCCTGCTCGAGGAAGTCGAGAATGGCGGCGTATTCGTACAGGCCGACGTGGTAGAAATTCGCGTTGCCGCCGTACATCAGCGTGCTCACGCCGCCGGCCTCAAGGTGGCGAATCAGGGCCACGTTGGCCGCCGGGTTGGGCGCCAGGTCGGGCAGGCGCGCGAACGGCGGCACAGCAATCACCGAACGCGCCAAATCAGGCGCGGTTGCCGCGCGGGTCTGCACAGGGAGTCTCCTCGGGAAAAGCGGCGCTTGGCGCGCAGCATGCGTGACGTAGGCCATTATATAGCGACGGAACCTGGCCGAAGTCCCTCGGTCGAAACCGGGAGGCCCTTGTGGCTGCAACGCGCGCTGGCGGCGTTGGGTTGTATCAGGGTTGGGTCCGGGAGGCCGTGATGATTCGTGCATGCTCGCGTTTCACCTGGCTTGCCTGCTTGCTCGTGGCGGGATTGGCGAGCGCCTCCGCCGCGCTGGCTGAGAGCCGGCCTGATGAACGTGATCAGACGGGGATCGACGCCGAGAAATTCTTTGGCGCCATCGTCAGGGTGCAGACCACGGCGCTGCCCGATGCACGCAGTGCCGCTACGCTCGGTACCGAGCGCGAGGGCACCGGGATCATCATCGACCGCGATGGCCTGATCGTCACCATCGGTTATCTGATTGTCGAAGCAGAGGAAGTCACGATCGGTGACGACCGCGGGCGAACATTGCCCGCCGCCGTCGTCGGCTATGACCCTGCCTCAGGTCTGGCGCTGCTGCGCTCGATTGTGCCGCTTGATGCCGCACCCCTGTCGCTAGGTGACTCCACCCGACTCGACCCCGGCCACCCGGTGCTCATCGTGAACTTTACCGGGCGCAGCGACGTGACGCCCGCTTACGTGGTGTCGCGGCGAGACTTTACCGGTGATTGGGAATACCTGCTGGAGCGGGCCATCTTCACCTCGCCCCCAGCGACGAACTGGAGCGGAGCCGCGCTCGTCGGCGCGGACGGTTCGCTGCTCGGCGTCGGTTCGCTCGTCGTGCGCGACGCAACCGATGCGGAGCCGCACCTGCCGGGCAACCTGTTCGTGCCGATCGATGTGCTCAAGTCCGTGCTCCCCGACCTGCTGCGGTCGGGGCGGCGCGCCGGTCCGGCGCGCCCGTGGCTGGGCGTCGCCGCCGACGAGGCTCAGGGCCGGCTGCTGGTGACCCGCGTCTCGCCCGAGGGACCGGCCGAGCGGGCAGGGGTTCGCGCCGGGGACATCATCCTCGGCGTTGGCGGTGACGCGGTGCATTCGCAGGCGGAGTTTTATCGCAAGGTTTGGGGACGCGGGCCCGCGGGGAGCGAGATCCCGTTGCGCGTCCTGCAGGACGACGCCGTGCACGAGGTCAAGGTGCAGTCGATCGACCGCGGCGATTATTTCCGCCAGAAGCCGACGTACTGACCGTGGGCGGACGCGCGACGCCGCTGACGGCGTTCGTCGCGCGCTGTCGGGGCGGCGGCGGCAGCGGAATAACGCGTACAATGCGCGCTGCCCGCGCCGGTGGCGCAGGCGTGATGCCCTTCCCCGCCCATGCCGCTCTACGCAGCAACGATTTTTGTCAGCGCGTTTCTGCTGTTTCTGCTGCAACCGATCACCGCCAAGCAAATCCTGCCTTGGTTCGGTGGCTCGTCGGCGGTGTGGACCACCTGCCTGGTCTTTTTTCAGACCACCCTGCTGCTCGGTTACGCGTATGCGGACGTGGTCTGCCGACGTTTGTCGCCGAAGGCACAGGCTTCGCTGCATGTCGCCCTGCTCGCGCTAAGCTGCGTGCTGCTGCCAATCGTTCCGGGCTCGCAGTGGAAGCCCGTTGGCGGCGAGAATCCCGCGTTGCTCATTCTGGGTCTGCTCGCGGTGACGGTCGGTCTGCCGTATTTTCTGCTGGCGACGACGAGCCCGCTGGTGCAGGCGTGGTTTGCGCGCAGTCACCCCGGACGAAGCCCCTACCGTCTGTTCGCGTTGTCGAACCTGGCATCGATGCTGGCGCTCCTCGGTTATCCGCTGGCGCTCGAGCCGTGGGTGCCGACGCGCCTGCAGTCGATAGGCTGGTCGGCCGCCTATCTCGTCTTCGCCCTGCTTACCGCCGGGTCGGCCTGGCTTAGTCTGCGCGCCGGGCCAGCGCCGGCCGTGGTCGGGGCCGAAAAAGTGAGGCCCGCGCCGCCCGGATTCCGGCGCCAACTGCTGTGGGTCGCGCTGGCCGCAACGGGCTCCTATCTGTTGCTCGCCGTGTCGAACCATATTTGCCAGAACATCGCCTCGATCCCGCTGCTTTGGATCGCCCCGCTTTCGATCTACCTGCTCACGTTCATCCTCGCCTTTGACGGCAAGCTTGAAAATTGGCGGGAAATATTCCTGGCGCTGCTCGCCGCGGGCCTGGGGGTCATGGCCTGGACGCTGGCCGATTCCGACCTCACCCACCAGCTCGGGCTGCAGATCGGCGTGTTCTGCGCGGGACTTTTCCTCGCCTGCATGTTCTGCCACGGCGAACTCGCGCACCTGAAGCCCGCGCCACGTTATTTGACGCGTTTCTACCTCATGGTCGCGCTCGGCGGCGCGATCGGTTCGGCGTTGGTCGGCCTGGTCGCGCCAATGGTCCTGCCGGCGTATTTCGAGCTGGCGTTTGGCTTGGTCGTCTGCGCTGCGCTGCTGGTGTTCCAAGCGCGGCGCCTGCCCGCGGTTTTTCCGATCCTGGCCTCCGCGGCGTTGCTTTTTTCAATCGGTGCTGCGGGCTGGGGGATTCACCACTTCTACGACCGCACGCTCTTGGCCACGCGCAATTTCTATGGCGTTCTCCGCGTGCAGGAATGGGATGTGGGCACGGAGAATGATCACCGCTCGCTCATCCACGGCACCATTCTGCACGGGACGCAGTACCTGAGCCCGGAGCTCGCACGGGAACCGACGACCTATTACACGCAGAGTTCGGGTATCGGCCGCACGATAGAGTCGTTGCACCCGTCACTGCGCCCGCTCAAGGTCGGCATCATCGGGCTCGGAACAGGCACCCTCGCTGCCTACGGCAGCAAGGGCGACGTCTACCGCTTCTACGACATCAACCCCGCGGTCATCGCCATCGCCCGGCGCGATTTCAGCTATCTCGGCAAGAGCGACGCAACCATCGAGATCGCGCTTGGCGACGCGCGACTGAGCATGGAGCGCGAAGCGCCACAGGGTTTCGACGTGCTGGCGATCGACGCCTTCTCGAGCGACGCGATACCGGTACACCTGATCACCCGCGAAGCGCTCTCGGTCTACCTGCGACACATGAAGCCGGGCGGTATCATTGCCTTTCACGTCACGAATCGTTATCTCGACCTCGCCCCAGTGGTGCAGCAGCTGGCTGATGCAGCGGGCCTGCACGCGGTTCTGGTCGCGGACGACGGCGACGCCGCCTTGGCAAGTCGCAGCGACTGGGTGTTGCTCTCCGATAGCGAGGCGGCGCTCGCTAACGGTCTGATCGCCGAGGCGGCCGAGCCCGTAACCGCGCACCCCGGGTGGCGACTGTGGACCGACGATTTCAACAATGTCGTGCAGATTCTCAAACGCAATTCTGAGGACTGAGGCATTAGCGGCGGGTGAATGCCGGCTCCATGAGTACTATGGCGACCCGAACCTGGCGTTCCAACTTGTGTTCACAAGCCTACTTGCAAAATCAGCTTGTCCGACCGGGTCGTCCGTCGCCCACGCGGCAACAGCGGTGAACTGTTTGGGGCCGCGTTAAGCAAATCCACGGGCGCGCGGTAGGTCGCAACTCGGATCGCAGTGCCGCAAAGCGCCGCAGTGCGGCCAATTACGACGCCGATGACGCCTGCTCACAGTAGCCACGCCACGCAGCGCGAAGCGTATGCTCGAGGTTTCGCGTGAATCGCGGGCCGTCGCAGAGCGCGGACAGGCGCATGCGCTCGCGCTGCGATCGCCGAACCGCGTCCAGTCGATCGCGCTCCCCAGCCCAGCGCGCCGCGAGCGCGACATATTCGTCCCGATTCGACGCAATGAACTGCGCTGCGCCAATCAGCCGCAGCATCGCCGAGGTCTGCCGGGAGATCATCCGTTCCTCCTCGATGGCGACGATCGGCACGCCCTGCCACAGCGCCTCGCAGGTCGTGAGGCCGCCATTGTACGGAAACGTATCGAGCCCGAGGTCGATGTCGCCATATTCGGCGAGCATCGCCGGGTGCGGGGACCTCTCACGCAGCTCGACGCGCTCCGCGGCAATGCCGTGCTCGGCAAAGCGCCGCGCTAGCTCGGACCGGGCACACGGAACGGCGATGGCCGAATTCTTGACGACCAGCCGCGACCCAGGAACGCGCCGCAGGATCGCCGCCCAGCAGGCGATGATTTCCGGCCCGAGCTTGTCATAGCGGTTGAAGGACCCGAACGTGAACCACCCGCGTTCGAGGCATGGCGATGACGATACCGCGGGCGCATAAGGTACCGGGGCATAGCAAATCCGGCTGTCAGCCAGGCGCAGTGGAACCTCGGAAAAGCGTTGCGGGCTGTCGCTGGGTGTCGTGTTGGAGTCTGTCAGGATGTAATCGATGGTCTGCATTCCCGTCGTGTTGAAGTAACCGAGCCACGTGATCTGTACCGGCGCCGGTTTGCGCGCAAACACGAGCAGGCGTGAGTTCGGCGTGTGGCCGTCGAGGTCGACCAGGATGTCGATCGCGTCCTCCCTCACCTGTGTTGCAACAGCGTCTTCAGCTAGGGCCTCGATCTCGCGCCAGTGGTCGAACGCCGGGCGCAGTTCCGCCGTGAAGCCGTCGGGTTGCCTGGTTGCAGAATAGGCGTACACGGTGAAGCGCTCGCGATCGTGATAGCGCAGCACGTTGCGCAGGAAGTGGCCCAGGATGCGGCCATCGAACCCTTCCGACACATACCCGAGGCGCAGCCGGCGCTCCGGCTGCTTCGAGTTTGGCCACGACGGGTACTGTGGATAGAAGCGCGCCGCGTGGCGCGCGGCCCACGCCACATGCCGCTCGTACAGTTCGTCATGGGAAGTCGAGTCATCGTAGTAAAGCGAAACCAACGCATTGCTGTGAAGGGCCGCGTTGTCGGGATCGGCAGCAACGGCCCTGTCGTAGCAAGCGATGCTTTCGGCAAGGTTCCCGAGGTATTTCTCGACGTTGCCGAGATTGTTCCAAAGGCCGGCGACGTCGGGTGCGAGTGCCAGGGCGGCGCGATAGTCCGCGCGCGCGCGCGCAAAGTCAAAGCGCTTGGCCTGGTAGTTGCCAAGCGCAAACAACGCGTGTGGGTTCTTTGGATGCATCTGGGCGAGACGCGTGTGATAGTGCAGTGATGCCGCATCGTCACCGGCACCTTCCGCGAGCAACGCCATGCCTAGCAGCGCTTCGATGCTACGCGGGTCGCATTCGAGGGCCGCAAGATAGGCGTTTTGCGCCTCCTCCACGCGCCCTGCCGCCCTCGCTTTACCCGCAATGACCACCAAGGTCGCCGCAGGAATAGCCTCGGAGGCTTCGAACCTATGCGTTGCCGCATTGCCCGCGCCGTGGCAGTTCGTGTATTGCTTTCCGCTGCCGCAAGGACACGGATCATTGGCGCCCGGTCGGCCGGTACTCAACGCGTCTTTGCGAGTCATAAATCGACGCTTGATAAGCACCCACGTAGACTACGCCGGTATGGTCGCGCACGCCTTGTCACGGGGAGCTGTGCTGGTTCGGTTAAGAAAGCATTGGACCCGATTGAAGGCGCCGGGGTGCGAAACGAGGCTTCGCATATCCGCAACAAGCCCAGGCGGCCTGGCGATCTCCAGACCCCGGTGGCGTGACCGTTGAGGCTGAAGGAATTGGATCGGCTCCCTGCGGCCTAATACAATGACGATGTTGCCATGAGGTTGCCATGCTCCGAATTCGCACCGAAGACCGAGACGCCTCGCTCCGCAAAGGCCTTGTCGCTTAGGGTAAGCTCAGGACGCCTTGGGAGGTAGCGGTCGCGCATCTCGGCCTGGCGTCCGAGGCTGTCGCCATGCTCTTATCGCTTGGAGCTGAACCGTATGTACGAATCCACGGTCGCCATGATTCGTATTCGGTGCCGAACGGACATACCATCACGTGCTCCTATTGTAACAATTAAAGATTAAATGTGATCGTGCAAACATTGAAGGCTCTATCCGCCGGCGATGACTGAAGGCCAATGACCGGGGTTGCTGTGTTGTTGTCCGTCGTGCGGTGCAGTCGCGGACGTCGCGGAGCGGCCCAATCGCCGCCGCGAAGTTGGGAGCAACGGCAGGAGCTCCCTTCGGCGGATAATTCAGAGCAGGGTTTGCGGAGGATCGTGATCAATGAGCGACGTCAATCAGGACTCGCAACTGCAGATGCGCAATATGCTCATGGGTTTCGTCGTGTCACGGGCTGTGCAGGTCGCCGCGGAACTGGGGCTGGCGGATGCGCTGGCCGCTGGGCCGAAGGATCGTGATGCGTTGGCCCGAGAGGTCGGCGCCCACCCCGATACGCTGCGTCGCTTGATGCGCGCATTGGCAAGCGTTGGCGTGTTCGATCAGCTTCCCGACGGACGCCTCGCCAATACGCCGCGCTCCGAATGCCTTCGCAGCGACGTGCCGGGGTCGTTGCGCGGCTTGGCTCGCATGCATGGTGGCTCCCCTCTGTGGCAAGCCTGGACAGGACTGGAGCACAGCGTTCGCTGCGGCGGGTCGAGCTTCAGCCACGTTCACGGGTCCCCGATGTTCGACTATCTCGCGGCGCATCCCGAATCGGCGCGCCGCTTCGATGAGGGGATGGTCGCCTCGTCGCGGTTGATGAACGAAGCTCTTGTCGGGGCGTATGAATGGGGCCAGTTCGGCACCCTGGTCGACGTTGCGGGCGGCGTGGGAAGCACGCTCTGTGCGATTCTGCGCGCTAATCCGGGCATGCAAGGGGTGCTCTTCGACCTCCCTCACGTCATCGAGCGCGGTCGCGATTACCTGGCCCAGCAGGGCATGGCAGCACGGTGCCGGACGCAGACCGGAAGTTTTTTTGATGCGCTTCCGCTCGGGGCAGACGCCTACTTCATGAAGCACATCATTCACGACTGGAATGACGACGACTGCCTGCGCATCCTGCGCAATTGCAGGGCGGCGATGTCCGAACAAGCGAAGCTGCTGATCTGCGAAAAGGTGGTCCCGCCGGGTAACCAGCCAAATATCGTCAATACCATGGATCTGGTGATGCTGGTCCTGACCGATGGCGGCAGGGAGCGCACCGAGCAGGAGTTCCGGGACCTGTTTGCCGGCGCAGACTTGCGCCTGTTGCGCGTGGTGCCGACCCGGGTTGAAAACGTTATCTTCGAGGTCACCAAGTAGATCGCGAAACAGCAGCGGCCGTGCGCACAGGAATCTGATTGGTCGTGCTGCGCATCATTCAGTCACGGGATGCCCCCAGGAACGATCGTTCTTGATTTCTATGAAGCGGATACTTTATTTCAGCCACGATATCAGCGTCCCTCGCGGTGGTATTGGCGAACTGTACGAACATGTCGCGGTCCTTCGCCGTCACGGATTCGACGCTTTCATCGTGCATTCGGCGCCGAAATTTCGTTATCCGTTCGCACCACCTGACGTGCCAGTGCTGGCTGCCAGTACTGGCCTGAGCGTTTCGCGTGATGACATCTTGGTAATCCCTGAGGATCATAAGATCGCGTTGGGGTCGTGCCGCGATACGCCATGTAAAAAGGTGCTCTTTTGCCAAAACCATTTTTACATCTTCGACGGCCTGGCGCCTGGAGAAACATGGAATGACTTCGGCTTTTCCGGTTACCTCTGCGTGTCGAACCCGATACAGCAGGCAATGAAAAAATGGTTTGGTGTCGACGCCAACGTAGTAAGGCCCGGTGTCGATCCAGTCTTCTTTGACGAAGTGCCTCCGCGCGCGGAGTCACCGATTACCATCGCCTGCATGCCGCGCAAAGGTCGTGACACGCTGTCGCTGGTGCAAGGCTTGCTCGCTGCGGACGGATTTGCGCAAGCGGCAGGGCTGTCCTGGATCGAGATCGATGGCATGTCGCGCGAACAGGTCGCAGCGCATTTGCGAAAGTCGCACATCTTCGTATCGACCGGCAGATTTGATGGGCTTGGACTGCCGCCTCTCGAAGCGATGGGCGCACAGTGCATAGTCGTGGGCTTCGTCGGCGGCGGAGGCCTGGACTACGCGTCACACGAGAACGGTGTATGGGTTACGGACGACGATCCATGGGCCTTGGCAGCGGCACTCAGACAGACTGTTATCGATCTGAGCGATCCGAATACGCGGCCTGCACTGATCGCCAAATGCACTGCCGGTCACGCTACGGCACTAAAATACAACCGCGCCCAGTTCGAGCGTGACCTTATCCTCTATTGGACAGCATGGCGATAATCAACGTGCGGCGGGGTAGGCGGTTCGGCGCGTCCCGTTCGAGCGCCACCGCGTCTGCCAAGAATCTCTCGTTTCATGGCGACGGCGGCCTCGTCGACCAGCGCAAGGTATTCGTCCTCGGGTGCTGCGCGCAGGTGGTCAACAATCCCGGCAAGGATTAGGCTGTGGCGGTCATTCCGCTCGAGACCCTCCCTCACGAATCACGCGCGCAGACTCCCGAGCTCTCCACCCTGCGTTGCGGGCCCGGCGGCGATCTTGTCGAGATCCTCGATCAGACGCGGCTGCCGCATCAGCGGTCGACCGTGTCGCTTTACACCGCCGACGATGCCGCGCGGGCGATTCGCACGATGCAGGTGCGCGGGGCGCCGCTGATCGGAGCGACCGCGGCCTACGGACTGGCCCTGGCGCTGCGTGCCGATCCATCCGATGCCGGTCTGGCGGCGGCACACGCGCTGCTGCTCGGCGCGCGTCCGACGGCAGTCAACCTGCGCTGGGCGCTCGACCGCGTCCGGCACAAGGTGGCGGGGCTCGCCGCTTCAGGACGAGCCGCCGCGGCCTGGGCCGAGGCGGGCGCGATTGCCGCCGAGGATATCGCCACCAACCGCGCCCTCGGCGGGCACGGCCTACGCGTGCTTGAACGGCTTGCCGCCGAGCGTCGCGAGCCGCTGCAGATACTCACGCACTGCAACGCGGGCGCGCTGGCGACCCTTGGTTGGGGCACGGCGACGGCACCGATCTACCTCGCGCATGCCGCCGGCCTACCGCTGCACGTTTGGGTGAGCGAAACACGGCCGCGGCTGCAGGGTGCGAAGCTGACCGCGTGGGAGCTCGGCACGCTCGGTGTGCCGCACACGCTAATCGTCGACGCCGCCGGCGCAGCGCTGATGCAGGCGGGACGTGTCGATCTGGTGCTCGTTGGCGCCGACCGGGTAACCCGCAACGGCGACGTGTGCAACAAGATCGGGACCTACGAAAAAGCGTTGGCGGCGCAAGACAATGACGTGCCGATATACGCGGCCGTCCCTTCGTCGACCATTGATTGGACCCTCGCCGCGGGCAACGAGGTAATTATCGAGGAGCGCGACGCGGGCGAAGTGCTCGATCCCGGCGGCGGCGAGTCGATCGCCCCGCACGGAACGCCGGTCGCCAACCCGGCGTTTGACATCACGCCCGGGCGCCTGCTCACGGGGCTTATCACCGAACGCGGCCTTTGCGCGGCGTCGAGGGCCGGACTTGCCACCCTGTTTCCGGAGTTTGCGCGTGGCTGAGCGCGCGCTGCGCGCGCAGGTCATTGCCACCGCACGGCAGATGAACGCCTGCGGGCTCAACCGCGGCAAGTCCGGCAACGTCAGCGCCCGCTGCCACGACGGCTTTCTGATCACCCCCAGCGGCTTGGCCTACACGTCGACCCGGCCGCAGGACATCGTGCTGATGACCCTCGACGGCGAGGCCCGGGGCGCCATGCCGCCGTCGTCGGAATGGCGCTTTCATCGCGCCCTCTACGCGACACGACCCGAGGTCGGTGCGGTGGTGCACACCCATGCGTCGTTTGCCACCACGCTTGCCTGTCTCGGCCGCGATATTCCCGCCTTCCACTACATGGTCGCTGTCGCCGGCGGCAACAACATCCGCTGTGCCCCGTATGCGACCTTCGGCACGCAACAGCTCGCCGACCACGCGCTGGTCGCCTTGGAAGGCCGCAAGGCGTGCCTGCTGGCCAATCACGGCATGATCGCGGTCGGCTCGAGGTTGCAGGGCGCGTTGGCGCTTGCGGTTGAAGTCGAAGCGCTGGCCGAACAATATTGGCGCGCGCTGCAGATCGGGCCGCCGAATCTGCTTTCCGAGGCGGAGATGGAGCGGGTGCTGGCCAAGTTTGTGACCTACGGCACATCCCCGCCCGGGCGCGGTAGGCGCCCGGGCAGCCGTCCCCGCCCGGGCGCCTAGGCCCGGCCGCTCGGGGCGCCAGATTGCGCCGTTTCGCGGCAACCGTTCCCGCCGACGGTGGGCAGGGCCGGACCTCCGGAGACTGCCGTTCGTCTGCTGCAATGGACCCCCAAGCCTCCCCGCCGTGCACGTAACCTATTGATGGCGTTAGCTTGCTGCCTCAGGCCGGGGGAGGGAGGGGCTGCCCCCGGGGGCCCGTCCGGCGGTATCGCGGCCGAGGCCTCCGGTCTCCGGCATCGGCCTTGCTTCGGAGGCGATGGGCGGACCGAAAGGCCGCCACGCGGAGGCGGCGACCGCTCAAGCCGAGCCCGCGGCATGCCGGACCATGAAAGCATGGCCATGCTGCTGGCATAATTCGGCAAGGCAGTCGGGCGTCGTTTGCCGACCCGACCGATCGTTTTCGACAGAGAGGGACTGCAACCATGAACATTCGACCGCAGCGGCTGCTGGCGGCTGTTCTCTTCGCCGTCTTGGCGGCAAGCGCGGCACGGGCCCATGACGCGCAGGCGCCAAGTCCTCTGGCGAACCTTCCGCAGGCGGCGACCGCGGTGATCACGGGTAGCGTCGACGAATTGGTGATCGATGATCGCGTCAATGGCACGCTCGTTCACCTCCACGCGCTGCGCCAGGACGATGGATCGGTGGTCGCGCTTTCCGGGACAGGGGCGGAGACACTGCAGAAGGGCGCGCGGGTCGAAGTAACGGGCACGCTCAGGGGCGCAGCGCTCGAAGTGACCGCTTACAGCGTCCTGGCAGCGGCCTCGATGGTCGACAAAGCCGGTCGGTCGGCGCCAGTCGAGACCCAGGTGCCGGGCACGTTGGTGGTCTGGCACAAGGATTACTTTGCCGAAGGCCAGGGCGAGTACGGTTTCGGAGTCTATAGCGATGCGGCGCAGGTGACGCCGCTAAACCTGGCGGCGGTTTCCCCAGGCGTGCTGCGCCCTGGCATGACAGTCAGCGCTTCCGGGACGACGGCTGCCGACGGGGTAACGCTCGATACAGACCAGATCACCATCCTGGCGATGCCGCCGGCCCAAGCGCAGCCGCTTGGCTTGACCACGACCAACAATGTGTTGGTGCTGCCGATCAAGTTCTCCGACTCCCCGGCCACCGACCCGTTCACGCCGGCCCAGATCGATCAGGTCATGCGCACCAATACCCTCAGCACGGCGGCCTACTATAACGAGGTGTCCTACGGCCAACAGGCGCTCAACGTGACCGTGGCCTGCCAGACCACCAAGCCGGCAGGTTGCGCTACCCATACCTCCTCGGGCGGTTGGTTGCTGACGAGCTCGGCGACCCCGGGCGGCTGCGACTACACCACCATGGCCAGCCTCGCCGACGCCGCGGCGACCGCCGCAGGCTACAACGTCGGCAGCTACAACAACCGTTTCTACGTCCTTCCGGGGGGCTCCGGTTGCGGCTGGGCGGGGCTTGCCTACGTCGGCCCCCCCTACCAGGCGTGGAGCGCCGGCTATAACGCGCTGTGGGTCTACGGCCATGAGCTCGGGCACAACTTCACCCTCTACCATGCGGGCAGCGTCAGCTGCGGGTCAGTGGTGCTCAGCGTCGGTTGCAGCGTTGCCGAGTACGGCGACCGGTTCGACGTCATGGGCAACAACTCGAACACCGGCGAGCAGATGCATTTCAATGCGACGCAGAAGGCGCTCCTGGGCTGGATCCCGGCAAGCGCGGTGGTGACACACAGCTCCGGAACCAAGACCTACAGCCTCTCGCCGCTGGAGGCTGGCGGGCAGTCGACTTACGCGGTGAAGATTCCGGTGGCGGCGGACACCAACCGTACCTACTGGATCGAGTACCGGCAGCCGATCGGTCTGTTCGACGCCACCCTCTCCAATTACCCCAACCAGGGGGCCATCATCCACGTCGCCGAACCGTTCGACAATCCGTGCACGGGGAGCTGCTTCGCCGACGACACCGAAATACTCGATATGTCGCCGTCTAACGGGGGTAACTTCTTCGACGCGGCGCTTCTCGTTGGCCAGACCTACACCGACAGCACCTACGGCGTGAGCATCACGGTCAACAGCGCCACCGCGAGCGCGCTCAGCGTCACCGTGAGCATGGGCGGCAAGGCCGCGACGACGACTACGCTCACGAGCTCGGCCAATCCATCGATGGTGGGGGCGAACGTTACCTTCACGGCCACGGTGGCCGGCAGCGCCCCGACGGGCAGCGTAGGCTTCACTTCCAACGGCACCACGCTTGCCGGCTGTAGTGCGGTGGCGTTAGCGACCGGCAGTGGGAATTCGAAGACCGCCAC
>DASZFQ010000006.1:0-2112 GCA_035939595.1 Casimicrobiaceae bacterium
CCGATCACCCGCTGGACCAAGGCCTACTGGGAGGCGGTGCATCCGTTCGATCTCGGCGGCGCCTACCCGAACTTCATGATGGATGACGAGGGCGATGCCAGGCTCCAGGCGACCTATGGCGACAACTACCCGCGCCTCGCCAAGGTGAAGAGCAAGTACGATCCGGCCAATCTGTTCCGGGTGAACCAGAACATCAGGCCGTCGGTCGCCTGACGAGCAGTGGCGTTTCTGCCGAAATAGCAACCGTCCGCTTCGAAGCCCGCGGCCCAAGCGGCGTTCCCGCGCCGGCGCCGGAGGCCCTGTAGGGTGGCCGGGAGTTGTCCTGCAGAAGGTGCGTGGTCTGGCGACCGTGCGCCACCTTCAGGCTTGCTACCCGCTCGCAGGGGCAATTGAGTGAAGCTCACTTGGAGGATACCCCTCGCAAAGGCATCCATAGTTCCAGCAATCAGGGCCGCGCCTATTCTGCCTGCGACATCTTGGCCCTTTTGAAGTGAAACTGCAGATTTGTGATCCGCATCACTGAATCCTGCAGTCTCGGTGCTATTACCCCGCGCGCTTGGGAAGCCCCGGTGGCCGAACGGTAAGGGTATCGTTCAACGGCGTCACGGGTGGGCTTTAGGAGTGGGTGATGAACCAGCTTGTTTCGCGCTTTGAGCGTGGGGACTCCTTTGTCGGGAACCTAGGCCGATTGCCAGCCACGCCGGCGCTGGCCGCGTGGGACGTCGGTCTCGGCCAAGGCCATCACAGGGACCACCAGGGAGCCATAAGCCGCTCGCGTAGGTCGACCATCAGGAGTCTTGACTCGGTCAGGCCGCGGGCGATCGCCGTACAGGAAACACCCGACGAGTTGCTTCAGATATTGCTTCTGGATCGCGACGCGACGGAAGCCTTCGCGTTGCGGCGCGCCTTCGAGAATTGTCGCACCGCACGCCTCGCCTATACCGCCGACGTCGAAACGGCTGCCCGCATGTTGGCCTCCCAGCACTGGGATCTCGTTGCCGTCGATCCGGCCCTGCCGGGCGACTTCGATCGCCTGAAGCGAGTCAAGGCGAGCCGCCGCTGGCTCGCGACGCTTGTCGTCACGCACAATCAGAGCCCGCAATTCATGCGGGAGGCTGTCAAATCCCGCATCGATGGCCTGCTGTTCAAACCCGTGATACCGGCCGAGTTCATGGAACAGGCCCTGCTGCTCGCAGAGGCGGTACGCGACCGTCGCCAACAGCAGCAGAGACGCGTCCTCGCGATCGGCGCGCACCCAGACGATGTCGAGATCGGTTGCGGCGGCGCGCTGGCCAAGCATCGCGCCTGCGGCGACATCCTGCACATCCTGACACTTTCCCGCGGCGCGATGGGGGGAGACGTGAACGTGCGCACCGCGGAGGCGCAGCGTGCGGCCGCACTTCTGGGTGCCAAGCTCGAGTTCGGCAATCTGCAGGATGGGCATATCACTGAAGGGGTCGAGACGATCGAAATAATCGAGGCGGCGATCCGTGAACTGCGCCCGACGCACGTCTACACGCATTGCCTGGAGGATACTCACCAGGATCATCGGGCGGTGCACGCCGCGAGCCTGGTCGCCGCGCGCGCTGTGCCGAACGTCTATTGTTACCAGTCGCCGTCTTCGACCGTCGAGTTCCGGCCCAACCGGTTCGTCGACATTACGGAATACAAGAGAGCCAAGCTTCAGGCGATCGGCGCGCATAAGAGTCAGGTCGACCGCATGGCGTCTCTTCAGGACGACGTTATCGTGGCAACGGCGCGGTATTGGGGTCGCTATGCTAATCATATGCTGGCCGAGCCGATGAGGATCGTTCGTCAGCGCGACAGCGAAATGAAACCCGATATCGACAACGCAGCGTGATCTCAAACTACTGCTCTGCCTCGCCCACTGGCGCAGTGGACGCCAGCCGGTCTTTGGAGTGGGCCTACCATCTGCTCCAGGGCACCAGTGTCAGGTTTGTCTTGCGTTCGCGCTGCCGCCATCCATCAAGGGTCACCGGTTGTCCACGATACGGTGGGAGCTCATCCGCCGCCGTTCTCGGTGCCAGGCGCATCGCTTCCTCGACCTGACGAACGCCAGCCGCGGCCTGGGCCTCGTGTGAACCCGGATGG
>DASZFQ010000007.1:0-2624 GCA_035939595.1 Casimicrobiaceae bacterium
GGTCTACACCGCCATCATCGTCCCCCTCTACGTGATCCAGATGCTCCTCGGGGCGTTCATCTATCTCAAGTACCGCCTCTACGTCAGAATTCCCATGGAGCAGCTGCGCCACTGGTGGACGCTCGGAGGCTTCGAATTCAAAGAGCACATCCTGGCAATGGGCTTGGGCCTGCTGCCGGCCTATTGGTATTTTTGGCAGCAGCCCCATTCCGCAGAACATGCCGTCATACGCAAGTGGCTGACCGTCTTCCTTGCCGTCGCCGTGTGGTACGGTTTTGTTTCGGGCCACATTGCCAATGATTTTCGGGGGATCGGATCATGACCCAGACCTTGGACGTACACGCGCGCTTCGACGCGCTCGACAGCGCCCGCTCGACAGCCGCGCCGACATCAGAAGCGAAGGTCAGCGCGGTCGGGACCTTCGCGATCGCATTCGGCATCTCGTTCACGCTTCTGTACACGATCTATGAGCGGCTCAATTGGCCGCTGTTCACCTATGTGCCCGCCGTCAGCCAGATCCATTTCTGGCTGTACCGCCCCATCGCCGGGGAAGGCCCGCCGATGTACTGGTACGGCTGGATCGCGCTCGCTGTCCCGAGCGCGCTGCTGGTGGGCTTGATCGCGACCATCCTTCCCGATCGATTGCTCCGCCTCGGGACCGTGTTCTGCTGCACGCTCGCCGCGTTGTGGCCGACCTTCAACTCGCTCGGCGTCGCCCTTGATAGCTGGGGCGCCTACGATGCCGAGTTCTTGCACTCGCTGTGGCTCGCGGCCATTCCGGCAGTGGTCGGCGCGGCGGCCATCACCTATTTCGTCCCGTCGCTCTCGCAGCGAGCGTGGACCAGCTGGCTGTTGATCGTACCGATCGGCGGCCTCGTCGTGCTCGGCTACTCGCTGAATATTTACTTCTTGCGGTAGCGCGCGGCGCAGCCGAGGTGCGGCCGCGCCACTTACTTTCCTCCCCCGCTCCGCCGCGGCGCGGGTGAGAAAGCTCGTGCCCGAGCGCCCCAATAAACTTCGGCTGCCGTGCTTCTCAGGGGCTCGTTGATACGTTAGAATAGCTGTTGGGCCGCCATCCTCTCCCGGGATGGCCTGTAAGCGAGCGCAGAACATGACGAAATCAGCACGTGCATCTCTACTTGTCGGACTCGCGTTGTTGGTCCCGCTCGGAGTCTTGAACCTGGCCTGGGCGGGTGGCGCCTCGCTCGACGAGGACGAAGAAGACGATTCTCAGGCCGGGGTATCGTTCTTCGGCTTCGCCAAGGATATCGATCGCGGCGGCGTCGTCGCCGATGCCAAGGTCAGCGCGGAGATCAAGAACCGCAATGCGAGCCTCGTGACGCGCACGGACGCCCAGGGCCATTTCAAATTCTCCGGCTTCAACAAGGACATCGACCCGAAGGACGTCGAGATCACCTGCACCAAGGAAGGCTTCAAGCTGCGACGCACGATCAGGCGGGCGCCGCCGAGTGGCGACACTGCATCCTCGATCGAGGTCGACTGCCTGATGGCCAAATAGCCGGTGGTGGCCTGGTCCGTTCCATGTATACCCGCGACGGCCTGCGCGACATTTTAAACGGCATTGTGCTCCTGGTTCTGGTCTCGGCGAGCGCAAGCTTCGCCGAGACGCGGCCCGCATCCGCCCCGGCTTTGACCGGGCGGGTCGCGTCGGCTGAAGAGGGCGCCCTGGAGGGCGTGCTGGTCAGTGCGCAACGCGACGGCTCGCCCATCAGCGTGACGGTCGTGACCGATCGGGACGGCCGCTACGGCTTCCCGGCTGACCGTCTTCCGCCCGGGCACTATGCGTTGCGCATCCGCGCGATCGGATACGAGCTCGGCGCTGCAGCCTCGGCCGACGTCGCGGCGCAGGCGAGCGCGACCACCGACCTCACGCTGCACAGGGTCAAGGACATATCGGCGCAGCTGACCTCGACCGAGTGGTTGACCAGCATGCCTGGCACGCCGGAGCAGAAGCGTCCGCTGATCGAGTGCATGAGCTGCCACACGCTGGAGCGGGTGTTGCGCTCCAAATTCACGGCCGACGAATTCGTCGGCGTGCTCAAGCGCATGGCGAACTATGCCAACAACTCGACCGTGCAGCACGTGCAGAAGCGCGTCGCCGAGCGCGACGTGCCCGACGATCGCGCCCGCCGGGTCGCGGAATATCTGGCGTCGGTCAATCTGAGCCAGCGCAACTACTGGAACTACGAGCTCAAAGTCCTGCCGCGCCCGACGGGCGCCGCGACGCGCATCATCATCACCGAATACGACTTGCCGCGGGCGACGATTGCGCCGCATGACGTGCGCACCGACGCGCAAGGCTTCATCTGGTACTCGAACTTCGTCGAGCCCTATCTCGGCCGGCTCGACCCCAGGACCGGCGAGCACAAGGAATTCGCCTATACGCTGCCCAAGCCGAAATTCCCGACCGGCGCGCTTGCGCTCGAGCCCGATCATAACGGCAATTGGTGGCTCGCCATGATGTTCCAGGGCGGCCTCATGAAGTTCGACACCCACACCAGCACGTTCCATCATTATCCGCTGCCGCCCAATCTCAATGTCGATACCGCGCAGCAGTCGATGGTGATGCCGGGGCAGTCCCAGGTCGACGGCAAAGTGTGGAC
>DASZFQ010000008.1:0-14053 GCA_035939595.1 Casimicrobiaceae bacterium
CGCCACTTCCTGAGCCTCGACGGCGAGGACGTGCGGCTGCGCTTCGGCGTGACCATTCCGCCGGCGGCGATCGACAATTACGTCGATCGCATCGATTTCGATACCGACGCCGTATTCGGCGTCCATGATGACGAACTCGCCCTCGCCGGTGTCGCCCACGTGGGCTTCACCGGGGACCTGGCCGAACTCGGCGTATCGGTACTCACACCGCATCGCGGTCATGGCATCGGCAGCGCACTGCTCGCGCGTGCCGCCGACCATGTGCGCAACCGTTTTGTGACGCGCCTGTTCATGCATTGTCTGGCGGAGAATGCGACGATGCTGCACATCGCGCGCAAGCTCGGCATGAAAATCTGCATCGATACCGGCGAGGCCGACGCCTTTCTCAAGCTTGCGCCCGCCGATCCGGCGTCCCTCGCCGGCGAATTTGTCCTGCAGCGCATGGCGCTGTTCGATTACGCGCTCAAGACCCAGGCCATGCGGATGCGCGAATTCAACGCGCCGCCGCAGCCGAGCAAGGATTGACGCCGATGAACTCGCCGCCGGCGGCGCGCCACCGCATCGTCATCGTAGGCGGTGGCGCCGGTGGGCTGCCGCTGGCGGTGCGGTTGGGCGACAAGCTGGGGCCAAACCGCCGCGCCGAAATCACCCTGGTCGACCGTTTCGCCACGCACCTGTGGAAGCCTCTGCTGCACGAAGTGGCGGCCGGGCGCATGGACGCAGATGTGCACGGGGTCGATTATCTTGCGCTGGCGTATTGGCATCACTTCCGCTTCCGGCAAGGGATGGTGGCCGCCCTCGACCGGGCGAAGCATGAACTGACGCTTGATTCGGTCTTCGACGACGACGGCGTCCTTATGCTGCCACGCCGTGTGCTGCGCTATGACACGCTCGTGTTCTGCGTCGGCAGCGTCAGCAACGATTTTGATGTCCCGGGGGTCGCGGCGCACGCCATTTCGCTCGATACGCTCGCCGACGCGGAGCGCTTCCATCGCCGGCTGCTAGCCGCCTGCGTGCGGGCCGACGCCGAGGCCGCCGGGGGGCGACCCGCGGGGGTGAACATCGTCATCATCGGCGCGGGTGCAACCGGCGTCGAACTGGCGGCAGAGATCCGACATACGACCGGCGCCCACGCGAGCTACGGCCTGGACTATCTCGACCCGGCGAAGGACATCCGGCAGACCGTCGTCGAGGCCGCGCCGCGCATCCTGCCCCAGCTATCCGAACATGTTGCCGAGGCGGCGACAGGATTGCTCGAAAAGCTCGACGTCGCGGTGCGTACCGGGGAGCGCGTAACGGCGGTCGACACGCTCGGCGTGCACACCGCGAGCGGGGCCGTGTTTCCAGCGGATCTCGTCGTCTGGGCGGCGGGCATCAAGGCGCCCGATTGGCTGCGTGACCTCGACGGTCTGGAGACTGGACGCAGCAACCAGCTGGTCGTGACCACGACCCTGCAGACGACGCGCGATCGCGACGTGTTCGCGTTCGGCGATTGCGCCGCGTGTCCCTGGCCCGAAGCGGGGCGGGCTGGCGCGCTCGTGCCGCCGCGCGCGCAGGCGGCGCGCCAGCAGGCGTTGCTGCTGATCAAGTCCATGCAAGCGCGCCTCGACGGCCGGCCGCTGCCGACCTATCACTTCCACGACCTCGGCTCACTGGTCTCGCTGAGCGAGCTCTCCGCCGTCGGCAGTCTCATGGGCAGACTGGTCGGAGGCAGCCTGCTGATCCAGGGACTCATCGCGCGCTGGATGTACGCCTCGCTCTACAAGATGCATCAAGCGCTGATCCTGGGCTACGTCGGCGTCGCGCTCGACACCGTCGGCCGCTTCCTGCGGCGGCGAACCGAGCCGCGCGTCAAGTTGCACTGATCGCGCCTTGACGTTCTCGCAGGGGCCAGCGCGAGCAGCGCCTTGAACTCGTCTTCGTTCTTGACCGCGCCGAATTCCGGGATGTGAAGGACATGGAACACCAATAATAATGCCAGCGGCGCACCGCCCGGGCCACGCCCGGGCGATATACTGCGGTAGCCAGAGACTAAACGCTGCCCGCCGCGATGGCCTCCGAACTCCTGTCCGCGACGATTCTGCTCATCCTCGTCATCGATCCGTTCGGTAACGTGCCCCTGGTGGCCGCCGCCTTGACGCCGCTGCCGCCTGAACGCCGCGTTCGGATCGTCTTGCGCGAATGCGTGATCGCCTACGGGGTGCTGCTCGCGTTCCTGTTTGGCGGGCACGCCTTTCTCACCCTCATGCGCGTTTCCGAGACCTCGCTGTCGATCGCCGGCGGCGTCATCCTGTTCCTGATCGCGCTGCGCATGATCTTCGCCCACCCGGAGGGCGTCTTCGGCGATGTCCCCGGGGCCGAACCGTTCATCGTGCCCCTGGCGATTCCGGCGATCGCCGGGCCGTCGGCGCTGGCAACGGTCATGCTCATGGCTTCGCGCGAACCCCATCTTCTGGGGGCGTGGGCAGCGGCGCTGACCTGCGCCATGGTGGTGACCACCGCGACGCTCGTCGCTGCCGAGCGGTTGCAGCGCTTGCTCGGCGAGCGCGCCATGCGTGCGGTCGAGCGCTTGATGGGCCTCATCCTGACGGCGGTGGCGGTGGAAATGCTGTCGGTGGGTGTCCGTGAGGCAGTGGCGCAGTTTCGACCGTGAGCGCCTTCCGCAACGCCATCGCTGGCAGCCACACCTTCAGGGAGAGTGCGTGACCGCGCAACAGCCGTCGGCGGTGCCGCTGCGCATCTGGGACCTGCCGCTGCGCATCGTGCATTGGACGATGGCCGCGCTGCTCATTGCGCTGGTCACAACGGCCCTAATCGGCGCCGGCGCGATCGATTGGCATATGCGCGCCGGCGAGGCGATGCTGACCCTGGTGCTCTTCCGCATCCTTTGGGGGTTCCTGGGCAGCCGCCACGCCCGGTTCGCGAGCTTCGTCTGCGGTCCCCGGGCGGTGATCGCCTACACGCGTTCGCTCCTGCGCCCGCCGCACGCCGAATTTATCGGTCACAACCCGCTCGGGGGCTGGATGGTGCTGCTGCTGCTCGGCGCGCTGCTCGTGCAGGCGTCAACGGGCCTGTTCTCCAACGACGATATCGCGACCGAGGGACCCCTGGCGCGCTTCATCAGCAAGGATCTGTCGGACGCGATCAGCACCTTTCATAGCCGGAACGCCTGGTTCGTGGTGGCGCTCTCGGGCGTGCATGTCGCGGCGACCTTGTTCTACCTGATCCGCTTCCGGGAAAACCTCATCCGGCCAATGATTGATGGTATCAAGCACCTTCCGGGCGCGAGCGCGGATGCCGGCAACGGCAGGGCCACGTTGGCGCGCGCGCTGGCGCTGTTCGCGCTCTGCGCACTGGCGGTCTGGTTGCTGGTTACGCGGAAGTAGGGCCTGTAGACGAAGGGTGCGGTTCGCAACGGCGGTCGCTGGCGTTACTTGTTACGGAAATCGTCGTGGCAGTTGCCGCACGCCTTGCCGAGGTCGTTGAATGCTGGTTTGATCACGCCCATATCACCGGTACGAGCGGCCGCGACCAGTTTCGACGCGGCCGCTTGCAGGTCGAGCTGATATTGCTTGAACTTCGCCGGCTCGGTCCAGATTTCGGGCTTGGCCTTGGTCGGCGCGCCCTGGTCCGAGCCGGGTATGAACCCTTCCCACGCCATGTGGGAAAGCTCCTCGAGATACGTCGCGCGCAGCAGGAATTCGTCCTTGTTGTATGGCTTCTCGCCCTTGATCATCGCGTTCATGATGCCCGCATTCCAGCCCTGGGCCTGGAGGATGCCCTGGCGGAACTTGATGGCCCGGTCGGGCTTGACGTCCTGAGCCCACGCCATGGCCACACCACCGGCCAACAGCATCGTGAAAAACACCGCCAGGGATCGTCGCATGCACATTCCTCTCGTGAGAGTCGACTGCAATTCGCTCGCTGGCCGTTGCGATCGGGCGGCCGGTGCCATAGAAGCGCACAGTACCCGTTAGGGCAAGACCGGCATACCAACAGCGTGCCGGGAGCGTCTATTCCCGCACCGAGCTTGATGCCGGAACCAGCCAGTCGCCCTCACGCCGCGCGGCACGCGCCTTCTCCAACTCGCTGACCAGCCACTCGGCCAGGTCGGGCGGCGCGAGGCGGAAGTAGAGCGCGTTGAAGTCGCGATAGATACCCACGCGCTCGACATATGCGGCCATTCCGTCAAGCGGCAGGCGGCGGCGATCGAGCAGGGCGAAGCTCAAGATGACCTTGAGCGCGTGTCGCGCGGTGCGCAGCGAATCGGCCTCGAACGCCGCAGTGCGGGCGAAGGCATGCTCGAGCGCGGCGGCGACATCGGCAAACGGCGCGCCGTGGCCGGGGATCACGACGCGGGCGTCGAGGCCGGCGATCATCTGCAGCGTGTCGCGGGTCGCCGGCAGCGCTCGCGGGTCGATCTCGGGCGGCATGACCAGGCCGAAGCCGTCGGCCCACAGCGCGTCTCCGGAGACCAGGATGCGGTGCTCGGGATTGAAGAACACGAGCGCGCCCATGTCGTGCCCCGGCGCGGCGAGCGCGCGCCATTCGAGATCGCCCCACACGTGCGTCTCGCCAGCGCGTATCACCTCGTCATAGGCGAATCGCTCAGCGCTCTGATCGGCGTAGGCCAACAGCAGCGTCTGCTCATCCCAGGCATCGATGAGCGGCGCCTCGGCTTCCGGCAGCGCGATGGGGCAACGGTAGCGCGCCTGGATCGCCGCATTGCCGCCCATGTGATCGCTGTGGCAATGCGTATTGACGAGCCGGGCGAGCGGCGCCCCGTGCAAGCCCTGGGGTGTTTCCAGCAGCGCGAGCGTCAGCGGCGCATGGCGGCTGTACCCAGAATCGATCAGCACGTGGCCGGCGCGACTCTTGAGCAGGACGTTGTTCGACGACAACCAATCGCGCACGAACACGTGCATCTGTGGCGGAAGCGTTGGCGCGGCAGCGGACACGGGGCGTGCGCGGTCGCCTAGGACAGCTGCCCGAGAAACTCGCGCACCAGCGCCACGCGTTCGTCGAGACTCGGCGCGGGGCGCTCGATGCGCACGCGGTCCTGCCCTGCAAAGCGAAGGCGCTGGTCGTCGCGAATGAGCGCGACCAGCCGTGCCGGATCGAAATCGGGCCTGGGGCCGAACTGCAGCTGGGTGCGCTCAGGCCCCGAGTCGATGCGAATGACGCCCAGGCGCTCGCCGACGATGCGCAGCCGATGGCAGGCCAGAAGTGCCTGCGTCGGCGCCGGCGGCAGCCCGAAGCGATCGATCAGTTCCTCCTGCATGGCGATCAGCTCGGCCTCGGTCCCGCAATTGGCCAGCCGCTTGTAGAGCACCAGCCGCTCATGCACGTCGCTGCAGTAGGTCTCCGGCAGCAGTGCCGGCACATGCAGGTTGATCTCAGTCGTCACGCCGAGTGGCTCGGTAAGGTCAGCCTCGCGACCGGCCTTGAGCGCATCGACTGCGGACTTGAGCATATCGACGTAGAGTTGAAAACCGATCTGCTGCATTTCACCGGATTGCTCTTCGCCAAGAACCTCGCCCGCGCCGCGGATCTCGAGGTCGTGCATGGCCAGATAAAACCCCGAACCCAGCTCTTCCATGAGCTGGATGGCTTCGAGCCGTTTCTTCGCCTGCACCGAAAGCGCTTCCTCGGGCGGGGTCAGCAGATAAGCGTATGCCTGGTGGTGTGAGCGCCCGACGCGTCCGCGCAGCTGATGCAGCTGCGCGAGACCGAAGCGATCGGCGCGATCGATGATGATCGTGTTGGCGGTCGGCACGTCGAGCCCGCTTTCGATGATCGTCGAGCACAGGAGCAGGCTGCAACGCTGTTGGTAGAAGTCGCGCATCACGTGCTCGAGCGCGCGCTCGGCCATCTGTCCGTGCGCGATGGCGAGCCTGGCCTCGGGGACGAGGGCGCGCAGCTTCGCCGCCTTGGTCTCGATGGTGGCGATGTCGTTGTACAGGTAGTAGATCTGGCCGCCGCGCTTGAGTTCGCGCAGCACGGCTTCGCGCACGACACCCGGTGCATAAGGGGCGACGAAGGTCTTGATGGCAAGCCGGCGCTCGGGCGCCGTCGCGATGACGGAGAAATCGCGCAAGCCCTCGAGCGACAGCGCCAGCGTGCGCGGGATTGGCGTGGCGGTGAGCGTCAGCACGTCGACCTCGGCCCGCAGGCGCTTCAGCTGTTCCTTGTGGCGCACGCCGAAGCGGTGCTCCTCGTCGATGATGACCAGGCCCAGGCGCTTGAAGCGAACGTCGGACTGGATCAGCCGGTGGGTGCCGATGACCAGATCGATGCGCCCCTCGGCGAGGCCGTCGAGCACCGCCTTGACCTCCTTGCCGGTGCGGAAGCGCGACAACTCGGCAAGCTTAACCGGCAGCTTGGCGAAACGATCGGAGAAGGTCTCAAAATGCTGCTCGGCCAGCAGCGTGGTCGGCACCAGCAGCGCGACCTGCTGGCCGTCGGCAAGGGCGATGAACGCCGCGCGCAGCGCGACCTCGGTTTTGCCGAAGCCGACATCGCCGCAGACGAGGCGGTCCATCGGCTTGCCGGTGACGAGGTCCTTGATCACGGCCTCGATCGCGCCCGCCTGGTCGGGCGTCTCCTCGAACGGGAACCCTGCGGCGAAAGCCTCGTAGTCGTGCAGGTCAAAGCGGAACGCGTGTCCCTCGCGAGCGGCGCGCTGGGCGTATAGGTTGAGAAGCTCGGCCGCGGTGTCGTGCGCGCGCTGCGCGGCCTTGCGCTTCGCCTTGTCCCATTGCCCACTGCCGAGCTCGTGCAATGGCGCCGCCTCCGGCGCCGCGCCACTGTAGCGGCTGATGACGTGCAGGCTCGCGACCGGGACGTAGAGCTTGGCGTCGCCGGCGTAGAGCAGATGCAGAAACTCGTTCGGTCCGTCTCCCAGATCGAGCGTGACCAGGCCGAGGTAGCGTCCGATACCGTGCTGCTCATGCACCACCGGATCGCCAATGCGCATCTCGGACAGGTCGCGCAGCATGGCCTCGGGATTGGTACGGCGCGTATCGCGCCGGCTCGGGCTGCGAGCGACATCGGCGTAGAGCTCGGCTTCGGTGACCAGGGCGACGCCGCCTTCGGGCCACGCGAATCCTCCGTGCGCCGGGCCGACCGCAAGCGCCGGGCTCATGTCCCCGCGCACGAATTCCGCCCAGTCGGCGACCACGGCCGGCTTGAAGCCGTATTCGGCGAAGTACTGCTGCATCGTTTCGCGGCGGCCGAGGCCGTCGGCGAGGATCAGCACGCGCTCACGGGTTGCGGTTGCAAAGCGCTTGAGCGCATGCAACGGATCGCCGGCGCGGCGATCGACCTGCAGCGGCGGCAACACTTCGGTCGAGTCGCGGCGCGATCCCTCGCCCTCAGGGGTCGAGGAGCGTGCGCCGAGTTCGATGCGCGCGTACGGCTTGAGGCTGCCGTTGAACTCGTCGACCGGCAGAAACAGCTCGTGCGGCGGCAGGAGCGGGCGCTCCGGATCGCCGCGCAGCATCCGATAGCGCGACTCGGTGTCCTGCCAGAAGCGCTCGATCGCCATCCCGACTTCGCCGTGAATGCACAGGGTGGCGTTGGCCGGGATGTAATCGGCCAGGTTCGCCGTCGCATCGAAGAACAGGGGCAAGTAGTATTCGACGCCACCCGGCGTGAGTCCATTGCTGATGTCGCGGTAGAGCGCCGATTTCAACGGGTCGCCCTCGAACACCTCGCGGAAGCGGCCGCGGAAGCGGGTGCGCGCGGCGTCATCCTGGGGGAATTCGCGCGCGGGAAGCAAGCGCACGTTAGGCACCGGATAGAGCGTGCGCTGGCTGTCGACATCGAAGCTCTTGATCGCCTCGATCTCGTCGTCGAACAGGTCGATGCGGTAGGGCAGGGCGCTGCCCATGGGGAACAGGTCGATCAGCCCGCCGCGCACGCTGTATTCGCCTGCCGCGACAACCTGGGTAACGTACTGGTAGCCGCCGAGCGAGAGCTGCGCGCGCAGCGCCTCGACGTCGAGCTTCTCGCCCTGGGTGAGAAAGAAGGTGAACGCCGCCAGATACGACGGCGGCGCGAGCCGGTACAGGGCCGTCGTCGCGGCGACAAGCAGCACATCGCACTCGCCTCGCGAGGCGCGGTACAGGGCCGCGAGGCGCTCGGACACGAGATCCTGGTGCGGCGAAAAGTGATCGTAGGGCAGTGTCTCCCAGTCGGGGAGCGTCGCCACGCGCAACGCCGGCGCGAACCACGCGATCTCCTCGGCCAGACGCTGCACGGCGAGGGCCTCGGCACAGACGACGGCGACAAACTCGCCCCGCTCGGAGGCGGAAGTCGCGAATTGGGCGAGGGCGAGCGCATCCGACGAACCGGCGAGCGGGGGCGCGAGCACCTTCTTCCCGCTCGCGGGCGCAGCGGGCAGCAGGCGTGGCAGCGACCGGGCAGCGATGGCGGGGGGCGACGACACGTTGAGCGACAAATTCGGGGCCGAGGCCGGCGAGAGTGAATCGGTCTGACTGCGAATTATACGTTGCGTTCGCCACTGCCCGTCCGCGCCGGCGCGCGGGGGAGGCGAGCGAAAGCGTCGTATTGACGGATCGCGGCGACGCCGTTACCGTGCTCGTTGCGCGGCCGCGTGCAGGTGGGCAGTTGTCAATCGTGGCACGCGCTCGTCCTTCGATGCCGATACCTTCCGCGGCTTGGTCCGCGCCGATTCAAGGCGTTTGCCCGGTGCTCGCCACGCCGTTTGACGCAGGCGGGTCGCCAGACGCGGACGCGCTGGCACGGATCGTGGAATTTGCCCTCGCTGCCGGGGCCGATGCGGTTGTGTATCCAGGCGTGGCGAGCGAAGTCGAACAACTCAGCGCGGAGGAGCGTGACGGGTTGCTCGACGTCGTCGCCGCGACCGTGGCTGGGCGCCTGCCGATCGTCGTCGGCGCGAGCGCGGGCGACGCGCAGACGAGCGCGCGCCATATGCACAAGGCGAGAATGCTTGGCGCCGCGGCAGCCATGGTCATGGCGCCTGCCTCGCTTGCCGGCGACGCAGCGGCGCTGCTCGACCATTACCGCCAGCTCGGCGCCGGCTCCGAGGTACCGATCATGCTGCAAAATGCGCCGCCGCCGGCGGGAGGAGGCTTCGACATGGCCGCCGTGGCGCAGGTGGTCGCCGCGGTGCCGTCGGTGCGTTATGTCAAGGAGGAAGCGATGCCCTGCGGGCAGCGGATTTCGGCGCTCCTTGCGCGCGGCGAACTCGCCAAGGCGCCGCATTTCATCGGCGTCCTTGGCGGCGCCGGCGCGCGCTACCTGCTCGACGAACTCGCTCGCGGCGCAATCGGTACGATGCCGGCTTGCGAGCTGACCGACGTGCACGTGCGCATGGTCAGGGCGTGGCGTGGCGGCGACCGTGCGCAGGCACGCACCCTCTACAACCGCTCGCTGCCGTTGCTCAACTTCCAGGCGGTGTTCCGCTGGGCGGCAACCAAGGAAGTGCTCAAGCGCCGTGGCGTGATCGAATGCACCCGGGTGCGGGCTCCCGGCCCGCGGCTCGATGCGCAGGATCAAGCGGAGCTCGATATCATGCTGCACGAAACGGCCGACTTGTTGCTTGCCTCGATGCCGCTTGCGGCGACTGGAGTAAGACCATGAAGCGGATGCTCGCCGCGGCACTCTTCGCGCTTGCCTTCGCGCTGCTTCCCGTGGCCTCGGCGCAGGGCGTAACGCTCGAGTTCCCCTGCTGGCAGGCCGAAGAGCCGGGCTTTGCCGAGTGGTGGAAAGGCCTGATTGCCGACTACGAGGGCAAGCATCCCGGTGTCAAGATCAAGCTCTATTCGCTTCCTTTCGCCAGCTACGTGAACCAGCTCACGGTGCGCTTTGCCGGCGACAATCCGCCCGATATCCTCCTTTTGCCGACGCGCAACTTCGCCAGCTTCGCCAGTCAAGGTTGGCTCGAGCCGCTCGACACCGAGCTCAAGGCGTCCGACATCCTGGGGCACTGGTCGAAGCTGCAAAGCGAGATGGACTGGAACGGCAAGACCTACGGTGTGTTGCTCCTGCCGTACGGCAATCTGCTCTATTACAACGAGCGGATGCTGCACGATGCCAACGTCAAGGTGCCGACGACTCCGTCCGAGTGGCTCGAGGCGATGGCGAAGACGACCCATCGCGACCAGGGCGTCTTCGGCCTGGTGACCACGACGGCGGAACATCCGAACATGTTCATCGACGCGGCGACCTGGGTGCTCGGTGAGAAGCAGGACTGGCTCAAGGGTGACAAGTACAGCTTTACCGATCCGGGAGTCATCGCGGCGATGGAGCAGTTCCGCAAGTCGCTCTCCTACGCGCCGCCAGGAACGAGCTCGACGGTGGCGCGACAACTGTTCATCGAGGGCAAAGCGGCGTTTCTGCGCGACGGCCCGTGGGTGTGGGCGACGCTGCAGAAAGCGAAACCGGAGATCCGGGCGTCGCTCAGGATGGCACCCTTACCGTTTGCGGTGGTCACCGGCGGCGCCAGCAACGGCCTGCACATACCCGCCCGGCTCGATGCGCAGAAGAAGAAGCTGGTGTGGGAATTCATTCTGCTCGCGGCGTCGCCGGCATGGCAGGCGAAGTATGTGCAGCTCACCGGTTCCCCGGCCGGCCGGGTCGGCATGATCAGCCCCGCCCAGGCGAACGCCGATCCGCACCTCGCCGCGATAATCGAGGCGGCCGAGAAAGCCCAGAACCTCTTTCCGCAGCAGGCGACGCTGCGCGAGAATTTCAACGAATTTGCCACGCTTTTCAGCCGCGCCGTCATGCGCATGCAAGCCTCTTCGGAACCGACCGCAACCATTCTTGCCAATCTGCAGAAAGAGCTCGTCGCAGCCATTCCGCTGCCATGATCGGCCGCTCGCGCTGGGTGGGTTACGCGCTGCTTCTGCCGGCGATCTTCGCGGTCGGATTCCTGGTCGCCTATCCGTTGTATCTGGTCGTCGCGACGAGCCTGCGACAGGGCAAATCGCTCAATGTGTTGCGCCTGTCGGCGTTGCCCCTGGGGGTGGGCAATTACCGCGTCGTGCTCGCAAGTGAAGCGACCTGGCACAGCGTTTGGATCACCTTGGTCTACCTGCTCGGCACGATCGGTCCGGCGTTTGCAATCGGACTCGGCACGGCGCTTCTGCTCAACCGCGCCTTTCCAGGGCGGCGCTGGCTGCGCAGCTTCATTCTGCTGCCGTGGGCCGTCCCGGGGGTGATCGTCAGCATCGTGTTCCTCTGGCTGCTCGACGGCTCGTTTGGCGTCGTCAACGCCCTGTTGCGCGACGCCGGATGGCTTGCGACCGACCTGGCGTGGTTCGCGAGCGACGAGACCGCTCTCGCGGCGGTGATCGTGGCCACGATCTGGAAGGCCTATCCGTTCTTCACCCTGACGCTTCTCGCGGCGCTGCAGGCGATACCGGCGAGCCTGTACGAGGCGGCGCAGGTCGATGGCGCCGGCGCCTGGCAGCGTTTTCGTTTCGTCACCTGGCCAGGCTTGCGCGCGGCCGCCAGCCTGGCCGCGATCCTGAACACGCTCTGGGCGTTACGCGAGTTCGACATCATCTACCTCACCACGGGGGGCGGCCCGGACCGTGCCACGGAGACACTGGCCGTGCGCATCTACCAGGAGGCGTTCGCGTTCTTCCGCCTGGGCACCGCCTCGGCACTGGGTGTGCTGACGATCGGCCTGGCGGCCGTGCTGGTACTCGCCTCGCTGCGACCGCTGCGACGGGAGTATTTCTGATGCCCGGCGCTCGCCGCGCGTTGCTTGCGTTGGCCGCGGCGGCCGTTGCCGCGCTCGCGCTGTTTCCGCTTTACTGGATGCTGCTCACGGCGCTGCTGCCGGGCGAGCTCACCCGTTCGCGTGCCCCGCCGCTGCTGCCGCTATGGTCGGCGCTAAGCCTCGATGCCTTCGCCGCGGCGCTCGCCCGCAAACCGGTGCTGACCTGGCTCGGCAACAGCATCGCCGTCACCGCGGGCGCAACGCTGCTGAGTTTGGCCATCGCAACCCTCGCCGGCTACAGCCTGTCGCGCTTCAGGAGTCGCGCGCAGCAGGCAGCGGGCTTTGCGCTGCTCGTGTCCAAGATGCTGCCGTCGAGCCTGATCGTCATCCCGTTCTTTATTGCCTTCTCGACCTTCGGGCTTATCGACAGTCGCGGCGGACTGATACTTGCCAACGCCGCCGTGGGCGTGCCGTTCGCGACCTGGCTCATCAAGGGCTTCTTCGACAGCATTCCGCGCGAGATCGAGCTTGCGGCGATGCTCGACGGCTGCAACGGCTGGCAGGCGGTATGGTACGTGGTGCTGCCGCTGGCGCGACCGGGCCTGGCGGCCTGCGCGATGTACCTAGCGATAGTGACCTGGTCGGACTTCGTCTTCGCGCGGACGCTGGTGAGCAATCCCGACCTGTGGATGCTCACCGTCGGCATGCAATCGTTTCTCGGCGAGTATCTGGTCGACTGGTCGAGCCTCATGGCGGTGGGCACGCTGTCGCTGGCACCGGTGTGGGTGCTCTTTATTCTGCTCGAGCCGTTCCTGGTGAGCGGCATGACGCAGGGCGCGGTCGCAAACTGACCCTTCCGTGTCCGTCGCCATCCGCTCGGTTGAGCCCATCGTCGTCGCGATCCCGCGCGAGGTGCCGTATCTTGGGCCGCTCTCCGGCGCCGAGCGCGTCAACGAGCGGGGTTACTTTGTTCGCGCAGGCAACCGCACGATCTATCCGAGTGTCGATCGCTCGGTGCTCGTCCGGATCGACGCCAGCGACGGGACCGTCGGCTGGGGCGAGACCTACGGCATCGTCGCGCCGCAGGCGGTCGTGGCGATCATCGTTGACGTCCTCGCGCCGATCCTTGTCGGGCGCGCGAGCACCGATCTGCCCGCGCTCTGGGAGGAGCTCTACGCCTTGATGCGCGTGCGCGGGCATTGGAGCGGCTTCTTCACCGATGCGCTTGCCGCGGTCGACATCGCGCTCTGGGACCTGGCCGGCAAGCAGGCGGCCTGCCCGATCTGGGAACTCCTCGGCGGCAGGCGCCGGGAACGGATTGCCGCGTATGCGTCGGGGTTGCCACGCGCGACGCTGGCGGAACGCGTGGCGCTGGCACAGGAGCTGGCGGCGCAGGGTTTCCGCGGCATCAAGTTCGCGGCGGCAACGGCGCACGAGGGCGTGATCGAGGAGGCACGTGCGCTGCGCGAAGCGTTGGGCAACGACGTCGACCTCATGATCGACCTGCATTGGCGCTACACGCCGCCCGAGGCCATTGCTCTGATCGAGGCGCTCGAGCCGTGGCGACCCTATTTTGTCGAAGCGCCCTGTGCACCGGAAGACGCCGATGGCGAGGCCGAGATCGCCGCGCGGGTCGGGGTGCCGATCGCCGGGGGAGAAGAATGGAGCACGATCCACCAGGTGCGGCCGCGGCTGGCGCATCGCTGCGTGAGCGTGGTGCAGCCCGAGGCCGCCCACACTGGATTGTCGCAATTCGTGGCCATCGCGCGGCTCGCGGCCGAATACGCAGTCCCTGTCGTTCCGCATGCGACCATCGGCGTGGGAATCTTCCACGCCGCGAGCCTGCACGTCGCCGCGACGCTTCCCGACGTTCCGTACCACGAGCATCAGCACTCGGTCTTCGACGCCAATCTGCGCTTTGTGCGCACGCGCATGCGCTGCGCCGCCGGCTTTTTTGAGCTGCCGGAGGGCCCCGGCCTCGGGATCGAGCCGGCAGCCGAACTTTGGGCGCACGTGGTGCAGCCCTGAGCTCGGGGCGCGGCGTGCACTTGAACGCGAGGACGCCGACCCCATTTCGGAGTCAAGCCGGGAGCCTACCCGGCAGGGATGATATGATAGGGACTCCAGCGCGCGAGCAATCGAATCATGCTCGCCGCAGAACCGCTTACCGGGGGCGACCTGGTTTCGACGGGGACTGCGAAGCAGCGCGGGGCATGCCAAGGTGCAGAACCTTGTGAATCCTCTGCAATCGCAAACTTAACTGCGAACGACGAAACATACGCTCTGGCGGCTTAATCCCGCCGGACCTCGCACCGGGCGGCGCTCAGCTCGGGTGAT
>DASZFQ010000009.1:0-11460 GCA_035939595.1 Casimicrobiaceae bacterium
CAGGAACCCGGCCGCATAGGTCGCGAACGCGGACAGCAATGCGGCTGTCTCGTTGCCCTTGGGAAAGAACAACGCAGCAAAGAACGGAGCAAGGATCGCGTACAGGTAGAAGTCGTACCATTCGAAGACGGTACCGAGCGATGAGGCAAAGATGACCCGGCGCTCCTCGGTCTTGGTGCTCAGATGGACATGCGCCGGCCCTACAGGACGACTGGCTGTGCTCATCGATGGCTCTCCATGACGGTTCCGTGGTGTGCTATGCCAGAAGCTCCGCAAGTAAAGGCCGGGCTTCGCCGCGAACCGTCGAACGAATTACCGACCTGAGCGCATCCGCCACCGCATTGTTGCCTGACCTGCACGCGTTGTATATTCGACTAAAGTCGAGTAACGTAACCCCGTTACAATGTTGCAACGCAGTGTCGCGTGGCGCCCCGTGCGAGGGCCTTGGGTCGCGAAATACGGGCGCACGGATCGGATTCGCGAGTTTGCCGCTCTGGAGTATGGAATGCCGAGCACCGCTACGACCAAGGTCGGCTATCCGCCTGCCGCCCCGGCCGATAGGCCGGACTTCCAAGGCAAGCTTCCGGCCGTAACTCCGCCTCGAGCTACGCTGATCATTGCCGATGATCATCCACTGCTTCGTGCAGCGTTGCGCGAGGCAATCAGCCGTTTATTGCCGGGCACAACGATTATCGAAGCCGGTTCGCTAGGTAGTCTCGAGCAGGCAGTCCAGGCGCATCCCAACGCAGATCTCATTCTTCTCGATCTCCGCATGCCCGGTGCACGCGGCTTTTCCGCGCTGACCCAGCTGCGGGCGCAATATCCTTGCATACCTATCGCGGTGGTCTCTGCATCCGAGCAGCCTCCGGTCGTGCGCAGAGCACTGGATTTCGGCGCCTCGGGGTTCATTCCAAAGTCGGCGAGCATCGAGACCATCGGCACGATGCTGCGCGCTTTGTTGGACGGGAAGGTTGCGCTTCCGCAGGGTTACGCCGAACCTAACGCTGACGGCACGAGGCGCGATCGCGAGGTGGCGCGACAGGTTTCGAGCCTTACACCGCAGCAGCTTCGCGTACTGTTGCTGCTCGCCGATGGATATGCGAACAAGGACGTTGCCGTCGATTTGGGCGTTTCCGAAGCCACGGTGAAAGCCCACGTGACGGTAATCCTGCGAAAGCTAGGTCTCGAGCGCCGCACGCAGGCAGCGTTGCTGGCGCAACGGCTGTTTCGCATGGAGAACTACGACACGAACTCAGACTAGAGTGCTTTCGCCAACGCGTCGGAGTAGGGTCATCGACGGCTGCCCCTTAGGCGAGCATGCGGTTCATGAGCGCGCGCAGCGCTGCCGGCTTGATAGGCTTCGGAAGCACCTGATAGCCCTGCGCATTGGCCGCCCGCTTGGCGTCCTGCGTATGGTCAGCCGTGATGATAATGCTCGGAATTTCACCGCCCCACTGCGCCTGGAGTTCTTTCGCGACGACGATGCCGCTGATGCCGCCATCGAGATGATAGTCAACGAGCAGCAGATGCGGCACGACGCGCGTCGAACTGAGGGACGCTAAGGCGGACTCGCGGTCGCGTACAGCTAGGACTTCGCACCCCCACTCGCACAACATTGTCTGGAGACCAAACAGAACCGCCGGCTCGTTTTCAAGGCACATGACGACCGACCCCGCCATGCGGTCCGGGCCATACGCTGCAGAAACCCGGGCCGGGGGCGAAATCGCGCCACGGTCGCCCAACGGAACCGTAATGGCGAACACACTGCCGCGGCCCGGCCACGAGCGCAGGGACAAGGGGTGGCCGAGTACGCGGGCGATCCGCTCCGCAATGGTAAGGCCCAAGCCTAATCCACGCTCTCCGCCTGCACCCTGTGTGTCCAGGCGGCGGAATTCCTCGAATATCTCTGCCTGTTTGTCAGGCGGAATGCCTGGGCCGGAATCCCAGACTTCGATGCGTATGGACTGACGCCCCCTCCGACAGCCAATTAGCACCCGGCCCTTGCGTGTGTAGCGCACTCCGTTGGACAGGAAATTTTGCAGCACACGTCGCAGCAGACGCGCATCCGAATACACGACCTGTCGGCAATTCGCCAAGCGCAGCATCAGACCACGATCCCTGGCGAGCACCTTGAACTCGGCGGCCAGCGGCTCGAGCAGAGTCGCGAGCTCGAAGTGTTCTAGCCGCACTTCTTCGGCACCGGCATCAAGCCGGGAAATGTCGAGCAAGCCGGCGAGCAATCCCTCTGCAGTCGTGAGTGCATTTTCAGCCTGTACGATCAGTGCCGATGGGGGCTGCGGGACATCGCTTCGGTCAATCGAGGACATGAACAGCCGCGCCGCGGTAATCGGCTGAACCAAGTCGTGCGATGCCGCCGCGAGAAACCGTGTCTTCGAATAGTTCGCACGGTCCGCATCCGCTTTCGCTTTGGCGAGTGCCGCGTTGAGCATCGTTAATTCATGCGTGCGCTGCGCGACACGGACCTCCAGCATTTCGTTGGACTCGAGCAGCGCGCGTGCGGTGCGTTTGTGCGCGGTGACATCGGAGTAGCTAGTGACGAAGCCGCCGCCGGGCATGGGATTGCCCAGGATTTCGAGCACCGTTCCATCCGGCAGCTCTCGCTCGTGCGAGTGGGCATGTCCCGCGCGCATGTGCGCCAGGCGCCGACGCACCGCGGCTTCGAGATTGCCGCCGCCCAGCAGACCCTGTGAGGCGTTGTAGCGCATCAGCTCTTCGATCGGCCGGCCTACCGTCACCAGGCTCGGTGGATAATGGAACAGTTCGAGATAACGCGGATTCCACGCCACCAACCGCAGCTCCGCGTCGACTACACTGACTCCTTGCGGCAAATGCTCCAGGGTGGCGCGCAGAAGCTCGCGGTTGAACTGGATGACGTGCGAGGTCTCGTCGAGCAGACGCACCACATCTTCGAGCTGCATGTCGCGCCCGCGCAGCATCGACGCCATGACCAAACGCGCGCTAGCCGCGCCAAGCGCACCAGCGAGGAGACGCTCGGTGAAGCGCAACAGCTCCGGATCCGCCCGTTCGTTTGGTGGCAGGACTCGCCCGGAGTTGGCGGCGTACTCGGTCAACAGGCTGCGGGCGCGTTCCTGGCCGACGAATCGGTCGAGCAGCTCCTGGAGGTCCCCAACCGTGGCGGAAATTCGCGGCACGCTGTGTTGCGGTGGCTGTGCCTCGCTGGCTTGATCTAGAAAACGCGCTGCCCGTACTCGCTCGCGCAAGCCCGGCGCGGCAAGTATCGACACGCCGACGTAAGCCAGCACGTTGAGCGTCAAGCTCCACAGTATGCCATGCGTGATTGGGTCCAAAGTGCTCACGCCGAACAATGCATGAGGCTTCAACCAAGCAAGCCCTAAGGGGCCATCCCTAACAAGGGCCGACGGGCCCGCAGCAGACAGCAACTCCGGCAGAAGTAGCGTATACATCCAAACCAACGAGCCGACGGACAGTCCTGCCATGACCCCTTGATACCGTCCCCGCTTCCAATAGACGCCGCCCACGATGCTTGGCGCGAACTGGGCCACGGCGGCGAACGAAAGCAAGCCGATCTGCGCGAGCGTGCCTGGCGCGGTGAAAAATCGATAATACAGATACGCCAGCGCTACGATCAGGACGATCGCGACGCGGCGGATTGCCTTGATCAAACCGGAAACATCCTGCCCGCGACGCTGGTTGATCCGGCCCGAACGCAGCAGCACCGGCATCACGACTTCGTTGCACAACATCGTGGACAGCGCGATCGTCTCCACGATGACCATGCCGGTCGCCGCCGAAAACCCGCCAAGGTACGCCGCCAGCGCGAGCCCGTGACGTCCGTTCGCAAGCGGGATCGCCAGCACGAACGTGTCCGCCGCCACACCGGACGCGCCGAAGCGCTCAAGACCCGCTGCGGCGATTGGAACCACGAAGATGGTGATCAGCGCGAGATACGCCGGGAAGACCCAACGGGCGGTACGAATGTCGGTCAGGGCCGTGTTCTCGACGACCGTCACGTGGAACTGCCGCGGCAGGCAGAAAATCGCCACGCCGGCCAGGATCGTCTGGGCGACGAAACCCAAACGCCACGCTGCATCGTTGATAGGCTCGCGCAATTGCGGCAGATCCACTGCTCGCGCATACGAGTCGATGAAGCCATTGCGCAACCCATATACCGCGTACACCCCGACCGCGAGAAAAGCAATCAGCTTCACCACGGATTCGAAAGCGATCGCAAGCACCATGCCGTGGTGGTTCTCGCTACTCACGACCTCCCGTGTTCCGAACAGGATCGAAAACGCGGCGAGGAGCAGCGCGATCAGGGCCGCGTTGTCGACGAAGAACGAGGCATCCGCCCCTGCGTGGCTGGACAAGACATCGAAGCCAAAGGCAACGGCCTTGAGCTGCAGTGCGACGTAGGGAAGGACGCCGAGCACGGCGACGCCAGTGATGAGCATCGCGATAGGCTGATGGCGCCCGTAGCGGGCCCCAACGAAATCGGCGATCGAAGTGATGTTGTGGCGCTTGGAGATCCGCACGATGCGCGTGAGGAGTGGCGCACCTAGCACAAAGACTAGAATGGGTCCGAGATATATCGGCAAGAAGTCCCAACCGCCGGTTGCCACGCGCCCCACCGCCCCGTAGAAGGTCCAGGACGTGCAGTACACGCCCAGCGCAAGGCTGTAGATCCACGGCTTCCGGGACGGGGCGCCCGCGAGACGAGCCTGTCGATCGCCGAAGTACGCGATGCCAAAGAGCAAGGCGACGTACCCGGTGGAAATCAAGAACAATAGGGTCCGACTCGTCAGCATCGTGCTCTTCCGTGTCGTTGCCCTGTATCGCGTTCGGAATAAGGCACAGGCAGCTTCAGCTAAACCTTCGAATAGCCTACGGCGGAAGCTCCGCTTTTGTCCACCGTCTCGCGCGGATGCGAGGATAAGAGGATCTTGTGTCCTATAATATGGCGACGTTGCCTCATCGTCGCGCTCCCTCCCAGAAAGAAATGTCTGTACAGCGGCTTGTCGCAACAATTGCGATCGCGACAGCGCTTGCGGCGTGCGGTCGCCACGCTGGCGATGCCGCGCAAGCAAAGCCGCAGTCGCCGCCCGAGATATTCGTCGATGCAACTGAAGCGACGGGTCTCAAGTTCACGCACATCAATGGAATGAGCGGTGAGTTCTATTTTTCTGAAATCATCGGCCCGGGAATCGCACTGCTCGATTATGATAACGATGGCAGACTGGATGTGCTTGTCCTGCAGGGAGCGCCTCTCGTTCCTGGAAAGTCGACGGCTGCATCACCGGAGTGTTCGGCGCGTCTGTTTCACAACGATCTCGTCGTCAATGACGATGGCACGCGAACGCTAAAGTTTACCGATGTCACGAAGAAGTCCAAGCTTTGCTCCCGCGGTTATGGCATGGGAATCGCCGTAGGCGATTTCGACAACGATGGATTCGTCGACGTATTCATCACGCATTTCGGTGCACCCAATCAGCTGTTTCACAACAACGGTGATGGCACCTTTACCGACGTGACCGACAAGGCCGGAGTCGCCGGCGATGGCCACTGGGGAGCGAGCGCGAGCTTTGTCGACTACGATCGCGATGGCTTCCTCGATCTCTACGTCGCGAACTACGTCAACTTTACCCTCGCCAACAACAAGAAGTGTTACAACTATACGAGTGCCCGTGATTACTGTGCGCCGAACACCTACGGGTCGGTTCCTAGCATCTTGTATCATAATCGGGGCGACGGAACGTTCGAGAACGTATCGGTCAAATCCGGAATTACCGGCGCCTACGGCAACGGCTTGGGCGTCATTGCCGCGGATCTAAATGGCGACGGCTGGCCCGATATCTACGTTGCCAATGACGGCAACCCCAATCAACTCTGGATCAATCAGCGGAACGGCACCTTTCGCAATGAGGCCGAGATTCGCGGCGCGGCTGTCAACGCGGACGGTGCCCCGGAGGCGGGCATGGGCGTCGACATCGCGGATTATAAAGGCGACGGCAACGAAGACATCTTCGTCACGCACCTCACGCACGAGAAGGCGACGCTGTTCGTCAATCTCGGCCAAGGACAATTCCAGGATCGCAGCGCCGCCGCCGGCCTTTATGCGGCGACGACACCGTACACCGGGTTCGGCACGGCGTTCATCGACTACGACAACGATGGCTGGTTGGATATCGTCATCGCGAATGGCGCGGTGCACGTCATCGAAGAGCAGGTGCAAGCGCACGACCCACTACCGCTGCACCAGAAGAAGCAATTGTTCCGCAACCTGGGCAATGGACGCTTCGAGGAGATGACTGCGGTGGCCGGACCGGCGTTTGCGCTCTCCGAGGTCGGGCGCGGACTTGCCGTGGGTGATCTCGACAACGATGGCGGCATCGACTTCGTGGTCGCCAACAACAATGGTCCGGTGCGAGTTTTCCTCAACAAGGTCGGCAGTTCCCACCCCTGGCTGGGCCTGCGTCTGGTGACGGGCAAACGCGACGCCTATGGCGCGAAGCTGGAGCTTAAGCGCAAAGCTGCACCAACGATCTGGCGCCGTGTCCACGCCGATGGCAGCTATCTCTCGTCGAGCGATCCACGGCTGCTCGTCGGCCTCGGCGATGCGGTCGATATCGAGGGCCTGACCATACATTGGCCGGACGGTCGCAATGAAGCGTTCCCAATTCCTCCCTTGCGGCGCTACACGACGCTGGTGGAAGGCGCTGGCCTCAAAGAGATGCCGCGATGAATCCTTGGTCTGACACGATGCTGCGGCGGCTCGTGGCTATCATTCTGGTCGCCATCGCCGTCGTTGCCTGCGACAAGAAGCGGCCCGAGCTGACCCCGATACCCGCAACCGATACCAGCAAGCTCGAGCCGGCGGTTCGCAGCCGGCTCGCCGCGGCACAAGCCGAGTTCGATCGCGTCGCCGAGCACAAACCGTCCAACGCAGAGCTCGGCAATGCGTACGGCGAGCTTGCGATGAACTATCACGCGCAGGACTTGGCGATGCCGGCCGAAGTCGCCTACCTCAACGCGTACCACCTCGCGCCGCGCGACAAGCGTTGGCCGTACCTGCTCGCGCACCTGTACGCCGACTCGAGCCGCTTGCCCGAGGCGATCGAGATGTTCGAGGTCGTACGCAAGATCGACGAAAACGACGTGCCGACGCAGATTTACCTCGGACAGCTCTATTTCTTGACCGGCGATCTCGACAAGGCCAGCGTGATGTACGACCGGGTGCAGTCGTACAAAGACGCACGAGCGGCGGCACTCGCTGGGCTCGGGAAGATCGCCTTAGCAAGGGGGCGCTACACGGAAGCCGTTGATCGGCTCGAAGAAGCGCTCAAGCTGTCGCCGGCAGCCACCCGGCTGCGGCAACCGCTCGCCATGGCATACCGCGGTCTGGGCGACACGGCGAAGGCGGAGGCCAACCTTGCGCATTACGCGCCCAACGGTGACGAACCGGGCGTGGCGGATCCTGTCGTCGACCTTCTAAGCTCCAAGGTCGTGGTATCGCGCGTTCTATTGCGACGCGGGCAGCGCTACGGGAAAGAAGGGCGGTTCGACCTCGCTGAACAGGCATATCGTGCCGCAGTGGCGTCCGACCCGACCAACGCCGAAGCCATCGCGAATCTCGGTATCTCGCTGGCAAATCTCGGCCGTATCAAGGAAGCCCAGGAGCGCCTCGCGGAGTCTCTGCGCATGGACGATACCAACGGCCTCGTCCATTTCAGCCTGGGTGTCGTCTACGATCGCCAGGGTCTCGACAAGCTCGCGATCGAGCAGTATGAGTCCGCGCTGCAGCACGATCCCGACAATCTTCAGGCGCGTGTGTACCTTGCCGACGCGAAAATGCGCACCGGATCGGCTACGGAAGCCGCGCAGCTTTATCGGCAGGCGCTGGATCGATCGCCCGATTCGTCGAGGATGCAACTTTCGCTGGCCATGGCACTCGTGCAGGCGCGACGCCAAGGCGAGGCGCGCAAGGTTCTGGAAGCGGCGCTGGCGTCGCAGCCGCAGAACGCCGAGATCATCAATGCGCTCGCACGTCTCCTTGCTACGACGGCTGATCCCAAAGTACGCGATGGCGCGCGTGCGCTGACGCTCTCCAAGGCGCTATTCGAGTCAACCCGCAGTCTCGCTGTGGGTCAAACCTACGCGATGGCTTTTGCCGAGACAGGAAACTTCACCGAAGCGGTCAAGTTGCAGCAGGAGACGATCATCGGTTACGAACGCTCCGGTGCCCCGGTAGACAAGTCGTTTCTTACGCGAAATCTGCTCCTCTACCAGCGCCACCAGCCATCGCGCGAGGGTTGGCCCGCGGGAGACCCCGCGTTCCAACCTCGCAGCCCCGCGGCGGCACGGCTTACAGGCGGTTCTCCGGCTTCCTGATGTGGATCGCGTGATCGACTTCTCCCACCGCGACATCTTGCATCGTCCCGTCGGTCCAGTGAATCACCAGCTTGTCCACGCGCACAGCCTTACCGAGGCCGAAGGTCAGGGTGCGCTCGACCTGTGACAGATAGCCTCGCGTGGGCGCGACCGTCTGCCGATTGTGTGACACCGTCTGCGGTGAGCTCGACCCAGCTTCCGATCGCGTCCCGATTACGGCACCGCAATTCCAGAAAAGCTGCATCGGCTGCGCATGCTGCTGGCTCACCTGCACTTTGTTAATCTCGTCTTCGATATGGCCGTTGACATGGACGAGGGCCGGCCGTCTAGCCCGTAGTCAAAAAAGAGGGCCCCGACTGTCAGCGCACGCCGTGGGCCGGACTGATACCTTCGATGATGGCCTGGTCGTCAAAGCGCGGCGGTCCACCGTTCGCCCACGTTTAGCGCCGACATCTCGTTGGCGAAATTGCCGATGCCGATAGCCGTCGCCAACGGCGCGGTGCTTGTCGATCTCCTGAAACTGCTGCAGTACGGGAAGGCATATTGCATGCCTCTCGTGGCAACCCGGACGCGGCAGGCCAGTAATGCGCGTTGCTCGTGACCTAGTGATCGACCGTCGAATCGATCGATACAACGCGCCAACGGCCGCCGACTTGTTCGGCAACGACAGCGACCGTGTCGTAAGGGAGATGGCGGAACTTCGTCACGGCAACGGCTGTGGGATTTCCCCCCGGTGTGCCTATCGGCGCGACGAAGAAAGGCAGCAATGGCGATGCATCGTTGCCGCGCGGCAGCAAGGGAAAGAAGGCGTCGGCCGACCGATCAAAGTGAGCGTACGCGTTCGGCTCCTTCGCGACGGCGTCGACTGTTGCGCGTTCGCGCGCAGTCAGCGGCTGGACCGAGTGGGCGATGTTCGCGATTCGCCCGTGGTCCCGCAGCCGCCACACCTTGAGACGTGTTGCGAGCTCAGCTGTTGCGATCTGCTTGGGAACTGCGCTTCGGGAATTGGCGTCATGCGGCGATGTGTTCGGACCGAACTCGGTCGCCATCGCTTCGAAATCGGTGCTCGACACCCACCGCGCGAAGAATCGATTGAAGAAATCCAGCAGGTCAGCCTGGACGTAGTGCTGTCGCGACTGCGAGGAGCCGAGCGGTGGAAGCTTTCGTCCTGGCCAACGAAGCTCGAAGGGCTGCGCGCCGTCCCTCAAGCTGATTCCTTCCAGGAAGCTCACGTCATCCATGCCCTGGGAGGCGAACCAGCGCCTTTTTTCGCTCTTGGTCGACGCCGCGACGAAACGGTCGAGCGCCGGACGGATTTCTTCCCAATTGCGCGGCGTTCGCTTCGCGCCCGAAACGGCGGGGTATTGCGTCAGCACATCGTAGGTAGCCTTGGCCATCGCGATGGTATCGGCGGGCCAGTACATCGTCAAATCGGCCTTGTGCGAATTCCAGCCGCCGCGCGCTTTCGGGTGGCCCCATGCACGCGTCGGGTCGCACGCAAACGACCCGTCCGCGGGTTCCGGAATGCCCGGCGTACCCTGGTGCGACCACGAGTCCTGCAGGATATGCAACGCTTCGCCGAGCTTGAGCAGCCGATACGCTGCCTGATCCGGCGGGACCTTGACCGCACCCAGCGCCGCCTTTCGCGCAGCCTCGCCGCCCGGCAGGACGACGCGCGCATCCGGGGCCGCGGGTGCGATAACGGCGGATGGGTAGTCGTGCTCTCCCGCGCGCCGCGATCCGACATCGTCCTTGCCTACGCACGCGTACATGAACACGAGATCCACGAACTGCATGTCGCCGGAATCGACGCGGTTGTCGCCGACTGCGATCGTCTCCGCAGTCCGTGGTTCGAAGCCTGCCTTGAGCGCCAGCCACTGGGTTAAGCCGTAGTGCACGTCGCTTTCGAATGCCCCTGCCTCGGCGCCGGCGGCCAGCAGTCCGGCAAGCAGCAAGAGTCGGAATTGCTTCATGGGCGCTCCACCAAGATCCTACTTTACGCTGGGTTCCGACTCCATCCGTCAAGCGAATTTCCGAGACCTGCCGGATCCGTTCTGGGAGATGTACGAGCTAGGCTCGTGCCGGGCGTTGCGCCTACATTGTCTGTCTGGCGAGCATTCGACTTTCGTCTAATTTACCTGACCGATTGGCCGCGCGTAGTATAGATGTCCGTACAAAAATAAGGACAATACGGCGCTGAATAGCGTGTCTTACGTCCTAGGTTGAGGAGGAATCCATGAGCAAGAGGTCACTGCAGAGCTGTTACGTCAAGCAGGCGACGTCGGTCCTGATCGCGCTGTCGTGTTGCGCACTGTCTGGATTGGGCGCTGCCGACAACGATAAGCCTGGGGACAAGCCTAAGCCTCCTCCGCTCACGGTACCGAAAGCCGTATGCGGCTTTGGCGATCATCCGGAAACGGCGTTGCAGGGGCAGGTGCCGGCGGCTTTGCGTGCGGCCGGCTTCCAGGGTTTCAATTGCAACCTGGAGCTGGTCGGCCAAAGCAAGGGCGACGGCGCGAACTGGCAGAGCGCCGAGTATAGAAGCCCGAGTGGGAATGGGGATAAGAAAGGGGATAGCAACAAGGATGAAGACGGCAGGAACGGCAAGCACGACCAGACCGTTTGCGCCTATCACGGCACGGCGTTCACAACCGCAGGCCGGACTCACGTGGGGGTCCCCGTCATCGACATTACCGACAACGCCAACCCGACTCCGAAGGGTTATCTCGCCACCATATCGATGCTCGACCCGTGGGAGTCGCTGAAAGTCAACGAGCGGCGCCAGCTCCTCGGCGCGGACAACGGCCACAACGGCGGTGGCGGGCCCGAGGTCGACATCTACGACCTGTCTGGCGGCTGCGACTCGCCGCAGTTGCTGGCTACGATCGCGGTCGGTAAGGCGGATGGCAGCACCGGTACACCCGATCCCGTGATCGGTCACGAGGGATCGTGGGCGCCTGACGGACTGACCTACTACGGCGGCGACCTCAGGACCAACGGGGGACAGTATTACGCCGTCGACACCACCGACCCGACCGCGCCGAAGTTGATCACGGTGTGGCATCCCGGGTT
>DASZFQ010000010.1:0-34452 GCA_035939595.1 Casimicrobiaceae bacterium
TCTCACGGTCGGCGGCTCGGAGAACCGCGCATGGTTGATTCGCAAGGGCTCTACGGCGCAGGAAGCGGGTGGTGCGATCCACACTGACATCCAGAAGGGATTCATCCGGGTAGAGATCATTGGCTACGACGACTTCGTCGCTGCGGGCGGCGAAATGCAGGCGAAGCATGCCAACAAGATGCGCGTCGAGACGAAGAGCTACGTGATGCAGGACTACGACCTTGCGAATTTTCGCTTCAAGAAGTAGCGCTCCCTTAGCGAGGTTCTCAATATCGTCCCGGCGTCCGTGAGGCATCATTGCGGGAAATAGCGCCTGCGGTGGTACGGTGGTGCACCGCGATTCAGTGTCCGCTCTTGCGGAAGCTCTTCTGCACACTTCGACCGACCGTTGATGGCCGGTCGCCGGCATTGATGCGATTCGACGGAGCGGCCGCTGATTGGCGCACATCGGTCACCGATACGCGAACGGCCGGGGTCGCTCGCAGTGCCGCCGTTCGGGTCGGCAGAGCGTTTGACCGTGCCCGACCCGTTGCTGACTGTCGCGCTGTGGAAACCGGCCATTCGCGGAGTTCGGCGACCGGCTCAAGAACGGACCTTCGAGGTCGAGATCGCGGAGGTACTATTTTGGGCTACGCATGGCTCCTCGAAACATCGGTAAGCATCGGGTGACCCGCCCGGGTCCGTGAGGTAGTATGTCAAGCAATAGCGGCGACGTGGGGGAGACCGCTGTGCGTCGAAGAATAGCAGCATATGTAGTCGCGGTTGCCCTGGGTGTCCTCGGCGCAACCGTTCTCGACGCTGCGCCACCGGCGACGACAGTGCACCGGATCGGTTGGCTCGGGCAAGGCGCTGCTTCCGGCACCAATCAAAGCCTTAGTGATTTCCAGCAGGGTCTGCGCGATCTTGGCTATATCAACGGGCAGAACCTCGTTATCGAGTATCGGTACGCGGGCGGCAATGCCGAACGACTCCCCGAATTAGCGACTGAGTTGGTGCGCCTGAAGGTCGACGTTATCGTCACGTCCGGCGATGCGGCTGCTCTTGCCGCCACGCGTGCGACCAATGTCATTCCCATCGTTGCTACGGAGTTCGGATCGGACCCCGTCAAAGCCGGATGGGTAGCGAGCCTGGGGCGGCCCGGAGGAAACGTTACGGGCATAGAGGCCATCAGCGAAGAGTTGTGGCAAAAACGTCTCGGGCTGCTCAAGCAGGTTGTTCCCAAGCTGTCTCGCCTGGTCGTGCTTTGGAACCCCGCAAATCCTGGCAACGCATCGTGCTTGGCCGAAATCCAGGCCACGGCCAAGACGATGGGCTTGGAGCTCCGCTCTGTAGGGGTGGGCGATGCTAAAGCGCTGGAGCGCGCGTTCGCCGATGTCACCAAGCAGCCGCCCGACGGGCTCGCGACCTGCTGGGACAGCGTGACCCTTGAGTACGCAAAGCCGATCGCCGATTTCGCGTTGAAGTTGCGCTTGCCGACGATGGCCCCGCTGAAGGAATACGTGGACGCGGGGGCGCTCATGTCCTTCGGTGCGGGTCTTCCGGCCCACCGGAGGCGTGCCGCGTACTACGTTGACAAGATCCTGAAGGGCGCGAAGCCCTCTGATCTTCCCGTCGAGCGGCCGACGATCTTCGAGTTGGTCGTCAACCTTCCGACCGCCAAGGCCCTCGGGCTTCAGTTTCCCCCGACGCTCCTGGTGCTGGCGGACGATGTTGTTCAATAGACCAATGTCAACACTCAGTGGCATCGACCGCGACCAAGGGACCGTAATTATGCGGCTCGCATCGACGCAGGGCAGAAAATTCCGGCGCACTCTTGTAGGCGCGGTGGATTGCGCCGTGCTGATCGCTGGTCTCTTTCGTCAACAGGGAACCATGACCCTATCTGCGAAGCTGCGACTGGGAATGATCCTCGTTCTTTGGGCCCCGTTCGCCGCAGCTCAAAGCAACCTCGGGGAGCTGCTCGACGCTGGGGCCAAGAAGTTATCTGTCGAAGAATTTAAAGAGGAGCTGGTTCAGCGTGTGATCGTTGGCCTTGCTCCATCAGGGAGTGGGAACCTCGAACTCATGTACGCAAACAACGGCGAGATTCAGGGAACAGGCGCCTATCCCCCAACTTTCGTCTCTCCTCAGCCGATACGCGGTGCGTGGACGACTGACGACAATGGAAGGGTATGTACGAGTATGCAGATCGGTAATGCTGCGCCCCAGCTGGTCCTTCCTCCTCGCTGTCAGTTCTGGTTCAAGAACGCCGGCCAGTATTTCTACTCTGATTCCGATTCGGATCGGCATGCGCGGGTGTTCCGTCGCACTCTCAAGTAATAACTCGTTCGGAACTGTCTGCATGATGGTTGATTGTGGGTCGCATTGACCAAGATAGCTCCGCGCCAGGTGTGGATTTCGAAGCGGTACCGCGAACACTAACCCGAAGAGTCTCGGCGGCTCGTATGACGACTTGTCAACGTCTGCAGTTGGGCCGATAGCACGTCGAACGACTGCTTTCAGCGATTTGGCTGTGCAGCCGCTTTTGGCTAAGTTTCTGCCGAAGGTGTTTCCTTTAAGCAGCCGTTCCCGCGTGAGTCCGCTATCGGGATGGTAAGGGCTTCGGCTTCGCGGTGCTCAGCTCGTTATCTTGGCGGTGGGCGTCTTCGACCGTCCAGTTGTGTATGCCCGGTTCTGACCAGCTCTGAGCCTTTTCTGTCAGCAGATCAAGGTGTCTCTGCTCGCTCATGCCATTCTTGTATATGGCTTTTTCTTCCGGGGTCATCCGGGCATAGGCAGCCCTCGCCTTCACAGCGGCCTCTTTGATCGCCTTAGATTCTTCAGGCGTGACGGGAGAATTGTTATGCGCCTTAGCCTCCTGTAACTGCAGATCGTGCTGCCTCTGCGAGGCCATGCCCATCTTGTACGCCGGGTTGTCTTCGTCAGCGGCCGGCGCGGCGACCGAACCGAGTGCGAACGCGCCCGCGATCAACATAGTGATCAACTTCGTCATATAGGCAGGCCCTCCACTCAGCCACCCGAGACTTGTGTCAATCAAAATGATCCACCTCGGTAAGGAGTGACGCAAGCTGCCAGAGCCAAGGTCGCAAATAGCCGCCACTCGGCGTGCGGGTTACACTTGGCGTCGTTCCAAGCCCGCATCAGACGAGGGTTGGCACCGAGATGACCGACTCCGCCCCGCCGGAAGATGCATCTTCCCCTGCTCCGGTAGCGAAACTCGCTGCCAGTCGATGGGAAAAGCTTTGGGGACAGCTCATACGCTTCAGGTGGCCTATTGCGGTTGCTGCCGTTGTCATCCTAGCCCTTGTTGCTCTGGCGCTTGTCCAGTTACCAACTGTTTGGCAAACAATCGTGACTATCGCCAGCGTTGGCGCGGTGCTAAGTGGATTGGCTGGCTACTGGAGCACCTATCACACGGTCAAGAAAGGCGTACCTCTACCTGCGTCGACCCAAGCGCCCGTTGCTGCGAGCGCCCTGTCCGTTATGGTGCTGCCTTTCCGGAATCTCACTGGCGACCCCAACCAAGCCTACGTCGCCGACGGGCTGACCGCCAGTCTGACGGCAGACCTATCCCGGATTCGAGACGCCTTCATTGTCAACGCCGCAACCGCCTTCGCCTACAAGGACAAGTTGTTAACAGCGCAGCAGGTCGCCGAGGAGCTTGGCGTGCATTTCGTCTTGCAGGGCAGCGTCCAACGCAACGGCACTATGATTCGCATCAACGCCCAGCTCGCGGACGCGACCTCGCACGCCCAACTGTGGTCGGATACCTTCGAGGGTGATCAGTCCGATCTGTTTGCGCTGCAGGACCAAGTCACTGCGCGCATTGGCAATAGCATTGGACGCGAGATTGTCATCGTAGCGGCTCGCGAGAGCGAAACTCGCAAGAGCAACCCGAAAGCAGCCGACCTGATGTTACGTGCCAGAGCCTTGTTGCTGAAACCTCAATCGCTGAAAAACTGGCAGCAGATCGAGGACTTGTACCGTCAAGTGCTGACGCTGGAGCCGATGAACTCCAACGCGATGGCCGAATTAGCCGCCACCCTTGTGCTTGAATCGTCCAATTTCGGATCTCAATTGGATGAAAGCGAAAAGGAGAGGAAGTATGCCGAGGGGCACGGCCTCGCTATGAAGGCCAAGGCGCTCGACCCAGACAATCCCCGCCTGTACGTGGCCATTTTGTTGTATGCCCTCGATCATGATGACTATGAGGGTGCTCTGCGTGCGGCCACGACGAGGCTCTCGCTTGAGCCAAAGGATCCATTGGCGTACAACACCCTTGCCACTATGTTCCTCACTGGAGGGCAACCAACAAAGGCAATCGAACTACTGACTCAGGCAATCAATCTGGATCCCAAACGTCCAGATGAAGTGGTTCTGAATAGTATGGGTCGTGCATATTTCATGCTTGGTGATAACGCTGCCGCCATTGATTGGTTACAAAAGTCTTTGGAAAGATCTGCGTTGCTCCTTTCAACAAACGCCTTCCTGGCGATGGCATATGCGTTAAAGGGTGATGAAGCCAATGCGCGTGCTGCGACCGCAAACCTGCGTCAAATAGCTCCCAATTTCAGACTTTTGGCGCGGGAGAAGCCAAGTTCTTCGTACCCTGCGGCGTACAAGCAGTGGTATGAAGCCAAACTTATTCCAGCGTCGCGCAAGGCTGGGTTGCCGGAGTAATCCGGAATCTGAATTGCACGGCGGCCGCGAGGCGCGAACGTCTGCAAAGCGTCGGCATCGCCAACGAACGACCGCTATCGGCGACTTCGCTCCAAGGCCGCTTGTGGCCGGTCGCCGGCATTGACGCGATTCGTTCGAGCGGCTGCTGAAGGACATACAGCAGCCGGTCATGCGTCAAGGTCCGCTGTGGATCGTGGAGCCGCCGCTCAGCACCGGCGAGCCGATGAGCGTGAACGACCCAAGCAGACCAACGGCTACGCTAGAAGCAGTCCGCTTCCGGGCCCGAGCACGGGGACTAGAAAGACCCAGGCGGAGCCTCATACTTAAAGCAACTTTCGAAGCGCAGCAAGTTCCCTTCGACAGGCTTCGGCGAACGGCTTGATCGGGTCCTCCACCGCCAGGTGATCTCTCGTGTAAGCCAACGCACGTTCACGGATCGCATCGTTTGTAAGGGTGGGTTCGAGATACTGCCTAACGATGCTCACTATTGTTTGCTCCGCTGCCATCAGTACTTCATCCGTCGAGGTCAAGCGAATGCGGTTTTCGATGGCGTACACGTCCAATAGCTTTGATGGTGTGTCGAATGTGTGGTCCATCGCGTCGATCAGAAGTTTGGAGCATTCGGCGATGAATTCGCCGTAGACACTCTCCCGTTTCCGAATCTCGGATGTCATCAACTCGCGGGTGGTGTGCGCCCTCTGCGTCACCCAGGCGGCGCCGACGCTGGCCGATCCACCGGCGAGCGATCCCAGGATCGCCGACAAAGCGCTCAACAGGGCCGGATCCATCGGCATCTCCAGGAAGAATTGAATTTGACTCTGACGCCCTTTTCGCCGGTTGCGGTTGCGCAGCTCAGGTTGCCTTGCTCAAGTGAGCCCCTTAGGGCACAGACTGCGCGCGCCAGCCCTTTCACGGTCGCCTACTACTTCACCTCCTCGATCTTCCCGGACCCTCACGTCTTGTCGAAGCACGGCTCCAGCGGGGCCGTATAGCCGGAAGTACGCGAACCATCCCTCACCTGGACCGATCTGGATCCAGTTCGCGTCCTTGCCGACTGGCGCGGCGAGCCGAAGTAGATCCACCGAGCCATCGGCGTTGGTAATTATGATAGCTTGTCGCGCCGGCTGTCTTGCTCGGAAATGGCTGCGAGGTCTGCGGCTCGGAGCGCGTCTGCGGGTAGTAAACTAGGATCGAGCCACTCGTGACTGCCACCGACTAAGGTGATGCGCTCTTCGGATAGGCCGCGGCGTCCGATAGCGTTTTTGGGCCGCCGTCGTAACGTTCACGCGCGGCCCCGAGGCGCCGCGAGAGCGCTTATTGAAGCCATCAAGTTAGTCCGTTGTCATGACAATGCGCGCTCCTCCATCCAATCGACGTAGAGCAGGCGTTCCGCAAACAGCCACGCGCCGTCGATCTTCACGAACGTGTCGAGGTAGCGGAGCGACGCCAGCATCAACCGTCGATTCCCATCTTTGACCGTAACGTGATGCGCCAGGCAGTAAGCTTCCCCGGTGCCTCGGTCGTTCGTTAACGTGAAGATCGTGCTCTGTCCAACAAGGTGGGTGGTGGCGTCGTACTGATTCAGGTCAGCGAAGACCGCAGCGAGCGCCTCGCGCGAGTGCAGCTCCTGGGAGGGCTTTGGATCCTTAGCGTTCATGTACACCACGAAGTGGGTGTCCGTCGTAAAGAGCGCCATCTGACCCTTCGCATCGCGGCGATCGGCGTAATGCGCGTAGGCCTCAATGAGTTCCCGGATCGCGAGACGATCCGCCGCCTCGCTGGGAGAGATCGTCAGGTGCTTGCCCATGAAAGGGGCATCCTTAGGACTCAAGGATGGCCCGGGTTTCGAGAAATGCGTCGATCCCGTACCTGCCGTATTCGCGTCCGACGCCGGAGTATTTGAATCCTCCCCAGGGTGCTTGCGGATCATCTGTCATGTTGTTTATCACGACGCGCCCGGACCGGATCTGGGAGGCCACGCGACGTGCGCGCTGGAGGTCGGTCCCAAGGACGGCGGCGTGGAGACCATATTTAGAGTCGTTGGCGATCCGGATCGCCTCGTCCTCGGAGTCATAAGCGATGACACACAGCACGGGGCCGAAAATTTCTTTCTGGGCGATCGTCATGTCGTTTTTCACGTTAACAAATACCGTGGGCTTCACGAAGTAACCCGCTTCGAAACCTTCGGGATGACCCTCCCCACCGGCGAGAACCTCCGCGCCTTCTTCGATGCCCTTGCGGATATAAGACTGCACCCGTTCGTACTGTTTCTGCGACACCATCGGTCCAACGGCGGTCTTGGGATCAGCCGGATCGCCGACGGCAAAAGCGCGCATCGCATCGCGCATGCCCCGCTTTACCGCATCGAGCTGGCTCTTCGGCACGAGGAGGCGCGTCCCAGCAGCGCACGCTTGACCGCTGTTCAAAAAGGCCATGATAAGGGCCGATGGGATCGCCTGGTCGAGCGCAGCATCATCGAGCAGGATGGTGGGCGACTTGCCCCCCAGCTCGAGCGTGACGCGCTTCATGGTCTGCGCTCCGTCGCGCATGATCTTCTCGCCCACGGCCACCGAGCCAGTGAACGAGATCTTGGCGACGTCGGGATTGCGCACGAGCTCTGCGCCGACGACGTTGCCGAGGCCCGTCACAACATTCAAAAGTCCCTTTGGGAGATTCGCCTCGTGCAGAGCCTCGACCATCACCCTTGTCTGCAGGGAGCTCAACTCGCTGGGCTTAATCACAACCGTACAGCCGGCGGCGACGGCCGAGGCCAGCTTGAGACAAATGAACAGCGCGTTCGCATTCCACGCCGTAATCAGGCCGGCCACGCCGACCGGCTCCAAGGTGACCGTCGTCTTGCCCCAGCTTCGTGTGAGTGGCAGCTCTTGGAGCGCCTTCTCGGACGCCAGGAACGCGTTGACGCCAGACTCCACGATGGGCCTGGCGAACTGCACGACGCCACCGTACTCCTCGACCATGGCATCGGTCAGATCGTCGATGCGCGCGGAGGCGGCCTGGTGCAGCCGGCGTAAAATTTTCGCTCGTTCTTCCTTCGTTGTCCGGCCGTAAGTCGCGAACGCGCGCTTGGCCGCGGCAATGGCGCGCCGCGTATCCTCCTCGTCGCCCAGCGTGACGCGGCCGATGACTTGGCTGTCGGTGGGTCTAATGATATCCATGACCTCCCGCCCATGGGATTCAACGAACCCCCCATCGATGTAGTGCGTGGTGATTGTCTGGATCGTCTCCTTTTCTGCAATTGCTTTCACGGCGCTTCTCCTTATTTCAGTGACTACTGTCCGAATGATGTGACGACGACACGGTTGAGCGAGCCGTCCTTAAGCGCCGCGTAACCCTCATTGACGTCGCGCAACGCAATCGTTTTCGAAACCAGATCGTCCAAGTTCATCCGGCCTTGGAGGTACAGGTCGGCGTACATCGGGATGTCGCGCTTGAAGTTGGTCGAGCCGAAGTTCACGCCAACGACCCGTTTCTGCCCACCAATCGCATCAAAAATATTCAGATCGATGTTGACCTCCGGTGTGGCTACTCCCACGAGATAGAGGCCGCCACCCACGCCCAGCATGGCGAGTCCCTGCTCGGCCACTGCCTTCAGCCCTACGAAGTCGAAGACATGATCGACGCCTCCCCGCAGAAGCTCGCGGACGGCTTCGACCGGCTCCGATTTTGTGGAGTCGACGACGTCGGTCGCGCCGAACCGTTTGGCCGCCTCCAGCCGTTTCGACTGGACATCGATCACGACGATCCGAGTCGCGCCAGCGATACGCGCACCGCTGACCGCATTCAAGCCCACGCCTCCGGCGCCAAAGATCACGACGGTCTCGCCTGCGCACACTCGAGCGGTATTCAAAACGGAGCCGGCGCCTGTGACAACACCGCAGCCGAGAAGCGCAGCCTGGGCGAACGGCAGCTCCTCGGGTACGACGGCAAGCTGGTTCTCGTGGATGAGTGCCCGTTCGGCGAAACCGCCTAAACCAAATCCCTGGAACAAGGGACTTCCTTTGCGGCTCAGGCGTGGCGCATCGGCCGGTCGGCGCAAGGTCGACTCCGGATGTTGGCACTGGAAGGAGCGGGCAGACAGACACCGCGCGCACGCCCCACACGACTGTGCGAGAGAACCCACGACGTGATCTCCGACGCGGAATTGCGCGACATCGGGGCCGACCTCTGCCACGACCCCCGCGACCTCATGGCCCAACACCGCCGGAGTTGGAACAATATCGTGAGTAGCGAACAACAAGTCGGTGTGACAGAGCCCGGACGCTTGCACCTCGACCAGAACTTCGCGCCCTATCGGCGCGACAATGTCGACGTCTTCGAAATCAAATCCGCCCCCGAGTGCGTTAAGTACGAGTGCCTTCATCCATGGCCTCCTTACGGTGCAGTCTTCCTCCTCTCAGACCGACCGCTTTAGGGCGCAGATTGTGAAATAATGGAATTCATGCGTCCAAGACATCTTTTTGATAGGTCTAATACCTGGTAGGTATCGATGGAACTTCGGCATTTGCGCTATTTCGTCGGCGTCGGAGAAGAGCAGCATTTCGGGCGGGCGGCGGAGCGGCTCCACGTCGCTCAGCCGGCCTTATCGCGCCAGATTCACGATCTAGAAAGAGAACTCGGATTCGCCTTGTTCGACCGATTGCCGCGTGGAGTTCGATTGAACGCGGCGGGGAAATTGTTTTTGACCGACGCGCGACGTATCTTGCAGGACGTCGATGAGGCGAAGCTTCGCGCCGAGCGGATTGCCAATGGCAAAGCTGGTACGCTTCGAATCGGAATTGCCACTGCGGTATCGTGGCATGGAGTGGTTGTAGACTCCTTTCGCGAATTCCGGCGCGGGCAGCCGGACGCGGCGTTGGAGCTGCATCACCTGCTTACTGTTGATCAGGTTGAAGCCATCCTGTCCGGCCGACTGGATGCTGGGTTTGCGGCGAGTCTCACACCCTGGCACAAGGATTTGGCACATTGGGAATTCGCACAGGATCGAATGGTCCTGGCAGTGCCCAGAGGTCATGCGCTAACGAAGCGAAAAACAGTTCGATTGCGGGATCTTCGGGACTTTCCGTTCGTCTGGTTCCCCCGCTGGGTCAATCCAGCCTTCTACGATCGAATGATGCAGGAGTGTTCTCGCGGCGGGCTAAGCGCTCCGCGCATTGTTCAGGAGGCACCGGATCGCGACACCAATTTAGGTTTTGTCCAGTGCCGGATTGGGCTCTCTTGGCAACCCGAAACCGTGCGTTGGCACTGTCCCCGAGGTGTCGCTTTGGTCCCAGTTGTTGACATGAATGTCCGGCTGCCGTTTAACCTCATCTGGAAGAAGGACAATACGTCACCCTTGCTGCAGAAATTTGTGGCTCAGGTAGAGGCACTATAGTGGCTCGGACGTGCGCCCCACGCTGAGTGTGGCCCTGCGCGCAATTCAGGACGTGCAGTTCCTGGAGCAAGTGACGATTGTATGCGAGGCGGCGTAGTCATCAAGAACGTGCCTGCCCCCGCGCAGGGGCTGCCATAGACCCTGAATGACCGGTTCGTGGCGGCTGATTCGGCTCCTCGAATGTCCGAGTTTGGCCCGATCAACAGTATTAGTCGTCAACAGCCTGTCGCGAATCCCGAAAGAAGCCTCTCCCGACGCGCTCGTGGTTACTGCTGCGGTGGGATCTTGCTCGCCGTCAGGTCGAGGTCGGCGCGCAGTCGCCGGAGCATGTCATCCCCTGCCGCCTCGGAGCCCTGGCCGTGGTAGACGAAGTAATCGGCGACCACCTCTGCGGCGATCTGGCCAAGTATCCACGTCCCAGCAGCAAGCAACGGCGCAAGAGCCGGAAACTCGCCATAGGTGGCGGCGAGATAGCGGAACTGGTCGTCGCGGTGATGCGGCGCGATGAACTGAATGGCGCGCACGACCTCAACCGGCGGCGTCGGCAGATCGCGAGCGATCGCCTCCTGCAACGCATCGAGCAGCGAGTGCCCGATACGCGCGCTCAGGTCCTCGGGCGTCACGCCCCGCGCGCGCAGGAACGATTTCAGCGCGAACTCAATACCCTGCGCGGCGAGATGGTAGGGGACCTGCGACTCGTTGCAGGCGATCGAGTTGATCTCGGACAGCGCCTGGGCCGCTTTCAGGTAATCGTGGCCGTAACGCCACAGCGCCAAAGCCGCAGTGCGCCTCGACTCAACATCGACATCGATCTCTTGCACGGGCATTCCTCCTCCGGGCCGGCAAGCGTCGCCGATTGGCGACGACCTAAGCTGCATGGCGCAGTGGCCCTGAATGCCTTAGGGTTACATGCTCGGCTGGAGTTCCCGGGCCGATCGCTTGGGGTGCAAGATTCCCTTGGTCCGCTCCGAGGGGTAGGTGCGCCTCCCACCTTCGTTGCCCGCCTCCTCGAGTCGATTGAGGCCCTATGGGAGAGGAAGTCTCCCAAGCGTCCCTGTCCTCGAAGGGCTGAAAAATGATGTCGTATGCATTGCCGCCGCGCAATGTGCGATCGATTCTGGCGGAGGGTGGCCATTCACATCGGAATACCGAGCTTTGCACTCACCGTCACAGGGTGTGCTCGCTTGAATCGGTTCTATGGGCCGCGATCAGACGTTGGTGAGAGCTCGCGCAATGCGAGGGCGACGTATCGAGGCCGAAGCGCGAACCTTCATCGAATGCGCGGCTCGGGAACCTCCGAACAAAAGCCGGATCGAACTTTTGCCGTTACCCAGCGGGGTTTAGGCCGTCGGTTACGGGCAATCACGGAACTCTCGTGAGGGGTAAGTGTTGGCCATGACAACTGAGGAGATTGATATGTATGCACGTCGCGTATCCATGAAGTTGAAGCCCAATAGCACGCAAGAATTTACCCAGCGGCTGGAAAAGGACGTCATCCCTATGCTTCGAAAACAGAACGGGTTTCGGGATGAAATCACCTTCGTTGCCCCGGGTGGAACCGAAGCTTTTGGTCTGAGTTTGTGGGACAACAAACAGAACGCTGAAAACTATGAGCGCGGGCATTACGCAGAAGTGAACAAGATCCTGGCGAAGGTAGTTGACGGAACGCCTCGGGTTGAAACCTACGAGGTCGCCAACTCGACTTTCCACAAGATCGCCGCAACGGCATAAGGTCGTTGGCGATGGCCCGGCGCTCGACCGGGCCATTTTCTTTCGCTGCACCCAGGACCGCGAAAGCGGGTCAGGCGGCCTGCGGGTGGCCGGTGCATGCTTTGGGCCGCTTGGTTGCAGTCGGTCAGCATCGCAGCGCAAATAGCCCAAAAGCGGTCCGTCAGACGAACCGGCCTTCTTATCCCGAGTCCGCATTGCTCGTGGACGTCTCGATCTGGATCGACAGCAACCGCCCGGCGGGTCTGTTGACGACGAGCCCAGGACATCTCCTGGCCGAAGCGCGGATTCGCCGCTCGTACAACTTCTTGATGTGCAGATAGAACGCCGGTGCTCGCTGTCCTACAACTGTCCTACATGTAAATCAGCGAAGCGCTGATAGCTACGGCAGCACAAGTAGCCTACATTGGGGCCGACTGTTCGATCACGCGAAGGCGGCCATCCATGAAAAGCAGCGGCAATGCCGGGTTTATGCGGTGGCGGCGATTTATCGTAGATGTGCTGATCGGGTCGGCGACGTTAGCTGTTGGGCTCGCAGCGATAGGCACCACGGTGGACATTCTCTACATCGTGTCGATCGCTGGTGCGCTGGTTTGGATCGGGCTGATGCTCGAGCCCAACGCCATGGCGCAACCGGCCGGTGACACCCGCGCGGGGTCGTTGCGACCGGTCGCGGAACCGAAACCTGCGCGACCCGGGCCTCAGGCAATAGGTTGGCTCGATGCCGGGATCGTCGACGCGACGAGCGTGTGATGAACGAAATGCCCAAGCCGTTGCAAGTCTACGTCGTCGAAGACTCACCCATCATCCAGCGGCTCCTCGCTTCGGTGATCACCGCGGCGGGGGCGCAGTCGGTGGGCTGCAGCGCGAACGCGCAAACAGCCATCGCGGATCTGTCCGTCCTGCAGCCGGATCTGATCCTCATCGACATCGCCCTGGCCTCCGGCAGCGGATTCGACGTGCTGGAGACGCTGCAGGAGCACAGCCTCGTCCCGGAGGCGGTCAAAGTGGTCCTTACCAACCGCGCGAATACCGAATACGAGAAGCTCAGCCGCCGGCTCGGCGCCGATCGATTCTTCGACAAGTCCTCGGAGACATGGCAGGCCGTGGCGTTGATTCATGGTCTGGCCGCGCAAAAGCGGAGGGGCAGCGCGCCGCGCCATTCTTCCGTATTGCGCCCAGTCTTGTAACCTTCCTCAGCCAGGGGTCGAGCGCGGCCATTTCCCGCCCGCTACGCGAGGCAAGGGAAGGCCCTCACGGCATGCGACGCTCGATTGCGGCACCACGCCTAGTTAACCACGACGACGTAGTCGGAGATATTCGCCGCCTGCGTGGGGTTGGATTTCCTATGCTCCTAGGTGAGGTGATGCCTTTCCCTGGACGTACCATCATGCTGCATCGTGAAAAATAATTCCGGCAGTATGGCGGTGTCCCGACCGCAGATGGCTCACTCCGTGCTTCAGGTTCACTCGATACACGCCTCGCGTGCCGCGAACCGGGCGGTGACTGGTCGCGATCACTGCGGCATCTCCCTGATGCAGCGGTAACACGAGCGGTCGCGATTGCATGCGGGGGCGCTGCTCGGTCATCACGAATTCGCCGCCTTCAAAGTCGCGGCCAGGCTCGGAGAGCAACAGTACAAGCTGGAGTGGGAAAACGTGCTCCCCGTATAGATCCTGATGCAGGCAGTTGTAGTCGCCGGCGCCGTATTGCAGCAGGAGCGGTGTTGGCTTCCGCTGTCCCGCAGCGTGGCAGCGGTCGATGAAATCGACGTGCCGGTCCGGGAAACGCGCGCTCATCCCCATCGCGTCGTACCAGCGGTTGGCCACCGGCGCCAGGCGCACGTATACAGACTCACGCAGTGCGCCGATTAGTTGCGGAAGAGGGTAGTCGAAGTATCGGTACTCCCCACTCCCGAAGCCGTGGCGTGCCATCACTACGCGACTGCGGAACGAGTCGTCGCGTTGGTACAGCGAAGAGAGCTCGTGGCACTCGGCTGGAGTGAGAAGGCGCTTGATCACGGCCGCGCCTTGTGCCTCCAGATCAGACTCCACCCTCGGCCAGCAGACGGCAGCGACGCGCCCTGCAAGTCCATTCGGAGGCAGCGGACCGGTGACACTCACGTCGCAGGCGCTCATTCCTGCGCTTCTCTAGCGAGCAAGGCGCGCTTGCGCTCGACACCCCATCGATAACCCGAGAACGTCCCGTCGCTACGGACCACGCGGTGACAAGGGATAGCGACAGCCAGCGCATTGGAGGCGCAGGCCTGCGCTACGGCGCGCGTCGCCTTGGGCGCGCCGATTTGGCTGGCTATGTCGCTGTAGCTCGCGGTCTTTCCTGCGGGGATGGTCCGCAACGCCTGCCAGACGCGTCGCTGGAAGGCTGTGCCCCGCACATCCAGCGGCAGGTCCAATCCCAGTCCGGGCGCTTCCACGCATCCGATCACCCGAGCAACCCACTGTTCGAACTCCATATCACCACCCACGAACGTCGCTTTCGGGAAACGGTCTTGCAAGTCTCGCGCGAGTGCATCGGGGTCATCGCCCATCGCGATGGCGCACACCCCTCGGTCGCTGCGCGCCACGAGAATGGCGCCGAGCGAGCATTGCCCAATGGCGAAGCGGATCTCGGTGTCTGCACCTCCGGCGCGATAGCGTGTCGGGGTCATGCCGAGCACGTCGTCGGCTTCAGCATAGAACCGACCCCCCGAGTTGTATCCGGCACTATAGATCGCGTCTGTTACGCTACCCGCGCTCACAAGCTCCTCCCGCATCCGTTTGGCGCGGTGCGCGGCCGCGTACGCCTTCGGCGTCAGTCCCGTGATGCCCTTGAATACCCGATGCAGATGGAAGGTGCTGAGCTGCGCGCGTTGCGCCAGTTCAGCGAGACTTGGCAGCTGCTCGGAAGACTCCAGCATGCGGCACACCTGCGCGACCAGGCCAGCATGCCTTGCGGCGAGCGAAGGCCCGTCCGGCTTGCAGCGAAGGCAGGCGCGAAAGCCAGCACGCTGCGCTTCGATCGCCGTGACGTGAAAGGCGATGTTCTCGGGGCGAGGCGTTCGCGCAGCACAGCTTGGGCGACAATACACACCGGTTGTTCGCACGGAATAGAAGAATTGTCCATCTGCCTTGGCATCGCGAGCGACGACTGCCCCCCAGCGAGGATCATCCAAGTCTGCCGCAGCCGGATTTCTGGACTTCGTGGTCATGTTCATGGTCGGCCTCCGTTGTGCGTGGGTCAATGACGTCAATATATTTCGACGCAGCAAAGCAAGCACTCCGGGTCTTGCCATCAAATTCTACGCTTCGACTCCGTCAGTCCTTTTGCGGATTCTGGCCGCCCCGTGGGCCACGACGCCCCGAACCCTCGGGGAAGGCCTGGAAAGGTGGTCGCCCGCCCGAGTGAGTAAAGGGCTATCCACTGAATCCCGATTCAATTGTCGCCAATGCTCGATGGCAGCGCCGTCGAGATTCGCGCACCTAATCCTGCGCGCTATGCCCGCCAACAGAGTGTCGAGATCAAGTCGACAGTGCCGGCCGAACTGGATGTGTCGCTGAACAATGCGCGCGGCCTGATGGGAGTACCAGGTCTCGCCTAGGTCTTTGTACTGTGCATTTTGGAGTGCGTTGGTTGACATTCCGATCCTCACGATGTTTGTGCGAACGGCAAGATTGACGCTGGATCGCTTTGATCACACCCCGTTTATTGCGGACGAATCCAAGCGGCTACCCTCACCAGTCAAGAGCAAGAAACGGAGCGCGTTGCGCACCCGACGTCATTACTGTTCGAAGGAGAGGGAAGCGGCAAGCCTCTCTCCTATTCACTCCAATAGAGGAAGACACCATGTCTATCAAGCAAGAAAACAAGGCCATCGTGGGCCGTTGGTTCACCAATTTCTGGGGAAAGACGTGCGATCTCACGGTCGTCGACGAGATCGCGGCGCCCGACATGCTGCTGCACTACTCGCTACACGAACCGCGCCGGGGTCGGGAAGACATCAAGGCCTTCATGACCGATTTCCGCAAGGCGTTTCCCGATCTGAATTTCTGGGGCGCCGCAGATCTAATCGCCGAAGGAGACTGCGTGGTCGGACGTTGGGAAGGCGGCGGCACCCATACCGGACCTGCATTCAGCGATTTTCTGGTCGGATCGCTGCCGGCGGCAACCGGCCGAAAGATGCATTTCACCGGTACGACCGTGCTACGTCTCAAGAACGGCAAAATCGTCGAAGAGATCGGGTTGGATGACGGCGTCAAGGCGCTGCAACAGTTGGGTCTTATAAAAATCGCCTAAGCAAGACTGCAAGACCGCTCCGCAGGACGATAGGGCGGGGTGGGCGGCGTTCCCGTAGGTTGGGAGCTCTGGCGGAAGCATGCTACGTGTTGGTCGTTCCCAGGTCAGCGGGATCGACTGCACACGCCCCGAGTTCGACGCTGCCCACGAATATCCGACGTCCGCTTCCCATGCAGCACGACCTCACGACGCGATCCCTTTCCGTTCGGGGCGAGGGTCGCTGCACGGGCGATAAGCAGTCCTCCGACGACAACGGTGAAATGTCCGCGGAGCGCAAAATCACGGGGGCGCTGGCACCCGGATTAGTTTGCCAGACAGTCGAGAAAAATTCGTGTCCGGCATTGACGTAGTCCGTCTTTGCCGTATAATAAGAGAATGATCAGCTTTGTTGAAACCAAGCTGTTCACGCGCCTCGTGCAGGAATACCTGTCAGACGATGAATACTCCAAGCTTCAGCAGGCGCTGCTTGCGAATCCCGAGGCTGGGGCAGTTATCCCCGGCTCAGGGGGTGTCCGCAAGCTACGTTGGGGCGTGGCTGGGCGCGGCAAGCGCGGAGGCATCCGGGTTATCTATTTCCTTCGCACGCGGCAGGGGCAGATCTGGATGCTGACGCTGTACCCGAAGAATGTTGCCGAGAACATCTCGGCGCATGTGCTGAAACAGATCAAGGATGAAATGAATGGCTAAGGTCGTTGCAAAGCGGAACGTCGGAATGGAGATTTTGGAGGGCTTGCGCCAACTAAAACGCGGCGAAGTTGGGCGAGTCGTTAACGTGCCTTCCGTAACCACGATTCGTGAACGCACTGGGCTTTCGCAGGCAAAATTTGCCACGCTGCTTGGTGTATCCGTTCGCACCTTGCAGGAGTGGGAGCAAGGACGACGTGCGCCCTCGGGCGCGGCTCGAACGTTGTTGCTGGTCGCCGCAAAGAATCCGAAAGCCCTCCTCGAGGTCGCATAAGTCGACGTATATGGCAGGCAACGGCGCTAGCGCTTCGCCGGCGCCGGGCGCGCGCCGCCGCCACCGGCCTGCTGCGACCTCGCGACCATGTGCTCGGTGATGAGCTCCGTCTGGAACCGGCTCACCGCATCCGGGTCGGTGAAGATGGTCTGCGTGTTGTTCTGCGCCTTGTAGCCCGGGCCGCCGGGCCGGCCGGTCAGGACGAACTGGCCCTCGCCCGCAACCGACCAGTTGGTCGACCCCTCGCCGCCCACCTTGCCGTCGGCCACAAAGCCCTTGGTGTGGCTGATCTGGTGCGTGGCCGACTGGCCGATCACGAAGTAGCTGTTGAACTTGGCCGGATCCTTCTGCACGTCGGCATCGAGCAGCTTCTTCTCGTGCGCGCCCGCGGCCTGGCTCTTGTCGAGGGTCACCATCAGGGTGATGCTGGGATCCCTCGCCTGCGTCATGATAATGTCGTTGAGCTCGTCGTCGTCGAATCCGAACATGTTCATGTACAGGGAGACGCTGGCCCGCGACAGGACATATTTCAAGATATCGTGCACGTCGTCGCGTCCGACATAGAACAGGTGAAAATCCTTGCTCGCCGTGCTCGAGTAGGATTGCTCCCGGGTGTATTGCTGCAGCTCGAGCAGGTCGAATCGCTGCAGGGTCTGGGTCGGATCGCTGATGACGTTGCTCGCGCTGACCGTCTTGGATTTCATGTCGAGGCTCCCGATCCTGGTTGCGGGCTGGCTTGAATAGGTTGTCAGCGGGCCGAATCGGGGTCAAGCCCCACCCTCGGCCAACATGCGCGCGAGGGCGGCGAAAACAGCCGGGCCTTAGGGTTACGCGATCGTCACAATGGTCGCCGTCGCCCCATCAACAATCCGCACGGCGCGGGCCAACGGGGCTGCGCGTGCAGAGGTCTTGGTGCCAGGCGCTTCATGGCGGGAACTCGCAAACCTTCCATGCGACTCGGTTGCGCCAGACCGCCGCGCGGAAGCCTTAACGAAACGGCTGCCGCCTCCGGCACATGCCAGCCGCAGGACGGGCTCTCGGGTGCGGCGAATCGCCGCCTGTCGTACCATGCGCCGATGCCAACGCCGACACGACTGCGCAAACCCCCGGCCGGAGAAAAAGCGCTCATTGTCATCCTGGCGGCCTACGCCATCGCGCTCATCAGCCTCGACACCTTCCGCCCGTTCTTGCATGGCGGGGAGGGCAGCGCCTGGCCGCTCTCCTGGTATCCGATCGCCACCCTGGGCTTCCAGTCCGACAACAACGGCAGCGTGACCCAGGTCGACGCCGACGGCCCGGCCGCGGCGAGCGGGATCCGGCCGGGGCAGCAGATCGAGCTCGCCTCGGTCCAACCGGACCGTCGCGCCATCAACAAGTTTGTCTATGTCGCGCACGGCAGCGCGTACACGATGCGGATCGTGTCCGGCCCGAACGCCCCGTTCGAGGTAAGCGTCCCCGCCGTCGACGAGAAGCTCGAGCGCTGGAATGCGACCACGCTGCTGCTGGCGGAGGGCAGCGGATTCTTCTTTATCGCCCTGTGCACCTATCTTGTGTGGCGGAGCGCCACCTGGTCGACCTGGGGGTTCTTCCTCTACGGGATATGGTTCAACTCGGGGCAGTATTTTGTCTGGTACGCGAACCTGCCACCGTTGAGCCTGGGGATATTCGACGCACTGCAGGCGCTTATCCAGGCGCTGGCCATGGCGGGATTCCTAGCCTTTGCCCTCTACTTCCCCGACGAGGAAAGGCCGCCGTGGAGCTCGAGGCGGCGGCTCACCCTCCTGTCCGCGGTCTCGGCCCTGCTCTTCATCAGCGGCGCGCTGGGATACCTCAACTACGTGTTGGCCTGGCGAACCGAGATCCCCTATCGTATTTACTACGCCTGTACGCTGGTCGTCTATTGCCTGGCGGTATGGATCTTTCTGCACAATTACCGGCGCCTGCGGGAGCAGCGGCCGCGAATGCGCTGGATCGTTGCCGCGGGCCTGATCGGGTTGCCATGCTTCCTACTCGCCGACGCCTACGAGGCCACCAATCTCTTCCACTACCTGCCCTTCGGGATCGATGACTGGGTCAGCAATCACGACTGGGTGCTCAATCTCCTGTACAGCTGCAACGTGCTGTTGCCGGCGGCCGTCGTCTATACCGCGCTTCATCACGAGGTCATGAGTGTCCGATTCGGCATTACTCGCGCCGTGATCCTTTCGAGCGTTTTTGTCGCTTCGATCGCCGCTGTCGATGCGCTCGCCAAGCTGCCGATCGAAACCTTCATGGAAGAGCGCGCGGCGCTCAGGCCCTTCGTGGTCCCGCTATCGTTCCTCCTCGCCGTGGGCCTCGCCTTGATCCACAATCCTTTGCACGGCGTGGTCGAGTGGGCATGCTCGCCGCGATGGCATCGCGCCCGGAACCAGTTGCGCGAGCTGGCGCAGCGGTTGGTGGACGATGACAACGTCACGCTGGTGGACGTCGATAGGGCGTTGGTCGAACAAACGGTCACGGCGCTGTGGCTGAAATGCGCCGCACTCTTCCGCCGTGAGCCCGGCGACGTCTTCGTGCTGCAGACGCACGTCAATTGGCCTGAGCACGTCAAGCAGACATTGCGCGCCGACGATGTGTGGTTCCGCTCGGCAACCACCGCGCCGGTGCGGTTGACCGATCCCGACGAGGCGCCGGGAGAGCCGGCTGTCGCGGTGCCGGTTGTGAGGCGCGTCAGTCGCCATGCCGCGAGCCGGGTCGTCCTCTATGGACACCACCTGACGCGCGAGCAAATCGACCCGGACGAGATACGGATTCTCGAAGAGGTCTCGAAAGCGGCTGCGCTGGCCTATATGCGTCTGGAGCTGGAAGCTGCTTCGAGCGCAAGTCGTGACCATGGCAACCGCCGTTCCGGGGAGGTGGACATCCCGATGGATAACATGTAAGTGTCGCGACCTCTTGCGCTTCGCATGCCCGATGCCCGCGCTCGGGCTTTCAGAGCTTGTCGGCGTAATCCTTCTGCACCTGCCTGATTCGCGCGTGCGAGCCCAGGAAGGCGTGCTTCGACATGTCGGCCGAGTATTTCGAAGCCGGCGGGCGCTTGCCGACGGCCTCGGCGAGCGCGCGGATGTGATGCGGCCCGGCGCCGCAGCACACGCCGAGGTAGCGGATGTTCATCGACAGCGCGGCGCGGCCGAAGTCGGCAATCTCAAAACGGTTGCAGGTAAACGGGTCGAGCGCGATCGGGAACGGCCGGTTGCCCCAGTCGCCGTGCCAGTGCGAATCACGCAGCGATTGGAACGACGGTTCGCCGCGGTGCGTGCGATACGGGACCGGCAACGCGGCCAGGTGCGTCTTCACGGCGCCGCGGATCTCTTCGAGAAGCGGCAGCATCGTCGCCGGGCCGCGGATGCAATTGAGGCCGATTACGTCGGCGCCGGCATCGGCGATGCGTCGGCACGCGTCCGCGACGGACCAGCCTTCGCGGGTGACGTCCTCCTGGTGCATCGCCAGCGTGATGACGGCAGTCTGTCCCGCCCGCTTGATCACCTCGGTGGCGATCAGCGCCTCCTGCGCCCAGGAGAAGGTCTCGCCGACGATGTAATCGACGCCGGCGTCGACCGCCCAGCCAACCTGTTCTTCGAACATCGCCCGCACCGCCTCGCGCGACGCCGGCTCGGCAGGGTCGAAGACGTTGGTGTTGCAGATGTCGCCAGCGAAAAGCGCGCCGCTCTCCTGCGCAACCGCCTGCGCGATCTCCAGCGCGCGACGATTGATGCGCTCGAGGTCGCCCTCGCGGCCGATCACGCGCAGCTTCTCGCGGTGGGCGTAGTAGGTCAGCGCCTCGACTACATCGGACCCCGCGTGCACGAAGTCGCGATGCAATTGCGTCACGGCCTCCGGGTGCTCGAGCACCACCTCGGGCACAAAGGCACCGGCCTGCAGATACCCGCGCCGCTCGAGTTCGAAGACGTAGCCCTCGGCGCAGATCACCGGGCCCTGATCGAGCCGTTGCAGCAGCGAGAGTCGCTTGGGGGCGGAGATGGTCATGAGCAATCCGTTCACGGCTGACCCGACGAAGCGCAACTATCGCACGATTCGGGCGTGCGCGGCGCGCGTCGGACGGCGCCGGGGGCCGCCGTTACGCGTTCGGGATTGACCAAGCGCAGCGCATTTGAAACACTGGCGCGCGCGGCCGAGGGCCGCGGGCCCGGCTGCCTGGCGCGACGCTGCGCTGCGATCCGCCGGCGAGGGAGAAGCGGTGGAGACGCTCTTATTCGTGCTGCACAACCTGCCCGCGATCGGCGAGCGGACGGTTGAGCATCTGTCGATCGTGAGCGTCGCCGTGGGCATCGCGATCGTGACGGGAGTTCCGCTCGGCATTGCGATCACGCAGAGCCAGCGCGTCGCCGACGCGGTCCTCTATCTCGGCTCGATCGTGATGACGATACCGTCGATCGCGCTGTTCGGTGTCCTGATCCCGATCCTGTCGAAGATTGGACACGGGATCGGTTGGCTGCCAGCGGTCATCGCGGCCATGCTCTACGCCCAGCTGCCAATCGTCCGCAACACGTACACGGCGATCCGCAACGTCGATCCGGCGCTGCGCTCGGCGGCGATGGGCATGGGCATGTCGACGCTGCAGCGCCTGGCGCGGGTCGAGATCCCGCTCGCGCTGCCGGTGATCATCGCCGGCGTCCGGATCGCGGTGGTCATCAACATCGGCGTCACGGCGATCGCCGCGTACATCGGCGCCGGCGGCCTGGGCACGTTCATCAGCCGCGGCATCTCGCAGTCCGATATCCGCCAGCTCATCACCGGCGCGCTGGCCCTGGGCCTCTTGGCGATCGTCGCCGACTATTCGCTGTTGTGGCTGCAGAAGCGCACCACGCCGAAGGGGCTCGCGCCGCGCGCCGACTGACCGTGATTCGCCTCGAGTCGCTGACCAAGACCTACGTCTCGCCGCAAGGCACGGTGACGGCGGTCGATCGGGTGAGCCTGGAAGTGCGCGAGGGCGAGACCTGCGTGCTGGTCGGGCCGTCGGGCTGCGGCAAGACGACGACGCTGCGCATGATCAACCGGCTGGTCGCGCCGTCGTCGGGGAAGGTGTTTCTCGCCGGCCGCGACACCGCGGCCGCCGACCCGGTCGAATTGCGCCGCGGTATCGGCTACGTGATCCAGCAGATTGGATTGTTTCCAAACATGACGGTTGCCGAGAACATCGGTGTCGTACCCCGGCTGCTGGGCTGGCCCGAAGTGCGGCGCCGGGAGCGGGCCGACGAGCTGCTCGCGTTGCTCGCGCTGCCGCCGGCGCAGTTCGCCAACCGCTATCCCAACGAACTGTCGGGCGGGCAGGCGCAGCGGGTCGGCGTCGCGCGGGCACTCGCCGTCGACCCGCCGGTGCTGCTCATGGACGAGCCGTTCGCAGCGCTCGACCCGGTGAACCGCGAGGCGATCCAGGACGAATTCCTGCGCATGCAGCGCAAACTGCGCAAGACGATTCTGTTCATAAGCCACGACATCGACGAGGCGGTCAAGATGGCGGACCGGATCGCGATCTTCCACTCGGGACGCCTGGTGCAGTTCGCCGCACCCGACGAGATGCTTGCCCATCCAGCCGATGCCTTCGTCGCGGGATTCGTCGGCAGCGACCGCACGCTCAAGCGCCTGCGGTTGATTCGCGTCGGTGAAGTCATGACGGCGGCGGCTCCCGGAGATCCGGGGCGCAACGCGCCCACTGTGTCGCCCGACGACGACCTGCGGCGCGTTGCAGCGCTCTTCCTCGAGCACGGCGTCGAATCGCTATGCTGCGTCGACGCGCTCGGCAATCCGCTCGGCCGCGTCACGCGCGAAGCGGTCGCCGCCCGCCTCGGCCGCAAGGACGCTTGAGATGAACGCGGCCGTCATCGCGACCCGCTCGCGGATGCCCTACCTCATACTCGCCGGGATCGCGCTCGCGATCGCCGCGGGGCTCTGGGCAAGCGGGCTCGGGGCTGACGTCCTGCGCTACCGAAAGGACATCGTCTACCTCACCAGGCAGCATCTGCTGCTCGTCGCCGTTTCGGGTTCGGCCGCGATCGTCTTCGGCGTCGCGACGGGCATTTGGCTGTCGCGACCGTGGATGGCGCGCTGGGCGGAAGGCGCGATCCAGGCGGTCAACATGGTGACGGCGATCCCTACGCTGGGGAAACTCGCGTTGATGATGAGCCTGCTCGGCATCGGCGCGCTGCCCGCGATCGTCGGACTATGGCTCGCCACGTTGCTGCCGATCATCCGCAATACGTATGAGGGCATCCGCGCGGTGCCGGAGCATTTTGTCGATGCGGCGCGCGGCATGGGCATGGGGCCGTCGGCCATCCTGCGACATGTCGAGCTGCCGAACGCGCTGTTCGTGATCTTCGCCGGCGTGCGCACCGCGATGGCGGTCAACGTCGGCACCGCGCCGATCGCGTTCCTGATCGGCGGCGGCGGCCTTGGCGAGTTGATCTTCACCGGCATCGACTTGCAGGAGCACGGGATGATGCTGGCTGGTGCGATCCCTACCGCGCTGCTCGCTGTCGCCGTGGATTTTTTGTTCGGGCAGGCGCAGTATTGGCTCGTCCCGAGAGGAGTCAACCCGCTGCGCAACGCTTGAATGGCGATCCGGAGGAGGAACAGCATATGAAACACACATGGGGCCGGCTTATGGCTGGGGTGGCGCTCGCGCTCCTGTGCTGGGGCGGCGCCGCCGCGCAGACGATCGTCGTCGGCGGCAAGGCGTTCACCGAGCAGCAGATCATGACCGCGATGACCGTCGCGCTCTTGAAGGCCAAGGGCTTTACGCCGGAGCGCAAGGCCGGAATGGGCAGTGCCGCGGTGCGTGCGGCGCTCGAAAATGGCCAGATCGACGTGTACTGGGAGTACACCGGCACCGGGCTCGGCGTGTTCAACAAGATCACCGACAAGTTTGCCTCCGCCGAGGACGCCTACCGGAGGATCAAGGAAGTCGACGCCGCCAAAGGGATCGTCTGGCTCAACATGTCGGCGGTCAACAACACCTACGCATTCGCAATGAACCATGATGAGGCGCAGAAGCGCGGGATCGTCACCATGAGCGATTTCGCGAAGGCGATCAACGGCGGGGCGAAGCTCACCTTCGCCTCGAATGCCGAGTTCTACGCCCGCCCGGACGGGCTGCCCGGCTGGCAGACGGCGTACGGCTTCGAGTTCGAGCGCGACAACGTGAAGCGGATGGACACGGGACTCACCTACAATGCATTGAAGGATCGCCAGGTCGATTCGGCGGTCGTGTTCGCAACCGATGGCCGCATTGCCGCGTTCAACTTCGTCGTCCTCAAGGACGACAAGCACTACGGCGCACCCTATAACCTGACGCCTGTCGTACGCAAGGAAATCCTGGACAAGAACCCGAAGCTCGCCGACGCGCTGAACTCGGTGTCGGCAAAGCTCAACGACGAGATCATGGCGAAGCTCAACGCCAGCGTCGATGTCGACCGCAAGACGCCGGAAGAAGTGGCGGAGGCCTTCCTCAAGGCCAACGGGTTGATCTCTAGCGCGGGATAGGGATGGCGGAGGGCGAGCGCGGTCCGGGCTCTGTCGAGGGGTTCGCGGATGTGCCCGCGTTCGTGCGTGGACTCTCCTTCGAGCACCTTCCCGACGAAGTCGTCGCCAGCGCGCAGCGGAGCCTGCTCGACCTGATCGGCGTCGCCGCCGCCGGCAGCCGGACCAAGGCGGCGGCGATCGCCAGCACCTACGCGGCGAGGCAACTCTGCGGCAGCGACTACAGCGCGCGCATCCTGTTCGACGGCCGACGCAGCGGGCTCGCAGGCGCCGCGTTCGCCGGCGCGTCGACCATCGACGCGCTCGATGGCCACGACGGCCACGTGCTGACCAAAGGCCACGTCGGCGTCGCGATCCTGCCGGCCTTGCTCGCGCTGGTCGACGCCGCGGGGCCGGGCGAAGCGCCCTCTGCCGGCGCCGGCCGCGAATTCCTGACCGGCCTCGTGCTGGGCTACGAGATCGCCACCCGCGCCGGTATCGCGCTGCACGCAACGGTGCCGGACTACCACTGCTCGGGCGCGTGGAATGCGCTCGGATGCGCGGCGGTCGCAGCGCGGCATTTCGCGCTCGACGCTGCAACGACCCGGCACGCGCTGGGCATCGCAGAGTATTTCGGACCGCGCGGCCAGATCCTGCGCGCCTGCGACTCGCCGACGATGGTCAAGGACGGCTCGGGTTGGGGAGCGCAGGTCGGCCTTGCCGCGACGCTGCTCGCTCGCGATGGCTTCACCGGCGCGCCGGCGCTGACCGTCGAGCGCGACGACGCACAAGCGTTCTGGGTCGACCTGGGCACGCGCTGGCGCATCGGCGAGCAATACTTCAAGGCGTATCCGGTGTGCCGGTGGGCGCAACCCGCGATCGAGGCGGCACTCGACCTGCAGCACAGGCATCGCTTCGCCGCTGACGATATCGCGACCATCGCGATTGGAAGCTTCCGCGAGGCTGTCGCGCTCGGTTCGCAGTGCGCCACGCCGCGGACGACGGAGGAGGCGCAATACAGCATCGCCTTTCCGGTCGCGGCGGCCCTGGTGTTCGGACGGGTCGGCGCCGGCGAAGTGGATGTGCGCGGGCTGTCCGAGGCGCGCGTGCAGCGGCTGCTGCCGGCGGTCACGCTCTTCGAGGACGCCGGGTTCTCGCGCTGCTTTCCGGCGGAGCGGTGGGCGCGGGTGCACGTGACCCTCGCTGACGGCCGCAGCTTCGTCTCCGAGCCGGCGCGCGCGCGCGGCAATCCCGAGAATCCGCTGCACGAGGACGAATTGCGCGCCAAGTATCGCGAGCTTGCGACACCGGTCCTTGGCGCGGAGCGCGCGGCAGGCATCGAGCGGGCCGTTGGCGCGCTCGCGGCCGGCGACGACGCACTGCCGGCGCTGCTCGCGCTCCTGCTGAGCTCGGCTGGCTAGCGGAAGGGCGCCGCGGGCAACACGCGGTAACCGTACTGCGCCGACGCCTCGCACAGCGCCTGCCACAGGTCGCGCGCGAAGCTTCGTCCCACCATCGCCGTGAACGTGGAATCGTCGTCGCGCCTGTCGATCAGGACGTGGATGTGACCGAAGACGCTCTGCGCGCAGGCCCCTGCGGCGAAGGCGCGCGGATGAAAGTCGAGCGGACATCCCTTCGCCAGCACGTCCGCTGCGCGCGGCCCGGAGATCGTCCACGCGACGCGGCTCGCGGAGACGTCGAACAGCGCGCCGCCGGCGGTGCTGAGCGCGTCGCGCTTGGCTGCGTAGTCGACGAGCGCAGAGGCCGCGTGCGTCACCAGCAGCCACGACGCGGGCCCGAGCCACAACGCGGCCACCGGGTCGCTGCGTACGGTCGTGCCGGGGGCGAGCGGCAGCGCCACCCCGAACAGGCGGCGCGCCGCATCGACCCATGTACCACGCGAAGGATCGCCCTGAACGTTCCACGCCGAGGCGATCGTCGTTTCGGCGAGCGCGACGCCGGTGTCGGCGGCGCCGTAGTGTCCGGGTCGCGTCGAGCCGATCGGGCCGTCGCGCGCCTCAGCCACGCGGCCGCTTCCCGTCGGGGTCGATGAAGCACGGCGGCCCAACCTTGACGCGAACTCTGGCGTGCGCGAGCGGCGAGACCGCCCACAGGATATCGCCATGCCGCGCGCGGCCATTGGCGACTAGCGCGAGCGCGATCCATGCATTTGCGTTCGGGCTCCAGCACCACGACGTGACGTGGCCCTGCATCGGATTCGGGGGCGCACGGTCGGGATCGGCGACGATCTTTGCTCCGCGCGGCATCGCTGCCCCGTTCTGCGCGGTGAGGCCGACCAGTTGCCAGCGCTCCGCCGCCTTCAACGCGGGCCGGTCGAGCAGCGGCTTGCCGATGCACCATTTCGCCTCGCTCACGAGCTTGCCCAGGCCGAGGTCGTCAACGGTCGTGCGGCCGTCCGCTTCCGGGCCGACCACGACGTGGCCTTTCTCGATTCGCAGCGTACCCATTGCTTCGGTGCCGTACGGCATGAGGCCGAACGACCCTCCCGCGGCGATCACCGCATCCCACATTGCGCGGCCGCGGTCGCAGGGCACGTGAATCTCATAGGCGAGCTCGCCCGAATAGCTCATCCGGAACAGCCGCGCCGGAATCGCGCCTGCCGCGGCGCGAACCCCGCACTCGGCGACGGCGAGGAACGGGAACGCCGCGTTCGACACGTCGATGTCGACCAGACGCGCGAGCACGTCGCGCGCCCTCGGACCCGACACGGCCGCCGCCGCCCACTGCTCAGTGACGGACGCGACGCGTACCTCAAGGTCGGGCCAGTCGACCTGCAGCAGACGCTCGAGGTGCTGCATCACCGCGACCGCGTTCGCCGTGGTCGTGGTCATCAGGTAGTGCGTTGCGGCGAGCCGGGACGTTGTGCCGTCGTCGAGCACCATGCCGTCCTCGCGCAGCATCACGCCGTAGCGGCAGCGGCCCACCGCCAGCGTGTCCCAGCGGTTGACGTAGACGCGGTTCAGGAACACTGCCGCGTCCTTGCCTTGCACCTCGATCTTGCCCAAGGTCGAAACGTCGACGACGCCGACCTGCGTGCGCACATTCTTCGCCTCACGATTGGCCGCGTCGTCGGGCGATTCCCCGGGACGCGGGTACGAATGCGGGCGCTTCCACAGTCCGGCGTTGACGAAACGCGCGCCGTGCTCGACGTGCCAATCGTGCATCGCCGAGTAGCGCGTCGGCTCGACCTCGGCGCCGCATTCGCGTCCTGGGAAAGCGCCCAGCGTCACGGGCGTGTACGGTGGGCGGAAAGTCGTCGTGCCGACGTCCGGAATCGGGCGTCCGGTCGCCTCGGCAAGGAGCGCCAACCCGACCACACTGCTCGTCTTCCCCTGATCGGGGCCCATGCCGAGCGTCGTGTAGCGCTTCATGTGCTCGACCGAGGTGTAGCCCTCGCGCGCGGCGAGCGCGATGTCGGCCGCGGTTACGTCGTCCTGCAGGTCGACGAAGCGCTTATCGCCCCGGTTGCGCGCCGGCACGCTCCACAGCGCGCGCAGGGCGCCGGCACGCTCGGCATCGGCCTGCGGCGCGGCGATGGACGCAGCGCCACCGCCGGCTGCGGCGAGCCCGGCCGCATGACCGTCGGTGAGCCCGGTGGCGAGACCGAAGCGTCCGTTTGCGGCGCCGGCCGGCAGCATGGGCAGCATCGGCGGCGGCGACGACTCGGGCACGAACGCCGCCAGCGATTCGTCGTAGCGCAGCTTGCCGCGCGCCTGCGAGAAGAGGTGGACAGCCGGGTTCCAGCCGCCGGAGACGCAGACCAGATCGCACTCGAGCCGGCGCGTCGGGCCGCCCGCGAGCGGCGCAACGTCGACTGCCGCGACTCGTTTGCCACCGTGCGCGGTGACAATTGCCGACGCGGTGCGAATCGGCAGGCCGAAGGCGCGGGCGCGCTGCGGCAGCGTTCCGACGAGCTGCGACTCGGGGCGAGCGTCGACGATCGCGCCGATCGCAACCCCGGCTTGGTGCAAGGCGAGGGCCGATGCATACGCGCTATCGTTGTTGGTGAACACGACCGCGCGCGCGCCGGGACGCACGCCGTAGCGCTTCACGTACGTCGCGGCGGCGCCCGCGAGCAGCGTACCGGGCAAATCGTTGCTCGCGTACGCGATGCTGCGCTCGTGCGCGCCGCTCGCGAGCACGATCGCACGGGCGCGGACCTTCCACAGCCGCTGCCGCGGCACATGCGCCGGCGGCGCCGGGAGATGATCGGCGACGCGCTCCAACAGCCCGACGAGATTGCCGTCGTAGCAGCCGAAGGCGGTCGTGCGCGCGAGCAGCGTGACATGGGGCTGCGCAGCAAGGTCTCCGACCACGGCGGCAATCCATTGCGCGGCGCTAACATCGTCGATGGTCGCCTCGTCGCCGATCAGGTCGCCACCCCACTGCGGGCCCTCGTCGCAGACGACCACGCGCGCACCGGTTGCAGCAGCACCGCGCGCCGCGGCGAGGCCTGCCGGGCCGCCGCCGATCACCAGCACGTCACAATGCGCATGCTGATGTTCGTAGCGGTCGGGGTCGCTCGCGGCCGGCGCCAGGCCCATGCCTGCCGCGGCGCGTATGAAATGTTCGTAGCGCAGCCACGCTTTCGGCGTCGGCGGCCACATGAACGTCTTGTAGTAAAAACCGGCCGGCAGGAAACCTGCGAGCACGCCGTTGAACGCGCCCAAGTCAAACGCGAGCGAAGGCCAGCGGTTCTGGCTCGCCGCGACGAGACCGTCGAACAGCTCGGCGGTCGTTGCGCGCACGTTGGGCTCGGTCCGCGCACCGCGCGAGAGTTGCACCAGCGCGTTGGGCTCCTCGCAACCCGCGGCATGGATCCCGCGCGGGCGGTGGTACTTGAAGCTCCGCGCGACGAAGTGCACACCGTTGGCGAGCAGCGCAGCGGCCAGCGTGTCGCCCGGATGGCCCTCGTAGCGCGTGCCGTCGAACTCGAATGCGAGCCGCCGCGACCGGTCGACGATACCGCCCGTGGCCAGGCGAAACGGCTGCGTCAAGGCGCGTCTCCCGGCAACCCGGCGCCCGGTCGGGCGCTGCCCTGGATCTCGTGCGTGCACGTGTCGCGGCGGACGCGGAAGAACTGGCGGCAGCCCGCGCTGTGCTGCCAGAGCTCATCGTGCGGTCCGGCCGGATTGTCGCGCAGGTAAACGAATTCGATCCACGCGGCCATCGGCGCGTCCGGCGCGGGACGCTTCAGCGTCGCGTCGCCACCGTAGGTGAATTCGATCTGTGCGCGCGGGCCGCACCAGGGACAGGGGATCAGCAGCACAGCGGGCGGTCTCCTGCTAATGGGCCCAGGGCACCGGCCCCGCGCCCTTTTCGTCGATCGTTTGCCCGCGGGCAAAGCGTTCGAGCGTGAACGCGGCGTTCTTCGGATGCGGCTCGTCGCGCGCGATCGTGTAGGCATGCAACCATCCCGATGCCGGCGTAGCCTTGAACCCGCCATAGCACCAGCCGCCAGTCATGGTCAGCCCCTTGACCGGCAGCTTGCCGATGATCGGGCTGCCGTCCATCGTCATGTCGCACACACCGCCCCAGGTGCGCATGACCTTCAGGCGGCTGAAGCTCGGGAACAGCGCCAGGCACGCGCCGACGACGTGCTCGATGATCGGCAGGTTGCCGCGCTGCGAATACGAGTTGCAGAAATCGAGGTCGCCCCCCATCACCAGTTCGCCCTTGTCGGATTGGCTGATGTAGAAGTGCACCGCGCCCGAGGTGACGACGGTATCGAGCACCGGCTTCACGGGGTCGGAGACCAGCGCCTGCAACGCATGCGATTCGAGCGGCAGCTTCAGTCCGGCCATCGCCGCGAGGCGGCCGGAATGCCCGGCGACAGCGAGCCCGAGCCTGTCAGTCTCGATAAGGCCCTGCGTCGTCTCGACGCCGGCGATCGCGCCGTTGACGATGCGCATGGCGGTGACCTCGCATTGCTGGATGATGTCGACGCCGCAAGCATCCGCGCCACGGGCATAGCCCCAGGCGACGGCATCGTGGCGCACCGTCCCGCCGCGTGGCTGCAGCAGCCCGCCGTGGATCGGGAAGCGTGCCTCGGGGGAACAGTCGAGATTCGGAATCCGCCGCGCGATCTCGTCGCGGGAGAGGAACGTCGCGTCGATCCCGTTCAGGCGCATCGCGTTGCCGCGGCGCATGGCGGCGTCCACGTCGGCCGGCGAATGAACAAGGTTGAGCACGCCACGGGCGCTATACATGACGTTGAAGTTGAGTTCCTGCGACAGCGTCTCCCACAGCTTGAGCGAGAACTCGTAGAAATGCGCGTTCGGATCGAGGTGGTAGTTCGAGCGCACGATCGTCGTGTTGCGGCCGGTGTTGCCGCCGCCGAGATAGCCCTTCTCCAGCACGGCGACGTTGGTGAGCCGATGCTCCTTGGCGAGGTAGTAGGCGGTCGCGAGGCCGTGGCCGCCGCCGCCGACGATAACCGCGTCGTAGCGCCGCTTCGGCCGCGGGCTCTTCCATGCCAGCGGCCAGCGCTCATGGTACGAGAGCGCGTTGCGGGCAAGCGAAAGGATCGAATACTTCACGCGGGGCCGGGAGGCGAATCGCCGGCGAAACGCTGTCGCTCTCGCGCCGGATCGCTTATTCTAGCGACCCGAGAGCGCGTCGGCCATACCCGGCCGGAGCGAAAATCTGCGACAACCCGTTTGGCGGAGGACGACATGACAATCGGCAAGCAATGGCTTGGAGTGAGCGCGATCGCTGCGCTTGCGCTCGCGGCGGGTTCCGCGTGGGCGCAGACCGACACGATGGCGAGCGTAAAGCAGAAGGGCAAGCTCGTTGTCGGCGTCAAGGCCGACTACAAGCCCTTCGGCTACACCGATCCTTCCGGCAAGATCGTCGGCCTCGAGGTCGACCTGGCGGACGACGTCGCCAGGCGCCTCGGCGTGCAGGTCGAGCTCGTGCCCGTGATCGCCGCCAACCGGATGGAATTCTTAAAGCAGGGCCGGATCGACCTCATGGTCGCGACCATGGCCTACAAGCCCGATCGCGCCGAAGTGATCGGCATTCCCGAGCCGTTCTATTACGCGGGCGCAGCGAACGTGTTCGCCAAGAAGAGCTCCGGCCTCAAGGCCTGGGCCGACTTGAAGGGCAAGAACGTGTGCGCGGTCCAGGGCGCCTATTACAACCGGCGAACCGGCGAGGAGTTCGGCGCCAATCTGGTCGTGTTCAAGGGCGTGACCGAAGCGATGGCGGCGCTCGAGGCCGGAAACTGCGTCGGCGTCGTGTTCGATACCACGTTCTTCGCCGGGATCATGGGCGACGCCAAGTGGGCCGACTACGCGATGGTCCTCCCGTCGATTGATCCCGAGCCATGGGGCGTGGGCGTGCGCAAGGACGATCCGAAGTTCGCCGCGTATATGAGCGACGTGATCAAGGACTGGCACAAGACAGGCTACCTGCTCGCGCTCGAGAAGAAGTGGGGCATCCCGCAGTCGCCGTACCTGGTCGAGCAGCAGGCCAAGTTCAAGTAACCGTGTCGTGCGTGCGACGCGAGCCGGGGCCGCGGCATGGGTGACGTCGCCGGCTGGTTCCTCGCGCTGTACAAGGCGACCGGCATCAAGCTGACGATTTTCTACGACGGCTACGACCGCGCGCGCTTTATCGAGGGTTTCATCACCACCGTCAGACTGTCCGCGTACTGCCTCATCCTGAGCCTGCTTCTCGGCGCGCTGGTCGCCTGGTTCGCCGGCTCGCGCGTCGCCATCGTTCGCAACGCCGTGACCGGCTTCGTCGCGTTGTTCCGCAACACGCCGCCGCTGGTCCAGCTCTACTTCTTCTACTTTGCGCTAGGCCCGCTCGTGCCGAAAGTCGACGGCGCGCCGCTGCTGGGCTCGTTCGGCTGGGCGGTTGTGTCGCTGACGCTGCTCGAGACCGCGTTCGCCGCGGAGATCTATCGCGCTGGTATTGAGGCGGTGCCCCGCGCGATGACCGAGGCCGCCGCGTCGCTTGGGTATTCTCGCTGGCAGATCTACCGGCTGATCATGCTACCCCTGGCGCTGCGCGCGACGATGCCGGCGATGACCAACAATCTGGTCAACCTGGTGAAGACAACCACGCTCGCCTACGCGATCGCCGTGCCGGAACTCGTCTACATGTCGGCACAGATCTGGTCGGAGCAGGTCAACGTGCCCGAGATGATGGTGGTCCTGCTCGTCTGTTATGTCGCGATCGTCGGCATCATCAACCAGGGCATGCAATGGCTCGAGAATCGGCTGCGCGTGCCGGGGTTCGGGCAATGACCGCGCGCGCTGCCTTTCCGGTCCTCCTGCCGCTGCGGCCGCGCCGGACGGGGGTGCTCAGTGCGCGCGCCGGCGTCGCGCTGGTCGCCGCGTTGGTCGCCTCGATCGTGTTGGCGCAGGTGCGGTCGGTCCCGGGCCAGCCGTCGGTCATCGAGCTGCTGGTCAAGTGGACGCCGTTGCTGGCCAGGGGATTCCTGTTCAATCTGTTGATCAGCTTTTGCGCGATGCTCGTTGGGACGGTCGGCGGCGTACTGCTCGGCTCGGCGCGGATTTCGCTGCGCCGGCCCGTGCGCGGCCTGTCGTGGATCGTGGTACAGTTTTTTCGCAATGCACCCTGGCTTGTGCTGCTGTTCTTCGTGATGTTCCTGCTTCCATTCGAGTTCCACGTCGGCGGGACGACGATTCCTTTCCCGGATTGGATCAAGGCGACGCTGGGGCTCGCGCTGCCCATCATGGCCAACGTCGCCGAGATCCTCCGCGGCGCGGTGCAGTCGATCCCCACCGCGCAGTGGGATGCCGCGCGCTCGCTCGCGTTCTCGCGCCGACAGACGCTGTGGAAGATCATCATGCCACAGTGCGTGAAGCGGATGCTGCCGCCGTGGATGAACTGGTACGCAATCCTGACCATGGCCACAACGCTGGCGTCGATCGTCGGCGTAAGCGAGGTGATGACGCTTACGCTGCGCATCACCAACGCGGAGGGTCGCACCGACCTGCTGATCCCGATCTACAGCTACGTGCTGCTGTTCTTCTTCGTCTATTGCTGGCCGATCTCGCTCCTGACCCGGCGGCTCGAGGCCCGGTACGAGGTGCGGTGATGGACCTCGACGCGTTCCTGCGCAACCACGGCATCACTGCGGCCCGGCACTCGCATCCGCCGGTGATGACGGTCGAGGAATCAGAGCGGCTGGTGCCGAAGCTTCCCGGTGCCAAGACGAAAAACCTGTTCCTGCGCGACAAGAAAGGGGCACGACATTTTCTGGCGACGGTTCCGCACGATCTGCCGGTCGACCTGAATGCGCTCGGATCGGCGCTCGCCGCCGGCCGTCTCGGCTTCGCCTCGCCCGAGCGGCTCGCCAAGCACCTCGGGGTGACGCCCGGGTCGGTGAGCGTGCTGGCGCTGGTCAACGATACCGCGCGGGCGGTCGAATTCGTGATCGACCGCGCCTTGTGGGATGCACCCGCGGTGCAGGCGCACCCGCTCGTCAACGATGCGACGATGGTGATTACGCATGCGGAGCTGGAGCGTTTTCTCGCGGCGACCGGGCACGCGCCGCGGGTGATCGACGTGCCGGCAGCGGCGCGCGCCGACGGGAGCGACTGACCCCATGACGGAGCGCAAAATTTCCGACTCCCTCGTGCAGCCGATCGTCCGGCTCGTCGACGTGCACAAGTCGTTCGGCGCCGTCGAAGTGCTGTGCGGGATATCGTTCGACGTCGGCAAAGGCGAGGCGGTCTGCATCATCGGTCCGTCGGGCTCGGGGAAATCGACGCTGCTGCGCTGCATCAATGGTTTGGTCGGCATCGACCGGGGCGAAATCCAAGTCGGCCCGCACGCGGTCCATCGTTTGCACATGGATGCCGAGATGGTCGCGCTGCGCAAGGACGTG
>DASZFQ010000011.1:0-54808 GCA_035939595.1 Casimicrobiaceae bacterium
GGACGTAGAGGTCGGAGGTTCAAATCCTCTCACCCCGACCAAATAAACAAAGACTTACCTATCTTCAGGCCGTTACGCGACCGCAGTAACAGCAACTTCTCCCAGAGCTTGGTTGTCGTGCGAAACCTGTTCGACAACTAACGCGAAGGTGCAGCCTCAACCGTCGTGCACTGCTTCTGACAACCCGCGTTGCGTCAGGACGGACGAGTGCCGCCGAATGCAATGAACGTCGCCCCATATATATGTATAGGAGCTTGCCCTCGCTCTGGTTAGGCTCGCGCGTGCGGCCGCTGCCGCCGCACGCTGCGGGAGGGTCGGTGGTCAAGCTTGGAAAAGCGATGAAGATTCTGCAGCAGCAGCCGCCGACCGTCGCAGTTCGCATTGCCGAGTTAGATACTCTCTTTGCTGTCAAGCGGGTTTTTCTGGCAGCTTGAAAAATTTGTTCCCGTCGAAGTCCTGGTCGTGCTTGAGCATGCCCCAAATAGCGTGCAGCAATTTGCGCATCACCGCGACCACGGCTTGCATCGGCTTCTTCCCGGCGGCGACGAGTTTGTCGTAGAACGCCTTCACGTTGGGTTCGTGTTGAATGGCCACCAGGGCGGGCATGTAGAGCGCGGCGCGCAGGCGGCTGTTGCCAACTTTGCTGATGCGCCGCGGGCGACGGGTCGAAGTGCCCGACTCGTAGGGGCGCGGATCGAGCCCGGCATGGGCTACCCACTGCGGGGCAGCGAGATCATCCGGAAGCACCAAGACTTCCGCCAAGATGCGCATCGCGGAGGCCTCGGCAATGCCCTTGGCCGAGACCAGGTGGGCGAGCTTGGCGGCCAGCGCGGGAACGCGACGCACCAGTTGCAGGCCACTGTCTTGCATGCGCTCGATGCGCCGCTCCAGGTGCCGGATATTGACCTCGATGTCGTGCGCGATCGCATCCGCACTCGCCCCGCCAAACTCCGCGGCATGGTGGCGATTCTTCTCCCGTACGAGCTCGGTGTGCAGCTGGTCGATGCGGCGACTGATCGCCTGCAGCTCCAGGATCTCCGGCGCCGGGGGTTGCCATGCGGTAAACGGCATGCGTTCGAGATAGTCCAGGATGCCGCCGGCGTCCACCGCGTCGGTCTTGGCCCGCTGCATGCACGCCCGGACGAAATCCTTGATCGCCCGCGGGTTGACCACCATCACTTCTACGTTCTTCGCATGGTGCAGGGCGAGCGCGAACTCCAAACTGTAGATCCCGGTCGCTTCCAGACAGACCCGTGCCGCGCGCGCACCCTTGGTCGCCCACCGGATGAACTTCTTATGCCCCGCCGCGGTGTTCGCAAACCTCGCCAGCGGCAGCCGTTCCCCAGCGCGCTTCATCGCGCACACCAACTCTTCCGAATCTACATCGACCCCGACCTGACTGACTTGCTTCATGGCGCCTCCCGTACTACGCTGAACTCCGGTTCCCCCGACCTTGCACCCTTGCTAAACCGACCTTGTGATGCAGACTCTCAGGTCTGTGATACTCCACGGTATTGGCAAAGAAGGCGGGGGGCCGATCTAACTCACAAGGTCCAAGCCTTAAGGTGTCAACGGCCTCCCCGGAGAACCATAGTTTCCGTCGTTCATAGCAAGCAAGACAAATCACTTCGTTTCAATATACAAGGTGCCCCTGTTCTTTCTCGAGGTGAGCAGGTATGAGGGGTGCTCGAGGCCAGTTGGCTCATAGAACTCGTCGTGTGTGTGTGCAAACCCCAGCCGCAGTAGGAGACTCCGAGAAGCCGCATTCCGTGGATGGTGACCTGCGAACAGAGCCTGAAAGCCGAGGACGTTGAAAGCATGCTGGATCACACATTTGGCTGCTTCAAGTGCGTAACCTTGTCTCCAGTGCGCAGATGCGATGTGAACGCCGAATTCAGGAACCCGTGGTTGTCCTTGCCGTGGCCTAAGACCACAGCAGCCAACATGCTCCCCACTTGTGAGGAGGAACACGGGCCAATACTGAATGCCGTGCGCTTCCTCGGACGCCAACTCCCGCTCGAGGCGATTCCGAACTTCAGACTCTGTGAAACCCCGAGACGATATGAACCGAGAGACGGCGGGGTCGCCCCAAAGGCCGAGTGCGAGCGATAGGTCGGACGCATCCCATTGACGGAAGCCCAGGCGGCGCGACTCTAGGAAGAAGCGGCTCACTGTCTTTGAGGGCCGGGCTATCGGCGCCAGTGCAAGTAACCTCATCCGCCTAGTCTCGAGCGGTCTACTCGTAGAAGCGCCCTCGGCCCTGCGCTGCACCGCCTGTACCGTGCCAGGTCAGCGGTAATCAGTCGGTCCGTAGCCCTTCTGGCACGCCACGGACGGTTCCGCGATCGCTGCGCTCATACTCGGCTATCACCTGCGCCCCGAGCAGGAGCACCAGGGCTGCAATCTCCAGACTTAGCAGGACCACGATCGTCGTCGTGAGCGATCCGTATACCATCTTGATTTGCGATAGCGTGGAGAAGTACCACACGAGTACATGGCGTGTGAGCTCCCACAGCAGCCCGGCAGTGATGCCGCCGATTAGTGCGTGCCGCCACGACGGACGCCCAACCGGCATCACCATGTAAATCGAGGTAAGCACGACGATTTCGCCAGCCACGCCCATTAGATAGAGCAGGAAGCCGGAAACCCCGACCAACGACCGCGTGCGGCCGAGAAACTCGACGCTCTCCTGGCCCATCGCCTGCAATGCGCTGGACACGAATGTGACGATCAGCGCTCCAATCCCGAGGAAGAGGATGCAGAAGAACGGGATCAGCGCCGAAGTGAGGAAGTGCCTACGGTTGATTTTCACACGGTGGTAGAAGATCACCGACATCGCATTTTCAAGCACCGTAAATGCAAGCGAGCTGAAGAACAGCAGGGTGGCAACGAGCACCCATCCGATGACGTGGCGATGCTCGAGAAACAGTGCGAGCTCTCTCATGATCGCGTCGGACTCGCCGGGCACGACTAAGTCGAGGTAGCGGTCGAGCATGGTCAGTAACGCCGTTTCGTCGACAAAATTCGCCAACACGATTAGGATGAGGATCAGCAGCGGCAGAATCGAGAGCAGCGTGTTGTAAGCAACTGCGCCGGCGAGCAGGTAGCCTTGGTTGGCACGAAAGCTTTTCAGAACTCGGATGGCAAAGGCTCCGGGGTGTCTCAGGACAGTCGCGGCGCGCCTGCGGGATGTACGCATGTGCTGTCGGAGTGCGGCAGTTGTGGAGAATGCAGTGTAGCGGGGAAAGAACGGTAGCGGTTCTTGCCCTTTGCCCCGGCGCCACATCATCTCTGGCACGATCCAATTCGTCAAACGAAGCGATCGCGGTTCGGTCACAAGTCGATCGAGCTTGCGACTCGGGCAATCAATCCGGATCCAAAGCATCCAAGCATGACGAATAGGCCCAACCCAAGTGGCTCCATGCGGCGCTAGAATGTGTCCATGGCGACGCTGCAGCTTTACCCATTTCGCTTCCGCGACCCGCTAACAGGGCAGTGGGTACGCGCCATGTACAAACTGCGGGTGCCAGAGTTGCGGCTTTGCTATAGGGCGTGGGAGATTACGGACGCGCCGCAGTTCAACCCCTTCGGGATGCCCGCGCAAACCCGCACTGGAACCTCAGACTTCTCGGACCGGTCGACCGGTCCAAATTACACGGCATTCTATTTGGATCTCACCGCAGATGACTAGACTGTGTCCGCGCTGTGGTGGATCATCCCTATCCCGAATACGGCGCCGTCCGATTGACCGCCTGATCTCACTGATCCGTCCCATACGGCGTTATGAGTGCATGGCGATCGGATGTGGATGGATAGGCAATCTCGGGCGGGCCTTGCCACACGGCGGCGAAGGTTTACCCATGACGACGCCAACTGGATGGTGACAACGGCGCGCCGAATGCGTTCACGGAAATAGCAAGGTGTTCGGCGCGGTCGAAGCGTATCGGCTCATGCCGGCATGCGGCGTCGCCTTCCGGCCTATGGTCGCGGGCAATGACGATCGGCGCGTCGAGTTCGCCCGCCGCGACCTTGGCGTTGAAGGCGAGGCCCGCCCGGTGCCGCTCGCCCAAACCGAGCCAGCAGATACGCGCCGGCAGGTCCTGAAACGCGATCCGCTCGGCGGGGGTGATCTAGCTCCATGGCTTGCTCCACGGTCATGGGCGCCGTCTGTCGCGCGTTGCCGCGGCGTTAGGTCAGGGCGGCGCCGATGAGCGGCATGAAAGCGCCCTGCTCGACGAGCGCGCGCATGCGCGCAAGGTCCGGCGCAAACGCTCGGTCGCGATCCCAGAATGCCGCTTCGCGTCGTATCCGCTGCAGCGCAGACTGCAGCCGGGGTGAGGTTGCGAGCGGCGCGCGCAGCTCAACACCCTGGGCTGCCGCGAGCAGCTCGATAGCGACGATTGCCGCGGCGTTGCCGGCCATTGGCGCCAGGCGCAGTGCGGCGTTGGTCGCCATGCTTACGTGATCTTCCTGATTGGCCGAGGTCGGCAACGAGTCGACGCTGCGCGGCACCGCCAGCGCCTTGTTTTCGGAGGCCAAGGCGGCCGCGGTAACCTGGGCGATCATGAAGCCGGAGTTGACCCCGCCTTCACGCACCAGAAAGGACGGAAGGCCGGAAAGGTTGGTATCCATCAACAGCGCCGTCCGCCGTTCCGACAGCGCACCGATCTCGGCGATGGCGAGCGCCAACCCGTCGGCAGCCAGCGCGACCGGCTCGGCGTGGAAATTGCCTCCGGAGAGCACCTCGCCGCTGTCCGGAAACACCAGTGGATTGTCGGACACTGCGTTCGCCTCGAGGTGCAGAACGGCGGCGGCGTGACGCATCTGGTCGAGGCAGGCGCCCATGACCTGCGGCTGGCAGCGCAAGCTGTACGGATCCTGGACGCGTGGGCAATCCTGGTGCGAGGCGCGAATCGCGCTGCCAGCAAGGAGCTCGCGCAGCATTCGCCCTGCGTCACGCTGACCTTCGTGGCCACGCAACCGCTGGATGCGCTCGTCGAAGGGCGTATCGCTGCCCAGGCACGCGTCGACCGACAGCGCGCCGGCGACGAGCGCGGCGGCAAACGTTCGTTCGCACGCAAACAGGCCCGCAAGCGAGAGCGCCGTTGAGACCTGGGTGCCGTTGAGTAGCGCGAGCCCTTCCTTCGCCTGCAGCTCGAGCGGCACGATACCCGCGCGCGCCAGGGCGTCTGCGGCCGGCAGCGTCATGTCGCCCACCCGGGCCTCGCCTTCACCGATTAGCACGCCCGCCAGGTGCGCGAGCGGCGCCAAATCGCCCGACGCGCCCACCGAACCCTGGCTGGGCACGATCGGCATCACCCCCGCATTGAGCAGCTTGAGCAGTGCATCGACGAGTTCGTAGCGCACGCCGGAATGCCCACGCGCCAGCGAGGCGATTTTTAGCAAGAGCGTAAGGCGCACGACGGCGTCGTTGAGCGGGGCCCCGGTGCCGGCCGAATGCGACAGCACCAGCGCGCGCTGCAGCTCGGCGAGCCGCGTGGCGTCGATGCGCGTGCGCGCGAGCAGACCGAAACCGGTATTGACGCCGTAGACGATGCGCCCCGCGGCGATGACGCGGGCAATGGTATCGGCCGCGGCATCGACCCGCGCTTTGGCTTCCCGGTCGAGCGCGACCGGGACCGGATCGGCCCAAACCGTGCGCAGGACGGCGAGAGGTAGTTGCCCCGGCGAGATTTGCAAAGCGGTCATCGATTGAGGCGGCGCTTGCAGCGCTTCCCGTGCACGCGCGATTGTGCCAGAAACGCCGGACCGGCCGGTGCGCGGCGCGTCCCGACGCTCAGCGCAGCGCGCGTCGCATCGCCGCCGTTAGGCGCTGGCGATGCCGTTCATAGTCGGCCCACGGATCCCTTCTTCGGGCGATACGTTCGAGCACGGTGGCAAGCGTCCATGCGGTCGGCGGAGCTTTCGCGCTCAGTTCGTCCCACGCCAACGGTGTGGCGACCGTCGCCACTGGCCGTGCACGCAGCGAATAGGGCGCGACCGCAGTCGCACCACGCGTATTGCGCAGGTAATCGACGAAGATCTTGCCGCGGCGGCGCACTTTGCTCAAGGTCGCTGTAAACTGGTCGGGCCACGCCTGCGCCAAATGCACGGCAACGCCGTGCGCAAAATCCTTGACCTCGTCCCAGCCGTGGCGGGGCTGGAGCGGCACGACAACGTGCAGCCCTTTGCCACCGGTGGTCTTGACCAGCGCAGCGAGCCCGAGCTCAGCGAGTAGACTTCGGGTCCGTATCGCTCCGGCCACGACCATGGTCCACGACAATCCGGGATCCGGATCCAGGTCGAAGATCAGGGTATCAGGCCGGTCGATGCGGGCGACCTTCGCGCCCCACACGTGCAGCTCGAGTGCGTGCATCTGCGCCAAGCCGATAAGTGCCCGCGTCGTATTGGCAACGATGTAAGGATTGCGCCCGGTGCTGTCATCGATCATAGCCACTTCGACGCCGGGAATCGCATGCTCACCAACGTGCTTTTGAAAGAAACACGGGGCATCGGTCCCCTCCGGACAACGTACGATGGACAGCGGCCTGGCGGCGACGTAGGGGAGAAGCCGCGACGCAACGCGCTCGTAGTATTCAGCGACCATGAGTTTGGTGACCCCGCCGGCCGCATACACGACGCGGTCAGGATGGGTTATTTTCACGCCGGCGACCGTCGGCCCCGGCGCGGCGGCTCCGGTGGCCGATCGGCTACGCGACCCGGTGGCTGCCTTGGCGGCGCGGGAAGGAAATCCGCGAGGGAATGTTTTCTTCACTGGTTGCAACCTACCCGAGGAGTCGCCTCAGCAGCAGCGCGGCGCGGTCCCCAGCAGCCATTCTACGAGCACCGCGGGCGGCTGCCTGACGCGCCGCAGCAATCACTCGAGCGGCCTCCGTCGATCGTTCTGCCGGCAAACGTGTCCGAACCCGCAGTTTCCCCGCCCCTCTAAACTGCGCGTATGTTCCGTCTACAAAGCATTGGGTCCCGGTCTTGGCTGAGCTGCTGTCACCTTTGCCTGGTACTGCAGGTCCTCTGCGCGGGCGCCGCGACCGAGGCGGCCGGACAGGTCTGCATCAGCGACGATACCATCCAGTTCGGTAACCGCGCGGTGGGCAGCAGCACGACTGCCAATGTGACGGTGAGCAACTGCGGCCAGGCGCCCTGGTCGTTTACCAACGTCAGCGTGGATCCGGCGACGGGCCCGGCATTTCAAGTGCACGCTTCCTGTACCGCCGGATTGACCCTCGCGCCGGGCGCGTCGTGCTCCGTCAGTGTTGTCTTCGCGCCCATGACCACTGGACAGACCTCCGGAGGTCTCTGGCTCTACAACACGACCACCATGCCCGATCAGCTGATCACGTTTTACGGCCGCGGCACTAACGGAGAAAACGGCACCGCGGCGCTGGCATTCATTCCTGCGAGCGCCGATTTCGGAACTCAGACGGTGGAAACCACCGCGATGCCTCTTAACATCGAGTTGCACAACCAGGGCCCGGCGGCGTTGACGCTGACTGCAATTGTTCTCAATGGCCCCGAGGTGTCCGATTTTTTCGGCTTCGACGGCACCTGTCAGATTGGGACCACGATCGCGGCCGAGGCCTCTTGTAGCCTGGTGCTCGACTTCCGGCCACAGGCGCCGGGGATCCGTCTGGCGAATTTGGTCATCGATTCTCCCGAGCTTGCGTCGTTAGCGATAATGCAGATTTCAGGCACAGGGCAACCGGCGTCGTCCGCGCCGGCGAACTACGAGGGTCTGTGGTGGGCTGCACCACCGGCGTCGGAGTCAGGATGGGGAATCAACCTCGCCCAGCAGGGTGAAACCATCTTCGCGACGTGGTTCACCTACGACCTGACCGGCAAGGGCTGGTGGCTTAGCATGACCGCGCCGGAGGTCGCTGCCGGCATCTATTCGGGCGCGCTGTTCGCAACGACCGGCCCCGCCTTCAATGCCGTGCCTTTCAATCCGTCCCAGGTGAAGCGGACGCAGGTAGGCTCCGGGACACTCACCTTCAGCGACGGCAACGACGGCAGGTTTGCCTACACGGTCAACGGTGTCTCGCAGGTGAAGAGCATCACCCACCAGGTCTTCGGTCCTCTGCCGGTGTGCGCCACGGCCACGGCGAGCCTGACCGCGGCAACCAACTATCAGGACCTGTGGTGGGCATCTCCGGCGGGGTCGGAGTCCGGCTGGGGCGTCAACCTGACCCAGGAGGGCAACACGATCTTTGCCACCTGGTTCACTTACGACCTCGACGGTACGCCGATGTGGCTGTCGGCCACCGCGGCTAACACGACACCGGGCGTGTATGTAGGCACGCTGTATCGGACCACGGGGCCTGCGTTCGACGCGGTGCCGTTCAATCCGGCCAACGTGGTGCTGACCGCTGTGGGGATGGCGACGTTCACCTTCAGCGACGGCAACGACGCGACCTTCGCCTACACGGTCAACGGCATCTCGCAGATGAAGGCCATCACCCGCCAGGTGTTCCAAGGCCCCGGAACGGTGTGCCAATAGGTTCCCTGAGCCGCAGTCTTGCTCGGGCCTGGGATTGCCCGCGTGATCGCACGTTACTTGGCGATCACAGGGTGTATGGTCTTAGCCCGGAATCTCGGTATTGCCCTAACGTAGATCCGGCGGAAGGGATGGCATGAATGCACCGCTGCGAACTATCCCGTAACCGATCCACAAAGCGGCGAGCGTATAAACAAGGCGTGGCGCCCATTCCGCAACCAGGTCGTCGAATCGGTTGATTGCCGTTGTTTCACTTTCCGAGTAGGCGAACAACACTTCGGGTAAGGCACCCGCCGTTTCGCCGGCCAGAATCATCGCATGCGCTTGTGCACGTCCGACAAAGGACAACTCGCCTACTGCCTGCGCAAACGAAGCGCCTCCTTCGATTCGAGGTTTGATCTGCGAAAATCGCTCCTTGATCGCTGGGCTCTGGACGGTATCCATGGATAACGGCAAAGCTTCCAGAATTGGCATCCCAGCCTCCAGCAGCAGCGCCAGGGTCTCAAAGCAATCTCGAACGCTGCGGCGTACATACATCGAGCCGAAAAGCGGCACAAGCGGCAAGACTCGATCAAGCTGGATGTTCCAGGTTGCCACGTCACCCGATTGCAGTCGGTACGGAAATACTGCCAACAGCCACACGGTTCCGCCAAGGACAATCAAACCGAGGAAACACTTAATCAGGAAGCCGCCCGGACTCAAGGTACCGGCAATGAGACTAGGCAGCGGCCGCACGAATATAGCGAGCAAAAGCATGGCCAGGGGAAGCATCATCCGCGACTTCATCGAGGCAACGTGTGCCGCCCGTCGCGCGTAATAGTCGGAAAGGCGGTGGTAAATGTGCACCAGATTGCCGGCACTGAAGGCCGCATGCAGCAGCGATGCCTCCAGCGGCGTGAACAGCCGGCTCTTCAAGCCTGCCTCGGCAATGCCCAACCCCTTGCTGAGGCGCTTCCGCATCGCGGTCAGACGCGGTTGCGCACGTGGCGGCAATCGCGTGAGACTAAGCGCCGTTTGGATCGGAAGGCCCGCTTCTTCCATGGCCCCCAGCTGCTTGAACAGGTCAGCTCTGATATTGAACTGCAGCGGCGGAAGCGACGCGCGCGACATGGGCATCAGATATCACGCACATCGCGTGCGTTTACGCAGGCAACTGCGAAGCCGAAAGGTATACATCAATTGCAGAGCTCTTAACCATGGCTGGCTTCCCTTCCATGTCAGCGGCAAATTTTAGCGTGCATTCTTGTGCCCGCGGCACATCGAGACCCTCTGCAGCTGGTTGTCACGGCTGCGAGGCCGACCACGTTGGTCATCGCTCGCACTAGTCCTTATCATAGGCGACTCGTAGAGCTGGCGGCGCAGTCACTAACGGCGGATTCCATTTCCGTGCCGGTTCTACGGACAACCATTTTCTGGAGATGTGATGGAAGCGGATTGCATCATGAAGCAGGACCGTCGCGGATTTCTCCAGGTCGCCGGGGCTGCCTCGGCAACCCTCGCCTTGGGCGGTGTGCCGTTCAAAGCAGGGGCCGCGAGCAATGCAACGGGGTTGAAGATTGAGAAGGTCGGCTTGATGAGCCCTGGCGACATGGGGCAGGCGCTAGCGATACAGATCATGGCGAAGGGCTTGAATGTCTATACGGCGCTGGAGCACCGCAGTGAGCGCACCCGTGCGCTCGCACGCGAGGCGGGATTGACCGACGTCGGCAGCATTGCGCGACTCGTTACCGAATGCGATGTCGTGTTGTCGGTCATTAACCCCGGTGCCGCACTCGATCTCGCACGCGAAGTAGCGAGTGCGCTGCGCGCGACTGGCAGCCACACGCTCATTGTCGACTGCAATGCGATTGCCCCCGACACCGTACGTGAAATCGCGGACGTGATCGAAGGAGCGGGTGGGCGTTTTCTCGACGCCGGCATCATCGGCCCGCCACCGCGCGGCAAAGCGAAGACCACTTTGTACGTGTCGGGCCCCAGCGCCGCCGATCTCGAACAACTCGCCGGGCCGCAGCTCATCGTGCGCGTGATCAGCGACCGCATCGCCGATGCGAGCGCGCTCAAGATGTGCTACGGCGCCCTCAACAAGGGCACGCAGGCGCTGTGGCTGGACGTATTGATAGCGGCTCAGCGCCTGGGCGTCGATGGCATACTGGAACAGCAGCTGCGGCAATCGCAGGAGGGTCTTTATGATTGGGCGCTAAGCCAATTTCCGATCCTACCGCCAAAGGCTTATCGCTGGGTGCCGGAAATGGTCGAAATCTCCAAGACCCTCTCTGCTGCAGGCATCACGCCAAAAATGTTTCAGGGGGCGGCGGACGTCTATCTCTTCGTCGCCGGAACGGCGCTCGGGAAGGAGACACCGGAGAATCGCGACAAGGCGCGGAATGGCGAGGACGTCGTGCGATTGCTGGCCCAAGAGCGCAGCCGATCATAACGGACAGGGGAAGCTGGTGGACCAGCCGGCGCGGCGAACCGAAACAATTCATCGAGGAAGGAAAGATGGATGCAATGGGAATGAGTGGGTTGGTCTGGTTGGCGCTGGTAATCTTCGGTCTCATTCTGGCGATTGCGTGGATAATCCTTCCGTTTGCTCTAATCGGCACGAAACCGTTGCTCCGACGCATTCTTGACGAGCAGATCCGGATGAATGCGCTGCTTGCCAGCCTCGCTGCAGCTCGGCGCCCGCAGGCTCCAAAGCCGCCATCACGACGCGAGCCTTAGGGCGCGGCAGTAGCGCTTGGGACCGCCTGCTCTGCGCCCGGAAACGTCAGACAAGGCCGTGAATTGTCACGCTAATACAAAGCCCCGGACGGCACGGGGGAGAGCCGCCCGGGGCTAGGGTCCGGTCGAGGAGGAGAAAAGGACCGGATGCGTCGACTGCAGCAAGGCACGTGCCAGCGGCCAGGCCAACAGGCTGCGCAGGCACCGGCAAGTCGCTCACCGCCCCCCAAGGCGCGGTGCAGAGCACGTCATGGCCCGGGATGCGGCAGCCGAACCAGCTGTTCCAGGGGCATTTTACAAGGCACTGGGACCTTTGAAGCCGATGCTCAAGACCTCAAGAGTACAGAGGCAACGACACCAAGTCGGCGAACATGATGTGCGAAAATACGACAGAGCCGCCCGCCGCTGGGAGAACAACCTTAGTGGGGACCTTGCAGCGTCGAGGGCAACTGGATGGGGAGATCTGAAGACCGGTGTCGTTACATCTTCAAGGCAGGCGAAAATCATTACGCCCTCAACAGACTCCAAGACTCGGCGCAGGCCCACGAGTTTGAGATTTCCAAGTAGCGGTCACGGCTTCCTCACTATCCGGCGAGTCACTGCCCGGTACCGATCCCCGCTACTCCGGTCTGTCGATTCGCGTATCGCGGCGCAGACGCCGGCCGATCTGCAAAAGCTTTCCTGTCCCTGAAGGCGGTTCGTAACTCCATGTTCTATATGGAGATAGTTGATTGAACCTCAAGTCGAATCCTGTACCCGCTCACGCCGATCTTTCCGCGCACACGCCCATGATGCAGCAGTATCTGCGGGTCAAGGCGGAGCATCCGGACAAGCTCGTCTTCTACCGCATGGGCGACTTCTACGAACTGTTCTACGACGACGCCGAGCGCGCGGCGCCGCTGCTCGACATCACGCTCACCGCGCGCGGCGCCTCGGCGGGCGCGCCGATCCCGATGGCCGGCGTACCGTATCACGCGGTCGAGCAATATCTTGCCAAGCTGATCAAGCTCGGCGAGTCGGTGGCGATCTGCGAACAGGTTGGTGACCCGGCCACCAGCAAGGGGCCGGTCGAACGCCGGGTTACACGTATTGTCACACCCGGCACGGTCACGGACGCGGCCCTGCTCGAAGCCAAACGGGATTGTCTGCTGGTGGCGCTCGCGCCAGCGAACCAGCGCGTCGGACTTGCCTGGCTCGATCTTGCCGGCGGGCAACTGTGCCTGCGGGATCTGCCCGCCACCGAGCTGGCGGCCGAGCTCGAGCGCCTGGACCCGAGCGAACTTCTATATCCCGACGGAATGAGCCCCCCCTCGGGGCAGGCCTGGCGCGATGGCGTGCCTTCGCGCGCGCTGCCCCCTTGGCAGTTTGATGCCGACGCGGCGACGCGGCGTTTGGCCGCGCAACTGGGCACGCGCGATCTGGCTGCATTTGGTGTGATCGATGCGCCCCTCGCGGTACTGGCTGCAGGCGCTCTGCTGCACTACGCGCAAGCGACGCAGCAGTCACCATCCTCGTTGGAACACGTTCGCTCGCTCGGCGTCGAGCGGGGTGGCGATCATCTGGCCCTCGATGCCGCGACACGGCGCAATCTCGAGATCACCGCAACGCTGCGCGGCGAGCCGGCACCGACACTGCTGTCGCGGCTCGACGCCTGTGCGACCGCCGCCGGCAGCCGGCTCTTGCGACACTGGCTCGCCAACCCGCTGCGCCCACGCGAGGTTCCGCTCGCGCGCCACGCGGCGATCGCCGAACTGAAGGCTGCCGGATCGGTGCGCCAGCGCCTGGTCGGCGAACTCAAGCGCACCGTCGACGTCGCACGCATCGCGGCGCGCATCGCGCTCGGCAGCGCGCGCCCGCGCGACCTCGCCGGCCTGCGCGATACCCTCGCCCGCATGCCAGCGCTTGCCGCCGCCGTCGGCACCGCACCGGCAGCCTTGCTTGCCGATGCGGCGGCTGCGCTCGCGCTCGACCCGCGTTGGGGGGCGCTGCTGGAACGCGCCATCGCCGCCGAACCGGGCGCCATGCTGCGCGATGGCAAGGTCATCGCGCGTGGATACGACGCCGAACTCGACGAATTGCGGGCGATTCAGGACAACTGCGGTGCGTTCCTCATCGAACTCGAAAATCGCGAGCGCGCGCGCACGGGCATCGGCAGCCTGAAAGTCGAATACAACCGCGTGCATGGCTTCTACATCGAGGTCACGCACGCGCACGTCGAGCGCATTCCCGACGACTACCGCCGTCGGCAGACGCTCAAGAACGCCGAGCGCTACATCACGCCCGAGCTTAAGGCATTCGAAGACAAGGCTTTGTCGGCCCAGGAGCGTGCGCTGGCACGCGAAAGGGTGCTCTACGAGGCATTACTGGCGGAACTGGCCCCGGCGATTCCCGCACTCCAGCGCGCGGCCCAGGCGCTTGCCACGCTCGACGTGCTTACGATGCACGCCGACCACGCCGAGGCTCACGGCTGGGTACGGCCGACGTTCGCCGCAACGCCCGGATTGACGATCCGCGGTGGCCGCCATCCGCTGGTCGAAAGAGAGGTGGAGCATTTCATTGCCAACGATGTCAGGCTCGACGCGTCGCGACGAATCCTTATCGTCACCGGGCCGAACATGGGCGGCAAGTCGACCTACATGCGCCAGGCCGCCGTCATCGCGCTGCTCGCATGCTGCGGGCTTTTCGTGCCCGCCGAGGCGGCCGAAATCGGACCGCTTGACGCGCTCTACACCCGCATCGGCGCCGCCGACGACCTCGCCGGCGGGCGTTCGACGTTCATGGTCGAGATGACCGAGGCGGCGTATATCCTCAACCGTGCGACGCCTGAAAGCCTGGTCATCATCGACGAGATCGGTCGCGGCACTTCGACCTTCGACGGGCTCGCCCTGGCGTGGGCGATCGCGCGCGCGCTGGCGCAGGACAATCGCAGCCTGACCCTGTTTGCAACGCACTACTTCGAGCTCACCGCCCTGCCCTCCGAGCTCGAAGGCTGTGCCAACGTCCATTTCGACGCGGTCGAGCACAAGGCTGGAATCGTCTTCCTGCACGCTGTCGCCGAGGGTCCGGCCAGCCGCAGCTACGGCGTGCAAGTTGCGAAGCTCGCCGGTGTCCCGGCCGACACGATCCGCCAGGCCCGCGCCTACCTCGCCCGGCTCGACCGCTTCAGCGCGCAGCGCGATGCGCACGACGACCTGTTTGCGGCGAGCGGGCCCGCCGATGCGCCGCAGAACCCCACCTCCGCAGCGTTGGACAGGCTCTCGCTCCTCGATCCGGACGCGCTCTCTCCGCGCGAAGCGCAGGTCGCGCTCTACGAGCTCAAGCGCTTGGCGGAACGGTAGTTCGGCGCCGGGTTGTGCGGCCCGCGTGGGCCGACTGCCACACCGCCGTCAGTGGTGGGCTCCTGGGCCGTGCACGTGTCCATGCTCGAGCTCGTCCGGCGTGGCTTGGCGGACGTCGAGCACCCTGCAGTCGAAACGCAGCCGCTGGCCGGCCAGCGGGTGATTGCCGTCGACCACAACCTTGCCGCCGGCGATATCGGTCACGGTGAAGACCCGGGTCGCGCTTTCGTCGTCATCGACTGCTTCCTCGAATTGCATCCCGACCTTGACGTCCTCGGGAAACCGGTCCGGGGTTTCGACCCGGACGAGTTCCGCGTCGTATTCGCCGAAGGCGTCTTCGGGCTCGAGTGTGACCGAGCAGACATCGCCCGCCTGCTTGCCCGTGAGTGCGTCCTCGATCCCCGGAAAGATGCCGTGATGTCCGCCGTGCAGGTAGCTGATCGGCACGCTCGTTTCCTCGATCAGTTCGTCGGCCCCGGAATAGAGCTTGTAGGTAAGCGTGACGACGGTGTTGGTGGAAATCTGCACGATGCGTTTCCTAAGGGCGGCGCAGCGCAGAGCGCGCGTCATTGTACCCCAGCGCGGCAGCACGGCCTCGCCCGCGCCGGAGCCTGCCCCGGTCGCTATAATCAGTCCATGGACCCTGCGCTCCTGGGCGGCGCGCCGCGGCGTTTTCTGCAGCGCTACTGGCAACAACGGCCGCTCCTGATTCGTCAGGCGATGGCCGGATTTCGCGGCCTGTTATCGACGCGCGAACTGTTCGCGCTCGCGGCGCGCGACGACGTCGAGTCGCGCCTTGTCTTACGCGAACGCGGACGCTGGTCGCTTCTGCATGGCCCATTCCGGCGCGCCGACTTGCGCGCGCTGCCGGGACGCAACTGGACGCTGCTCGTCCAGAGCGTCAATCTGCATCTCGCCGCCGCCGACCTGCTGCTCCGCCGCTTCGCCTTCCTTCCCTATTCGCGCCTCGACGACTTGCTGATCAGCCACGCCGCTCCGGGAGGGGGCGTGGGCCCGCACTTCGACTCCTATGATGTGTTCCTCCTCCAGGGCCCGGGCCGGCGCCGATGGCGCATCGGAAGGCCACGCGATCTTTCGCTCAAGGCAAATCTGCCGCTGAAAATCCTCGCTCGTTTCCGGCCCGAATGCGACTGGGTACTCGAGCCCGGCGACATGCTCTATCTGCCTCCGGCGATCGCCCACGATGGCGTCGCCATCGATACCTGCAGCACCTATTCGATCGGGTTCCGGGCGCCTTCGGCACAGGAGCTCGCAACGTCCTTTCTCGACTGGCTGCGTGATCGCATCGCGCTCGGCGGGCATTACACCGATGCCGGTCGTAAACCGATGCGACATCCGGCGCGCATCGACCGCGACCTGCAGGCCTACGCGACCGCGACCCTGCGCCGCCTCGCCTGGGATGAACACGCGGCGGCGCGGTTTTTGGGTTCGCATCTGACCGAGCCCAAGCCCACGGTCGCGTTCACCGCGCCCGCGCGCGTTCTGCGCCGCGAGAGCTTCATCCGCCGCGGCGCACGACACGGGCTGCGCCTCGATGCGCGCACGCAGCTTCTCTACAACGAGCGCAACCTGTTCATCAACGGCGAAGCGCTCGCCTGGCCGGATCGAGGCCGGGCCGTGCTCAAGCGCATCGCCGACCTGCGGCGTCTTGCGGCCGGCGAGATCGGCGACGGCGCATGGCCGTGGCTCTATCGTTGGTACTGCGATGGCTTCCTCCATATCGGCTGAGCTACCTCCGGACGCGCCACCGGCACCGCGAAGCGTCGAGCTGGCGACCGTCGCCGAGCAGGTCAAAGCGATCGACGAGCTCATCCTCCTGGCGCGCCAGCGTATCCGCGTCTTCGACCAAGACCTGTCGCAGACCGGATGGGGCCAGGCGGCGCGCGTCGACCGCCTGGCGACATTCCTGGGCGGTCTGCGCGGCCGTCGCCTCGACATCATCGTGCACGACACCACCTACCTCGAAAGCGCTTGCCCGCGGATGCTCAACCTGTTGCGCACCTACAGTCACGCCATGACGATCTATCGCACCGGCACGGAAGCGCGGCTGGCAACCAACCCGCTGCTCATCATCGATGATCAACACTATCTGCACCGATTCCACTTCGATCAGCCGCGCTCGGCGATGGGAATCGCGCAGCCCGATCAAACGCGACCGTTGGCGAATCGCTTCGAGGAGATCTGGGCGACCGGCGAGCCCGGCATCAATGCGACCGTGCTTGGACTGTGATCGGCTGCGGGGTTGCCCGATTGAACCGGTCATGCTTTGTGAGTACAATTGGACCGTCGGCCGGGGCGCCGATCGTGTTCGCGGTGCACCAGTCGAGGAGGGAGTCGGGCGTTGTCAGGCCCACGTGTATGTCACTTCATAATCGAGTAAGGGAACGACGATGAACAAGTCAGTATTGATTGCTGCGGCTCTGGCGGTGGCGGTCGCCGGCTGCGGCGACAGCAAGCAAGCGCAGGACGCAAAGGCAGCGGCGGACAACGCTGCCGCAGCCGCCAAGGACGCTGCCGACAAGGCCGCAGCTGCCGCCAAGGATGCCGGCACCGCTGCCGTGCAGGCCGGCTCGGCCGCGGTCGATGCGACCAAGGCCGCGGGAAGTGCCGCGATGGACTCCGGCAACAAGTCGGGCGGAGATGCGATGAAGTCCGCGGCGCCCGCACCGGCGACGACGCCGGCTCCGACCGAGCAGCCGAAGAAATAAGACGCGGCGGCGCAGCAAAAAAAGGCCGGCCACCCGGTCGGCTTTTTGTGTTCCCTTGCGCCCGATGTTACAGCGGCGCGCCGATGCGCTTTGCAACCTCGCGATACTTCTCGATCACACCGCCCAGATCGCGCCGGAAGCGGTCCTTGTCCATCTTCTCGTGCGTAGTGTTATCCCAGAGGCGGCAGCCGTCGGGCGTAAACTCGTCACCCAGCCACAACGGCCCCTGCAGATCGTTCAGCGGGTGCCCGAACTCGAGCTTGTAATCGACGAGGTCCATGCCGCCGGCGGCGAATAGCGGCTTGAGAACGCCGTTGACCTGATGCGTCAGCGCCCTCATTTGCGCGATCTCCGCTGTGGTGGCCCAGCCGAGCACGCGGATGTGATCGTCGTTGACGAGAGGATCGTGCAATGCGTCGCTTTTGAGGAAGAACTCGAAGATCGGTTCGGGCAGGCGGGTGCCTTCCTCGATGCCATAGCGCTTGGCCATCGAGCCGGCGCAAATATTGCGTACGACGCACTCGACCGGAATCATCTTTAGCGCGCGCACCAGTGATTCGCGCTCGTTGAGCACTCGGACAAAATGCGTCGGCACGCCCGCCGCGGCGAGCTTGCCCATGATATAGGCGTTGATTTTGTTGTTGGTCTCGCCCTTGCGCTCGAGCTGGTCCAGCTTGGCGCCGTCAAAGGCCGATACGTCGTCGCGATAATGCATGACCAGTAGGTTCGGGTCGTCGGTTGCATATACCGTCTTGGCCTTGCCGCGATAGAGTTCTTGCCGCTTCTCCATGTAGCGTTCCCCCTCAGACGAATTCACGCCAGCCGAAGCCCAGCCGCTGATCGGCGATGCCAATCCAGTCGGCGGCGCAGCCGAGCGACGCCGCGAGCGCCGCACGGGCGAGCTCGGGCCGGTTGTTGTGCTGGCTAAGATGCGCAGCGATCAGGTGCTTCAGTCGCGACGTATCGATCCTGGCCAGCAGTCCCGCCGCCGCGCCGTTATCGAGGTGGCCAAACTTGCCGGCGATGCGCTGCTTGAGCGGATAGGGGTAGTCGCCGTTGGCCAGCATGTCGAGATCGTGATTGCACTCGAGCACCAGCGCGTCGCAACCCGAGAGGCTCGACTCGACGTACGCGGTACTGGTGCCAAGGTCCGTCAGCACGCCCAGACGCCAATTGCCATCCGAACAGACGAACTGGACCGGCTCGCGCGCGTCGTGCGGCACGGGAAATGGCCGGACTTCGATCGCGTCGACCGCAAACGTGTCGTGAGTGTCGAAGCCATACACGCGCTCGAGTCGGGCAAAACGTTCCGTGACGACGGAGAGCGTGCCGAAAGTGAGCCACACCGGTGTCCCGAACCGAGCCGCGAACGCAGCCACGCCACCGATGTGATCGCTGTGCTCGTGCGTGACGACAATCGCCGTCACCGTCTCGGCTGCCACACCGATCCGCGAGAGCCGGGCCACGGTGTCGCGCACGCCGAAGCCACAATCGACCAGCACCCGCGTGGAATCGACTTCAACCAGCAGGCCATTGCCCTCGCTCCCGCTTCCCAGGCACGCGAAGCGCATGGCGAGGCTAGTTGCGCCTCGTCGCTGCGCGGCAAAACGCCATCACTTGAGCTGATCCTGCAGCAGCGCCAGGATCTTGTCGCCGTTCGCCGAGCGATCGGCGGCTCCCTGCGGGTCCTCGACGGTTACCACGCTTGCCGGATCGGCCTGGGTGACGACAACGCGGTACTGCTCGGGCTTGTCCTTGTCGTCGCTCTTCCAGAACGCCAGCTTGTCGAGAAAACCCTTCGTTTTGCTGGCGTCGAGGTCAGGGTTGGAATAGCGGACGAAATAAAGGCCTTTGGAGCGATCGCGGTCGACGACCGTGAAGCCGGTGCGGTCGAGCGCGAGCCCGACGCGGCGCCAGGCACGATCGAAGCTGTCGTCGACGACCAGGCGGCTCGCCCCGTCGCCTGCCTTTTCGATGCGCGCGTGCGCCGGCTGCTTGGGCAACTCCGCCACCGCGTTCGCCGCAGCCGGGGGCGAGCTGCCGAACTTCAGCATCAGCTTGGACAGGAACTCCGCCTCCAGTTCCGGATCCGGCGGCGTCGGCGTCCACTGGAAATCGTCGCCGTACTTCGTCAGCCTCGAATCGGGTTTGGTCGGGACCTGTACCGCGCCGTAATGGGTGATGTAGATCTCGACGGTCCCCGCCTCACTACCCTGCTCGATACGCGAGCGGAACTTGTCGCGGCGATAGGTATCGGTGAGCAAGTCGACGTACTTGTCGAAGAACTGCCCCAGCCAGCTGCGCGGCGCGGAGGCGCGGTTTTCCGCCCAGTCGGTTTCCATGATGCCGAGGCTGGGTTGCTGCACCGCCAGGACGAAGCCGTTCGCGGGCCAGAATTCACTCAACGTACTCCACGCCGCTTCCGGCGTCGCCTTGACCACGAGCCAGCGCTCCGAACCGGCGCGTGCCAGGTGAGCATCGGGGTTGGGCGGCAGGATATCGCTCGCCTTGCCAGCAGCGCGCGCCGCGGCTGCACCCGAGGCCGTCGTCGCCAGATAGCGATCGTCGTAGGTGGGCGTGGTCAGGTCCGGCGGTATTTCCAGCGGCGGGGTCGTGGTGGCGGACTTGTAATCGATCTTCTTGCCGAGCGACACGCTCTGCGTTTCACACCCGCCGAGCAACAGGCCGAGCAGCGCCACGAACAGTGCCGCCGGCAGGCGGCAGCGAAGGAAGGAAAAGTGCAACATGCTTTAATTCTCCATCAGAGGCAAGCGGCTTCGCGCAATGCGGCGCGAACCGTTTCATGATTTCCTGGCGCAAGCGGGGTCAGCGGCAGGCGGAGATCACCGCCGATGAGCCCCATTTCCGCCAGCGCCCATTTCACCGGGATCGGGTTCGCCTCGATAAACAGGTTTCGGTGCAAAGGCAACAGGTGGTCGTTCGCCGCGCGCGCGCGCGGGACATCTCCGGCAAGCGCTGCGGCGCACATCTGCGCCATCAGTTTTGGCGCAACGTTGGCAGTGACCGAGATCACGCCGTGGCCGCCCATCAGCATGAGTGGCAGCGCGGTAAGGTCTTCGCCGCTGTAGACCGCGAAGTCGGTCTTTCCAGCCGCGCCCAAGCCCCGGATGAGCTCGCTGCCACGACCGAGATCGGCAGTCGCATCCTTGATGCCGACGATGCCCGGCACTTGCGCCAGACGAAGCACGGTGTCGTTGGCGAGATCGACGGCGGTGCGGCTCGGTACGTTGTAGAGAATCAGCGGCAACTCGACCTTCTCGACGATGGTGCGAAAGTGGCGATAGAGCCCTTCCTGCGTGGGCTTGTTGTAATACGGCACAACGGACAGGCAACAACTCGCGCCGACCTGCTTCGCGAAACGGGTGAGTTCGACTGCCTCCGCCGTAGCGTTGGCGCCGGTGCCGGCGATCACCGCGATGCGCCCCGCCGCACTTTCGACCGCCGACCTGATCAGCAGGCAGTGCTCTTCGAAGTCGACGGTCGGCGATTCGCCGGTCGTGCCGACGATGACGATGCCCGAGGTACCATTGGCGACATGAAAATCGACCAGCTTGGCGAGCCCGCGCAGATCGAGTGCGCCGCCGGCTTGCATCGGCGTAACGATCGCGACAAGGCTTCCTTTCAGCATCGAGACGAACCCGAAAAAGCGGCTATTTTACCCCAAAGCTCAACCCGGCAGCGGCGGAGGCCACGCTCTTGCACGGCCGACCGCAGCAAGCCTCTGCTGAACTGCAGGTTGCGGCACCGTGACGAGACCTTGCTCGAACGCGACGACGGTGAGTTGATCGCGCGCGAACTCCAGCAGTTCGCCCGGCGCGAGCAGGAAGGCGGGATTGGTCGGTCGGCCATAGCTCTCGTTGCCGGCGGCGAATGTTTCGTAGAGCACAACACCGTCGTCGGCAAGCGAGGCGAGCAGATGCGGGAATAGCGCGCGGTGCAGGTAGCGCACGGCGACGATGGCGTCGAAACGCTGACCGGCAAATGGCCACGGTCCTGTTTCCAGATCGACGGTACGGGTCTCGACACCGGGTGTCGCCGCGAAGCTCGCCAGCGCGGCCGGGTCGCGATCCGCGGCGAGGACGCGCGCCTGGCGGGCGGCGAAAAACACCGCGTGCCGACCCTGCCCGGCCGCGAGGTCGAGCACCCGCGCTCCTCTGGCAATGAGCGGCGCAAAGCGAACCACCCAGGGCGATGGGGCGAGGTCATTCATGGCCGGCGCTTTCGCGGCCGCTCCAGCGCCGGCCTTGCACCGGCGTTGCTTTCATCCGCTGCGGCCACCAGCCAATCGACCACCGCCTGCGCCTCCGGCCGTTTCGCGCTGGCCGTCGAACGCACGATGAAATAGGCACGCGTCGTCGCATGCGTGTTGCGAAATGGCGCGACGAGCTTGCCTTGCTCGAGCAGGCGGTCGACCAAAGGGCTCCTGCCGAGCGCCACGCCTTGCCCGTCGATGGCCGCTTGGATGAGCAGATCGAACTGGTTGAAGCGCATCGCTCCCGCGCCGGCAGTCTCCGCCATGCCGATGGCGGCGAACCATTGTCCCCAGTTGAGCCAAGGATAGCGCCCGCGCTCGTCCTCGAGGTGCAGCAGGACGTGCCGGGCGAGGTCCTCCGGCCGCCTGAGCGGGCGCGCGCGCTCGGCCGCGAGCGCCGGGCTGCACACCGGCTGCAGGCGCTCGCCGAACAGCCGGTGCGCGCCGGGCGGCGCCATCGCTTCGGGACAGTAGCGCACCGCCAGATCGATGCGTTCGCGGTCGAGATCGAGGATGCGGTTGTCAGCGGAAATGAAAATCTCGAGCTGCGGATGCAAGGCGCGGAACTGCGGCAGGCGCGGCAGCAGCCACAGCGCCGCAAACGGTATCGACGTCGACAAGGTCACCGGCCGGGCGGTCTGCTCGCGGCGCAGGCGGGCCACCGCCTGCTCGACATCGCCCAGAACCGCCTTCGCCGTGCCCAGCAGTATCTGGCCGGCTTCGGTCAGCAGCAAGGCACGATGCCGGCGCTCGAACAACGGCATGCCCAGCTGCTCCTCGAGCGTCTGGATCTGGCGCGACAGCGCCGATTGGGTGAGGTAGAGCTCCTCGCCCGCGCGCGTAAAGGACAGGTGCCGCGCGGCGGCCTCGAAGCCTTTGAGCAGATCGAGCGAGGGCAGGCGCGAGCGCGGGGTCTCCGGGATCGCCTTAGACATTCCATTTTCGCATGCTAATGATGCGCCGAATGCGTTTGTACGGTCCCACCCATGCAAGGATAATCCCAGCTGCCATCGCGGCTTGCGTCGGGTCGCCCGAATGGAGTCGACGCATGAATTATAGGCATAGATTAGGAGAAACACCATGGCCCGCTTCCCCTCGTTCCTCCGCCGCACCCGGCGCAAGGTTCTCCGTCCCCGCGACGTGTTGCTGCTCGACCACGCGCAGGGCACCGTCGTGGTTGTCGAACGCGGCTGTCTGTGGGTCACGCTGGAGCGCGATCCGCGGGACATCATTCTGGCCCAAGGGATGCGCTTCGAGATCGATCGCCCGGGTCGCACGATCGTCGCCGCCGAAACCGAGAGCACGCTGCGGCTGCTCTCGCCGCTGGGTCGGCGCGAGCGACTCGCGGTCGCGCTCGCCCGCGCGGGCGCGTTGCTGCTCGCCGCCTGGTCCGGCCGCGACATGCGCGGCACGCTGCCGCACGCCTGAGGCCCTTAGCGCAGCGGTTTACTTGCGCGCGAAGGCGATGCCGTCGCGGCCGGCGGTGATCACGATCGTATCGCCGGCGACGTACTTGCCAGCGAGAATCTCCCGCGCCAGCGGATTCTCGATCTCCGTCTGGATCGCGCGCTTGAGCGGGCGCGCGCCGTAGACCGGATCGAAGCCGACCTTCGCCACTTCCTTCAGCGCCGCCGGCGCGGCCTCGACGCGGATTTCGAGCTTAGCCAGCCGCGCTTCGACCGCCTTGAGCTGGATCCGGGCAATCGACTCGATGTCCTTTTCGGACAAAGCGTGGAACACCACGATCTCGTCGATACGGTTGACGAATTCGGGCCGGAAGGTGGTCTTGACCTCCGCCATCACCGCGAGCTTGATCACCCCGTAGTCGTCGCCGGCCATCTGCTGGATCATCTGCGAGCCCAGGTTGGAGGTCATCACGATCACGGTATTCTTGAAATCGACCGTGCGCCCCTGACCGTCGGTCATGCGCCCGTCGTCGAGCACCTGCAGCAGTACGTTGAATACGTCCGGGTGCGCCTTCTCCACTTCGTCGAGCAGAATAACGCTATAGGGCTTGCGCCGCACCGCCTCAGTCAGATAGCCGCCCTCCTCGTAGCCGACGTAGCCCGGCGGGGCGCCGATCAAGCGCGCCACCGAATGTCGCTCCATGAATTCCGACATGTCGATGCGGATCAGCTGCTGTTCCGAATCGAACAGGAATTCCGCCAGCGCCTTGCACAGCTCGGTCTTGCCGACTCCGGTCGGTCCGAGGAAAAGGAACGAGCCATAGGGGCGGTTGGGGTCGCCCAATCCCGACCGCGAGCGGCGGATCGCATCGGCAACCACCGTAACCGCCTCGTCCTGGCCGACGACGCGGCGGTGCAGGGCTTCCTCCATGTGCAGGAGCTTGTCGCGCTCGCCCTGCATCATTTTCGACACCGGGATGCCGGTGGCGCGCGAGACGACCTCCGCAATCTCCTCGGCGCCGACCTGCGTGCGCAGCAGCTTGGGCTTTTTCGCCTGCTCCTTGGCGAGCTTGGTGTCGGCCTTCTTGAGCTGGGCTTCGAGCTGCGGCAGCTTGCCGTATTGCAGCTCCGACATCGTCTGCCAGTCGCCTTTGCGCCTTGCCTCCTCCATCTGCAGCTTGATCTTGTCGATTTCCTCCTTGATATGCTGCGCGCCCTGGACCTGCGCTTTTTCGGCCTGCCAGATTTCGTCCAGATCTGCGTATTCGCGCTCCAGCCGCTCGATTTCCCCCTCGATGGCCGACAAGCGCTTTTTCGACGCCTCGTCCTTTTCCTTTTTCACCGCTTCGCGCTCGATCTTGAGCTGGATGATCCTGCGCTCGAGTCGGTCCATCGCCTCCGGTTTGGAGTCGATTTCCATCTTGATGCGCGCCGCCGCCTCGTCGATCAGGTCGATTGCCTTGTCGGGAAGAAAGCGATCAGTGATGTAGCGTTGCGACAGCTCCGCCGCGGCAACGATCGCCGGGTCGGTTATTTCCACGCCGTGATGGATCTCGTAGCGCTCCTGCAGGCCACGCAAAATCGCAATGGTCGACTCCACCGACGGCTCGCCGACGAGCACTTTCTGGAAGCGTCGTTCGAGCGCGGCGTCCTTTTCGAGGTACTTGCGGTATTCGTCCAGCGTGGTTGCGCCCACGCAATGCAGCTCGCCGCGCGCCAGCGCCGGCTTGAGCATGTTGCCGGCGTCGATCGCACCTTCCGCCTTGCCGGCGCCGACCATCGTATGCAGCTCGTCGATGAAGACGATCGTCCTGCCCTCATCGGCGGCGATGTCTTTGAGCACCGCCTTGAGTCGCTCCTCGAACTCGCCGCGATACTTGGCCCCGGCGAGCAGTGCCGCCATGTCCAGCGAAAGCACGCGCTTGTTCTTCAGACCCTCGGGCACTTCGCCGTTGACGATGCGCTGAGCGAGGCCCTCGACGATTGCGGTCTTGCCCACGCCCGGCTCGCCAATGAGCACCGGGTTGTTCTTGGTGCGCCGTTGCAGGACCTGGATCACGCGCCGGATCTCGTCGTCGCGGCCGATGACCGGGTCGAGCTTGCCCTGGCGCGCGCGCTCGGTAAGGTCAACGGTGTACTTCTTGAGCGCTTCCCGCTGCCCTTCCGCATCCTGCGAATCGATTCCGGCGCCGCCGCGCACGGCCTCGATGGCCTTCTCCAGCGCCTTGCGATTCAGGCCGAACTCGCGCACCAGCCGACCGGCCTCGCTCTTGTCGTCGGCCAGCGCGAGCAGAAACAGTTCGCTGGCGATGAACTGGTCGCCGCGCTTGGTCGCTTCCTTGTCGGTAAGATTGAGCAGGTTGTTAAGGTCGCGGGAGATCGAGATCTCGCCGCCCTGCCCTTCGACTTTGGGCAAGCGGTCGATCGCCTTGGTCAGCGCGGTCTTGAGCGCCGCCACATTGACGCCGGCGCGGGCGAGCAGCGATGCGCTCCCGCCGTCTTCCTGCTGCAGCAGCGCGGCGAGCAGGTGGTAGGGCTCGATGAAGCCGTTGTCGTTGCCCAGCGCCATGCTCTGGGCGTCGGCCAGAGCCTGCTGAAACTTGGTTGTCAATTTGTCGAGGCGCATCACGCTCACCGTTTGGGAAGACTCTGTTTAAAATGAGGTTTTAGCGGCCTGTTTCAAGCCCCTCCCGCGCCCTCGGCGGCGCGCTGCGCCGCCGCGTCGAGCGCGCGAAAACCGCTGCATTGCGCGCCCGGGGCTCACCCCTTACCATCGTACCCGCCCATGACCGAACCAGGGGACCGGATCGAACGGCCGACGCCTCCGCCTTGGCGCGCGCGCTGGGTCCGGTTGGGCCCGCTCGGCCGTGACCTCACCCTGTTGCTGGCGATCAAGTTCGCCGCCCTCTTCCTGCTGTGGTGGGCCTTCTTCAGCCATCCGGTGGCACCGCGCATGACCGTCGCCGCCCCGCGCGTCGAAGCCCACCTCATTCCTTCTACGACTCCGGAGCAATCGCCGCATGCCAACCGCTGAGATCGTTGATCTGTCGCGGCTGCAGTTTGCCGCCACCGCGCTCTATCACTTCCTGTTCGTCCCGCTGACGCTCGGCTTGTCGTGGATCCTGGTCATCATGGAATCGGTGTACGTGATGACCGGCAAGGAGGTCTATCGCGACATGACCCGCTTCTGGGGCAAGCTCTTCGGCATCAACTTCGTCATGGGAGTGACCACCGGCATAACGATGGAATTCCAGTTCGGCACCAACTGGGCCTATTACGCGCACTACGTGGGCGACATCTTCGGCACACCCCTCGCCATCGAGGGCTTGGTGGCGTTTTTCCTCGAGTCCACCTTCGTCGGGCTGTTCTTTTTCGGCTGGGAGCGGTTGGGCAAGGTGCAGCATCTGCTGGTCACCTTTCTGGTCGCGCTGGGCTCCAATCTGTCCGCGTTGTGGATCCTGATGGCCAACGCCTGGATGCAGAATCCGGTCGGCGCCGAATTCAATCCCGACACGATGCGCATGGAGCTTTCGAGTTTCACCGACTTGTTGTTCAATCCCGTCGCGGGCGTGAAATTTGTGCACACGGTCGCGGCGGGCTACGTTACCGCCTCGATGTTCGTCCTCGGCATCTCCTCGTATTACATCCTACGTCTTCGCGATCTGCCCTTTGCCGTACGCTCTTTCGCGGTGGCGGCCGGATTCGGGCTGGCATCGGCGCTTTCGGTCATCGTGCTGGGCGATGAATCGGGCTACACCGCGGGCGAAGTGCAGAAGGTCAAGCTCGCGGCGATCGAGGCCGAGTGGGAAACGCAGCCCCCTCCGGCGTCATTCACCGCGTTTGGCCTTCCCGACCAGGCGAGCGAAACGACACGCTATGCGATCCGGATCCCGTGGCTGATGGGCCTGATTGCGACGCGCTCCGTGGATACCCCGGTCAAGGGCCTCAAGGATCTGAAACTCGAGCATGAGGCGCGCATCCGCGGCGGGATGAAGGCGTACGCCGTGCTGCAGAAGCTTCGCGCCGGTGACCGATCGGCACAGACTCTGGCCGAATTCGAGCACACCAAGGCGGACTTGGGATACGGGCTGCTGCTACGCAAATACGCCGCCAACGTCGTCGACGCCTCGCCCGAGCAGATCAAGCAGGCGGTCGACGACACCATCCCCCTGGTTGCGCCGCTGTTCTGGTCGTTCCGGCTGATGGTGGGCCTCGGACTGTGGCTGCTGTTCGTGTTCGCTTCTGCGTTTTACGTCATCGCCCGACGTCGCCTGTACCGCAACCGCTGGATCATGCATCTCGCGCTGTGGAGCATTCCCTTGCCCTGGCTCGCGGCGGAGCTAGGCTGGATCGTGGCGGAGTACGGCCGCCAGCCGTGGGCGATCAGCGAGGTGCTGCCGACCCACCTGTCGGTGTCGTCGGTTTCCGCCGGGCAGGTGATCTTCAGCCTGGCCGGCTTTGTCACCTTCTACACCGGGTTGCTGATCGTCGAGCTCTACCTGATGTTCAAGTATGCGCGTGCGGGGCCGTCGAGTCTGGCCACCGGCCGGTATCACGGTGAAGCGGGCGGCGGCGAAGCGGGAGCGGCAGCATGATCTACCTTTTCGATTACGCAACCTTGAAGCTGATCTGGTGGCTTTTCGTCGGCCTGCTGCTGATCGGCTTCGCCATTCTCGACGGCTTCGATCTCGGCATCTGTGTCCTGCTTCCCTTCGTCGGGCGCAGCGACGTCGAGCGGCGGGTGATGCTCAACGCCATCGGGCCGACGTGGGAGGGCAATCAGGTCTGGTTCATCAGCGCCGGGGCCGGGCTATTTGCCGCCTGGCCGCTCGTCTACGCAACCGCGTTTTCCGGTCTCTACGTGGCGCTGATCCTGACCCTCTTCGCGCTTTTCTTCCGTCCGGTCGGGATCGAATACCGCGGCAAGCTGGAAGATCCGCGTTGGCGCAACGCCTGGGATTGGGCACTGTTCGCTGGCTGCGCCGTGCCGACGTTGATCTTCGGGGTGGCCTTTGGCAACCTGCTGCAGGGGGTTCCGTTCCATTTCGATGCCGACCAGCGCGTATTTTACACCGGCTCGTTCTTCGGGTTGCTGAACCCGTTCGCGCTCTTGGCGGGCGTCGTGAGCCTGGGCATGCTCATGATGCACGGGGCAATCTACCTGCAGCTGCGCACCGATGGCGCGGTGCAGGTGCGCGCGAAGCGCGCTGCGCTACTGTGCGGGGTCGTATTCCTGATCGCCTTCGCGGCAGCCGGCATCTGGATCGCCTGGGGCGTCGACGGCTTTCGCATCCTGACCATGCCATCGCCGGAGTCCGCTTTCGTCCCCCAGGCGAAGAGCGTCGAGCGCCTGCGTGGCGGCTGGCTCGGCAATTATGCGCAGTATCCCTGGACGGTGCTGGCGCCGGTACTCGCCTTTGGCGGAACGCTGCTCGCGCTGGCCGCGTCGCGCGCGCAGCGAACGGGCATCGCCTTCGTGCTCTCCTGCGGCGGTGTCGCCGGCGTGGTGCTGACCGCGGGGCTGGCACTGTTTCCGTTCATCCTGCCCTCGTCGAGCGACCCGGGCAGCAGCTTGACGATTTACGACGCAGTGTCGAGCCACCGCACGCTGCAGATCATGTTCTGGGTTGTGGTCCTCGCCGTTCCGGCAATGATGGTCTACACCAGCTGGGTCTACCGAGTCATGCGCGGGACGGTCACCGAGCGCAGGGTCCGCGAAGGCGGACACGGCATGTACTGAACGCCAAAGGAGAAGTCATGTGGTATTTCACCTGGATCCTCGGCCTCGGCCTGGCGCTGGCCTTCGGCATCATCAACGTGATGTGGTTGGAAGCGTCCTATGCGTTCGGTCATCTCGACGAGGATGACATCTACAACCGCTTCCGCGACGGTGGCGCCGCGGAGAACGAAGACCCCGGCGGTCCCTAGCGGACCGTCCGGGGGAAGATCTGCCGCGGCGCTGGCGCTGCCAGCGCGACGAAAGCCGCCTACTGACCGACGATTTGCGGCTTCAGCGGCCCCAGGATACCCAGCAGCTCGCCCTGCTCCTTGGCCGGCACCTTGAATTTGTTCAGTGACTTCGTGAGGTCTTCGACCAGGGCATTGAAGTCGGCATCGCTGATACCCATGCCCTTGTGCGCGGTCTTCATGTCCTTGCCGCTATAGACGCAGGGTCCGCCGGTTGCGGAGCATATCTGGTCGACGAGATTGCGCTTCAGGCGTGGAATATCGGCCTTGGCAAAGAAACCGTTGATGCGCTTGTCCGCGGCGACATTGGCGACAAAGTCGTCGACCACCGCGGTAATGGCGTCTTTGCCGCCGAGACGATCATACAGACTCTTCTGCATCACCGGTTTCATGCTCGTGTCCTGGCAGGCACCGAGCAGCAAGCCGGCGAACAGGACGAGGGCAAAGGCGAGCTTGTGCAACATGGCATTCATCGGGTGGTTCTCCTCTCCTTGGTAACAGCGTCAAGGCGCTGTACCCACCTATACGCGCGCCGGCGCCGCGCGGATGCGGGCAGGGAGTGAAACCGCAGGCCATGGTAATGTTGCCACGGCCCAAGGCGACCATTCTGGCGATGATCCCGAGCGACCCCGAAACCCCGCCGCGCAACGACGACCCCGCGCCCCGGTCGGCCAGCTTTCTGCAGGTCCTGGGCGCGGTGTTATGGGGCTTCCTCGGCATCCGCAAGCGAGCCTCGGGCGAGCGCGACATGGTCACGATCAAGCCGCTGCATGTGATCATCGCCGCTGTGCTCGCCGCCGCCGCCCTCGTCGCCGCGCTGGTGACGCTGGTGACGATCATCACCCGAAAGGGGTGATGTCAGATGTTGCGATCGGCGAGCACCGCGGCTAGCGTCTGCGCCGCAGCAACGAGCTCCGCATCCGTGGTCAGAGCATCCGGGCACAGACGCAGATAAGGTCCACGCGCATCGACGTGAATGCCGCGCTCCTGCAGCACCGTCGCAAGCTCCACTGCATGCGCGTCGGCAATCACGGCGAAGGCGCCGCGATCCCGGGTGCCGCCTTGGGCGCGGATACCGCGTTCCTGCAGCAACGCGACCAGCCGCTGCAGCTGCCGCAGCGAGTAGTCGCGCAGGCGCGCGGAGCCGATTGCCAGGGTAAAGACCTGTCCCGCTCGTGCCTGGTAGAGCGGCAAGACCGGTGGCGTCGATTCGAGGAAGGCATCGCCGCCGGGAGCGAACTGGGGCGGGTCGGGTCGCTGGTAGGCGAACGGCTCCCTCTTGGCGAACCATCCCGTATCGAGCGTCGACAGCGATCCATCGAGATAGCGCGGATGCAGATACAGAAAACCCGCGCCCGGGCCGCCGCGCAGGTACTTGTAGCTGCCGCCAATCGCAAAATCGACATCGAGAGCGCCGATGTCGACCGGGAATACGCCGAGCGAGTGGTAGACGTCGAGGAGGACCCGGGCACCCGCCGTCTGCGCCTCGGCGAGAAGCGCGGGGAGCTCGGGCAGGACCTGGCCGGTGTTGAACACCACCTGCGAGCAGACGAACAGATCGACGCCCTGGCGCAGCGCTGCGCGCAGATCATCGGCCGCGAACAAGTCGTCGGCCCGCGCCTCGACCAGGGACAGCGCGATCCGGCCGCGCCGCGCGTACTGGCGCAGGATCAGGTCGATCGAGTCGAACTCGCCGCACGTGGCGACCACGCGCGGCACGCCGTCGTAGGTGTTGAGCACCGCGCGCAAGCCCTGGCCCGCGCTCGTCTTGGGCACCACGCAGTCAGGTCGCGGCGCATTGAGCAGTACCCCGAGCCGCGCCCGATAGGCGCGCATTTCCTCGAGCCATGCGTCCCAGGCTTCGCCGAGCCGTGCCTGCCAGAGCGCGATCGCCTCGGCGACGTCGTCGGCGGTCGCGTCGAGCGGCCGGCCGAGCGAGTGGTTGGCAAGGTAGATCGCGGTTTTTCGGCGCTCGAGCACGCGCGAGAACAACGGCGCGAGGTGCGCTTCGACGCCCGCCTCGGACAACGGCCCGTCGCCAAGCGCGGCCACCGCCCGGGCGATGGTGGCGGCCGTGCCGCCGAGCATGTGGTCCGGAGCATTCATCGCGCCCCGATCGCGGTGCGCACGTCGATGAGCTCAGGAAAGAACGCGTAGTCGAGTGCCTTTTTGAGGAAGCTCACGCCGGAAGAACCTCCGGTGCCGGGCTTGTGACCGATGATTCGCTCGACAGTCTTGAGGTGGCGGAAGCGCCAGAGCTGAAAGCTCTCCTCGACATCGACCAGTTTTTCGCACATGTCGTACGCATCCCACCACCGCTGCGGATCCTCGTAGACCGTCTTGAAGACCGGGAGCAGATCGGGATTGCGCCGGTACGGCTGGGTAAAGTCGCGCTCGAGGCACGCCTGCGGCACGGGCAAGCCGCGGCGCGCGAGATGGCGCAGGAACTCGTCGTAGAGCGACGGCGCGTGAAGCAGCGCGTCGAGCTCGGCGAAAGTTTCCGCGTCGTGGCGGAAGACTTCGAGCAGTGCCGCATGCTTGTTGCCGAAAAGGAACTCGATGGCGCGGTACTGCGGCGACTGCAAGCCCGACGACTGACCGAGCATCGGACGAAACGCCTCGTATTCCGATGGCGTGAGCGTTTCGAGTACCGCCCATTGCTCGAAGAGCTGCTTCTGCACCAGCTTGACCCGGGCGAGGATCTTGAAGCACGCGTTGAGCTCGTCGCCCCGCACGTGGCTAATCGCTGCCCTGAGCTCGTGGATCATCAGTTTCATCCACAGCTCCGCGACCTGATGCTGGATAATGAACAGCATCTCGTCGTGGCGCGGCGGCCGCGCCGCGGTCGCCGACAGGGGCTGCTGTGCCGACAGCAGTCGGTCGAGATGCAAATAGCCGGCGTAGCTCAGACGATCGCGAAAATCGGTGACGATGCCGGGCTCGAGAGGGTCTTGCGCCATGGTCCAATGCGTGCAGGTGGGAGGTGCAGTATAGGAACCGGCCCAGGTCGTGTCCACCGCGGAGGGCGCGTGATGCCCCGCGCGGCGCGATCCGTTCGCGCCTGCACGCCGCGGGCAGGGGCTGACGCACTGCGGCGCCAAGTGGGTGCCCCCGCGCGAAGCGGTTCCGACTACGAAGTGGTCTAGGTCGACTCGCGCAGCACGGCAAGTGGCGGCTGACGTAACGTGCTGCGAGTACCCAGCCAGCCGGCAACCGCCACACAGGCCGCCGAACCCACGATCCCGATAAGCCAGAGCGACGGATTCCAATCGAAGGCTATGTCGAACACGCGATCGGCGAGCGCGTAGCCGGTTGCTGTTGCGCCGGCCGCGGCGACCAGGCCCGCGAGCGCACCGAGCGCCAGGAACTCGGCAACCTGGGCCGCGGACATTTGCCGCTCGCTCGCGCCCAGCGTGCGCAGCACCGCCGCGTCGTAGCGGCGCTCGTCCTGCGTCGTCGCGATCGCCGCCTCGAGCACCAGCACGCCACCCAACAATGTGAACAGGAATACGAATTCGACCGCGAGCGCCACTTGGTCCATGATCGATTGCACTTCGCCCAGGATTTCGCCGACGTCGATGACCAGCACGTTGGGGTACTCATGCACGAGCGCCGTCAACCATGCCGCATTGCCCGCACCCGCGCGTACTGCCGAGATGTACGTCTTGGGCATCGGGTCGAGCACGCCCGGTGGGAACAGGGCGAAGAAGTTGACGCGGAAGCTGTCCCAGTCGACTTTGCGCAGGCTCGTTATCTTTGCGCTGACGCGCGTGCCGACGATGTCGTAGGTCAGCGTGTCGCCGAGCTTGAGCCCGAGGGTCTTGGCGATGCTCTCTTCGAGCGAGACCCCGGAGGTGACCTCGTTTTCCCCCGGCTTCCACCACTGGCCGGCGACCACGCGATTACCGGGCGGCAGCGCCTCGCTCCAAGACAGATTGAACTCGCGTTCGCCCAGACGCCGCGCGCGCTCGTCGCTTAACTGCGCCGTGGCGAACGCCGCGCCGTTGACCTCGACCAGCCGCCCGCGCACCATCGGTCGCAAGCTGGCGTCGACGTTGAGCTCGTGCCGAAGCAACGCCCGAACCCCGTCAACCTGGTCGGGCAGCACGTTGATCACGAATGCATTCGGCGCGTCCGGCGGCAGGCTGGCGCGCCAGGTGCGCAGCAGATCGCCGCGGACCAGGGTGAGCAGCAGCAGAGCCATGACGCCCAGCGCCAGCGCCCCGATCTGCAGGCTCGAAGCGAGGGGACGGCGGCGCAAGTTGGCCAGGCCGTAGCGCCAGCTGTAACCGCGTTGCGGCAGCCATCGCAATAGCGTCATCAGGAGCCACGCCGCCGCCGCCGCCGCGGCGAGCAGCGCGGCCATGCCGCCGATCACAATCGCGCCCGTGCGCAGATCCTGTGCCTGCCAGGCAACCAGCGCGGCGATGGTTGCGCCACCGATGCCGTAGGCGAGGCTGCCACCCGCCCGCGGCATGCCCAGGTCGCGGCGAAGCACGCGCAGCGGCGGCACGCGCGACAAGGCAATAAGTGGCGGCAACGCAAAGCCGAACAGCAGCGCCAGGCCCGTGACCATCGATCCTGCTGCCGGCAGAAGCCCCGGCCGCGGCAGGTCGGCATGGATCACCGCACCGAGCAGCGAGACGAGCAACTGTTGTCCGCCGAGCGCGACCAGTGTGCCCACGGCGCTTGCACCAAGGCCCAGCACGCCGAACTGGATGACGAACAGCCCCAAGGTCTGTCGCTGCGGCGCGCCGAAGCAGCGCATCATCGCCGCCGCGTCAAGATGGCGACGCAGGTAGCGTGCTGCGGCCAGGGCCACCGCAACGGCGGCGAGGATCACGGCGACGAGCGAGGCGAGACCGAGAAAGCGGTCGGACCGCTCGAGGGTTTGCCGGATTTCGGGACGCAGGTCGCGGATCGATTCCAGCCGCTGCCCGCGCTCCAGACGCGGCAGGGCCCAGGTGCGATAGGCGTCGATCGCATCGCCGGCGACGAGCAAGCGATAGGAGGCGCGGTTTCCCGGCTGTAGCAGGTTGGTGGCCGGGACGTCGTCGAGGTTAATGAGCAGCCGGGGACCGAGCGAGAACAGCCCGCCGACCACTTCGGGGTCCTGCTGCATGATGGCCGTAACCGTGAGTGTCGTCTCTCCGACCGCAAGCGCAGAGCCCGTGACGGCCCCCAGCCGTGCCGCGAGACGCGTATCGACCCACGCCTCGCCGCGCCCCGGCACGCGCCGCGCGGGCAGGCCCTCGGGCGTGCCCGAAGCGACGAGTGACACCACGCCGCGCAACGGATAGCCGGCGCCAACCGCCTTGACGTCGGCGAGCACCGCGTCGCTGCCCGCGATCTGCACCATGCTGTTGAAGCGGACCACCGGCACCGTGGCGAGGCCAAGCGCCTGCGCTTCGCGGGCATATTCGGGCGGCAGCGGATGGTCTGCGGACAACATCAAGTCGGCGCCGAGGAGCACATTTGCCTGCGTCGCAAGGGCTCCCTTGACGCGATCGGCGAAGAAGCCGACGGTGCCCACGCTCGCCGCAGCGAGCACCAGCGCTGCGACGAGGACCGAGAGCTCCCCCGCACGCCAGTCGCGGCGTAACATCCGCAGTGCCAAGCGGATCGTACTCATGGCGCGGGTGGCAGGCGCGCGATTTCGTCGCCGACGAGCCGGCCGCCGGCGAGCGAAAGCCGTCGGCCGCAGCGCGACGCGAGTTCCGCATCGTGAGTGACGAGCAGTAGCGTCGTCCCGCGCTCGCGGTTGAGGCGAAACATCACATCGGCGACTTCGGCGCCGGTCGCGGCATCAAGATTGCCGGTGGGCTCGTCGGCCATCAGTACCCGCGGCTCACCGCAGAAGGCGCGCGCGATGGCGACACGCTGCTGCTCGCCTCCGGAAAGCTGCTTCGGATAGTGCGCCAGACGTGCCGAGAGGCCGACACGTGCGAGCCACTCGCGGGCGCGTCCGGACGCGTCGTTGGCGCCGGCAAGTTCGAGCGGCAACATGACATTTTCCAGCGCCGTCAGCGCAGGCAGGAGCTGGAAGGACTGAAACACGAAGCCCAGCCACTGCCGTCGCAATGCTGCCCGTGCGTCCTCGGACAAGCCGTTGAGCGCCGTGGCGCCGAGCCATACTTCGCCCGTGCTCGGGCGGTCCAGGCCGGCGAGCAGGCCCAGCAACGTCGTCTTGCCCGAACCCGACGCACCGACGACAGCGACCGTCGCGCCAACGCCGACCTCGAAGCTCACCCCGTCGAGAATGGTCAGCGGCACATCGCCGCTTTGCACGCTCTTGGAAAGATTTTGGGCGCGAATGACAGGATCAGCCATAACCACATGCCGGCATGCAGTGCCGTACGGCTTGCACATGGGGCCACAATGCGGTCAAGGCAAGCCCATGGCAGCGCTGTTGCCGGGGCGCTCGGATAGCGGATGCAGCGGGAGGTCGAAGACCCCCGTCCGCATAGCAGGCGTTAACCTGCACCCGTCCGTCCGGGTCGGCCCCGATTTGCATTGTGAACGCGGGATCGGCGTCGCTGCGATGGGCGCGCCGAACCCTTTCGTTGTTCGGCCCCGACTGGTCGGCAACGCGCTCGGGAAGATTCACGAACCGGATGCGCGGATTGGTGCAACGCGCGACGACCGCGACCGAGTCGTCGATGCGGGCGTCGCCCATTACCAGCAGCTCCCCATCGGTGAAAATCTGCCTTAAGACCGAGCCGATGGCGTATTCCAGGATGCTGCCGCGATTGAAGGTCTGAATGACGACGGTGACCACCGGGGCGGCGATGGGCGCAGTCGCCGCAGGAACTTCGCTGTGCGTAACCGGATCCATAGCTGTGGCGGCGCATTGTACCCCCGCCGCGGCTTTGCGCCGTGCAATCCCCGCCTCTACAATGCGTTGTGAGCATCTTCTCCTGGTCCTGGTTCCGATGCGGGTTGCGCCCGATCACGGCGCTCGCGTCTGCCCTGCTCTGCACTGTCGTCGCCGCGGCACCCGTGGCGCCGACGATCCTGATCGTGGGCGACAGCATTTCAGCCGGCTACGGGCTGCCGCCGGATGCGGGCTGGACTGCGCTGCTACAACAGCGCCTTGCGGCACAGCACTACCCGCACCGCGTGGTCAACGCCAGCATCAGCGGTGACACGACCGCGGGCGGCCGGGCGCGCCTCGACGCGTTGCTCGCACAGGATAGGCCAGCGATCACCGTGATCGAGCTGGGCGGAAACGACGGCTTGCGCGGCGGCAGCCTCGATGCCATGCGCGCCAATCTCGACGCGATGGTCGTCGCCGCGCAGAAGGCGGGCTCGCGCGTGCTCTTGGTCGGCATGCAGTTGCCACCCAATTACGGCCCTGCGTACGTGAGTCGTTTCGACGCCACCTATGCCGACGTGGCCAAGGCGCGCCGCGTCGCGCTGGTGCCGTTTCTGTTCGAGGGTTTCGGCGACGACAACGCACTCTTCCAGCCGGACCGCATCCACCCGGTCGTTGCCGCACAGCCGCGGTTACTCGACAATGTCTGGCGCGAACTGCAGCCGCTGCTCGGCGCGGCCGGGAAAACGCCATGAGCACACCGCTTCCGGGTATGCAGCGCGTCGACGTCAGCGCGCTTTGCGCCTATCGCGACCGCATCGACGTCCGCAGTCCCGCCGAGTTTGCGCAGGACCACATCCCGGCTGCGGCGAATCACCCGGTCCTCGACGACGCCGAGAGGGCACGGATCGGAACGCTGTATGCGGCGTCGCCATTCTCGGCCCGCAGGCACGGGGCAGCACTGGTTGCGCGCAATATCGCCGCGATGCTGGAAACCGCATTCGGCGACCGCGGTCGAGACTGGCGGCCCCTGGTCTATTGCTGGCGCGGCGGCCAGCGCAGCCGCTCGCTGGCGCAGGTCCTCAATGAAGTCGGCTGGCGCGCGGTACAGCTCGACGGCGGGTATCGCGCCTACCGCCGCCACGTCGTCTCGGAGCTTGGCCGTCTGCCGCAGCGCTGCCGCTTTGTCGTGATCTGTGGCCTGACGGGCTCGGGCAAGAGCCGGCTGCTCTCGGCGCTCCAGCGCGCCGGTGCCCAGACCCTCGACCTGGAAGCGATCGCGCGTCATCGCGGGTCACTGTTGGGCGACTTGCCAGGAGATCCGCAGCCGTCGCAAAAATGGTTCGAAAGCCAACTCTACGACGCGCTCCAAGGGCTCGACCCGTCACGGCCGGTGTTCGTCGAATCGGAAAGCCGGCGCATCGGCGGGGTGCAGATGCCCGACGCGTTGCTCGCCCAGATGCGCAGCGGCCGCGTGCTGAGGCTCGTCACGCCGTTGCCGCAGCGGGTCGCGTTGCTCAAGGACGAGTACGCACACTTTCTCGACGCGCCCGCGCAGCTCGCGGCGTGCCTGCAGCCGCTGACCGAGCGCTACGGCAAGACGAGCATTGCGCGCTGGCAGACCATGGCGGCGTCAGGCGACTGGGATGGGTTGGTCGCCGCTTTGCTCGAGGCGCATTACGACCCTCTGTACGCCCTTTCGCTCGAACGCAACTTTCCGTCCTCGCGCGATGCGTGTGTGGTCGAAGCGCACGCCGTGTCAGCCGAGGCGTTTGCGGCGCTCGCAGGCGAGGTGCGCGCAACGCTCGATCTGGCGGCAGAGGTCGCGTCATGAGCGCGCCCTACGCGTTCCGCCTCGTCAACGTCTTCGCCGAAGAGCGCCTTGGCGGCAACCCGCTGGCGGTTTTCGAAGACGGCCGCGGTCTCGATGATGCGACCATGCAAGCGCTGGCGTTGCAGTTCAACCTGTCGGAAACGACGTTCATTCTGCCGTCGACCCGAGCGGCGGCGCGCGTGCGCATCTTCACCCCGACCTTCGAAATGCCGTTTGCCGGGCATCCAACCCTCGGCACCGCGCACGTCGTGCGGGCCTTGCGCGGAGGCGATGCGCAGACCCTGGAGATGTCTGCGGGCATTATTCCGGTGCGCGCCCGTGGCGACGAGTGGACGCTGCAAGCGAACGCGCCGCGGACGCGCCCGGTAGCCGCGACGCGCGAGGATCTTGCCGCCATGCTGGACCTCGAACCTGGCGAAGTCGGCAGCAACCCGCTCTGGGTTGATACCGGCAGCGAGCAGCTCGTCATTCCTCTCGCCCATGCCGCCGCCGTGGGCCGCTGCAAGCCGAAAGCGGAGCTGCTCGCGCGCCATGGCAGCGTCACCCTGCCGGGAGGCGGATCGCGCGCGATGGCCTATGTGTGGGCTGATGCCGGGCCGGGTGCGGTGCTGGCGCGATTCTTTTTTCCCAAGCACGGCGCCGTCATCGAAGATCCGGGGACCGGTTCGGCCGCCGCCAATCTCGGCGGCTGGCTGGTCGCCACCGGGGCGCCGCGGCCGCAAACACGATCCATCTCGCAGGGCGAGGCAGTCGGCCGCCGCTGTCGACTCGGGCTTAGCGTCGATGCGGGCGGCCAGATCTTCGTCTCCGGGCGAGTGATCGAACTCGGCCGCGGCACGATCGCCCTCTAAGCCCCATTGGCGCGGCGGCAACGGCTCGTAACATCTTGCCGCTGCGTTTGGGCCAACCGCTCGCTAGACTGCCGCGTTGTAGGCGGAAGGCGCCTGCCCTGACATCGATGCCCAAGCTGACCGTTTTTGGATTGTGCTTCGCCGCGGCCGTCGCGCTGCCCGCGGCGGCGTCGGCGCCGCTGTCTTACGACGATGCCCGGCATCTGCTCAATCGCACCGGTTTTGGGGCGACCGACGCGGAGATCCGGCGCTTCACCGGCATGTCGCGCGAAGACGCCGCGCGCAAGCTCGTCGCGGCGACGCGCACCGTGGCGGCCACGCCAGCGCCGGCCTGGACAGCCGAGTCCGGGCCGCTGCGTTATCCGCGCGGCGGCGTCGACGCATCGGACAGGGAAAAGAAACAGTTCCAGCAGGAGCAGATCCGCGAGGGACTGCAGCTGCGCGGCTGGTGGATAAGCGAGATGCTCACCACCTCTTCGCCGCTGACCGAACGCATGACGCTGTTCTGGCACAACCACTTCGTGTCCAGCCAGCAGAAGGTACACCTGACCGAACTCATGTATCGCCAGAACGTCACGCTGCGCGCCAATGCGCTCGGCCATTTTGGCGACTTGCTGCACGCCATCGCCCATGACCCTGCGATGGTGATCTACCTCGACAGCGCGCGCAACCGCAAGGGGACCCCGAACGAGAACTTCGCGCGCGAGGTGATGGAGCTGTTCACGCTCGGCGAAGGTAACTACAGTGAGCAGGACATTAAGGAGGCGGCACGGGCCTTCACCGGCTGGAGCATCGACCGCAACAGCGGCGCGTTTGTGTTCCGCCCCTTCCTTCACGACTATGGCGTGAAGTCCGTGCTCGGCCGTAGCGGCAACCTCGATGGCGACGACGTGCTCGACGTCTTGCTGGCGCAGCGCGCAACCGCGGAGTTCATCACGCGCAAGCTGTGGCGCGAATTCGTCTCACCCGACCCGGACGAGGCACAGGTGAAGCGCATCGCCAACCGTTTCCGCGATTCTCGGTACGACCTTAAGGTCGCGCTCTACGAACTGCTGACCTCAGATGCCTTCTATGCGAAGGATAATCGCGGCGCGCTGGTCAAGTCGCCGATTGACCTGGTCGTCGGGACCTTGAAGCAGTTTGACATGAGGCCTTCCCAACCGGTCCCGTTTGCGGTCGCCGCAGCGACCATGGGCCAGAATCTCTTCTCACCGCCGAACGTCAAGGGTTGGCCCGGTGGCGAGGCCTGGATCAACAGCAGCACCCTGCTCGCGCGCAAGCAGTTCCTCGACCGCCTGTTCCGCGCCGACGATCCGGCAGGAAGGGCGACGATGGCGCCGGAGGCAATGGCACCCATACCGAAGCAGGTTGTCGTCGCCGGCGGCGTGCAGGAATCGGACACCGAGCGCCAGATCCGCTTCCTGCGGGCGATGGATCGCGGCATGAGGAGCGTGCAATTCGAAAGCGAACCGTGGCTCGCGCAGCTCCATGCCAGCGACGCCACCCGCGTCGACGCCGCCGAGCGGCTGTTGCTCGCCTACGCGCCGCAATCAGCGCCCGATCCGGCGAGCGAGCCGCTGGCGATGGTGCGCCATATCGTCCTTGACGCCGCCTACCAGTTGAAATGAGCCCCCGGTAAATCCCGCAAGCCATGAAGCGTCGCGATTTTCTCCAACTCGCCGCCTGCTGTCCGTGGTGGCCGGCCGCCTTGCTTTCGCCCTCCGCGGTGGCGGTGGCTGGGGCAGCGGCACCGGCGGCCTCGCGCTACCGCAACCTTCTGGTATTAATCGAGCTCAAGGGTGGCAACGACGGGCTCAATACGCTGGTCCCCTATGCGAACCCGGCCTACTACGCCCTGCGTCCGAAGCTTGCCATCGGGCGCGACCAGGTCGTCCAATTGTCGGACAGCGTTGGCCTCCATCCGGGCCTGGAGCCGCTGCTGCCTTTGTGGAAGAACCGCGAGCTGGCGGTGCTCCAGGGCGTAGGCTACCCCGATCCCAACCTCTCGCACTTCCGCTCGATCGAGATCTGGGATACCGCCTCGAGCAGCGAGCAATACCTGCAGGACGGCTGGCTCACGCGGACCTTTGCCGCGGCACCCACGCCGGCGGATTTCGCCGCCGATGGGGTGATCATCGGCGCGCCCGATCTGGGCCCGCTGGCCGGCGGCGGTACGCGCGCCATTGCGCTTGCCAATGCGGAGCAGTTCCTTCGCCAGGCGCGACTCGCTGTCCCGGAGGGGCAAACGCGCAACCACGCCTTGCAGCACATCCTGAAGGTCGAGGCCGACATCATGCAGGCGGCCGCGCGCCTTAATGCCGACTACGCGTTCCGAACTGAGTTCCCGCCGGGAGGATTCGGCAACGCGATAAAGACTGCGTGCCAAGTCATCGCCAACCAAGCCGGAGTTGCCGTCGTGCGCGTGACGCTTACCGGCTTCGACACGCACAGCGGGCAACTGGCTACTCAGGCGCGCCTGCTGGGCGACCTGGCGAGCGGTGTGGTCGCGCTCAAGAGCGCTCTGGACGAACTCGGTCGATGGAACAGCACCCTGGTCCTGACCTACGCCGAGTTCGGCCGCCGGCCAAAGGAGAATCTATCCCTGGGCACCGACCACGGCACGGCGAGCGTGCACTTCGCCACCGGGGGTCGCATTGCGGGCGGCTTGTACGGTGAACAGCCCTCGCTCAACGGCTTGAGTGCCGATGGCAATCCCGCCTTTGCCATCGACTTCCGCGGCGTCTATGCCACGGTGCTCGACCGCTGGTGGGGCGTGCCGTCCGCGGAGCCGCTCGGCGGCCGCTTCACGCCGGTGCCGATGCTGCGCGCCTAGGCCGAATCAACCCGCCCCGACATCCCATGCGGCGATGAATTGACGCCAGTGTGGCTCTCTGGCCGCCGCTATCTTCTCCCGGGTGAGCGCTATCTCGGCCGCGTACTGGCCCGCTGAAAGTGTTCCACGAAGCTGCTGAAAGCGCAGATACAGCAGATAGGTATTGAGCACATCGGTCTCACAATAGTGGCGGATATCATCGATCCTGCCGGCCGCGTACGCGGCGTAGACCTCGGAGCCATCGAATCCCAGCTTGCCGGGAAAACCGCACAGCCGCGCCATCGCGTGCAGTCCGGCGCCCGCACGCGGCTGAAACGAGGCGAGCACGTCCATCAGGTCCAGGTGCCGCGTGTGAAAGCGGCTGAGATAGTTGTTGTAGCGGAAATCGCGGTCTTCGTCGCCCCAATCCCAGTAGCGCGGCGCAGCCACGCCGTGAATCAGGCTGCGGTGGTTCAACACCGGCAGGTCAAAGCCGCCGCCGTTCCATGACACGAGTTGGGGTGTGTAGCGCTCGATGCCGTCGAAGAAACGGCGAATGAGCTCCGCCTCGGCGTCGGCCGCTTCCCCCAAAGACCAGACGCGAAAGCCCGGCCCCTCGCGCAGCGCACAGGCGATGGCAACGACGCGGTGCAGGTGCAGCGGCAGAAAATCGACGCCGGTCGCGGCGCGCCGCTGCTGCAGAGCCCAACCGAGGACATCGGCATCGGCGAGCGCGGCCGGAAGGGCGTGGATGCGGCGCAGCCCGGCGATGTCGGGAATCGTCTCGATGTCGAAGACGAGCGTGGGCGTCATCGCGGCTCAAGCCGGTGGGTGTCAGCCAGGCAATCTCGGGCTACGTCGAGCCGCGGCTTGCGCAACGAGGCAGCGGCCAAACACCTGTCGTCATCCGGGAAAAACGCCCGTCGACAGGTATCGGTCGCCGCGGTCGCAGACGATGAACACTATCGTCGCGTTCTCGACTTCGCGCGCAATGCGCAGCGCAACGGCGCAGGCGCCGCCGGAGGAGATGCCAGCGAAGATGCCTTCGTCGTGCGCCAGCCGCCGCGTCGTGTCCTCGGCCTCGGCTTGCGACACGTACTCAAGGCGATCGACACGCTTCGCATCATAGATTTTTGGCAGGTAGGCTTCCGGCCACTTGCGTATGCCCGGGATCTGCGAGCCCTCCTCCGGCTGACAGCCGACGATGCATATCGCCGCGTTGTTTTCCTTCAGAAACCGGCCCGCACCCATGATCGTTCCCGTGGTCCCCATGCTCGACACGAAATGAGTGATGCGGCCTTCGGTGTCGTGCCAGATCTCCGGGCCGGTGCCCTTGTAGTGCGCGAGCGGGTTGTCGGGATTGGCGAATTGATCGAGGATGATGCCCTTGCCCTCGGCGCGCATCTTCTCGGCGATATCACGCGCGCTTTCCATGCCGCCGGCCTTGGACGTCAACACAATCTCCGCACCGAACGCGCGCATCGTCTGCCGTCGCTCGAGCGACAGATGCTCCGGCATGACGAGCACCATCTTGTAACCGCGCATCGCCGCCGCCATCGCCAGCGCGATGCCGGTGTTGCCAGACGTCGCCTCGATCAGCGTGTCACCGGGCTTGATCGTGCCGCGTCTTTCCGCCTCGACGACCATCGATAGCGCGGGTCGATCCTTGACTGAACCGGCCGGATTGTTGCCTTCGAGCTTGGCCAGCAGCACGTTGCTCGTCGCTCCAGGCAGGCGCTGCAGTCGAACGAGCGGCGTTTTGCCGACGGTGTCTTCAATGGTCTGATACACGATGCCCTTTTGGCGCCTGCAGGCGCCTTCTGCCGTCGACAAAAATCCCGCCATGCAGGCGAGGCGGGCAGCGAACGCGCGGCGGCGAGCCGGCGCGCACGCGACGCCGGAACGATGTTAAGCGTTGCCCGGGGGACTGGCAAGCAAGGCCCTGACGCAGCGCGCGACTCCCTCCTCGACGGACAGGAGGGGAGCCGCATACCCTGCGGCGCGAAGGCGCGACAGATCGGCCTGCGTAAAGCTCTGATACTTGCCCACCAATGCCGGCGGGAAGGGAACGTATTCGATCGCGCCGCTGCGGTGCAGTTCGCTGAACGGCAACTCGGGCTCGCCCCCCGCCGCGCGGCAAGCGTTGATCGTCGCCGCCGCGACCGCATTGAACGTCGTCGCCGTGCCGGTGCCGAGATTGTAGATACCGGAACGTTCGGGGTGGTCGAGGAAGTCGAGGTTGATCTTGACGACGTCCTCGACACTGACGAAATCGCGGCGCTGCTCGCCGGCCGAATAACCGTCCGAACCCTCGAACAGCTGGACCCTGCCGGACGCGCGGTGTTGGTCAAAGAGGTGCCAGACGACCGACGCCATGCGTCCCTTATGTGCTTCGCGCGGGCCGTAAACGTTGAAGTAGCGAAAGCCGGCTATCTGCGCGGTGCGCTCCGGCAGCAGGCGCCGCACATACTGATCGAGGAGGAACTTTGAATAGCCGTACACATTGAGCGGCGACTCACAGGCGCGCTCCTCCCGGAATTCCCGGCCGGCGCCATACACCGACGCGGACGATGCGTAGAGGAACGGAATGTCGTTGTCCTGGCAGTAGTCAAGCAGACGGACGGCGTAGCGGTAGTTGTTGGCGAGCATGTACCGCGCATCACTTGCCATCGTGTCGGAGCATGCGCCCTGATGCAGCACCGCGGCGATGTCATCGTCGAAATCGCCATCGACGAGCCGCGGCAGAAACTCATCCTTGTCGAGGTAGTCCGCGATCTCACAGTCGACCAGATTGCGAAACTTGAGATCGGCAGTGAGCTCGTCGACGGCAAGAATTTGCGTTTCCCCGCGCGCATTCAGGCCCTTGACGAGGTTCGATCCGATAAAGCCGGCTGCGCCGGTGACGACCGTGTACATGATGGTCCTGTCAGAGTTCGATGTCGACCTTGCCGACCTCGGTGGTCACGAAGGGAACCCGCCGGGCGACCGCGCACAGCAGTTGGTACCCCACCGTGCTCGCCGCGGCAGCGACGTCGTCGACCGGCAGGCCCTCACCCCAGAGCACGACCGGGCTGCCGAGGGTGGCCTCGGGAACATCGGAGAGATCGACCGTGAGCATGTCCATCGACACGCGACCTGCGGTGCGGACTTTTTTTCCGCACACCAGGACCGGGGTGCCGTTTGGCGCATGCCGCGGATACCCATCGGCGTACCCGCAGGCCACCACACCGACGCGCATCGCCCGTGCCGCGGTGTACGTGCCGCCGTAGCCGACGCTCTCGTTGGGCTTCAGGTTCTGAATCCCGATGAGCGCGCTCTTGAGCGTCATCACCGGCTTGATTCCGAGCATTTCCGCGGTATCGTAGGGAAACGGCGACGAGCCATAGAGCATGATGCCGGGACGAACGTATTCGCCGCCGACCTCGCGGTAGCGGATAACACCCGCCGAGTTGGCGATCGATCGCGGATAGGGCAATCCCGTGCACGCCTCTTCGAACAGATCGAGTTGGGCGCGAAGTCCCTCTTCCTCATCGGCGCGGGCCAGATGCGTCAGCAGCCGCAGCACCGCGACGCTGGGCGTGTGCGACAAGCGCTCGACGATCGCATGCGCGTCCAGGGGACGAAAACCGAGGCGGTTCATGCCGGTATTGATCTTGACGAAGACCTCGATGGGGCGCGGCAGCGAGGCCGCTTCGAGCATTTTGACCTGCTCCACATGGTGCACTACAACGGCCACCCTGCGCGCGGCAATCTCGGGCAACTCCTGCGCGTCGTAGAAGCCCTCGAGCAGCAGGATGCGGCGCGCGTAGTGCTGCTTGCGCAGCGCCAGCGCGGCGTTGAGTTCGAGCAGTCCCAACCCATCGGCGTCCGCGAGCGCCGGAAGGATGCGCTTGAGGCCATGACCGTAGGCGTCGGCCTTGACGACGGCGAGCACCTGCGCGTCGGCGACCTGCGCGCGCACCCGCGCCAGATTCGCGCGTAGCGCCGACAGATTGACCTGGGCCAGGAGTGGACGGGCCATGACGATCAAGGCGGCGGAGAAATTGGACCCGGCCGGTGCGGGTTTGGTCTGGTGGGGGAAAACGTGGTATAAGGCGCGAGCCGCATGCGCCGGCGAATTTCGCCAATTATATACACAACCACGCGCAGCGAAGCTCCCCGGCCCGGGCTGCCGGTTACATCGAGACAGGAGCGATCGCGCCATTTTCGAGGACGATGCAAGCCGGCTTCTACATCATCATGGCGGCGCAGTTCTTCTCGTCGCTCGCCGACAACGCGCTGCTCGTCGCCGCCATCCAGATGCTCCGCGATCTCGATTCGCCGGCATGGATGACTCCCTCGCTCAAGCAGTGTTTCGCCGTCTTCTATGTGCTGCTCGCCCCGGTGGTCGGCGCGTTCGCCGATTCGATGCCGAAGGGGCGCGTGATGTTGATCGCAAACAGCGTCAAGATCGTGGGCTGTGGCGTTATGTTGTTCTCCCTGCACCCGCTCGCGGCGTACGCCATCGTGGGCCTGGGCGCGGCCGCGTATTCACCGGCAAAGTATGGCATCCTGACCGAGCTGCTGCCGCCGCGTCAGCTCGTCGTCGCCAACGGATGGATCGAGGGCACAACCGTCGCCTCGATCATCCTCGGCGTGCTCCTCGGCGGCGTGCTGATCAGCGGCCCGGTATCGAGCTGGCTGCTCGCGATCGACATCCCGAAGATCGAGACCGGCATCGATACCCCTCCGCAGGCAGCCATCACGGTCATCATGGGCTGCTATGCGCTCGCCGCGCTGATCAATTGGTACATACCCAACACCGGCGCGCAGCGCCGCGTGCCGAGCAGGAACCCGCTGTTCCTGGTGCGCGAATTTGCCCATTGCAACGGGCTGCTTTGGCGCGACAAGCTGGGGCAGATCTCGCTGGCCACGACCACCCTTTTCTGGGGCGCGGGTGCAACCCTGCAGTTCATCGTCATCGACTGGGCTGCGACGCACCTCTGCTACAACCTGTCACTGGCCTCGTACCTGCAGGTCGTTGTCGCCGTCGGCATCGCACTCGGCGCGGGACTGGCGGCACGGTTCGTCGCGCTCAGTAGCGCGGTGAAGGTCCTGCCGCTTGGGGTGATGATGGGTGTCAGCGTCATGGTGATGATCGGTGTGAACAAGCTGGAGAGCGCAGTGGTGCTGCTGACCCTCATCGGAGCTTTCGCGGGATTCTTTGTCGTGCCGATGAATGCCTTGCTGCAGCATCGCGGCCATGTGCTGATGGGCGCGGGGCACTCGATCGCGGTGCAGAACTTCAACGAGAACATTGGCGTGGTCGTCATGCTGGCAATGTACGGCGTGATCATCCACATCGGGTTGTCGACCAACGCGGCGATCGTACTGTTCGGACTGTTTGTTTCCGGGGCGATGCTGCTGGTTATGTGGCGGCATCGGCTCAATCTCGCCGCGGGCGACCTGCTGCACCTGGTCGCGGCCGAGCGCGCAAAGGCTCCGCGCTAGAGCACCACGGGCTGGTCGGGCAACTCGTTCGGTCCGGCGGCGCCGCCGCTGCGCGGAAAATGCGCAGCGAGAAGCTCGCTGATGGCGTTGATGCCGGTGATGACACCTTCCTCGAAGCGCCCGTCGCGGAACGCCGTCTCCATCGCCCGGCAGATCACCTGCCAGGTCTCCTGCGGTATCTTGGCGCTTATGCCGCGATCGGCCACGATCTCCACATCCTTGTCGGCGAGCAGCACGTACACCAGCACCCCGCTGTTGTGCTCGGTGTCCCAGACGCGAAGCCTGCCGAAGAGTTCCAACGCCCGCTCGCGCGGCGCCAGGCCGTGCAGTATTTGGCTGAGCGGAAGCGAGCCCTCGACGACGAAACGGACCTGGCCGGCGTGGCGACGCTCGCCGGCGGCAATCGCGTCCTGGATGCGCAGCAGCGCCTGGGGGGAGAACTTGCGCCGGGCGCTGTGATGGTCGGTGACGAAATGTCGCCCCAGCCGCAGCGGTTTGCCGAATGCCATCGCTACCACCCGCCCGACGCGCCGCCGCCGCCAAACCCGCCGCCGCCACCGGAGAAGCCACCGCCGCCACCGCCGAAACCGCCGCCGCCGCCGCCGCCCGGAATCCAGACGCCCGGCCCGCCGCGGCCGCCAAACGCCGAAAAACTGATCACGATGAAGGCGATGACCCCCGCAATGCCGGCCACGAGCAGCGAGCCGGCAAAAAACCAGGCTGCTGCGCCCACCAAGCCGCCCCCTGCAACCGAGCCGCCGACATTGCCCAGGATCGAACGCAGGATCGCGCCGATGGCGGGTACGGCGACCAGCAGGATCAGCGCGAGCGTGCCGATGTCGAAGCCGTGGGCCGGCGCGCCCTTGCGCGGTTGGGCAGGCGGCAAGGGTTTGCCTTCGCTCACCACGTTGATGATGCGGTCGACCCCGGCTTGGAGGCCGGCTGCAAACTGTCCCTTGCTGAACGGCGGAGCGATGGTCTCGGTGATGATGCGGTGCGAGGTGATGTCGGTGAGCACACCTTCCAGGCCGTAGCCGACCTCGATGCGGGCCTGCTTGTCGTCCTTGGCGATCAGAAGAAGCACACCGTTGTCCTTGCCCTTTTGCCCGAGATGCCACGCGTCGGTGACTCGAATCGAGTAGCTCTCGATCGGTTCCGGCCGGGTTGTGGGGAGGATGAGGATCGCGAGCTGATTGGTCGTTCGCGCCTCCCAATCGGCGAGCTTAGCCTCCAGCGCTTCACGCTCCGGCGTCGAGAGGGTCCCGGTCAGATCGGTGACACGTGCCTTCAGCGCCGGCACCGGCTGCAGCCCGTCGCGCGGCGTCTCCCACGGCACTGCGCCCGTAAAGCCGAGCAGCGCTACGACTGCCAGCGCCGCCGGCCAAAGGCGCCAGAAGGCGACGGAACGACCGGGCGCGGTGCAGTCGAGAGCCAAGAGACTAGCGCGCGCGATGCGCTATTTTGTCGCCGGGGCGGGGGCGGGGGCGGGTGCCGGAGCAGGAGCCGGTGCGGGCTTGCTGAAGTCGACGGTAGGAGGCGTGCTGACTGCCTTCTCGTTCTCGACCGAAAAGTTCGGCTTGATATCCATCTTGAACAGCATCGCCGTCAGGTTGGTCGGGAACGAGCGCACGGTCGTGTTGAACTCCTGCACCGCTTTGATATAGCGATTGCGCGCAACAGCAATGCGATTCTCGGTACCTTCGAGCTGTGCCTGCAGGTCGCGGAAGTTCTGATCGGATTTGAGCTGCGGATAGTTCTCAGCGACCACCAGCAGACGCGATAACGCCGATTGCAGTTGCGTCTGCGCGGCCTGAAACTTGGCGAAGGCCTGAGGATCGTTGATCAGCTCCGGCGTCGCTTGGATGCTGCCGACGCTGGCACGCGCTTGCGTAACCTCGGTCAATACGCGCTCTTCCTGCGAGGCATAACCCTTCACCGTGTTGACCAGGTTGGGCACCAGGTCGGCGCGGCGCTGGTACTGGTTGAGGACCTCCGACCATGCGGATTTGACCTGCTCGTCCTGACGTTGCAGATCGTTGTAGCCGCAGCCGGATAGCGCGATGGCGGCAATCGTCGCCGCGGCGAAGGCAAGAATCGTACGCATCGTGGGGCTCCCTCGGGGTTTCTTAGTTCGGTTTCAAGGTCGGTCTGACGGTCGCGGTTTGCAAGCCCGCACCCGGATCGTTCTCAGATTGCAATCGGCGCATCGTGGCGCGTGCCAGACACAAATCTTCCCATGCCTTCGCCTTGTCGGGCAAGTTGCGCAACAGATAGGCCGGGTGATAGGTGACGATGAGCGGCACGCCCTGATAGCGGTGCAACCGGCCGCGCAGGCTGGCGATGCTGGCATCGACGTTGAGCAGGGTTGTCGCCGCACTCTTGCCCAGGGCGACGATGATAGCCGGGCCGATCAGCGCAATCTGCCGGTCGAGATACGGGCGGCAGGCTTCGGCCTCAAGTGGCGTAGGCGTGCGGTTGCCGGGCGGGCGGCATTTGAGCACGTTGGCAATGTAGACGTTCTGAGCGCGATTCATGCCCAGCGCGGCGAGCATATTGTCGAGAAGCCGCCCGGCCTGGCCAACGAAAGGCTCGCCCTTGGCGTCCTCTTCCGCGCCCGGCGCCTCGCCGACGAACAGCCACTGCGCATGGACGTCGCCGACACCGGGCACCGCCTTGTTGCGCGTCCTGCACAGACCGCACGCAGTGCAGGCGGCGACATCGGCGGCAAACTCGGGCCAACCGAGGGTTGCGATGTGCCGCAGGCGATCTGCCGATGCTTCAGGTATCCCCTGAAGCGCGGGTGCACTGCCGGTTGCTGTCGTCTCCGCGGCGCTCACCGTTGCGGCCTGCGCTCCGCTCGAGCGTGTTGGCGTCTTAGCGGGTGCGGCACGGCGCAGGCGCCACAGCGGCAGCAACCCGAGCTCGCGCAAGATCTCAGAGCGGTCCGCCACGTCAGTTGCCGCCAAGCGCGCGCCGCATCACCAGTGCGTCCTCACGCGGACCCGCGCCTTGCGTCGGATAGTAGCCGATCCGGCGCGCAACCGGCACGAAGCCCTCCTTCGCATACAGCGCGATGGCCGCAGCGTTCGACACGCGGACTTCGAGAAAGCATTGCTCGGCGCCGCGCAAGCGGGCGTCGGCGAGGAAGCGCAAGAGCAGGGCCCGGCCAATACCAAGGCGGCGGGCCTGAGGGGCAACGGTGAGGTTGAGCAGCTGGACCTCGCCAGGCGCGTACAGCAACACGCCGTAAGCGATCACCACGCCGTCGATGGCGCCCACCGCAACGCCGTAACCCGCGGCGAGCGCATCGCGAAAGTTGCCCGCCGTCCACGGTGCGGCATGGGCTTCGCGCTCCAGCGCCGCCACCGTCTCGATGTCGGCGTCCGCCAGGGGACGCCAGAGAACGGACGCCGCATCCACGCCACGCGCCAGCGTCGCGTTCACAGCCGCACTCCCTCCACACGTTCGGCGCTGGTCAGCGCTACGCGATGGCGCAGGTACAATGGCGCGGCATCGCGAGCAGGAATCCCCTCCCCGGCCGCGAATCGCGGCAGGGCGAGGACGCCGATTGCAACTGCCGTCGGCAGAATGCCCTCATCGCACGACGCCAGCGCCCCGGCGAAGCGCTCGCGCAACGCCGGAAATGCAGCAAAGCCGTTGCCGACACCGCACCAGCTCCCGCCGGTCGGCAGCGGCGCCTCACCGGGCGCGACAACGCTGGGCGCGACATCGGTGCACCAGCGCCTTCCGTCGTGCTCATAGGCGGCGAGGTAGATCTCATGCATGCGTGCGTCAAGGGCTGCGATCACCCGCGCGCAACCACTGCGGCCGCGAGCCGTTTCTGCCATGGCCTCGAGCGTGGTCACGCCGATCAGCGGCAGGTTGGCTCCAAGCGCCAGCCCCTGCGCCACGCCACAGGCAATGCGCAGGCCGGTAAACGAGCCGGGGCCCGCGCCGAAGGCGATGCCGCCCAAATCGGACCATTCGAGCCGGGACTCCCTGAGCAGCGCCAGTACCATCGGCAGGAGCAATTCGGAGTGCCGCTGCCCGGCGACTTCCATGCGCTCGACCCAGGACGCGCCGTCGCCAAGCGCGGCGGCGCACACATCGGTCGAAGTGTCGAGCGCGAGAATGTGCATGCCGCGATTCTACCTCGAGCCCGCAGCGATCCGCGGCGGCGGCGACCGGTACAATGTAAACGGCATTCATCAGCCCTCCGCCCCTCGCCCTTGCCGCACGACCAGTCGGGGGCAAAAAACAGGCCGTCATGGTTCCCTTTTCATTCCCGCAAGCAGGTTAGCTTCCTCGAACGGCAGTAAGCATGGACCCCGTTGTCATCACCGCGCTCGATCAGGAAGGCCGCGGAATCGCCCGTGTCGACGGCAAGGCAGTGTTCGTCGAAGGGGCGTTGATCGGCGAACGCGTCAGCATCGAAGTCGTCCGGCGCAAGCGTAACTATGACCTTGCGCGGATCACCGAGATCCATGCCGCGAGCCCGGCGCGTGTCACGCCTGCCTGCCCATATTTCGGCGTTTGCGGCGGCTGCAGTCTGCAGCACCTCGATCCCGCGGCACAGGTTGCCGTCAAGCAGCGCGTCCTCGAGGACGCCCTCTGGCACATCGGCAGGGTAAAGGCAGACGAGGTCCTCGCGCCCATTCACGGCAGCGCCTGGGGCTATCGGCATCGCGCGCGCTTTTCGGTGCGCGACGTGGCCAAGAAAGGCGGCATCCTCGTGGGCTTTCACGAGCGAAGATCAAGCTATGTCGCCGACATGGCGAGCTGCCTGGTCGTGCCGCCGCGTATTTCGGCGCTGCTGCCAGAGCTGCGCGCGCTGATCGCCCGGCTGTCGGTCCGGGACCGGCTGCCGCAGATCGAACTCGCCATCGGCGACGATGAACACGAACCGGTCGATGCACTGGTGCTGCGCATCCTAGCGCCGCTCGATGCCGCCGACCGGCGCGAGCTAGCGGCCTTCGCAGCGGTGCACGGTGTACAGCTCTACTTGCAGCCGGCGGGTCCGGCCAGCGTGCAGCCCCTGCATTCGCCTGGGCGCGCGCTCTCTTACCGGTTGCCCGAATTCGGCGTGGCCCTTGAATTCGAGCCGACGGACTTCACCCAGGTAAACGCCGGGCTCAATCGCGTGCTCGTGCGGCGCGCGATCGGCCTGCTCGATCCGAAGCCGGGTGAAAACGTGGCCGATTTTTTTTGCGGCCTCGGCAATTTCTCCCTCCCGATCGCGCGCCGTGGCGCGACAGTGCTTGGCGTCGACGGCAGCCGCGCCCTGATCGGGCGTGCCGAGGCAAACGCGGACCGCAACGGCCTGGCCGCGAGCGTTCGCTTCGCGGTGGCCAATCTATTCGAGGCGACCCGGGACAGCATCGGCGCCTTGGGCGGTCTCGACAAGGCGCTCATCGATCCGCCGCGCGAAGGCGCTATCGAACTCGTCAAGGCGCTGCCTGAGGACGGTCTGGCGCGCATCGTCTATGTCTCCTGCAATCCGGCCACGCTCGCCCGCGACGCAGCCGTCCTGGTTCACCAGCGCGGCTATGCGCTCTCCGCTGCCGGCGTAGCCAACATGTTTCCGCATACGGCGCACGTCGAGTCGATTGCGCTGTTCAGGCGCCGCTAAAGAAAGGGCGGCCTAAGCCGCCCTCGTCGCAGATACCTACCCTGTCAGTCGCGCTGACCGGTGAATATCATGAGCAGATTGAGCAGGGTCACGAACAGGTTTAGCAGATCGAGGAACAACCTGATCGTCGCTGAGATGTAGTTCGTCTCGCCACCGCGGACAATCGCGCTCACGTCATGGAGCAGGAACAGCGAGAAGATGAGCACGCCGACCGCGGACAACGTCACCGCCAGGACCGGTATCTGCAAGAACAGGTTCGCCAGCATGCCGATTACCAACAGGATCAGGCCGACGAAAAGGAACTTGCCCAGGAAGCTGAAGTCGCGCTTCGACACGGTGGCGATCGTTGCCATGACGAAGAACACCGCCGCGGTCATCCCACCGGCAAGGGCGACGAGTTGGCCGCCGTTTCTCAACCCCGCTGCAACCTGCAACGTGGGCGCGAGCATCAGTCCGGAAATGAAGGTGAAGCCGAACACGGCCAACACGCCCCACCCGCTGTTACGCAGCGCGGAGACGATGAAAAGCGAGCCAAACATGGCCCCGAGCATCAACAGGGGCGCCATGATCGGCGAGGCTTTGAAGTACCCGCCCAAATTGAGCGAGATGCCCACGAGGGCGCCGGCTACCGTCGGCAGCATCGACAAGGCGAGGAGCCAATACGTTTGACGCAGGACCTTATTGGGCTCGGCCGCCGGTACGGCCACCGATCCCGGCATCGTCCACTGATCTGCCGAGTTACCCGTCGGGATGGGCTTTAATTGCGGTTCCATGGGAATCCTCACAAGGCGGTTGGTTATACGCCACTATACGCGCGTATTCCTGATGTTCGCTTAGAGTAGCAGAAAACCTTCAAGTTTCAATGGTTACTGGAAGGGCTTAAACCGCTGAATCGGAAGGTCAAACTTTCAACAGACTTGGGGGACGATGCTATGATTTCAAGCCCCTCGGAGCAGGTATCAGGAGATCGGATGGGTGGCCGAGCGGTTGAAGGCACCGGTCTTGAAAACCGGCAGACCCTCACGGGTCTCGTGGGTTCGAATCCCACCCCATCCGCCAGTCTCAGCTTTGTGCGGCCCGGACGCATGGGTGTCAGGCCGTACCTAAGACATGGGTGACAACCGCGTGCCGAACGGGTTGTCCAGAGGTTGCAAGGTTTGCTGCTCCAAGTCGATGTAGCCGAGATCGTACTGCATAAAGCTGACGATCCAAATCCCCTTGTCGACTCCTTGATGCCGACACGCTGACCGGCCAAGACGTGTGAGATGTTGACGCGTTTGCGGTACATACAGATGCGGCCGCAAGCGGTGACGAGGACGTCGCGATCGTGTAACGGGTAGGTGAGGTCAGTGAGCCCACGATAGGGTCTTGGTGAGGCCGAATACATTTCGGCGGGGGTCTTCATGGCCAGGGCTTCGTGAGGCCGCTAGGAGTTAAATTCGCGCACGAAGGTATCGAAGCGGGCCTGTTGCTGGAGGCTGTTCATGCCTGGCGGGCGGGTTGCTTCCTTCTTCAAGGTGAGGTGCATGCGCTCGTGACGGCCGTTCTGCTGAGGGTGGCCAGGCTTGATGCGCTCGATGGCGATACCCAAGCGCAACCACCAGACGGACAGCTTGGAGAGGTTGAACAAGGCGTTCGGGCTGGCAAAGGGGACGCCGCTGTCGGAGCGGATGGCGGCGGGCAGGCCGCGCTCGAGGAAGAGTTGCTCGAAGGCGGTGATGGCGGTGTCTTCGCGTGTTGATTCGAGGGCTTCGCAGAGCAGCAGGAAGCGCGAGACGTGGTCGGTGACGATCTACCCGAGCGCAGGAAGGTGATGCAGCAGTGGGCGGACATGACCGACGCGCTTGCCCGAGGCGCAAAGGTCATACCTTGCAACGTCGAGGCCGGTAACCCAAGCTTACGCCCCGTCTACAGGCGATCGCCACTTGGCCATCAAGACCAATAAGCAGTGAACCCACTCTGCGGAACCTCCAGCACTCCTATGGCTTGCGTAGCGGCGCCCGGGCCCCGAAGCTAATACCGATGAGCGCCCATTGCGAGCCAATCGACCAACGCCTTTGTATGACCGTACGGTGAGCAGCCACTCGACGGGCACTGGCCAGTGGCGGTCGCCGGGCCAAAAACCGACGTACCACCAGGTCTCCGAAAGCGGCCGTTCGCTGGCGTTATCCCTGTGCAGAGGTTTAGCGACTCGCGATGTTTCGGACACGCGATGCCGCAAGGTATAAACGCACGCAGGCCTCGCGTTCAGAGATGAACGTATGATTGGCGCAGGCGTGTTCGGCGATGACGACTTGCTCAAACGGGGCGCCGTCGCGCTGGAATAGGCCGGTGACGGCGGTAAGGAGTCCGATCGCGATGACGGTCGACAGCGCGGCGGCGGCGACAGTCGTGACGACGCGGGGGCGGGCTAGCGTGGGCTTGGCGTTCAT
>DASZFQ010000012.1:0-102329 GCA_035939595.1 Casimicrobiaceae bacterium
ATTGTCGCACGGGAGCCTGCGCCAACCACTTTGGTTCTGTAGGCGTGCCCGGACATAGAGGGCTAGGCAGTTATGCATACTGGCAAAATGCATGTCGCAGAGGCGGACATCGACGCACTTCTCGTGCGGAGGTTGCTCGCCGCGCAGTTCCCGCAATGGGCGCACCTCACCATCGGTTCGGTCCACACCGCAGGCACCGATAACGCGCTCTATCGGCTTGCTTAACCCGGACGCTCGCCGGACGGACGGGTTGATTCTGGCCCCTCGGAACCCGTCCGCGATGGCTTGGCTTCGCAGGTGTGTGGTCCGTGGAAACTGGTCTCGGTAGATACCCGCGCCTCGCATCGTGAACGGGAGCTCGAAGCACGAGGGACTAAGCTCGAGGTAGGAAGTGGCGGGGCTCGCACCTGGCAGCTCGGTCCTGAGCTCTCCACACTCGGCACTAGTTGCTCAGAACGACCTTTCGAATACCTCGCGCTCTGGCGTCGTACTAGGTCTCCGTGCTTCGAACCAAGTGTTTGGGCAGGGTGCCCTCGGCGGCGTACCGCCTCGAGGACGAAAGAGGATCCGGACGCAACTGCTGCCGCAAGGCCCAAACTCTTCATCGCAGATTATTCCAATCGCTTCGGTTTGAATATTCACGTGCAATGCTTTGCCCACGAAGCTAACCTTTGATGACGGCTCCCGAATCAGCGCCGCCGTGCCGTTGCAGCGCATAGGATCACCTACGGAGGTATGACGGCGCGGATGTCGCATCAAGCCGGTTGATGTTACCAAAGGAGGTACTCATGCCAGGCATAATCCGTGCGAATGGTCCATTCAGCATCGCGCCGGGTCAGACGCTGATTGCGACGTCGACCTTCAGTCCTGGGCCGAATCAAGGCCCGGTATTCACGTTGGCGGACCCGGATTCGGGCCAAAACGTGCCGGCGATACTGATCACATTCGATTACAGCAAGTGCCGGAATGCACCGCCGCCAGGGTCACCCGGTGGCCCCGGCACACACGAAGTCTTCTACCAGTGCAAGATCCGCAGCGAGAGCACGGCGTCGATCTCATTCGGCATCGAGTTCTTCCTGCCGAAATAAGGAAGGAGGTAGGCAGCCATGAAGGTCACTGTGATTACAGGTCCACGCGGCAGGATAGTCGGCACGATGCGCCACTCCAAAGAATCGCCCGGCACCCCTACGGTTCGGATCGTCGCGGGGGCAGGGCAGAAAGCGCACGAGCTGGATCTTCCAGATAATTTGGCCAAGGGCGGTTCGGCCGACGAGTTTCACAAGGCGATAAAGAAGCATCTCTCCAAGTAGGAGAAGCTTCGCGCGTCCGTGGATGCGACCAGCATCCTGACTGAGCGCGTCCGCCGCAGCTAAGGCGCGTGCCCACGGCCCCTCCTCAGCTTCACAGGCACTGGGCACAAAGGGGGGTTCAGGGCACCCCCTTGTCGAACGGGGCGACGCCGACCCGCCGCCGTTAACGCGTTTTATTGCCCACCCAGATCTCCCCCCTCTGCGTCCGCCTCGCCCGGTTGCCCTTAGCGTCGTCGGAAATCCTGGCCACGGCATGATCCTGCCCCGGCAAGGAGCTAGGACAACAGCAAGAATGCCAGTGCAATCGCGGCAGGAGCCGATTGCATAAACAGGATTTTGCGCATACCCGTGGATGCCGCGCCATACAAGCCAGCGACCAGGACACAGCACAGGAAGAACACCTTAACGCTGAAACCCGCCGCGCCAAGGCTCAAGCCCCAGAACAGACCGGCGGCGAGGAAGCCGTTGTAAAGCCCCTGGTTCCCTGCCAAAACCTTGCTCGCGCTTGCCGCTTCCTGGGTTTGGCCGAAAACTCGGAGTCCGGTGGGTTTGTCCCAGAGAAACATTTCCAGCACCAGAATGTAGACGTGCAAGAGCGCAATAAGCGCGATGACGATATTGGCAATCGTGGACACGGTAACGGAGACCACCAACGCAGGAGCTGTGGTGGTGGCGTTGCTATTGCGCGTAGCCCGGTAACTCGCGATCGAGCACCCTCATCATGGCCTCGAAGTACAGGCGGTCTCGTTCCGCGCGTGGATGCCGGTCGTTTAACGGAGGCGCCTGAACCTTGGCCACAACGTCCTCCGACAATACCTCAATCGGCCGACCCGTCGACAGCGCCAATACCTGCGTGCGACACACCCGCTCGAGTTTGTAGAGCCGGCGGTAGGCCTGGGCCATATTGTCCCCGGTGACGATCACGCCATGGTTTTTCATGAAAAGAATTTGCTTGCCGTCGATCACGCTGGCAAGGCGTTCACCTTCCGCCAACGAATCGGCGGTGCCGGAGTAGTCATCATCGTAGGCGATGTGGCCGTGGAAAAAAGCCGCCGTCTGGCTGGCGGGCAGGAGGTGATTGTCCTTGAGCATGTTGAGCGCGAGTGCCCAGGGCTGGTGCGTGTGGAGGACGACGCGGACAGCGCAGATGCGGTGGATTGGCGCATGGATGCACTGCGCCGACAGTTCGACAGTGCCTTTGCCCTCGAGTGTCGTGCCGGATTCGTCGAAGACGATCATGTCGCTCGCCCGAGCTTCCGACCAATGCAGGCCGAAGGGCAGGATGAGGTAGCGGTCGTCGTGACCGGGCACGGTTACGGTGAAATGGTTGTCGATCCCTTCCTCCAGTTCGTGCAGAACGGCCAGGCGATGGGCGGCGGCAAGGTGGGTCTTCGCTTCCGCGACGGCATCGGTTTCGCGCGCGGAAGTCAAGGGATGAATGGACATGGTGGACCTCTCAGGCAAGCTCTCCGATCGAAGTATACCGAGGATAGGATCGCCGGTCCTGCCGCCCGGCGAGCGGCGGCGCTCCGACACCCTGTGGCTGGTGCGACCGAGGTGATGGCCGGTAACCTCGCCCTCCTCGCGGCGCTCGCCATACCAAAGCTCCATGCCTTGGCGCTGCTTAATGACATCGGTGCCGAGAACGATCAGGCGAAGCAAGAGGCGCAGTATTTCAAATGCTGAGTGCGTTCGAAGCTTGCGCCCCGACGTGGTCACCGGCCGGCGGAGGATGTCGAAGCGGCCGCACCGTTTCAGGGCACTGCTCATGACCACGTCCTCGGCGCCGAAGAAGGTTTCGTCGAAGCCGCCGACGGCGAAAAATGCCGCGCGCCGGCAAAATAGAAAGCAACCCGGTGCTACCCGAAAGATGCGAAGCAACCAGACAGCCACCGGTGTTAGCACGCGGGCGAAGAAGGGAATGGTGCCATCGAATCGCAGCGCAGCGCCTCCGCCCGCCGCGCCCGCGCGCATGGCCTTGACCGCAGCGATCGCGACGTCAGCCGAGACGATCGTATCGGCGTCGACAAAGATGAACATTTCTCCCGCGGCCGCCCGAGCGCCGGCGTTGCGCGATCCGGCGATGTGGCGGCAATAGACGCTGATCACCCGCGCCTTGTGCTGTCGTGCCACTTCCGCAGTCAGGTCTGTCGAGGCATCGTCGACCACCAGGATCTCGTAGGGCTCGCCGAGCGCCCTCCCCGCCTGGTGGAGCGCCTCGAGCGTGGCGCCGAGCAACGCCGCCTCATTGAAAGCAGGGACGATGAAGGAGACCCCGATCGACATGGGAGGTCGTGAGAAAGAGTCTCGATTGGCCTTCTTCTGCCGGCGATGCGACCAGCCGTCAGGGGTCAAAATAGGAAGGGGATCAGCGCGGCGACGCGCTGGCTGTAAGCCTGATAGGCCGCTCCGAACTGCTCCCGCATCCACCGCTCCTCGAATCGAAGCTTGCGCCACAAGGCCAGGAAGGCGATAACGAGCGCGAGAACGCCCCGCCACTCCCCGCGGGCGAGTCCTGAACCTGCGAAGGCCAGCAGGAGGCCGGCGTAGATTGGGTGCCGCACGATCGCATAGGGGCCGGAGGTAATCAATTCATGACCCTCCTTTATGGTAACGGTGCCGCTCCAATTCCTGCCGATGTGGATACGCGCCCAGACCGTAAACAACAAGCCTGCGGCGGTCAGTGCCGCGCCAATCCAGAATGGCCACGGGGTCCATGGAAGAAAGCGATCGCCCAGGATGGGCACCGGGATTCTTGGCGCCCACAGCAGCACGACCGCGAGCACGAGCGGAATGATATGTGAGAGCCGAGACCAGCGGGGCTCACGTCGCGCCGTGACCTTGACGTTGCGCGTCAGCACCCACCAGTACGCCGCCCAACTCAGCCACATGACGGCGAAGAGATGGCGATACAGAAGCGTCACCGCCATGGGCTGTCACTATTCAGGATCTCGGTCACGTCAATCGGGCGAGGCCCTTGTCCATTCGTTCGCCGAGGTAGGCCACCCCGACCTCGTCATTTGATCACAATCTGCTCGGCCCGCCGGATACCGCGAGGCGGCCAGTTTCCAGCACATAGCCGCGATCGGCCACCGACAACGCCATGCGCGCCTGGTGCCCGCCCAACAGCACCGTTGTGCCGCGGCGCGGATTCTCGCCGATGATGGCGAACACTTTTGCGCGATCATCGGCACCCCGTCCAGCGAAGGCTCGTCGAGCAGCAGCTGTGGCTTGGCCATCAGGCCGCGCGCCAGGGGCATCATCGGATAGCGTCCAGCCAAGCGCATCGGCAATCGGCCGGAGATCGGGGAACAGGTCGTCCGATTCGTTGATAAGTGCTGGCGTCGCGATGTGGCCACGGCTCGACGCGCCGAGCAGTCTGGAAAGTGCGCTTCATCGGCTCTTCCGGGCCGCTTCGTTGATGTCGATATACGCCCAGCCCTGCCCACGGATCGGGTTGGGCACGTAATAGCGCACCCACGGGTGCGCGAACGTGTCCTCGATGCTGTTGATGGTCAGCCGCCACGGCGCGTAGGCGATCACCAATTCGGTCATCCGATCAAACAACTTGGTCCGCTCTGGCGAATCGGGAAGCCCGCGCGCCTGCTCGAACAGCTTATTGAATTCTGGCAAGTTGAAACGCGCTGCGTTTTCCTGGCCGGCATTCGGACCGTAGAGTAGCTGCATGAAATTCTCGGCGTCGGGGTAGTCCGCGTTCCAGCCATCGCCAGCCATCGGGATCTTGCCCTGGCGCGACATCTTGCGCAGCTCGGGCAGCTTGTCCTTCTTGAACACGATCTTGAGGCCTATCGCGTCCATGTTCTTCTTCCACAGCTCGTCAGCCTCGCGCGTGGCCGACGTCGCCGGCGACCAGCGCTCGAGCACGAGGGGCCTGCCATCCGGGGTGTTGCGGTAGCCCCCGGCACCCCGATCCTTGTAGCCGAATTTGTCCAGCAACGCTCGGGCCGCGGCGGGATCGTAGACCTGCGCGTTGGTCTTGAGGTTGGGGTCGAATCCGGCGATGTCCGGCGGGATCGGCCCGTTGGCGGGAACCGCGCGGCCGTGTGCGAGCACGCGAATCGCTTCATCGACGTCGTAACCCATGCTGATCGCCCGGCGCAGCGCGATGTTGTCCGGCTTATAGCCGCCGACCAGCGAGTCCTCCATGTTGAAATACGTATAGGCCACGTTGGGGCGCAGCAAAACCTGGTGCAGGATGCCCTTGGCCGCGAGCTCCGGCTTCAGCTTGCCGTTGACGAGCGCCTGCTCTGCAAACTCCGGCGGCAACAGAAAGAGCAAGTCGAGCTCACCGTTAAGGAAGGCGAGCCATTGCGCTTGCGCCTCTTCGATGATGCTGATCTCGACCCGGGGCACGAGAGGAAGGCGCCTGCCCTTGAGCCCTTCCGCGACCGCCTGGAGTGCCGCCGGAATCGGCCCCGATGGCGCATAGGCAACCCGCCGGTATCCTGGATTGGCCACCAGTTCGATGCGTGAGCTGCGCTTGTACTGCCCCAGCATGTACGGCCCCGTGCCGACCGGATGCGCGCCGATGTCGTTGCCGTAGGCTTCGACCACCTCGCGCGCCATGGCCGTGGTATTGGGCACTGCCAGCACGTACAGGAAACGCAGGTCCGGCGACCGCAGATGGATCTTCAACGTATAGCGATCGACGACTTCGAGGCCGGCGATCGGCGTGTCGTAATCGAACTTGCCGGTCTTGACCGCCTTCTGGCGCGCTTCGTCGGCACCGACGATCTTGCCTTCGAGCATCCACAACCACGCCGACTTGACCGCGGGATCGAGGATGCGTTTCAGGGCGTAGGCATAGTCGGCCGCCGTCAGTTCGCGCGGCTTGCCCTTGAATACCGGGTCGGGCGTGAAGAAGATGCCCGGCCTGACTTTCATCGTGTAGGTCTTGCCGTTTTCCTCCACCGTCGGCATTGCCTCCAGCGTGCACGGCACGAGCTTGACCGGGCGCACGAGGTAATCGTAGTCGAGCATCGACTCCATGACATTGGCAATGATGTTGTCGGAGGCGCCGTCGGATGCGAACGCCGGATCGAAGCTCGTTTCGGCGATCGGAAACGTCACGTGCAGCGTCTTGCCCGGGTCGGCGGCGTAAGCTGGCGGCATGACCAGCGCCGATGCGAGAAATAGAACGTGTGGCGCGCGAACGAAGAACGACGGTGTCATGGATGCCACGATGCCGATTGCGTTGCACGGGCCGCGCGCCGACATGCGGTCAACCCAGCTCGGGCGCGGAGATCAAGCAACCCGTATCATGCCGTCGCCGTCTCGGCGAGGCAACCTCGCCCGAAGTCATACCCGGAACGTCTCGCACGCGGTGGGTTAAACTGCGGTGGTCGGCAGCAATGTGGACGCCACTCCATGTTCTCGTTCTGCGCCATTGTGATCGTGTCCGGGCTCTTCACCTTCGGCCTGGTCCTTTGGCAACGAGGGTATCGTGAGCTAAATGGAGATGAGGAAGGCACAGGCGTTGCCTGGGTTGTAGCGGGCGTGGCCTTTTGCCTCGGACTGCTTGGACTTCTGTTTGAATGGCGTCACTGGCAGCAGGAGCCCCTTCTATTCTGTTTCTTTTTGTTTGAACTCGCGCTCGGTGCGTTCCAACTCGGCTTGGTTGGTCAGGGGCTGGGCAATGCATACATACGGGCCGAGGGCGAGGAAGGGCGCGGCGTCGCGGCAACGTCTCTGTACACGCTGTTGATCATGCCGACGGGGGAGACCATTTCTCGTGACGATCGCCCGGTGCGGTTCTGGTTCGAGATCCTGGGCCGTGCGGGATTGGGTTTGGGCATGGTCTTGTTTCCAACGCTGGCGCCAATCTACCGCTCCCTGACCCGGTAAAGGTAAAGCAGCGGCATGCCATTGCCCCGCATCGCCGCCTCGAACCGGACGCCAGTCCGGACTGGTGTCCGATCCGCCCGCTGCCGACTCGATTCCAGGTACGCCCCTGCGCACGGCTGCGGCATCGCCCTGATCTCGACACGGCGACGGATTGACCGCGCAGGACATTCCCTAAATACTCTCGCTCGCGCCATCGCATCCGACCGCGTTGGATCGCCGCAGTGTGGCGCAGCGAGGCGGATTGAAGCGCCGCGGCAGACCGCGATTCGAAGCCAATTCCTGACAAAGACATCCTCATGACCGAAGCGAAAGAGAGCACGACGCCCGAAGAGGCAAAGAAGCGGATGCGGGAGAAAGTCGACAAGCTCCTCGCGCAGGATCCGTGCAAGAGCGAGGGGAGCATTGTGCTCAACGGCAAGACGTTGAAGTACCACGCGATCGCGGAATTTGTTCCGATCGTTGCCGGGGGCGTCGACGACAAGCGTGGCGAGCCGGAGGCCGCGGTATTTACCACCTCGTATTTCCTTGACGCCACCGACCGGGCGACGCGCCCGGTCTGCTTCGTCTTTAACGGCGGCCCGGGTTCGGCGTCCATCTGGCTGCACCTCGGCGCGCTTGGACCTAAGCGCGTGGTTATTCTCGAGGACGGCACGATGCCGCCGCCCCCTTACACTGTTACCGACAACCAGGAGTCGTGGTTCGAGCACTTTGACCTCGTATTCATCGATCCGCCGCACACCGGCTACTCGATCACAGCCAGCGACGACGCGCGCAAGAAGATGCTCTCGGTCGATGGCGACGTCGACGCGCTCGCCGAGTGCATCCGCACTTGGCTCGGCCGGCATCGGCGCTGGAGCTCTCCGGTTTACATCGCGGGCGAGAGCTATGGCACGACGCGCGGGGCGGCGCTGGCGGACAAGCTGCAGGACATCGGTGTCGCGCTGTCGGGGCTCGTGCTGGTCTCATGCGCGATGGACCTGCAGAGCATTGTCTTTGCGCCGCGCAACGATCTCCCCTATGCGCTCTTTCTGCCGGCGTTCGCGTGCGTGGCGCAGTACCATGGCAAGCTCAAAGGGCGCCTCGGGGAATCTCCGGCTGCCGCACGAGCCGCTGCGGAGCAGTACGTCAGCGATGAGTATCTGAGCGCGCTCCACGCGGGCTCGCGTCTATCGAAAGCGGCACGACGTCGCGTCACGCTTCGGGTCGCCGAGCTAACCGGGCTGGCGCCGGCGTTGGTCGAGGAGAGAAACCTCCGCATCAGCGATACCACGTATTTCGTAGAGTTGCTGCGCGACCGCGGCCAGATTGTCGGCCGCCTCGAAGCGCGCGTCACCGGCCCGATGGCCGCGAGCCGCTCGCACGAATGGGAGTTCGATCCCGGGGTCGAGGCGATTGTCGGGCCCTACACGATGGCGGCGCACGCCTACATGAGCGAGAGCCTCGGCCTCGACACGCAGGCGCGCTACGAGGTGCTGTCGATGGACGTCCACAAGCAATGGAACTGGAACCGTGGCGAAGAAAAGGGCAACAGCTTTGCCTGCACCAGCCCCGACCTCTCGCGCGCGCTGCGCCGGAATCCGCACCTGCGCGTACTGGTCGCGAGCGGACACTACGATCTCGGAACCCCCTACAGCGCGTCCAACTGGTCGCTCGCCCAGCTCGACGTGCCGCCCGATGTGCATGCGCGCGTCGAGCATCACTACTACGACGCCGGGCACATGATGTACACGCGCGAGGCCGACATGATGAAGCTCAAGCGCGACCTCGCCGCCTGGCTCTCCGCCTGAAGGCCGGCGTCATTCGACCTGACGGCGACGCGCGTGAGGATGGTTGAGGACCTGGCTTAGCTCGCCTCACCAGCCCAGGCCATTAAAATCGGGCCACAGATACCAAGGGACTGACGCGTCGCGCGCGTCCGCCTTGCGCATCGCCGCGTCCTGCTGCATATACGATGCTTCCGGGTTCGGCGTGGGCATGTTGTATTGCGCGCGCAGTCTCATGTAGGCCTGATACTCCTTCTCGGTACCAACATAAATCCTGTTCTTCGCCGCATCGGGATAGACGAAGTAGTTCTTCCCCGTCTGGGTCACCACGCTAACCTGGCCCGCCGGGAGCGTCGGCAGCATCTGCAGCTGCTTGTCGGTGCTGGCTACGACGGTCTTGAATCCCGCAACAGTCAGCAGGTTTTCGGCCTGGGGTTGGGGTGGAGGCGCCGACGGCGCGGCGGCACAGCCTACAAGTGCCGCGAGCGCAAGCGCGCCAAGGATGATGATGGTGTGTGAGGGCTTCATAGCGCATTCCCCTGCTTTGTCGGTGTGTGCCCTGTCGGCGACGTGGGCAGCACGAGAAGCGAAGATACCACCTTCGACGACGGACCGCCGCAAAGGAGGGATCTGCACACGCAGCAGGCGTCCCGGAGCGTGGCACAGCGTAGTTCCAGCCTCGCAACAGCCTTACGCCTCTAACGGCTGATCGCGTCCAGGGCGTTCCGGATGGGAGCGCTGGAGATTTGCATCAGCCCGCTGTAGGGTCGATTCATCTCCAGGATAAGAAAGATCGCCCCTGCGACGGAGAGCGCGCCGACGAAGAGTGCCGTCACGACCGTCGCGTTGGAGCGCGTAAGAAAACCGAAGCCAAGGAAGAGGACGCACACCCAGAACACGAGTATCACGAAAAAGGGCCAGGAGAGGGAACCGCTGGCCTGCTCGTACAGCAGCCGGCGCGTTTCCCCGATCGCCGTCATGATATCCAGGGCGCGGGTCCTGGCCAAGCGATGGGCGTCGTTCGTTGGCACCAGATTGGCAACAAGCCCGATTAGTCTGTCGCCAGCACTGCGTTCCAGCGGGGCCCTCAGGTTCACCCCCGCGGCCCCGTCCTTCGGCCATATTTGGTCAAGTTCTTTCGCCACAATTTGGCGCAACATAGCTCGCGCCTCTTGCGCCTCCGGTCCATAGTCCTCGAGGATACGATCGAGTTGAACGATGCGCACGCCGAGCGCCTGCACCTCGGACTCTTGGGTCTCGTAGGATGAGTGCGCGGTGGCGATGAGCAAGCTCAGCACAAGGGCCGCGATGGTTGCGATCAAGCCCATTACCAGCTTCACGACCTCTTTGGTGTCGGCTTCCTTGTGGTGCGCAGGCAATCTGCCGTGAACGGCGATTCCGGCGAGCCCGGCGCCGAAGGCCAATGCAAATACGATCAAGCCAACGAGCAGGGAGCTCATTGGATTCGGTTTCCAGCGTGAGTCGGTGTCGGCGCGCGCGGCGCGCGGGGCAGGAACGCATTGAGCCGATGGTGCGGCAGTGTGCAAATTCGCCTGGGAGACCGAAGGCGACCGTGCCGACCCAGGGCGCGACGGTGTCGGGTGCGCTCGCGGGCGCCGTCTGCAGCGGAATTAGTTGGGTTAGCCATTCGGAAGCCCTTGGCCGGACAGTATATCTGCCTCGTCATGCACCATGGTGGACGGAAAATCGAGGACCCTGGCCCCCACGCGAGTTCGCTTCCCTATATGTGCCGCTCGCGTACCGCGGCACGATCGCGCTTGCGAAAATTGGCGCAAGTCAACTACTATTAGCTTTCGTCGCCAAGAAAATTTTGACGGCGATGTCTTGCCGATTGTCCCCCGCGAGAGATTGTGGTGCGTTGGATCGGAGCTCGGTTTTGGATCCTCGTCTGATCGCGTCGTCGGTTGCCTGCCCCGATTGCGACCTTCTGCAGCGAATCCCGCCGCTCCCGCCGGGCGGAAGGGCTCGCTGCATGCGCTGCGGCTACCAGTTGGCCAAGCAACCTGCCGTGCCCAGCGATTTGCCGCTCGCACTCACCATCGCGGCGGCGATTCTCTTTGTCGTCGCCAACACCTCGTCCCTGATGAATCTCTCGGTCGTCGGGCGCACGGCGAGCACGACCATAATAGAGGGTGCCTACCAGATGTGGCAGCAGGACGAAGAAATCACCGGCGTCCTGGTCGCGTTTTGCGCCGTGATCGCCCCCGGGGGCTATCTTCTGTTTATGCTCACCCTCCTGCTCGCGGCGCGGCGCTGGCCCGCTCCGTACTGGGTCGGCGAGATGCTGCGCTGGGTGAGCCATTTCCAGATCTGGTCGATGCTCGAAGTCATGCTGCTCGGCATTCTCGTCGCCTTGATCAAGATCGCGGAGCTCGCCACGGTGGATGCCGGGATCGGCATGTTCGCCGTCGGTGCCCTGGTGGTTCTCATTCCCGCGATCGCCGTCAATTTCAATGACCGCGACCTCTGGCAGCGGCTGGAGTGGATCGACGGCGAAACGCCACCCGCCTCAGCGACCGAGCTTGCTGCTGCACAGGCCCCAAGATGACGGCCGCCGTGGTGACGGCCGCACAGGCCGGACTTCTCTCCTGCGAGTCCTGTCGGCTGCTGTCGCAGCCGGCCAGCCCTTCCGAGCCCGGCTTCTGTCGCCGCTGCGGCGAACAACTCGAATGGCGCCGCCACGCCTCCATCGAGACCACGTGGGCGCTCATCATCGCCGCCGCGATCTGCTACATCCCGGCCAACGCCCTGCCGGTCCTGAATACGACCACCCTAGGTACGTCGGAAGGCGATACGATCCTGGGTGGCGTGGTGTTTCTCTATACGTCTGGATCGTGGCCGCTTGCGCTCGTGGTGCTGATCGCTAGCGTGATGATCCCGCTCGGAAAGCTCGTCGCACTCGCCTATCTCCTGATCACGGTGCAGCGCGGCTCGGTCAAGAGCAATCATGAGCGCACGCGACTCTATCGCATGGTGGAATTCATCGGCCGCTGGTCGATGCTCGACGTGTTCGTCGACACTTTTACCGTCGCCTTGGTGCAGCTACAGCCCCTGATGTCGGTGGCGCCGGGAGCTGGCGTACTGTTCTTCGCCGCAGTGGTCGTGCTGACGATGCTTGCGGCCGAATCCTTCGACCCCCGTCTGCTCTGGGATTCCGCCAATTCCCACCCAACTCGCCATGGCTAACGAACCGAATCTCGACGACCTGCCGCAGGCCACCGTCGTGCGCAAGAAGCGCGGGCGTATTTCGATCGTCTGGATCATCCCGATCCTGGCCGCGGTGGTCGCCATTGGCATCGCGGTTCAGCGCATCTTGAGCGAGGGTCCCACGATCACGATCGTGTTCAAGGTTGCGGCGGGCGTCGAGGCGGGCAAGACCTTTATCAAGTACAAGGACGTCAATATCGGCCAGGTGACCGCGGTGCAGTTATCCGACGACTACGCCAAGGTGCTGGTCCGCGCAAAGATGGCCAAGCACGCGGCCGGCCTGATGGTCAAGGATGCCAAGTTCTGGGTCGTCGAGCCACGGATTTCGTTAAGCGGCGTTTCAGGGCTCAGCACCTTGCTCTCAGGCAACTATATTGGCTTCGAGGCCGGCAAGTCCGACGAGGACGAGCGCGCTTTCATCGGCCTCGACGAGCCTCCCCCGATCACCGACCAGAAAGGCAAGAAGTTCGTCCTCAAAGCGACCACGCTGGGGTCGCTGGGTGTCGGCGCGCCGGTCTACTATCGGCAGATCAACGTCGGGCAGGTGGCGGCGTACAGCCTTGCCCCCGACGGCAAATCGGTCGAGATCACCGTGTTCGTCAATTCGCCGTACGACAAATACGTGACGTCCGAGACGCGTTTCTGGAACGCCAGCGGTATCAACGTCTCGGTCGGCGCGGACGGCGTGGACGTGCACACGGAGTCGCTCGCTGCATTGATTGCCGGCGGGCTCGCCTTCGACGTGCCCGATGTGGTATCCGCCGGCCAGGCGGCCCCGGCGAACACCACCTTCACCCTGTATCGCAACCGGGCTGTGGCGATGAAGCAGCCCGACCCCATCGCGCGCCGCTTCGCGCTTCATTTCGACGAGTCCGTACGCGGGCTCTCGGTCGGAGCACCGGTAACGCTCTACGGCCTGCCGGTGGGCGAGGTCGCCAGCGTGGCTATGAGCATCGATCCCAAGACGCAAGCCTTTCGACCGCGTGTACTGATCACCTTTTTCCCCGAGCGGCTCATGGGGCAGTTGGCCCAGCGGTCACAGGCCGCCGGCAAGGCCCTCGAGGAAGCGACTCCGGAAGCCCGCATGCGCAATATACGTCACCAAGTGGAGGACCAGGGGCTGCGGGCGCAATTGCGGACCGGCAGTTATCTCACCGGCGAACTATATGTTGCGTTCGAGTATTACCCGAACGCACCGAAGGTGAAACTCGACTTCAGCAAGGATCCGCTGGAGCTGCCGGTGGTGCCGGGTGGCCTGGCCAATCTCGAGGCGAAGCTCACCAGCATCCTGACCAAGGTCGACAACATGCCGCTCAATGCGATCGCGGTCGAAGTCAAAGGTGCGATCGCTACGCTCGACCAGGCGCTCAAGGATGCGGACACCCTCATCAGCCGCGTCGATGCGCAGTGGGTGCCCGAAGGGACCAAGACGCTTGAGGACGCGCGGAAGGCGATTGCCGCTGCCGATCGCGCCCTCAGCGATGCGGACACGAACCTCCTCTCCAGCAACTCGCCGGCGCCGCAGGACCTACGCAACACGTTGCAGGAGGTTGCCCGTGCAGCGCGCGCGGTGCGTGTCTTCGTTGACTATCTCGAACGTCACCCCGATGTCCTGATCCGGGGCAAGCCAGAGGAGAAGCGCTAATGCGTCGCACCGCCCCCCTCGCCGCCCTGTGCGCTGTCGCGGCCTTTGCCGCGGGGTGCTCAAGCACTCCGCCGTCGAGCTTTTACACCTTGAGTCGTACCGCGGCGCCCGCCGCGCCCGCTTCGCAACTCTCGGTGGTGGTCGGACCGGTGTCGATTCCGGCCATCGTCGATCTGCCACAGATGGTGGTGAGCACGGGCCCGAACCAGGTACAGATCGACGAGTTTCACCGCTGGGCGTCGCCGCTGGCAAGCGATATCTCGCGCGTGGTCGCCGAAAACCTTGTCGTCATGCTCGGGACGCCACGGGTATCCCAGTTCCAACAGGCGCTTAACGCGCCTGCCGACTACTTCGTGGCGATCGAAGTGCAAGCCTTCGTCTCGGAGCCAGGCGAGGCCGCGACACTCAATGCGGTCTGGGTCGTGCGCCGGACCAAGGACGGCAAGACCGACACCGGGCGCACGGCGTTGCGCGAGCCGGCGTCCGACAAAGGCTACGACGCGCTCGTCGCCGCCCACAGCCGCGCGCTCTCGCGCATGAGCCAGGATATCGCCGACGCAGTCCGGGCGTTCGATCGTAGCAAGCCTTAGAGCCCGCAGCAGACGCCGGAGGCGCGGCGAGGTCACGACCCCGCCGGTCGGCCCGCTGGCTTCGCCTTCAGCGCAGCGAGGGATTGAGCGTATAGACTCCGGTCAGCGTCGCCTGGGCGAGGATGTGGCCGTGCGCGGCCTGCCGCGCTTGCGCCCCTGTGAACGCCGGGCCGAGCGCGAGCCGCGGCAGGTCGAGCGCGAAGAGCGTGAAAACGTAATGGTGCAGGCGCAGGTCGTTCCAGGGCGGGCAGGGCCCGTCGTAGCCGTAATAGTTGCCGGCCATGTTCTTGTCGCCGGCGAACCAGCCGGTATAGTCGTTTATGCCCTGTCTCGCCCCGCGTGCCGCATCCGGGCCGGGCTTGCCGTGCGGCGTTACGCCGCGCGAGAACTCGCCGCGCGCGATGGGCGTCGTGTCCGGCGCCAGGTCGACGAGTACCCAGTGGAAGAAATCGACGCGCGGCAGCGCGGCAGGAATGGTGCGGCCCTCCTGGTTGACATCGTCACCGCGCGAAGGCACGTCGGGGTCATGGCAAATCAGCGCCAGCGACTTGGTGCCGGCGGGCACGCCGCTCCAGCGCAGGTCCGGATTCATGTTGTCCGACAGCTTGACGTGCGCGTCGGGGTCGATCACGGCGAACGCCAGCGCTCCGGGAATGGGTTCGCCATCGCTAAACGCGGTACTCCTCAGTTGCATCACGTCTCCTTCCAATGCGGCGGTACGGTCTGTTCGAAATACGGCAGCGCCTCGATGCGCGCCTTCCAGCGCCTGAGCTCCGGCGTGAGCAGGCTGTCGGCGTCAAAATCCGGCAGCTTCACCCGCACGCGGTACATCAATGCAACCAGCGGATAGAGCGAGAAGTCCGCCGCGGACAGCGGCCCGACCAGGAAATCGCCCTTGATGTAGCGCGACATCTGCGCAAATTCCTCGCTCACCGCCGCCCGCGCATCGACGAGCTTCTGCGGCTCGCGCTCCTCGGGCTTGGTCCAGAAGGCGTAACTCGTGACGCCGTCGATCGCCTTCATGCCGTAGTTGTCGACCTCCATCATCAGCCGCCAGACCGTCGCCCGGGTCTTCGCATCGCTGGGAAACAGCGGTGCGCCTCGCCCCGGATAGGCGGCGTCAAGATAGGCCGTGATCGCATTCGATTCATAGAGCACGAAGTCGCCATCGACGATGGTCGGCACCGTGTGCCGTGGATTGAGCGCGATGAATTCCGGCTTGCGCGTGTCGCCGGCGGAAAAGGAAAGGACTTTGCGCTCGTAGGGCAGCGCCTTGTGCTCGAGCCCGAGCTGGACGCGCCACGCGTAGGGAGAACCGGAGCCGTAGTACAAGGTGATACTCATTTAGTCCCTTTCGTATGTGGTTTGGTCGGCGCCGGCTCGGACACCGAAGCGGCGCCGGCGCGCAAGGCCTCCAGCGACGCGCGCTGGAGCTCCAGGGTCCTGATGCTCAACTGCATGAAATTGAGGCTCATCGACAGCCAGTTTTCGATGACACGCAACTCGCCGATCTTGCGCTCGATCTCCGCTGGGTCGAGGGTGGCGAACATCGCCATCGGGTTGGGGAATGGGGGCGCGGCGCCCGCCACTCCCGGCGCAGGCGGCACCATGCCTGGCAGCGTGAAGCCAAGAGGATTCCACATCTTCTGCATGAACTCCAGCGCCTGCTGCGGCGTGAACGAAGAAGAGTCGTCGGCCATGTTCTTCCTCCGGTAATCCGGGTTTCGGCTAATATAACGCACCATGGCGGAATCTGCCGCTCCCCTGCTGGCCACGCTGAGGGCGATCGTCGGTGAGGCCAACGTTCTGACATCCGACGCTGACGTCGCTCCCTATGTCACCGATTGGCGCGATCGCTACCACGGGCGCACACGCGCCGTGGTGCGGCCGGCCAGCACCTCCGAGGTCGCGGCCGTCGTACGCTGCTGCGCCGAGCACGGCGTCCCACTCGTGCCGCAGGGCGGCAACACGGGACTGTGCGGAGGCGCCACGCCGCACGAGGCAGGCGGCGAAGTCGTCGTGTCGCTGTCGCGTCTGAATCGCCTGCGCGCGGTCGACGCCGAAAATGCTACGCTCACGGTCGAGGCCGGCATGCCGCTCGCGCGCGTGCAGCAGGCCGCCTCCGCCGCCGGGCTGCTGTTTCCGCTCTCGCTTGGTGCCGAGGGCAGCTGCACGATCGGAGGCAACCTCTCCACCAACGCCGGCGGCACAGCGGTGTTGCGCTATGGCAATGCGCGCGAGCTGGTGCTCGGCGTGGAAGTAGTCCTTGCTGATGGCCGTGTCTGGGACGGGCTGAGGGGCCTGCGCAAGGATAACAGCGGTTACGACATCAAGCAGATCTTCCTCGGTAGCGAAGGCACGCTCGGCATCATCACCGCGGCGGTACTCAAACTGTTTCCCAAGCCGCGTACGGCGGCGACCGCGTGGGCGGCCGTGGCCGGCGTCGACGCGGCGATCGTACTGCTCGGCCGGTTGCGGGAAGCGCTCGGCGACCGTCTCACCGGTTTCGAGCTCGTGGCTCGCGCCTGCGTCGATCTCACCCGCTCCCGCTTTCCCGCCCTGCCCGACCCGTTGCCGGGTCATCCCTGGTACGTGCTGGTGCAGGCTGACGATCCGGCCATCGACTCGCCGCTCGCGGCACAACTCGAGGCGGCGCTCGCGGCCGCCGTTGAAGAAGACATCGCGCGCGATGTCGCGATCGCGCAATCGGTGCAGCAGGCGGAAGCGCTGTGGGCGCTGCGCGAACACATTACCGAAGCGCAGCGCCTGGAAGGACCAAACATCAAGCACGACATCAGCCTGCCCGTCTCGAAAATCCCCGCATTTCTCGCCCAGGCGCAGGCGCAGCTCGATGCGTCCTTGCACAACCTGCGCTATATCGTCTTCGGCCACCTGGGAGACGGCAATCTGCACTACAACCTCTCGGCTCCCGCCGGGGGGGACGGCGGCAGCTTCTTGGCCCGGGCTGAAAGCGCCAATCGCATCGTCTACGACCTGGTGGCGCGGCTCGGTGGCAGCTTCAGCGCCGAGCACGGCGTCGGTCGCCTGAAGCGCGACGAGCTCGAGCGCTACAAGAGCGCGGTCGAAATCGAGCTCATGCGCCGGATCAAGGACGCACTCGATCCGGAGGATCTGCTCAATCCGGGCAAGGTCGTCTGATGGCGCGAATCGTTGCTTGGCTGGTGCTGATCTTCATGGTGCTGTTCGCCCTGCGCGTGATCGCTGCCCGCAGCGCTCGCGGCCGGCGCAAATCCAGCCCGCAGCAAGCGGTCGAGCCGATGGTGCGCTGCGCGCGGTGTGGGGTGTTCCTGCCGCGCAGCGAGGCAAAGGAGACCCATAGCGGCTTCGTCTGCGCGGCCGGGGGCTGCGTCCCCCATGGCTGAGCCGCTGCAGCCGCGCCCGGCGATTCCGCCTTTCGAGCCGCCGTCGCTGCCGTCGATGGTCACCGAGTCCGGCCGGCGCATCCTGTGGATCGTCGGCCTGTACCGCGCCGTGTGCGGTGCGCTGTTGCTCAGCGCAGCGCTGTTCTTCGACCTACGCAGCCTTGGCATCGCCGCGCCGAACGCGTTCGTGACGGCGGTGGGACTGTATTTCCTCTATGGCTTGCTCACGTTGTGGTGGGTGCAGCGCGATGCGCCGCTGCTGCCGCTGCCTGGGCTGTTGCTTTCGCTTCTGGTCGGCGACCTGTTCTTTCTTTCCCTGATCATCTCTTCCGGTGGTGCGGCTGGCGGCCCGCTTTCGATCCTGCTCTTTCCGCAGCTCGCCGCCAGCGGCTGGCTGATGCGCACGGAGGTGGCGTTCTTTCACGCCGCCCTGGCCAGTTCGGTGTTGCTCGCCCTCGACACCTGGCGCCTGTTCCAGGGGGTCATTGCCGGCGCGCAGCTGTTCCAGACCGGGCTCGTTGGTTTCGGCTACTTCGCGACCGTCGGCATCGCCCTCGCGCTCGGGCGCTACACCAAGGCGAGCGAGGACTTGGCTGCCCAGCGCAGCATCGACGTCGCCAATCTGGAGCAGGTCAACCGGCTCATCATTCAGGACATGCAGGATGGCGTCCTTGTGGTCGACCTGAACGGCGTGGTTCGCGGCCACAACGCCCAGGTGACGCGACTTCTGGGCGGCTTTGGGCGCATGCGGGGCGGGATGCGGCTAGCCGAATTCAGTTCGGTGCTGCACGACTATTGGCGCCGATGGCAGGAGGATTTCGCCGACCCATTGCCGAATTTCAAGGTCGAGACCACGCAGCGGTTGCTGCGCGTGCGCCTGGTGCGCATCGGCGCCGGCCTCAACGGCGGCACGCTCATCTACCTCGAGGACCTGGGCCGCGCCCAGTCCGAGGCACAGCAGATGAAGCTTGCGGCGATGGGCAGGCTTACTGCCAGTATCGCGCACGAGGTGCGCAACCCGCTCTCGGCGATCAACCAGGCGGCGCAATTGCTTGAGGAAGACGGGTCGGTGGCGCCCGAGGGCCAGCGGCTGCTGGGCATGATCCGCAACAACGCCAAGCGCATCGATCGCATCGTCGGCGAAGTGTTGCAGTTGAACCGGCGTGACCGCCAGCAGCCCGAGGCCGTGCCCTTCGTCGAATTCATAACCTCGCTCGTCGAGGAGATCGTCCAGGCGGAGGCGATTCCGCCGGGGGGGGTCGCGGTGCGGGCACCGGAAGACCTGCTGGTGATGTTCGACCGCGGCCACCTCAACCAGATCGTCTGGAACCTCGTGCGCAACGCGTGGCAGCACTGCCAGAAGAAGGACGGCAGCATCCGCATCCAGCTGCGCCCCGGTTACATGGGGGATGCCGTAATATGCGAACTCGACGATGATGGTCCGGGGATTCCGGCCGAGCTGCGGGGGCAGATCTTCGAGCCATTTTTCACGACGCGGCCGGGCGGAACCGGGCTGGGGCTCTACATTGCGCGGGAGCTGGCCGACGCCAACGGCGCGGCGCTGGAGCTCCTGCCCAAGGGGCCCGGCGCGCATTTTCGCCTCACGATGAGGCGCGCGCTCAGTCCGGCGGAAAAATAGCAGGCGGCACCAGGAGAGGCGATCATGAGCCGGAAACCACGCGAACGGGGGCAGCCGAAGGTGCTCGTCATCGATGACGAGCCCGATCTGCTGGAATTGCTCGAGCTGACCCTGTCCCGGATGGGCCTGGACACGACGCGGGCGCAGTCGATCGAGGAAGCCATTCGCCTGCTCGATGCGCAGGGTTTCGACCTGTGCCTGACCGACATGCGCCTTCCCGATGGCGAGGGCCTGCGCGTGGTCGAGCACATCACCGACAAGGGGCTCGACGTTCCGGTCGCGGTCATCACCGCGTTCGGCAGCGCCGAAAACGCGGTCGCCGCGCTCAAGGCCGGGGCATTCGATTACCTGGCCAAGCCGGTCGCGCTCGAGCAGTTGCGGGCATTGGTCAAGCAGGCGCTGAAGGTTCCCGAAAAGCCTTCCGCGCCTTCCTCCTACCAGCTGTTGGGCGAATCGCCGGCGGTCATGCAGGTGCGGCAGATGATCGACCGGCTGTCGAAGAGCCAGGCGCCGGTGTTCATCACCGGCGAATCGGGCAGCGGTAAGGAATTGGCCGCGCGCATGATCCACCTTGGCGGGCCGCGTGCAGAGCAGCCCTTTGTGCCGGTGAACTGCGGCGCGATCCCGGAGAACCTGATGGAGAGCGAGTTCTTCGGCTATCGCAAAGGCGCTTTTACCGGCGCAGAGGGCGATCGCGACGGCTTCTTCCAGGCCGCGAACGGGGGCACCCTGTTCCTTGACGAGGTGGCAGACCTGCCGCTGCCCATGCAGGTCAAGCTCTTGCGCTCGATCCAGGAGAAGCGCGTGCGCAAAGTGGGCTCGACGACCGAGGAGCCGGTCGACGTGCGTATCATCAGCGCGACGCACAAGAAGCTGCCGGCCCTGGTCGACGCGGGCGAGTTTCGCCAGGACCTGTTCTACCGCCTGCACGTCATCGAGCTGGCGATGCCAAGCCTGCGCGAGATGCGCGAGGATATCCCCTCGATCGCCGACGCGATCCTGCGCAAGCTGTCACGCGCCCAGCCGGCGAGGCTCGACACCGAGGCGATCGCGGCGCTGGAGGCGTATCCGTTTCCGGGCAACGTACGCGAGCTGGAGAACATTCTCGAGCGCGGCCTGTCGCTCGCCGCCGATGCGCAGAAGATCACGGCGGAAGACCTGCGTCTGACGCCACCGCCGGAAGAGGCAGACGCTGCCCTGCCGGCAGGCGACAAGTGGCCGCTGCAGGACTATCTCGACCGTGTCGAGCGGGCGGCAATCAACGAAGCGCTGGAAAAAACCCGCTACAACCGCACCGCGGCGGCGAAGCTCCTCGGCATCACCTTCCGGGCCATGCGCTATCGCATGGAGCGGTTGGGAATAAAATAGGCTGCCCTCATGGCCGCGGCGCCAACACGCCCAACGACAGCGTTAAGGGGCGCGCCCTAACGTTCCGGTTCAGCGGCGGCGCAGCAGCGCCGTCCGCTGCAACCGGTTGTTAGGCGTCATTGTGCCCTTGGCGCCGGAGTACAACATGGGTGGCTTTCTCCGACGCTCCGAACTGAACACATTCGTATCCCAGAGCGCGCACGTCAATCCCCTCGAACAGTCGCTCTCCCCCGCCCAGCAGGACCGGCGAGATAGCGACGTGCAGCTCATCGATGAGGCCCGTACGAAGATATTGCTGGATAGTGTTAGGTCCGCCGCCAATGCGCACATCCATTCCGTTGGCTGCGTCGCGCGCTCGGTCAAGCGCCTCGTGGATACCGCCCGTGACGAAGTAGAACGTCGTTTCACCCTCCATCTGGATGGGCGGGCGCGCGTGATGAGTCAAGATGAAAGTTGGAACGTGATAGGGTGGGTTGTCCCCCCACCAGCCTTTCCAGTTCATGTCGGGCCAGGAACCGCGAATCGGTCCGAACATGTTTCTTCCGAGAATCCAGGCGCCAACATTCTTGAAGCCCCGCGCGGCGAAGTCATCATCGATCCCCGTTGTGCCACCGTCGGCGCCAAATAGGGTGCGTTGGAACGTGCGTGTCGGGACTAACCACTGGTGCAAATCTGCCCCGCCCACGCCGAGCGGATTCCTGATGTCCTGATTCGGACCAGCTCCGTATCCGTCGAGCGAGATGGTGAAGCCCTCAACTCGGACGCGTGTCATTTTCATGCCTTCCTTTCGATTGACGCCTAGCAAGAAATATCTTGCCTAAACGATGGAGAAAACTCCGTCACGATAGCAGCAAGCGGCATGGCCGACGTGTAAGTCAATTAGGGTAATCAATGGCCCGCCGCGGTTTAGTGGTGCCTAAGACCGTTGCATGTTAACCGGGAGATGACAAGCCGGCGGGCACCGCGATGACCGCTTCAGAGCAACTCGGGAGGCGGGGCTGGCCGACCGGTTATGGGCCGTTCAGCGACTGTCTGCCTGGGGCACCCACCCACGGGTACCCATCAATATGCCGTGATTTTGACCGGGCGCATTTAAGCCATACATCCGTTGCACCGACCAGGAAAAGCGCGGTGTCAATTCCGCAAGCGAGGCCGGGTCGAGCTTCTCGTAGACCTGAATCGCGCAAAGCAGCGGGTTTTTCCCAACGATACCGATGAGAAAATCAACGATCTGAGTAATGGGCGGTGTCGTGCGGCGAAGATCCAGACCAGTGCTCTTGTTCAACGCATCGCCCCACGGCGGCGCGATAAAAGCAATCAGTAGTTGATCCGGTGCGATGATCAGATTAGATAGCCCCTCCCTGTAGTCGCGGTCAGATACATCAATTGACAGATTGAGAGTCGCTAGATTCCGAGAAGTAAGCTGGAACACGATGGGATCTTGCTCGAATCCCAACCCGCGCGCACCAGGTAGATGCCGGAGCATCCAGTAGAGGGTGTTGCCCGAGCCGGTGAAGGGGTCAACTACCAATGCCCCGGATGAGAACGAAACCGGTTTGGCAACCGTGGCGATGTCTCTCCCGATATTGTCGGCCAACTCATCGCGGGTACATTCCACCGCGGTTCGCCCCAGAATCCGTATTCCTCTGCCGTACCAATCGGCAGGCCGCAGGCCGTATATGCAAACGTAGTCTGGATCATCCCAGCTCTCGATCCCGTATCGCTGCACCTCCGTCAGGTCGAGTACGACATTCCGCTTCGCGCCCTCCAGGAGCAGTTGGCGGTCATATGCACATCCTTTGCTCCCGGTGTTCATCGCTGTCTCTCCAACGATTTGTGATGGTTATTCTCCATCCGTTTTTCGCCCGCTCCAAACTAGAGCGCGATTGTCCTACGCGGGCCGCCGGTCGTTCGCAAGGACGCCGGCGCCACGGTTCAACGGCGGTACAAGGAATCGATTGGATCAACCCGCCATCATTTGCGCAGATTGGTAACTGCCGTCAGGCGAGGCCGCTTGCCCGATCATCGCAGGTTGATGCTCGTGTGGCCGGGGAGAGAGGGATCCTGCCCCGTCCTCTTCTAAGTCATCACGCGGCGAGACGGGCGGACTTATCGGCATTTGCAATTATATGCGGTGTTCCTATCCTGCCACTTGCCGGCCATCAGTGCCCACGCCAGGAAAGCGTCTCGACTTTGTATTTCTTACTGCAGCCACGCGAAGATGCGCTTCCAGTCGTTCTTCATGCTGACGAGTAGCCAACCGCTCTGCTTGGCTTGCGTCATGAGGGCGTCCGAGAAAAGGCTCATATTCGATTCCGTTCCGCGCGCAGGGGCGTCGTTGCGCCAATAACAACGGAGGTATGAACGCGAGCGTCCGCTCGCGGCACGCCGGGAACGATCAGTCGCTTCCGAGGTGTTGTGCTAGAAATTTGGCGACGCGGTCGTAGAAATCGTAGCGATTCTTCTCGTTCATAAAGCCGTGTGCCTCGTCGTCGTATACCACCCATTCAACAGAGGTCCCTTGCGCTTTCAACGCGTCGCGCATCTTCTCGCCGTGAACGAGGGGTACCCTGCGATCCTGAGCGCCGTACGCCATTAGCACGGGCGCCTTGATCTTCGCCGCGTTCTCGATCGGGGAGACGGCCTTGAGCAGTGCCGCGTCCTTGTCGGGATCGCCCATCATCTCCTTCGCCGTGTACCGCATGTAGTCGCTGTAAACCATGTCGGACCACGTGATGTCGAACATCAGGTTGATGTCGGTGACGCCGAAATAATTAATACCGCAGCGCCAGCGGGCTGGATCCCTTGCAAGCCCCATCATCACGGCATAGCCGCCGTAGCTGGCGCCCATGATGCATGCCCGCTTCGGGTCGACCGTGCCCTGCTTCACCAGCCAATCCATCCCGTCGTTGAGGTCGTCCTGCATTCCGCGGCCCCACTGCTTCCACCCTGCCACCCGGAGCTTGTTTCCCCAGCCGGTGCTGCCGCGAAACGCGGGTTCGAGCACCGCGTAGCCAAGCGAGGCTAGATAGGCCGGCTCGCCGCTCCAGCCCCACGTTGCGCCGTGGACCCACGGGCCGCCGTGCACGAGTAGTACGAGCGGCAGGTTCTTCGGCTCCTTGCCCTTGGGCAGCGTCAAATAGGCAGGAATATCAAGTCCATCGCGCGCCGCGTAATGGACCGGCTGCCGCGCTGGCATCGCCTCCGGCTTGATCGCCTTGCGTCGCGTGGCGAGGTACTCGAGACGGCGCTTTTCCAAGTCAAAGAGATAGTACGTGCCCGGATCGGTATCCGAATAGGACCAGACAAGGGCGCGCGCTCCTTGGCCTGAAATCAGGTTTATTCGGCCCGGCAGCGCCGCGTCCACCGCCTTCTGCAGCCGCGCCCAGTCCTCGTCGAACCATACTGCGCCCGGACGGTCGGCCTCGTACCACAGGCCCACGACCTTGTTCTTCTCGCGGTCGAACGCCAGGCCGCCGGTCAGATCGACCTGCGGGTGCGCGGCAACCAGGGCGCCGAGCGCCTTTTTCTCGGTGTCAAAGCGGTATATCGCCCCCTTGTCGCGACCGATGTTGGAGGTGACGAACAGTGTGCCGTCGCCGTCGAACGCGACCGGCTCGAACCGCGCTTCGCGCAATTGAAATTCGCCGAGCTGGACCCATTTCGCCTCTTCGTCGGGGCGCCAGAATACACGGGTGATCGTGCCCCTCTCTAACTCGACGGCGGCACGGACGGCGCCCTTGCGGTCGACGACCCAACTGACTATATCGCCTGGCTTGCCAAGAGACTCGAGCGTTTTCCGGCCCGTCAGGGTATTCATCCGATAGACATCGGGATAGCGCGCGTCTGGCTCGTTGCTGATTACCAGGATGTCGTCGCTGGCATCGTGCAGTAGTGAAAGCAGCGTCGTGTAGTGATAGACGGTCTCCCAGCGATTGATTTGAGCCTGGAGCGTCGGCGCGAGGATGCGAAAATAACTTCCATCGCGGTTGGCGGCGAACAGGCCTCCGCCGCGCTGCTCGCCGAGCCCGGACTGCAGATCAACCGCAGTGAACACCAGGCGTTCATCGTTCACCCATTCGAACCAGCCGACATCATAGCCGTCCAATGCGGCCGCAATCCGGAATGACTTGGTTTCGAGGTCGATGACCGCAAGGCGCACGCGCCCCCCTGACGGCACCAGCGCGCCGACGTATTTCCCCGATGGAGAAAGGCGCAGTTCCTGAAAGCTGTCATGTTGGAAGAAAGGCTCCGGCGCAACGACGTCGGTGGCAGACGCCGCAACCGGAAGCAGCGCGGCGCAGCCCAGGGCGAGCAACGGCGCGAGGCCCACGAGAGGGAGCATGCGCGCGTGCCTCACGATCGAGAACCAGCCCGCGCCCCGTGCCGACCGGAGTGCAATTTGATCGCTGCCGACGACCGCGAGGGCCTGAGGAAGCTCTGCCTGGGTGCGCGGCGAGAAGCAAGCGGCGGTACGGCACGCAAGCCATCGATGACGCGGCCGACGCACGTTCGCCGATCTGTCATGACGTCACCTTGTCGACGAATGGAAGTCCAACCATGCTACGCCTACGGGTGTTGAACGCCACCGGCGAATGGCCGGAGTTCGCTGACAGCCGCCTCAAGTGGTCGAGGTCGCCGAGATGACGCATCGCGATTGGCTTGCGTTCTGACTCTTGTGGCAGGTGAGCAAAGCCGAGGCGTAAATCCCACCAGATCGGGGATGAAATCTCCAGCCTTAATGTGCTTACGCTCGAAGGCATGCATGTTCGCGGCGAAACCAACGGCTAGGGCGCGAAGGTGGGCATTCGCGCAGCGACTGGTAAAATGCTTGGTCTTTTTTTGCAACACAACCTCGTGCGCTAACGCATGGAACGGTTCGGCAGCAAGTAGTCCGTCGATTGATCACGCCCGTCAGCCGCCTTGTGGTCGACCGCGCCGGCACGGTGCGGGCTGCCGCACAGGTGCCCTCGCCCAATTGCGATGATCGCCCACCCGGTAGCGAGATCACGCTGGTGGTGGTGCATAACATTTCCCTGCCGCCGGGTAAGTTCGGGGGGACTGCGATCGCGGAGCTGTTCACCAACCGTCTCGACCCCGGCGCGCATCCCTACTTCGCCACGATCCGGCAACTGCGGGTTTCCGCGCACTTCCTGATCGGGCGCGACGGCACGTTGACGCAGTTCGTATCCTGCGCCCGCCGGGCGTGGCATGCCGGCGCTTCGTCGTGGCGGGGCCAGGAGCAGTGCAACGATTTCTCCATCGGCGTCGAACTGGAAGGCACCGACACACTGGACTACGAGGCTCCCCAATACCGTGTTCTGGCCCGGCTCACCCGGGCGTTGCGCCGCCGCTACCCGATCGCCGACCTCGCCGGTCACCAGGATATTGCCCCGGGCCGAAAAACCGATCCGGGCCCGGCATTCGACTGGGCACGCTTGCGGCGGCTGGTCGGGAACGCTTCCGGGAGCTAAAGCACCGGGCGAAGGCCGCAAGCCCTCCAGCCGAGGGCTAAGCGGGCGCTGGGCCCTCCCCTTGGACAGAGCCTAATTCCAAGGTAAAATAACAGGTTATGCAGTTTCTTGCCGATTACTTCCCGCTTCTGCTTTTCTTTGCCGCATTCAAGCTGTGGGACCTCTACGTGGCGACCGCGGTGGCCATCGCCGCCTCGTTGGCGCAGATCGCCTATTTCCGCTGGCGCCGCGGCAAGGTCCAGGTCATCCACTGGCTGAGCCTGGCGATCATCGTGGCCTTTGGCGGGGCCACGCTGATCCTCCACGACGAGACCTTCATCAAGTGGAAACCGACCGCCCTCTACTGGCTGTTTGCCGCCATCCTCGCGGTCGGACGGCTGGGCTTTCGCCGCAACCTGATCGGCGCACTGCTCAAGGACCTCACCCTGCCGGACGCGGTTTGGGCTCGTGTGACCTGGGTGTGGGTGGCCTTTCTCGCCGCCATGGGGGCCGCGAACCTGTACGTGGCGTCCCACTTTCCGACCAACATCTGGGTTAATTTCAAGGTCTGGGGCGCGATCGTGCTGTTTTTCATCCTTGCCGTGGCGACGGTCGCCTCGGTGGCGCGCTACCTGCCGGAGGGCCCGTCGCCATGACCGACGTCGCGACCGCGTTGCGCGCGCGCCTGGCCGACCTCTCCCCGCTGGCGCTCGAGATCCACGACGACAGTGCAGAGCACGCCGGCCACGCGGGTGCTGCCGCGGGCGGCGGGCACTTTTCGCTGTTGATCGTGTCTGAGGCCTTCGACGGCGTTTCCCGGCTCCAGCGCCACCAGACCGTGATGGCACGCGTTGCCGATTTGCTTCCCCATCCGATCCACGCGCTGTCGATCAAGGCGCTGGCCCCGGAAGAGTTCTCCTAACCCCGAACCAACAGAAGGATTTGTCATCTATGCAAACGTTTTTCCGCCTATTCATCGCGCTCTCAGCGGCCGCACTGCTGCTCGCGCCGCCTGCCGCGCTGGCGCAGGACACCAAGAAGGCGCCGGCGAAGGCCGATGCGCCCGCCAAGGGCAAGGAGCTCTATCCCACGGCGACCTTCGACTTCATGCTCAAGCAACGCCTGGCGCAGGGCCAGACCGATTCGCCGGAGTTGCGTGCCCAAGTTCGCGACGAGCTCAATACGCGCGAGCTGCTCGTGCGCGAGGCGAAGAAGAAGGGCCTCGACAAGGCGCCGGGGATGAAGACCGAGATGGACCTGGCGTCGCAGACGGTGCTCGTGCGCGCCTATATGTCCGACTATCTGAAGTCGCATCCGATTTCCGACGAGGCCTTGCACAAGGAATACGACGGGATCAAGGCGCAGATGGGCGACAAGGAGTACAAAGTCCGCCACATCCTGGTCGACAATCAGGATGAGGCCAACCAAATCATCGCGGCGCTGCAAAAGGGCGAGAAGTTCGAGACGCTTGCCGCCGAACACTCCAAGGACACGGGCTCCAAGACCCGTGGTGGCGACCTCGACTGGAACACGCCATCGAACTTCGTCAAGCCTTTTGGCGACGCCATGGTGTCGCTGCAGAAGGGCAAGTTCACCACCGTCCCGGTGCAGACGCAATTCGGCTGGCACGTCATCGAGGTCGACGACATTCGCGAAGCCAAGATACCGAGCTTCGACGAGGTGAAGCCGCAACTCACGCAGCGCATGCAGGGTCAGGAGGTCGACACCTACCTGCGCCAGCTGCGTGCCGAAAACGGCTACTGATCGGGCGGATTCTCCCCTCGTATCACTGCCAAGGGCAGGCGCCTCGCGCCTGCCCTTTTTCATCCGCTACCGACCTGCGCGCGCCCGGCCCCGGTGAGGTGCTATCCTTACCCGGCTGCGACGCGATGGAGCACCTGCCGTGAACGATAGCCCTGAAAGAGCCCTGCGCGGAGCGCGTTCCGGCTACAACTGGGAAGCGTCTTACGTCTCCAGACGCTCGCCCATTTTCGCGCGCAACGTCGTTGCCACCTCGCAGCCGCTTGCGACCCAGGCCGGCATCGCCGCGCTGCGCGCCGGCGGCAATGCCCTAGATGCCGCGCTCGCGACCGCGATTGCGCTCACCGTGGTCGAGCCGTGCAGCAACGGCCTGGGCAGCGACCTTTTCGCGATCGTGTGGAAGGATGGCGAGATCGCCGGTTTGAACGCCTCCGGGCGGGCCCCGGCGACCTGGACCCCGGAGCGCTTCGCGCCCGCGACCGAAATGCCGCGCGCCGGCTGGGATACGGTGACCATTCCCGGCGCGGTGTCGGGCTGGGTGGCGCTGTCGGAGCGCTATGGCAAATTGCCATTCGCCGACCTGTTCGGCCCCGCCATGGCATACGCGCGCGACGGCTATGCGGTGAGCCCCATCGTCGCCGACAAATGGGCCAAGGCAGTACCCGTTCTCGGCACGGTTCCCGGTTTCGCCGCCCATTTCCTGCCCCGGGGCCGTGCTCCCGAACCAGGAGAGCGCTTCGCGGCGCCGGCGATGGTCAAGACGTTCGAGCTGATCGCCGCGACGCGGGGCGAAGCGTTCTACCGCGGCGAGCTGGCGGAGAAGATGGTTGCGCATTCACGCGCTCATGGCGGGGGCCATGCGCTGGAGGACTTCGCCAACCATAGCAACGTGTGGGTCACGCCGCTCACGATCGATTATCGCGGCACCACCGTGCACGAGCTACCGCCCAATGGCCAGGGCATCGCCGCGCTGATTGCGTTGGGCATCGTCGAGCATTTCGACCTGGCCACGCAGCCTGTCGATTCGGCCGAAGTGCAGCACCTTGAGATCGAGGCGATGAAACTCGCCTTCGCTGACGTGTATCGCTATGTCGGTGATCCGCGGGCGATGGAAGTCGCCCCGGCGCAGATGCTCGATCGCGAATATCTCGCCGCGCGCGCGCGGTTGATCGATCGCCGGCGGGCGCAGGACTTCAAGCATGGGATACCGCCGCCGGCCGGCACCGTCTACCTGACCGCCGCCGACGCAAACGGCATGATGGTGTCGCTCATCCAGTCGAACTACATGGGCTTTGGCTCCGGCATCGTCGTGCCCGGAACAGGCATCAGTCTGCAGAATCGCGGCACGGGGTTCTCGCTGCAGCCCGGCCACCCGAACCGGGTCGGACCGGGCAAGCGGCCGTTTCATACCATCATCCCCGGGTTTGCCACCCGCGCCGGCGCGCCCTATGCGAGCTTCGGCGTGATGGGCGGGCAGATCCAGCCGCAGGGTCACCTGCAGACGCTCGTGCGGTTGATCGACTTTCACCAGCAGCCGCAGACGGTGCTCGATGCCCCGCGGTGGAAGGTCAACGCCGGCCTCTCGCTCGATCTCGAGTCGAGTATGTCGCCCGCGGTGCGCGACGGTCTTGCCATGCGCGGACACCGGTTTGCGTCGATCGCCGACTCCTACATGGACTTCGGTGCGGGGCAGTTCATCGTCTGCACCGAGGACGGATACGTCGCCGGTTCCGATCCGCGCCGCGACGGACAAGCCGCCGGGTTCTAAAGCCCTCGCGACAAGGCGCAGCGCCTATCTGCAGCAAGGCGTGGGTCGCGATCCGACGCGAGGCCTGCGCCTTGCCCGGTATCACGCATCCGAGCGAAGCTTGGCCTTGAGGGTCGACAGAGGCAAGAGTTCCGGCAGCTCGATGCGCTTGCGATTCGGCTCGGTCGCGGCCAGTGCCTCCGTCTGCACCATCGTTTCGAGGCTGCGCCGCGCGAGCTCCTGGTAACTGTGCGTGCCTTCGCGTTTCCACGCCAGTTCCTCATTGGTTAGCGCCCGCACGACGGCGGCGGGAACGCCGGCGACGAGCGTGCGCGGCGGAACGACCATGCCTGCCTTGACGAACGCCATGGCGGCGACGATGGCCGATTCGCCGATGACGGCATTGTCGTTGACGACCGCGTTCATACCGACCAGCGCGTTCTTCTGCACCACGCAACCGTGCAGGATCGCGCCGTGGCCGATATGCCCCTCCTCCTCGACCACGGTATCGGTGCCAGGGAAGCCGTGCATGACGCAGCAGTCCTGCACGTTGGCGCCGGCGCGCAACTCGATGCGCCCGAAATCGCCGCGCAGGCACGCCGACGGACCGACGTAACAGCCCGCGGCGACGAGCACGTCGCCGATCAAGACCGCGCTTGGATGCACGAACGCGGTCGGGTCGACGACCGGCGTCACGCCATTGATGGACCAGACTCGTACGCTCATTGAAAGCTCCTTCGCATCAACACTCATCCGAGCCAGGCACGCGCGTTACGGAACATCCGCATCCACGGCGAATCCTCACCCCATGCATCCGGGTGCCACGACATCTGCACGGTGCGAAACACGCGCTCCGGATGCGGCATCAGGATGGTGAACCGACCGTCCGCGGTGGTCAGCCCGGTGATGCCGCGCGGCGAGCCGTTGGGATTGTACGGGTAGCGCTCGGTCGCCACGCCGCGGTTATCGACAAAGCGCAGCGACACCAGGGATTGCGCCGCCGCCAGCTGCTGCGCATCGCGGAATTCCGCGTAACCCTCGCCGTGGGCGAGCGCAACCGGAATGCGGCTCCCCTCCATCCCGGTGAAGAACAGCGACGGCGAAGGCAAAACCTCGAGCAGGATGAGGCGCGCCTCGAACTGCTCGCTCTGGTTGCGCACGAAGTGCGGCCAATGCGCCGTTCCTGGGATCAGTTCGCGCAGGTTGCTCAGCATCTGGCAGCCGTTGCAAATCCCGAGCGCGAAGGTTTCACCGCGCGCAAAAAACGCGGCGAATTCCTCTCGCGCCCGCGCATTGTAGAGAATGGATTTCGCCCAGCCTTCGCCGGCTCCCAGCACATCGCCGTAGGAGAAACCGCCGCCGGCGACGATACCCTTGAACCCGGTCAGCGTCGTGTGCCCGGCGATGAGGTCGGTCATGTGCACGTCGTAGGCTTCGAAGCCGGCGCGGTTGAACGCGGCCGCGGCCTCGATATGGCCGTTAACTCCCTGCTCGCGCAGGATCGCCACGCGCGGCCTCGCCCCGGCGGCGACGAATGGCGCGGCGATGTCTTGCGCCGGATCGAAGGTAAGGTGCGGCACGAGCCCCGGGTCGCCGACGTCGAGAAGTCGCTCGTATTCCTGATCGGCGGCCTGCGGATAATCGCGCAGTCGCTGCAGCGCGTGCGTGGTGCGCGACCACGCACGGTGCAGTTCGACGCGCGACTCGTCGAGCAGCACGAGGCCGCCCTGCGACACCTGGATGCGGTCGCCGTGGACGGGCTCACCCACGGCGACGCAGCGCAATCCGGCGGCCTCGAACGCCCCGACAACGTCGTGCCGGTCCGCGGCGCGAACCTGCAGCACCGCACCCAGCTCCTCGTTGAACAGCGCCGCGATCGCTGCACCCGGCAGCTCGTCCAAGCTAATGGCCAGGCCGCAACGCGCGGCGAACGCCATCTCGACCGTGGTTGCGAACAGCCCGCCGTCGGAGCGGTCGTGGTAGGCGAGTATCCCGGCTTGCGCGTGCAGTGCCTGCACGGTCGCAAAAAAGCTTTTCAGGGTCTCCGGATCGTCGACGTTTGGCGCGTTGCTGCCGAGGCGGCCGTAAACCTGGGCCAGTGCCGAGGCGCCGAGGCGGTTCTGGCCGTTGGCCAGGTCGACGAGCAGCAGCACGGTGCGGCCACGATCGAAACGCAGTTGTGGCGTCAGCACGCGGCGCGCATCGATCACTGGCGCAAATGCGGACACGACGAGCGAGATCGGAGCGGTGACCGCGCGTGGTTCGCCGCCCTCGCTCCAGGTGGTGCGCATCGACATCGAGTCCTTGCCGACCGGGATGCTGACACCGAGCGCCGGGCACAGCTCCATGCCGACCGCGCGCACGGTGTCGTAGAGCGCGGCGTCTTCGCCCGGGTGCCCGGCCGGTGCCATCCAATTGGCGGAGAGCTTGACGGCGGCGAGACTGCTGATACCTGCAGCCGCCAGATTGGTGATCGCCTCGCCGACCGCCATGCGCCCCGACGCCGGCGCATCGATCAACGCCAGCGGCGTGCGCTCGCCCATCGCCATGGCCTCGCCGGCATAGCCGTCGAAGTCCGTCAGGGTGACCGCGACGTCGGACACCGGGACCTGCCAAGGGCCGATCATCGGATCGCGCGCGCAAAGACCGCCAACGGTGCGATCGCCGATCGTCACCAGGAAGGTCTTGTCGGCGACCGCCGGGAACTGCAGCACGCGATAAGCCGCCTCGCGCAGGTCCAGGGCGTCGGCAGCGAACGGCTCGAGCGGGCGGGCAAGGCGCGCCACATCACGCATCATCTTCGGTGGCTTGCCGAGCAGCACCGAGAGCTCCATGTCGACGGGCGTGTTGTGGAACACCGGATCTTCCAGGCGCAAGCGATGCTCCGGCGTGGCGCGGCCGAGCACCGCCAACGGGCAGCGTTCGCGGGCGCAGATTGCCCTGAACGCCGCCTCCGCATCCGGTCGGATTGCGAGCACGTATCGCTCCTGCGCCTCGTTGCACCAGATCTCGCGCGGCGACATCCCTGGTTCCTCCGACGGAATCGCCCGCAGGTCGAGCAACGCGCCCTTGCCGCCGCCGTGCGCGAGCTCTGGCAGCGCATTGGAAAGACCGCCGGCGCCCACGTCGTGGATCGACAGGATCGGGTTGGCGTCCCCGAGCTGGCAGCAGCGGTCGATGACCTCCTGCGCGCGGCGCTGGATCTCCGCGTTGCCGCGTTGCACGGAATCGAAATCGAGGTCGGCGGTGTTGGCGCCGGTCGCCATCGACGATGCGGCGCCGCCGCCCATGCCGATCAGCATGCCGGGGCCGCCGATCTGCACCAATAGCGCGCCATCGGTCAGCGGCCGCTTGCGCGCGTCACGTGCGCTGACGTTGCCTACGCCGCCAGCAATCATGATCGGCTTGTGATAGCCGCGCACCTCGCCGGCCACTTCCTGCTCGAAGGTACGGAAATAGCCGAGCAGGTTGGGCCGACCAAATTCGTTATTGAACGCCGCGGCGCCGATCGGCCCCTGAAGCATGATCTGCAGCGCCGAAGCGATACGGTCGGGCTTGCCATGATCGACTTCCCAGGGTTGGATCAGGGCTGGAATCTTCAGGTGCGATACGGTGAAACCCGTCAGCCCGGCTTTGGGCCGGGCGCCGATACCCGTCGCACCCTCGTCGCGGATCTCGCCCCCGGACCCGGTCGCCGCTCCCGGAAACGGCGCGATCGCGGTCGGATGGTTGTGGGTCTCGACCTTCATCAGGATGTGGGTCAGCTCGTCGCGCGCCGCGTAGCGGTGGTCGGCACCGGCGTAGAAGCGCCGCACGCAGCTGCCTTCGACCACCGCTGCGTTGTCGCTGTAGGCGACGAGGGTTCCCTGCGGACTCACCGCATGGGTGTTGCGAATCATGGCGAACAGGGATCGGGGCTGCGCGACGCCGTCGATGATCCAGTCGGCATTGAAGATCTTGTGGCGGCAGTGCTCGGAGTTCGCCTGCGCGAACATCATCAGCTCGACGTCGGTCGGATTGCGGCCTATGCGGCCGAAATACTCGGCCAGATAGTCGATCTCGTCCGCGGACAGCGCGAGACCCAGCGTCACGTTGGCGTCCTCGATCGCAGCCCGGCCGCGCGCAAGCAAATCGATGCTTGCAAGCGGCCGCGGTGGAAAGTGGGTGAACAGTTGTGCCGCCGCGTCGAGCGATGCGAACACGCTTTCGGTCATGCGATCGTGGAGCAGCGGCAGGAGGATCGCGCGCGCATCGGCTGTCAGCGGCTTGCCCTGCGCCACCGAGACCCGATAGGCGACGCCGCGCTCGATGCGCACGATCGGCGCGAGCCCGCAGCTATGGGCAATGTCGGTCGCTTTGGAGGCCCAGGGCGATAGGGTGCCGGGCCGCGGAATGACGAGAAAAAGCTCGCCCGTGTCGACGTGCACGTCGCTTTGCGGCCCGTAGCTGAGAATGCGGTCGAGCGTCGCGCGCTCGGGCGCGCTCAGGTCGCGCTCGGTTTGAACGAAGTGCCAGAAATCAGCGCTAAGTGCGGAGACAGGAGTCGCGGCGAGGGTCGACAGCAGCTTGGCGATGCGAAACGGCGACAGGGCATTGCGCCCGCGGAGCGACAGAAGCTCGGCCATCGACGCGACGGTGGACGTAAAGTGGGATTATACGCTGCATGCCTCGTGCCTGCCCGCGGCGGCCCTTGCGCAGCGGCCGGATTGAAATCGCGCCAGGAAAAGTGCGCCGGGAACAGGAGACGATGCGCCCGTCTCCCGCTCCGGTGTTCCAAGAACACGACTACTCGCCGATTTTGGCGCTGACCCGATTCTCCTGCTGGTTCAGCGTTTTTTGTTCCTGCTTCGTGATATGGCCGCCGTTCTGGCTGGCCATGGCGCGCTCTTCGCCACGAATCTGACGATCGTCCTTGTGCAGCCGCGCCGCCTGCCCCTTGGTGAGGTCACCATCCTTGACCTGGTTGTGGATACGCGCGTCCTGCGTGGCGAGGCGGTTGTTGACCTGCTCCCGGCGCGGATGGTTTTGCTGCCAGGTCGTGTCGGCCACCGCGCTCGTTGCCATCCCGGCGGCAAACACGGTCACGAGGGCGACGGCGGTGGCGGTCTTGAAGCGCGTCCGATTCGTCATCTTGGTCTCCTTGCAATGGTTGTTGGTCCACTTGATCGATTGCACCTCCCTCAACGGCCGAGGTATTCGGGGGCCGACAGGCAGATGTATCCGGTTGTAAGCCGGATCGGGCCCCCGGAGGAGAGGCCAGCGCCGAAGCGGCGGTTTTGGGGCCAGCGCTGTGCGCAGAGCGGGCCAGGTCAGGGCATCGGGTGACGGGCAAAAAACTCCAACGCCACGGCTACCGCATCCGGCCGGGGCAAGAGCGCCTGATGGGGCAGATGGTCGTCGTTGCCCCCGGCAATTTGATGGCCCAGGCCATCGACGCGGATCAGAATGACCGGTGCCGGGCCGTCATGAAGCTGCATTTCGTAAGCGTCGAACGTACGGGTTTGCGGCGTCAGCGCCGCGCCATTGAACCGGCACCATTCGCGGATGACCGCGTCGATCGCCACGTGGGGCGTCAAGCCGATGCTGTAAGGCCCGAGGCCACCGGCGAACGGATAGAAACCATCGGCGGTACCGTGAATGTGAAGTACCGGAACGGCGCGGCCGGGCTGCCGACCCTGGGCCAGTCTGCCGCCGCTCATGGCGGCAATGGCCGCGACCCGGTCGGACAGCTCCAATGCCAGGCGGTAGGTCATCTGCGCCCCGTTCGAAAAGCCGGTGGCGTAGATGCGTTTCGGATCGACCGGGTAGAGGGAACTGACCTTGTCGATCAGTTGCCGGGTGAATGCCACGTCGTCGGCATTGCCGACGCTGGCGGCATATTCCGGGCCGGAATTCCACACCCGGTGCTCGCCCATGCCGTGAAGCGGTGTGCCCTCCGGGCAGACGACGATAAATCCCGCCTGCTCCCCCTTGGCAAACAGCTGCGCCTGCTCGATGTATTCGCGCGCGTTCCCTGCACCGCCGTGGAAGCCGATGAGCAGGGGATACTTGCGGGCGCGGTCGAAGCCGGCGGGAACATGCAGGTAGGCGCTGCGCTGCTGCGCCCCGACCGTGACGGTGACGATCGTGTCCTGGGGCGAAGCAACCGCTGCATGGAGGGAGCCGGCCGCAAGCCCGCCGAGGAAAACGCTGCCGAGTGTTCCGAGCCACGACAAAAGCCGGTGGCGGCAGCCGGACGCGACCCGTGGCGCGGCGGCGAAGACCAGGCGCGAAGTCGCGCTCAGTGGCTCAGTATCTTGGACAGAAACAGTTGCGCTCGATCGGAGCGCGGCTTGCCGAAGAAATCTTCCTTCTTCGCGTCTTCGACGATCTTGCCCTGGTCCATGAAGATGACGCGATGGGCGACCTTGCGTGCGAAGCCCATTTCGTGCGTGACCACCATCATCGTCATGCCCTCGGTGGCGAGCTGGACCATGACGTCGAGGACCTCGTTGATCATCTCCGGGTCGAGGGCCGAGGTCGGCTCGTCGAAGAGCATGCAGATCGGGTCCATCGATAGCGCCCGGGCGATGGCGACGCGCTGCTGCTGCCCGCCGGAAAGCTGGCCAGGGTACTTGTCCTTCTGCGCGATCAGGCCGACGCGGTCGAGCAGCTTCAGGCCGCGTTCGAGTGCCTCGTCCTTGCCGCGTCCGAGCACCTTGACCTGTGCCAGCGACAGGTTCTCCTTGATCGACAGATGCGGGAACAATTCGAAGTGCTGGAACACCATGCCGACGCGGGCGCGCAGCTTGGGCAGATCGGTCTTCGGATCGCCCACGGAAATCCCGTCGACGGTGATCGTTCCCTTCTGGAACGGCTCGAGCGCGTTGACGCACTTAATGAGCGTCGATTTGCCCGAACCCGAGGGGCCGCACACGACGATCACCTCGCCCTTCTCGACCTGGGTCGTGCACTCGGTCAGCACCTGGAACGTGCCGTACCATTTCGAGATGTTATCCATCGCAATCATCGATGCCATCGTTGCTCTCCTGTTTCCGGGACGGCTAGCGGATCACCGCAATCTTCTTCTGCAGCCGTTTGACCATGAATGAAAGCGTGTAGCAAAGCACGAAGTAGACGGCGGCGACGAACAGATACATCTCGATGAGCCGTCCATCGCGCTGGGCAATCTTGGACGCGGCGCCGACGAAGTCGGTCGCCGAGATGACGTACACGAGGGAGGTATCCTGGAACAGGATAATGGTCTGCGTCAGCAGCACCGGGATCATGTTGCGGAACGCCTGCGGCAGGATGACCAGCCGCATCGCCTGGCCGTAGGTGAGCCCCAGCGCATACGCCGAGTGCACCTGCCCCTTTGCGATCGACTGGATACCGGCCCGCATGATCTCGCAGAAGTACGCTGCTTCGAACATGATGAAGGTGATGATCGCGGTGCGCTCGGCGCCGATCTGCACCGGCCGCTCCGCCCCGGTGATCGCCTGGAACACCTGCGGCATGAGGAAGAAGAACCAGAAGATGACCAGCACCAGCGGAATGGAGCGCATCAGGTTGACGTAGGCCGCGGCTGCGAACGCGAGCCACTTCTGCGACGACAGGCGGGCGAGCGCCAGCAGGGTGCCGAAAAAAAGCCCGCCCAGGGCCGCGATCGCGGTCAGCTGCACCGTGTACTCGAATCCCTTCCACAGGTACGGAATCGAGCGGGCGACGACGCCGAAGTCAAGGTGCATGGCGGCCCCTATTTCGCGCTGCCGGCGATGTAGCCCGGTACCGCGGTGCGGCGCTCGATGACGGCCATGAGCCGATTGGCGCTCATCGCGATCACCAGGTAGATGAGCGTTGCGGCGGTGAACGCCTCGAAGAAATTGAAGGTGTATTCACCCATTTCCCGGGCACGAAAGGTGAGTTCGGCCAGGCCAATGGTGAGCGCGACCGACGAGTTCTTGATCAGGTTCATGGTCTCGCTGGTGAGCGGCGGAATGATGATGCGAAAGCCCATCGGCAGCAGCACATAGCGATACACCTGCGGCTGGGTCAGGCCGAGCGCCATGCCTGCCAGGCGCTGGCCGCGCGGCAGCGACTGGATCCCGGCGCGGACCTGTTCGGCGATGCGCGCCGAGGTGAACAGACCGAGGCAGAGCACCGCGCACACGAACTGCGCGTTGGCCGGGTCGGTGCGCACGATCCAGGTCTTAAGCGGAGGGATGAATTCCGGGATCACGAAATACCACAGGAACATCTGCACCAGCAGCGGGATGTTGCGGAAGAATTCGACCCAGGCGTTGCCAAAACGCACGAGCCAGGGGCTGTTGGTGGTGCGGATGGTGCCGATGACCGAGCCTAATGCCAGGGCGATGACCCAGGAACACGCGGACACCGCGAGCGTCCAGCCGATGCCGGAGACGATGAGCTGCCAGTATTCCTCGCCGCCGCCGGGCAGCTCCTCGAAGAAGATGTGCCAGTTGAAGACGTGCATCGCTCACCCCCATCCCATCCGCGCCTGGCGCAGGACGCGGTCGTACAAACACGAAGGGCCGGGAGCGGCAATTCGCCTTCCGGCCCTTTGCGGACTTTGGCTGCGTCAGGCAGCCCCCGACCTTAAACGCCCTTGTCGTTCGGATGGGCGAATGCGTCCTTAATGGCCGGTGTTTCCGGGAAATTCAAGTTGACACCCTTCGGCGGGATCGGGCTGGTGAACCACTTGGCGTAGATCTTGTTGATCTCGCCCGACGTCATCACCCCGTCGATGGTCTTGTCGACCAGTGCCTTGAACTGCGGGTCGTCCTTGCGCAGCATCATGCTGTACGGCTCGGTACGCAACGACTCCGGCAGAATTACGTACTCGCCCGGATTGGGTGCATTCGCGATCTGCCCGGCGAGCAGGATGTCGTCCATGACGAATGCCGACACGCGATCCTGGCTGAGCAACAAGAAGGACTCGGCGTGATCTTTGCCGTAGATTTCCTTGATGTCGGCGTTCTTGGTTTTTTCATATTGCCTGAGCAGCGGTACGGCGGTCGTGCCCGAGGTCGTCGAGATCGTCTTGCCGGCCAGGTCAGCCATGCTCTTGATGCCCGAACTCTTCTTCACCGCGGCGCTGACGTTGATCACGAAGTAGGTCGGCCCGAAGGACACCTGTTTCTGGCGGTCGGTGCTGTTGGTTGTCGAACCGCACTCGAGATCGATCGTTCCATTCTGCAACAGCGGAATGCGATTCGACGAGGAGACCGACTGCAGGCCGAGCTTGAGATTGGGCATCTTGAGCTCGGCCTTGACCGCCTCGAAGACCTTCATGCACAGGTCCATGGCGTAACCGATGGGCTGCTGTTTGTCGTCGAGATAGGAAAATGGAATCGAAGACTCGCGATATCCGAGGGTGAAGGAGCCTGTGTCCTTCGCCTTCTTCAGCGTCCCGGTCAGCTCCTGCGCCGATAGCGCGGTGCCGATGCCGAGTGCAACCAGAACGAATGCGAACTTACCGAGCCATTTCATTTATCCTCCCCACCCCGATGTGTCACGCTAGTGTAACGACTGCCCCCCGGAATGTCCACGCCGCGCGCGGTCGGCGCGCCAGGATGGCACGCAACGTGGCCTATAATTGGCGCATGGAATGCGCCCCCATCGGTCGCGTCGCGGACCTGCGCACGATCGAACGCGCCGCGGCTGGCGCGCCGCTGATGGAGCGGGCCGGGCTTGCAGCGGCTGCGGCGGCGCGCGAAGCCCTCGCCGGGCGGGCGCCGCGCGTGCTCATCCTCGCCGGTCCGGGCAACAACGGTGGCGACGCGCTGGTCGTCGCGCGCTGGCTCAAGAGCTGGTTCTTCGAGGTCACCGTGTTATTCCACGGTGATGCCGGGAAGCTGCCCGCCGACGCAGCGGCCGCGCATCAGGCGTGGCGCGATGCCGGCGGCGCGCTCAGCACCGATTGGCCCCAAGGCGGCGACTGGGGTCTTATCATCGACGGGCTGTTCGGCATCGGCCTGACACGGCCGATCGCCGGCGCCGCCGCGCAGTTGATAACCCGCGCCAACGCGAGCGGCGTGCGCATCCTGGCGCTCGATATACCAAGCGGGCTCAATGCCGACACCGGTGTTGCCTATCAGCCGACGATTCGCGCCCACGCAACGGCGACGTTCATCGCCCTCAAGCCGGGACTGCTCACCGCGGACGGTCCGGATTACTGCGGGCTGATCGCGCTGCACGCGCTGGGCATCGACGCAACAGCCGGTGCACCCGGTCGACGGCTCGACTGGCAGACACTTTCCACGCAGCTGCCCGCACCCCTGCGCCGTGTGCAGCGCAATGTGCACAAGGGCAGCTTCGGTACGCTGGGTATTGTCGGCGGCAACGAGGGCATGGTCGGCGCCGCCGTTCTCGCCGCCCGCGCCGCGCTTCATCTCGGCGCCGGCAAGATCTGGGTCGGACTGGCGGCGAGCGAGCCTCCGCGGGTGGACTGGGGGCAGCCCGAGCTGATGCTCAAGCGTGCGCACGAGGTGCTCGAAGCCGGCCCCACCGCGCTCGTAGCCGGCCCGGGCCTGGGCACCGATGCGCGCGCGCGCGAATTGCTGGCGCATGCGCTGACGCTATCGCACCCGCTGGTGCTCGATGCCGACGCGCTGAACCTGATCGCAGCCGACCAGGAACTCGCGCGGCAAGTGGCCGCGCGCACGCCGGCCACCGCCATCACGCCGCATCCGGCGGAGGCGGCCCGGTTGCTCGCAACCACGACTGCCGCGGTGCAGGACGACCGTCTCGCCGCCGCGCTCGCGCTGGCGAAGCAATTGCGCTCCGCGGTGGTGCTCAAGGGCGCGGGCAGCGTGCTGGCGTTTGACGACGGCGGGTGGGCAATCAACAGCAGCGGCAATCCCGGGCTCGCCAGCGGCGGCACGGGGGACGTGCTCGGCGGCATGTTGGGCGCGTTCCTCGCCCAGGGTATCGGGCTGCGCCGGGCGCTCGAGTTCGCGGTCTGCCTGCATGGTGCGGCGGCCGATACGCTCGTCGCCGCAGGCGAGGGCCCGGTGGGCTTGAGCGCATCGGAAATAGCACCCGCGGCGCGGCGTCTGCTTAACGCTGCCGCGGTTGCGTCTAGGGAATGAGCAAGGTCGACCCGGTCGTCTTGCGTGCTTCGAGATCGCGGTGCGCCTGCGCCGCGTCCTTGAGCGAGTAGGTCTGGCGTGCTTCGTTGACGATCTTTCCCGCCTGCACCAGCTGGAACATTTCCGCTGCCATGGCGAGCAGCGCCGGGCGCGACGCGGTATAGGTGGTCAGCGTCGGTCGCGTCACGTAGAGCGAACCCTTCTGCGACAGCAGCAGGATGTCGAACGCCGCGATCGGCCCGGATGAATTGCCGAAGCTCACCAGCATGCCGCGCGGGCTCAAGCAATCGAGCGACGCGGGAAAGGTGTCCTTGCCGACGCTGTCGTAGACGACCGGAACGCCCTTGCCCGCGGCGATCTGCTTGACGCGCTCGACGAAGTTCTCGCGCGTGTAGACGATGGTGTGGGCGCAGCCGTGTTCCCTGGCGGTGGCCGCCTTGGCGTCGGACCCGACCGTGCCGATCATCGTCACACCGAGCGCCCGCGTCCACTGGCAGGCGATCAGGCCGATCCCACCGGCAGCGGCATGGAAGAGAATCGTTTCGCCGCCCTTGAGCGGATAGGTCTGGCGCAGGAGGTATTGGACGGTAAGTCCCTTGAGCATCAGCGTCGCCGCGGTGCGCTCGGACACCCCGTCGGGCAGCTTCACCAGGCGGTCAGCCGGCAGCACGCGCACCTCAGCATAGGCGCCGGGCGGACCACCGCAGTACGCCACCCGGTCGCCTACCTTGATGTCGGTTACGCCGGCGCCCACGGCTTCGACCTGCCCGGCGCCCTCGCCACCCAGACCGGAGGGCAGCGAGAGCTTGTACAGACCACTGCGCTGATAGGTGTCGATATAGTTCAGGCCGATCGCGGTCTGGCGCACGCGCGCTTCGCCGGGCCCAGGATCGCCGACGGCGACCTCCTCCCACTGCAATACTTCGGGACCGCCGGTCTTGTGGATGCGAATCGCATGAGGCATCGCTTGCTCCGTCGTGTAAAGAATCGTTTCCCAGTTTACCGCACGACCGTCGCCGAACAATGCGCGTAGTGAATGACCTGCTTGGACACCGACCCGATCAGCCACCGGGCGACGAACGATCTGCCTCGGTGCCCGAGCACGATGTGGTCGATGTCGTGGGTCTCGGCGTAACGCACGATCTGCTCGGCCGGGTGGCCGACGGTTACCACGAAGCTCGCCTTGACGCCTGCTTTCGCGGCGCCCGCCTGCAGCGGGCCGAACTGGCGTTGAAACTCATCGCGCGTAGTCTCGATGATCGCCTCGGTCTCGACGTCCTCGGAAAGCTCGGGTGGGCGCGCGACGGCGAGCACATGCAAGGCGGCGTCGAACTTCCCCGCCAGCGTCAGAGCGAAATCGAACGCCCGCTCCGCTGGTTGCGAGCCGTCGTAGGCAACCAGGATATGCTTCATGGTTTGATCGCGGGTGCGCGCGCAGACGCCGTGCCCATCGCCTCCCCCTCCTCCGCTTCGCCTGCGGGCCCATTTCCCCTGTGCGTGAGCAAATGATGCGGCAGGAAAAACGCGTTGGCAATGAGCGTGGGTACGACCGCGCTGCCGATGACGGCGGCGATCAGGAGCGAATACTGCGCCTGGGTGACGATGCCATGGGTGAGTCCGAACAGCGCCGAGATGCTGCCGAAGGTGAGACCGGTCGACATGAGCAGCGTTGTATAGAGTCCCTCGCGGGTCGGCGAGCGGAAGGCGCGCGTGATCGGGAACACGCCGCAGAATTTCGTCACCATTTTCGCCCCGAGCAGGACGCAGAATGCCAGCGGGGCGGCGATGAGCGCGGGGACCGAGACGAACGAGCCGGCGCGAATGAAATAGAACGGCGTCAGCAGGCCGAAGGCGACCGTGCGCAGACGGCGCACCAGCGCGTGATCCTTGCCGACGGTACCGGCGAGCACCATGCCCATCACGTACGCCGGCAGCACTGCCTCGCTGTCGGCCCATGCGGCAAGCGCGCCCAGTCCGAACAGGCACAACAGCAGGAACTTCGCTTCGAGCTCGGAGGGCCGGTTGCCGAAACGACGGAAAAATCGCGGGGTGAGCCAAGGTAGAAGCGCAAAGGCGGCAACGCTTCCGCCTATAAAGACAAGCGTCCGATAGGTGAAGGGCGAAAACATGAGGCCGAGGGCGATTACCGTGACCAGATCATTGACAAAGCAGGCGGCGAGGACGGTCTTGCCGTAATCGGTCTTGTTGAGCCCGAACTCGAGCATGACTGCGTAGACGACTGCCACCGAAGTTGTTGACAGCGCGATGCCGCCGAGCCAGCTCGCCTCGACGTTCCAGTGCAGCAGCCAGTATGCTGCGGCGGCGCAGCCCAGGAACGGGGCGGAGAAGGCCACCAGACCTATGGTCGTCGTCTGTTTCCATTGCGTGCGCATGACGGCGGGGTCCAGCTCGGCGCCGGCGAGAAAGGTGAGCAGGATCGCCCCGCTGCCGGCGAGGAATTTGATCCACGACTGATCGGTACCCAGCACCGCCCCGCCGATCAACGCCCCGATCGCCAATTGCGCGACCGTCCCGACGACGATCTCCGACATGGCCGTCGCGATCCGTAGCCCGATCGACAGCAGGGTCGCCGCCAGGGCGAGACCCAGCCACAGCGCCGCGAGGGCGTAGATGTCGGTCATGGCCTCGGGCGTTGCCGCCTAGCGGTCGCCTTCGATCGCGCCGAACTCGGCCGGCACGCGGGCGTAGAAGATGCTCACTCGCTCCTTGCGCAACAGTTCGAGGAGTTGCTCGGCCTGCTCGTCGCTGACGACGAATTCGACTTCGATGGTCATGTCCGCCGCGAGATCGAAGAAGTGCTCTTCGTGCAGGATGCCGTGGCGCCCGAACCCTGCGACCGCACGAAACGCCGAACCGCCGCGGATGCCGATCTTCTTGGCCTGCTCGAGCAGCCACTCGAAGAGCGCGATACGGTGCTGCTTGCGGTTCTCGTGGACGTAGAAGCGAAGCAGCGTCCCCTTCATGCTGCACCCCAGCTATAGAGTCCGCGCATCATCAGGATGCCGATGACCGTCAGGGCGAGCGAACCGACCACGTGCCCGCCGATTGCCAGCGATCCCCATAGCCATTCCCGGCGCAGGAGCAGGGTCACGACCTCGGCCGAAAAAGTCGAGAAGGTCGTGAGCCCGCCGAGAAAGCCGGTCGTCACCAGCAGCCGCACTTCCGGCGCCAACACCGCGTGGCGCGTCAAGAGCTCCATGGCGAAGCCCATGAGCAACCCCCCGACGAGATTGGCAGCCAGCGTTCCCAGCGGCACGGTCGGGAACATCGGGTTGAGCGCAATGCCGAGCCCCCAGCGCAACCATGCGCCGAGCGCCGCGCCACCACCGACTGCGAGTATTCCGCTCCAGGGCATGCAAATTCCTCTCTCGCGCCCGAGGCACGATCAACACACAAGCTGCGGTACGACAGAAGGGATCGGAATGCCTACCGTCTCACCGCGAACGGGTGCAACCAGTAGGCATCATCAGCCACGCGGGCGGTTACAGGAGGAATGCCATCTCCCTGCGCGCTAGTATAGGCAGCCTGCGGCGCCGTTACAAGCTCGCCTCCGATCGCCCTGCTGCTAGCGCATGAACTGCTCGACGTAATCCGCACCGAGCCCGATCGCCGCGTAGTGGGCGCGGCACATGTCGATCTTGGTGAACACGTCCTCGTAGCCAGTCTGGCGCCCGTCGGCATCGACGTAGATCATCGCCCCGCCGATATGGAAAAAAGTGATCATCTCGGGGCAATCCTCGGGTACGGTGAGCGTGTGCATCTCCCCGGGTGGCTCGTAGATGAAGCTCCCCTCCTGCGCTACCCAGTCGTGCTCCAGGTAGTGCCAACGGCCTTTGATGACGTAGCCGACAACGGCCATTGGATGCCGGTGCCGCGAAAGAATGCCCGAACGGCGCACGCGCAGCAGATTGCACCAGCCGCCGCTTGCGGTGTTGAGGAGCAGCGGCCGAAACCATACGGCGTTTGCCTGCGGTACCCAGACGCGCTCGTCGTCGGGCATCGCGCCGATGGCGAGCTCCGGTCGAATGCCCGGCGACGGCAGGATGCGCGGCGCAGTCACTGCGTCTCCTTGAGCGCGCGCGCCAGTTCGGCGACTTCGCGATCCATGTCGCGGTCCTTCGGAAACGGCCGGCCGGCGCGGCGATACCAGTAGCGCGCGTTGCCGAGGTCGCCTTCGATCAGATGCACGATGCCGTGGGCCCAGCAGCCGAGCTTCGATTCGTCCTGCTGCACGATGGCATGTGCCTTTTCCCACTGCCCCTGCTTGAGGTAACGGATTGCGCTGTTGAGCGGCATGAATCACCCCGCCATGTAGCCGCCGTCGACGGCGAGAATCGCACCGGTTACAAAAGCCGCCGCCGGCGAGCAAAGAAAGATCGCCGCCCCGGCGACGTCATCCGGCTCGCCCCAGCGGCCCAGCGGCGTGCGCGCGACGATGGCCGTACTGCGCGCCGGATCGTCGCGCAGCGCCTGCGTCAGCGGTGTGGCGATCCAGCCCGGCGCGACCGCGTTGACGCGAATGCCCTCGGCGGCATAGGCGAGGGCAAGTGATTTGGTGAGCTGCGCCACCCCGCCCTTGCTCGCGCTGTAGCCGGGAGCGCGCGCGCCGCCGAAAAATGAGAGCACCGAAGCGGTATTGACGATGCAGCCTTTGCTCTTGCCGAGGAGCGGCCGCGCCGCCGCGCACATGCGAAACGTGCCGGTGAGGTTGACGTCAACGACGTCGGCGAACACCAAAGGATCGTGCTCCTCGTCGCGGCGAATGGTTCCAGCGCAATTGATGAGAATATCCAGCCGCGTCCGTCCGGCGAAGCACGCGGCGATGGCGGCCTCATCGCGCACGTCGAGCGCCACCGCGCGTTCCACCCAGAAGCTCGGACGTGACTGCGCCTCCTGTGCCTCGGCCACAGTAGTGCCGGTTACGGTGACGCTCGCACCCAGCTCGGAGAGCGCGTTGCCGATCGCCGCACCGATGCCGCTGGTGCCGCCCGCAATCAGCGCCACCTTGTCGCGGAACGCGTCTTCGTGAAACGTCGCCGTGATCATGATGGCACGTGCTCGCCCAGGAGCGCCATGACCGCGGCGTGGTGGGGCAGCGGCGCGACGGCGCCGTAGCCGGTGGTGGCGAGCGCCGCGGCGGCGTTGGCGTAACGCGCCGCCGCGATCGGGTCGTCGCCGGCGACCAGCCGCACCGCGAAGGCGCCGTCGAAGCAGTCGCCGGCGCCGGTGGCGTCGATCGCCTGCACCCGATGACCGGGGATGCGTTCCCGCAGCTTGCCATCGGAGACCACGCAGCCGGCGGCACCGCAGCGCAGCACGACCAGCGGCGCGCCCGCGGCGTGGCAGGCATCGACAATCGCATCCGGATCCTCCTCCCCGAAAAGCAGCTGCGCATCGTCCAGGCTCGGCAGCGCCCACGACGCCTGCGCCAGGCTCGCGCGGATGATTGCGCGCGCACGCGACAGCGGCCACAACTTCAGGCGCAGATTGGTGTCGTAGGAGACTCTCACACCCGCCGCACGGGCTGCGTCGATGGCGGCAAAGCAGGCATCGCAAGCGGAGTCCGAGATGGCCTGACTGATGCCCGAGACGTGCAGCACCCTCGCGGCGCAGATCACCGACAGTGGCAGATCCGCCGCGCGCATGCGACTTGCGGCGGAGCCCGCACGCCGATAGCTGAACTCGTGGCCCTTGGCGCCGTGCGCCACGAAGTACATGCCAGTCGGCGCGTCGGCGTCGATCGCCACCCCGCTCGAGTCGACGCCCTCGCGCCGCCACAAATCGAGAAACATGCGTCCGAAGGCATCGTCGCCAAGCCGCGTCACGTACGCGCTGCGTGCGCCGAGTCGCGCCGCGGCGACGGCACAGTTCGAGGTGTCGCCGCCAAAGCCCAGCGCGTAGTCACCGCCGGCGCCCCGCGTCTGGTTAAACTCGAGCAGCGGTTCGCCGAGTGCGACCAGGTCGAAGCGCGCGCCGCTCATTGCCGCACCGGCAGCGCGGAAAATGCCGCCGCGTACTTCGCGGCGACGGCGCGGACGGCCTCCGGCGCGGCGCCCGGCTGATACAAGTTCGAGCCGGTACCGAAGCCGTCGGCGCCAGCGGCCCAATACGGCGCCATGTTGTCGGGGCGGATGCCGCCGACCGGAAACACCAACGCATCCTTCGGCAGCACCGCGCGCCAGGCCTTGAGCACCGCCGGTGTGAGCTGTTCCGCCGGAAACATCTTCAGGCCGTCGGCGCCGGCATCGAGCACCGCGAAGGCCTCGGTAACGGTGGCGACACCTGGCAGGCAAAGCAGGCCCAGGCGCTTGGCCTCGCGCACGATGGCAACATCGGCGTGCGGCATGACGACGAGCTTGCCGCCCGCATCGGCAACTCCCGCCACCTCGCTGACACGCAAAACCGTACCCGCGCCCACGAGGCAGCGCGCGCCGAAATCGCGCGCGAGCCGGCCGATGCTGGCGAAGGGATCGGGCGAATTGAGCGGCACCTCGAGGATGCGAAAGCCATTGTCGGCGAGCGCCGCTGCGACCGCGTCGACTTCCCCCAAGGTGATGCCGCGCAGCACCGCAACCAGCGGCAGCGGTGTCAGGTAGCGGCGCAAGGCGAGCGAATTCACGCTGAGAGCATCCCCGCATGACGTGCGATCCGCCACAGTCCGCGCGCCGCCGCCTCGGGCGGACCCGCCGTCGCCTTGATTCCGGCAAGAGCGAGTGCGCGCCGATAGCGCGCACACAGCGCGGTGTCTCCGACCAAGGTCACTACCCCCTCCCCCACTGCGTCGCGTGCAGCCCAGCGCCGCGCCGCGGCCACTTCGGCGCCGAGCAGCAAACCTGAAAGGTAGTCGGCGACGCCTTCGGGCGCAAGCGCCCCGGTTAGGGCGAGCGTGCGCACCGAGAACAGGTCGTGCGGCAGTGCCGCCGCATGGCCCAGGCTCGCCCGTACCCCGCGCGCAAAAGCGGTGGCGTCAGGACGGCCGGCGGCAACCATACGACCGAGAATGCTGTGGTCGTGCAGCAGCGCGTAGAGCTCGCCGGTCATGAAGGTCGCGAACGCCTCGATGCCACCGCGGCCCACGCGCACCCATTTGCTGTGCGTCCCTGGCAGAACGAGGAAGCGGGACGCCGCGCGTCGCCGGTTGTCAAGCGTGCCCAGGATCTGCGTCTCCTCACCGCGCATGACATCGGGGACCCGGTCCGAATCGTGGCAGACGAGCCCGGGCACGATGGCAAGCCGCCTGCCGGGTACCGGAGTGAGGGCGGCGGCGACTGCGGCCAGATCCGCCGGGCACTGCACGTACGGTGTCTCGATCCAGCCCTGGCGGCTGCCCACCATGCCGCAGGCAATGAGCGGCACGCCGGCATCCACGGCGTCGCCGAGGAGCGCGTCCAGGGCGGCGGGAAAACCGTCGGCGGCGATCTTCTGCACCCCTAGCGGCGCACTCCTTTTGTCGACGACGCGGCCGCGCGCGTCGAGTCGATAGGCGCGAGCGGATGTCGTGCCCCAGTCGATCGCGATCAATGCCGCGGCCGTGCCGATGGCCTGAAGGCGGCGCTGGGCCGCCTTGCGCTGCGCTCGCTCCTGCGCCGCTACCACCGTGCCGCTTTTTCGTCGTCGCTCGCGCGCGCCTCGACCCAGCGCTCGCCGTCCGGCGTGTGTTCCTTCTTCCAAAACGGCGCCCGGGTCTTGAGATAGTCCATGATGAATTCGCAGGCGGCGAACGCCTCGCCGCGATGCGCACCGGTCACGACCACGAGTACGATCTGGTCGGTGGGCTTGAGCTCGCCAACGCGGTGGATGACCAGCACGTCATGAACGCTCCAGCGCCCCTTGGCCTGGTCGATGATGTCCTCCAGCGCCTTCTCGGTCATGCCCGGATAATGCTCGAGGGTGAGACTGCTCACCGCGGCGGCGTCGTTGACATCGCGGACGAGGCCGACGAATGCCGCGACCGCGCCTACGCGCGCGTCGTTGCCGCGCAGCGTCGCGATCTCGCGCGCGATGTCGAAATCCCCGGTCTGAACGCGAACCGGCATGGCGCCCTAACTACCCGCCGGTTACCGGAGGAAAGAGCGCGACTTCGTCGCCCGCCTTAACCGGCGTGTCGGCGCGCGCCATGCTGTAATTCACGGCCACCCGCACGGCGCGGCCGGGCGCGAGTTCGGCCGCCCAGGCACCGCCGCGCGCGCGCAGCCACGCGAGCAGCGCCGCCACCGTGCCGACATCGCCGGGCAATTGAACTTTCTCGTCAGCCGCACCCAGCGCTTCGCGCAGGCGGGCGAGGTAGACCAACGTGATCACAAGCGCATCTTAACGCCGGGTAAGCACAAACAAAAACGCCGACGGTAATTCTCCGCCGGCGCGTGCAGCTGAAGATGCAGCCTAGAACTTGAATTGCACTCCGATGGTGAGTTGGTCGGAATCGGGCATGCCCCCGCTCAGCGGTATCTCGCCGGCGAAGCGGCCAAAGCGCGCGTACTCGACGCGCAGGCCCAGCGAATGGGTCACGTCGTAGCGAAGGCCAACGCCGTAATTGACCCCGTAGAGCTGTCGCCGCGGATCACCCTGCACGAGCGAAACGCTGGAGAAGAGCGGGTGCACGTCGCCTTGGGCATAGCCTACGCGGCCATAGAGCGACAGGCGGCGAATCATTTCCCAGCTGGTGTACACGTCGGCATTCCAGGAGCGGCTGGCGACGTCACTTAAGGTCAAGCCCACTCCCGGTGTGGCGGTCAAACTCGTGCCACTCGGACGTAGCGCATACAAGTCGGCCGTCGCGGTGTTGCTGGTATTAATCGCCGCTTCGACCGAGACATCGTTGCGCCAGCGATAGCCGCCGAAGACCAGCGAGCGCTGATTGGTTTCGTCGGCAACAGGCGTGGCGAACCGGCTCCAGGCGAGCGGCAGGTCGCCCAAGATCAGGCCGCTCACGGAGCTCGCTCCGTCGCGCATCGATACCCCGCCGTAAAAGCCGTTCTGGGCCTGCGCGCTCTGGCCGGCGCCAACCACCAGCGCCGTGCACAGCACACCCAGAAGTAATTGTTTCTTCACGGCTTTTTGCCTCGGAATCCACTCGTAATACACCCTGCGTACACAGGGATATCCACCCCAAATCACCTTACGCCGCCCCTATGCCCAAGTCAATTCCGGGTCCCGGCCAAGCCCAGGTGGCGGAGGATGAATGTTGCAACTATGTCAGGATCCCCCAAAGGCAGCACCGGCAGCGCGGTTTTCACCGCCGCGTCGGACGCCACGGCCACGATCTGCCGGTCTCGCGGGTGCAGCAACGGCTTGCCGACGCCTTCCCGGTAGACCTCCAGCTTGGCGATCGGCGCCGCCTTGAATCCCTCGACCAGGGCCAGGTCACAGGGTGACAGATGTTGGAGCGCCTGGTCGAGCGTGAGTTCCGGCCGCCCCCGCAGTTCATGCTGCAGCGCCCAGCGGGCAGCGGAGGTCACAAGGACCTCCTGGCACCCTGCTTCGCGGTGGCGGAACGAATCCTTGCCGGGTTGGTCGAGGTTGAACTCGTGGTGCGCGTGCTTGATGAGCGACACGGTCAGGCCGTGGGCGACAAAGCGCGGGATCAATTGTTCGATCAGCGTCGTCTTGCCGCTGCCAGACCAGCCGGCGAAGCCGAATACTTGCCGCACCGCCATCGTCAATGCCGGCCGATGACGGAATCGATAAATTCGCCCTTGGCGTGGGTGTAATCCTTAGGCTCGCTCAGGCCGGAGATCAGGATCGCGCGCTTCTTCGCCTGGTAGGCGTCGCGCAGCACCGGGTCGGCGCGCAGCGCGTCGCGAAAGCGCCGCAGCGACTCCTTTTCCGGGCTGTTCGCTCCGATCAGGTGCAGGTGCAGGCGATAGCGCTTGCCGGCGTGTTCGATGGCGCCGACGCGCATCGGCCGCTCCTCGGGAAAAATGTGGCCGATCTTCTGGCGCTGAAAGCCGATGCGATCGATCGCCTCCCGCGTCGCGGCGAGCTTCCCTGCTGGATAGAGCGCCATCAGATCGACGATGCCTTTGCCGGCGCAGTTGGGCACGGCGGTGCTGCCGATGTGTTCGACCTCTATGTAGGGCACCGCGGACTCGATCAACGCCGCGGCCTGGGCCGCGGCGCCGACCGCGCCGGGATCGTACTCGACATAGCCGGTGCGCGATCCCGCGTAGGGCAAAATCTGCGCCGCAAGTTTCACTGCCGAAGGCCGTTGGTCGCCGTTGCACGCATAGGTCCGATGCGTGCTCCGCATCGCTCCTCCCATGGTCTTATCGCGCCGATTGTAACCCGTATACTAGCGAAATCATGGCGCATTCATCCCTTGCCGTGCAACCACTGATCGGCGGCCTCGTCGACGCCATCGAGGACGTGGTCGCCGGTGTACCGGTTAGCCGCGAAGGCGCGGTCGAAGCCCCGGAGGCAGCGGCACGGAGGCTCGCGCGCCGGGCGGCGACACGGGCTGCCGCTCTTTCCGGCGCGCTGGCGCTCCCGCCGGGCATTCTCGGCTTGCTCACCGTTCTACCCGATCTGGTGGCGATCTGGCGTATTCAGGCGCAGCTTGTCTCCGACATCGCTGGGCTCTACGGCAAGCAGATGCAACTCACGCGCACGCACCTGCTGTACTGTCTCTTCCGCCACGCGGCGACCCACGTTGCGCGCGACTTCGCAGTGCGCGCCGGCGAGCGTTTCGTCATCCGCCAGGTTTCGAGCGGCGCATTGCGCAGCGTTGTTGGCGAGGTGGGCATGGCGCTCACGCAGCGTGTTGCCGGCACGACGGCAAGCCGATGGTTGCCCGTCGTCGGCGCGGTGGCCGTCGCCGGTTACGCCTACTTCGACACGCTGCAGGTAGCGAAGACGGCGGTGAAAATGTTACAGGTGAAGCCCATGGAGTCCGGCGCAGAAGATTGAGACGATTCTTTTCGCTGCGCATGCCCGTGGCAGGATGCTAGCGATGCGCCCCTCCCAGAATCCACGCCGCGATCGTTTTTCGCTCCTCGTCGGTCATGGCAGTGAGGTTGCCGATCGGCATCGCCCGGGTGATGACCACCTGCTGATAAATCTTCTGCGCATTGGCGACGATGCGCTCCGGCGAGTCGAGCTTCACGTCTTTGGGCGCTACGGCAAAGCCTGCCTGCGTCGGCTGCTCGGCGTGGCACGACACGCAGCGCTGTTCAACGATGGCCTGCGCCTGGGCGAAGGCGGGAACCGCGCCGCTTGCCTCCGGCGCCGGTGGCGCGATCGCGATCGCCAGCACCAGGGCACCTAGGGCGGCGGCGAGCGGAATGACCCACGCGCTGCGACCCTTATGGCGCAGATTGAAGAAGTGGCGCACGTAGGCGGCGAGGAGGAGGATCACCACCAGCACCAGCCAGCCACGCGGATGACCATAAGTCTGCGGATAGTGGTTGCTGATCATGGTGAACAGCACCGGCAGCGTGAAGTAGTTGTTGTGCACCGAGCGCTGCTTGCCGCGCAGGCCCTCCAGCGGGTCCGGCGCGACGCCCCGCTCCTTGGCCTCAACCAGTCTGCGTTGTGAAGGGATGATGATGTGCGCCACGTTGGCCGCCATGATCGTGCCCAGCATGGCGCCGATCTGGATGTACACCGCGCGGCCGCTGAAGAGGTGCGACAAGCCCCAGGCGGTCACGGTGACGAACGCAACCATGGCCAGCGCAATCCACGCCTCGCGCTCCAATCCCAGGCGCTTGCACAGCTGGTCGTAGAAGATCCAGCCGACGCCGAGCAGCGCCACGCTGATGCCGATCGCCTGCGCCGGCGACAGGTCGGCGACGCTGCGGTCGATCAGGTACAGCGGCGCGTGCAGGTAATACATCAGCACCAGCAGCGCGAACCCCGAGATCCAGGTCCAGTACGCCTCCCACTTGAACCAGTGCAGCGTTGCCGGCAGCGCCTCGGGTGCGACGCGGAATTTGCGCACGACGTAGAAACCGCCGCCGTGCACGGCCCACAACTCGCCGCCGATGCCGCGGTTGGCGTCGGCCTGGTCCCGCGGCGGGACCAGGTGGTTATCGAGCCAGACGAAGTAGAACGAAGCGCCGATCCAAGCGATCCCGGTGATCAGGTGCACCCAGCGGATAACGAGCTGCAGCCAATCGCTTGCGTAGGCTCCCATCGCGGCCACGCTAGCTGCCGCGATAGGTCGAATAACTCCAGGGCGAGACCAGCAGCGGCACGTGATAGGTCGCCTGGCTGTCGGCGACACCAAAATCGATCACGACCTCGTCGACGAACGGCGGATCGGACAAGGCCACGCCGAGGCGGCGGAAATACGCTCCCGCAGCAAACACGAGTCGGTAGCGGCCGGGGCGGAGCGCATCCCCCTCGAGCAGCGCCATGTCGGCGCGACCGTCGGCGTTGGTCGTCACCGCCTTGATCAGCTCGTGGCCCTCGCCTGCGCGCCGCAACAGCGTCACCGCCATGCCGGCCCCCGGCTTGCCCTGCGCGATGTCGAGCACGTGCGTGGTCAGGTGGCCCAAGCGAATTCCTCCCGTTTACGCGGTATTCTATTCCTGCCGCACGCCGCCCACGACAACAACGATGGCTCCCGTAGAGCGCTACCCGCGCGACATGAAAGGCTATGGCACTAATCCCCCGCACGCACGCTGGCCCGGGAGCGCGCGACTCGCGGTGCAGATCGTGCTCAACTACGAAGAAGGCGCAGAGATGAACGTTCTGCACGGCGACGCGGCCGCGGAGACGTTCCTCTCGGAGATTGCCGCGGCACAACCCTTCCCGATGCGGCACCGGACAATGGAGTCGCTCTACGAATACGGCTCGCGCGCGGGAGTCTGGCGCCTGCTGCGCCTGTTCCGTGAGCGCCATATTGCCGTGACCGTCTTCGGCGCGGCGATGGCGCTCGAGCGCAACCCTGCGGCGGTCGCGGCGATGCAGCAAGATGGGCACGAGATCGCGAGCCACGGCTGGCGCTGGATTTCCTACCAGCAGATCGACGAAGCGACTGAGCGTGAGCACATTGCGCAGGCGGTGGCGCGCATCGAGCGGCTGACCGGCAAGCCGCCACAGGGCTGGTACACCGGCCGCGACAGCCCCAACACGCGGCGGCTGGTCGTCGAGCACGGCGGCTTCGTCTACGATGCCGACTCCTACGCCGACGACCTGCCCTATTGGGTCGAAGTCGAGACCCGCGATGGGCGCAAGCCGCATCTGGTGGTGCCCTACGCGCTCGATAGCAACGACATGCGCTTCGTCACCTCGCCTGGATTCGACAACGGCGGCTCTTTCTACGCCTACCTGCGCGACGCGTTCAACGTGCTCTACGCCGAAGGGGACCCGGCGGGGCTCGATGCGCCGAAGATGTTATCGATCGGATTGCATTGCCGCATTGCCGGCCGGCCGGGTCGTCTCGCGGCCCTCGCCCGATTTCTCGATTACATCGGCCGCCACGACGGCGTCTGGATCGCCCGCCGGGTCGATATCGCCCGGCACTGGATCGCCACGCACCCGTATCCAGCCGGCGCATGACTCTCTCCGAAGTCAATGCGCTCGATCGCAGCGCCTTCGTCGCGGCGTTGGCCGGGGTGTTCGAGCACTCGCCGTGGATAGCCGCCGCCGCCTGGTCGCAGCGTCCTTTCGCCAGCGTCGATGCGCTGTATGCAGCGATGGTGAAGGCAGTGTCCGACGCAGCGGAGGAAACGCAACTCGCCCTCATCCGCGCGCACCCGGAGCTCGCCGGCAAGGCCGCAATCCGCGGCGAGCTCACTGCCGCTTCCCTTGGCGAGCAATCGGGCGCAAAGCTCACGCATTGCTCAGCGGAGGAGTTCGCCCGCTTGCAGGCGCTCAACAGCGCCTACAACCGCAAGTTCGGGTTTCCGTTCATCATTGCGGTCAAGGGCCTCGACCGCGGGGCGATCATCGGCCGCTTCGCGGCGCGCCTGGAACGCGACCGCGAGCTTGAGTTCCGGGAGGCGCTGAAGCAAATCGCCCGCATCGCGCGCTTGCGTCTCGAGGCGATGTTCGCGGAGCGCGAGGAAGGAAGAACCATGGTGACAAACCCCCGGGTGGACCCGGTCGACGAGGTGCTGCCGGTCGCGCAGATGGCCGCGGTCGGCCTGCAGCATGTGCTGGCGATGTACGCCGGTGCGATCGCGGTACCGCTGATCGTGGGCGGGGCGCTGCGGCTGCCGCGGGACCAAGTCGCATTCCTGGTCAACGCCGACCTCTTCGCCTGCGGCATCGCAACGCTGATCCAGTGCATCGGCTTCTGGCGCATCGGCATCCGCCTGCCGGTGGTCATGGGGGTCACCTTCGCCGCCGTTGCGCCGCTGGTCGCCATCGCCGCCAGCGGCGTCACGATCACCGGCATCTTCGGGGCGGTCATCGCCGCGGGCGTATTCACGCTCGCCGTGGCACCCTTCGCGAGCCGGCTGCTGCGTTACTTTCCGCCGCTGGTCACCGGCACGATCATCACCGTGATCGGGATCACCCTGCTGCGCATCGCGGTCAACTGGGCGGGTGGTGGCGCGGGCGCCAGGAATTTCGGCGATCCGGGCAACCTCGCCATCGTCGCCCTGGTTCTCGCGACGATCCTCATCACCAACAAGTTCTTCACCGGCTTTGTCGCCCATATCGCCATCCTGCTCGGCTTGGCCATCGGCCTGGTCGTGGCCATGGCACTCGGCATGGTCGACCTTGCCGGCGTGAAGGAGGCTGACTGGGTCGCGCTCGTCTACCCGTTGCGCTTCGGCGCGCCGACCTTCGACTTCGGCGCGATCGTGTCGCTGTGCGTGGTGATGCTGGTGGTGATGGTCGAATCGACCGGCATGTTTCTCGCCCTGGGCGAGATCTGCGAGCGCAAGCTCGGCCCATCCGACATCGCCCGCGGGCTCGCCGGCGACGGACTGGGGACGATCATCGGTGGCGTGTTCAACACCTTCCCTTACACCTCGTTCTCGCAGAACGTCGGGCTGGTGGGCATCAGCGGGGTGCGCAGCCGCTGGGTCGTTGCCTTCGGCGGCGGCATCCTGATCGTCTTCGGATTGCTGCCGAAGCTCGGCGCCCTCGTCGCATCGATCCCCCAGCCGGTGCTCGGCGGCGCCGGTCTCGTCCTGTTCGGCATGGTGGCTGCGACCGGGATCAAGATCCTGGCCCGCATCGACTACGGCCCGCGCCACAACCTGCTGATCATCGCCGTGAGCATCGCGGTAGGCATGATTCCACTGGTCGCGCCCGCTTTCTTCGCCCAGGTTCCCCGATCGCTGGGACCGTTCGTTAACAGCGGCATTACCCTCACCGCGATCAGTGCCGCGCTGCTCAATACCTGGTTCAACGGCGGCGCGGCCGACGAAGAAGCCGCGACATGAGGCCATGCCCGGTCGCGTCAGCGCGGCTCGCCGTGGCCGCGGGTTTTCGTCCTGCGCGAGAGGGTCCCGGCGCGACCGCCCCCTGCGCTGATTAATGGCCGAACAGGTGCCCTACCGCCTTGCCGAGGCTTTCGGTCGGTGTGGGATTGGTGGCAGCGGGCTTTGCCGCCGCCGCGTTCGCCGCGCTGCCGCGGCCAAGCGCGATCTGACACGGTGCGGCCGGATCGCCCTGCGCCTTCGCCAGCAATGATTCGCCCAAAATCGACAGGCCGCCGGTGTATACCGCGGCGCCGAGCCGCGCCACGGTCTCGGCCGAGGCGGTGGCATCAATGCCCACCGAGGGCGAGCTAAGCGACCCGCGGAAGTGCACCAACTGGGCGACCTGCGGGACTGCAATCGGAATGCCCTGCCGCACCTGCGGTTTGACCGAAAGATCGAGCGTCTCGTTGCGGAAGTCGACCGTGCCGCTGGCCGTTGCGCCAAATTTGTTTGTCTCCGCCGCGATACTGCGGTCGATCAGCGCCACGCCATCCTTGAGCGGTAGGCGGATGACGGCGCAATGCAGCTCGGTGGTCGCGTCGACACCGCGAAACGGGTTGACTGCTTCGAGCAGGCGATCGAGCGGCACGTCGGTGCTGCCCTTGGGATTGACGATCGTCGCCGGGCCTGCCACGGCGAGGACGTTGCCGCTGGCGCTGCCCGCCCACTGTCGCGGCGAACTACCGCGCGCGCTCAGGTCGGCCTTGAATTCGGTCTTGCCGCCGCGGAGCTCGCGCTTCACCCCTGCCGCCGCGAGCAATGTACCCAGGTCGAGGTTCTGCGCGTCGGCGTGCAGGGTCAGCGCCGCGTCGGGCGCACGGGTGGCATCGATCTGCATCCGGGCGACCACCGAGCCGCCGAATAGACTCGCCTGCAGGTTCGACACGTCGAGCTTGCCATTGGCCAGCGCAAGCTTGACCCGCACCTGGTCCAGGCGCCGGCCATCGGCCAGCGTAAGCGCACCGATCGCGATTTCGCCCTCGGCATCGACCGCCTTCAAGGCCGCGAGGTCGACCGGCTCCTCGCTAAACACGTATTTCGCATGCGTGGCGGCTTTGCTGGCCGCGGGGGCATGCGACGGCAACGCGAGATCGGCCAGCGCGAGCGTCGGTGCATTGAGGTCGAAGACCACCTTGGGTCGCGCGCCGCCGGTGTGGACCGCCACCTTGCCGGTCAGCGTGCTCGACCCGGCACTCGCCTTGAATTCATCCAGGCCGACCACGTTGCCCTGCATGCTGAGGCGCGTATTGAGGGAGGCCTTCTTGCTGCCGATCTCGCCCTGCACCGCCACCGGGTAAGGCCAGCGCTGCCGCGTGATCTGCTCGAGCGGGCCGAAATCACCTTCGAGTGCCACCGCGGTGCCGTTCACCTGGCCGCGAAAGCTGCCGCTGATCGGCGACTGCGGGTCGCGCGCATGCACCGCCAGGTCCTCGATCACGATGCTGGTGACCTCGCCCGTCTTGCCGTCGCGATAGGTGGCCGTGCCGCCGGAGACCGCAATGTCGCCCACCGTGAAGCCGCCCAGCGTTCCCCCGGACGGCACCGAAGTGCTGCCCTGCGCCGCGGCCTGCGGCGCAGTAAATTCCCAGTTGCCCTTGCCGGTGGAATCGGTTTCGAGCGCGATGGTGGGCTCGATGAGCTTGAAGCGGGTCACATCGAAGCGCTGGCGCAGAAGCGGCAGCAGCGCAATGGTCACCTCGACCTCTTTGGCCGTGAGCATCTGCGGCTGCTTGCCCCACGGCGCGTTGCTGAGGGACACATCTTCGACCACGAGCTTGGGCTCGAGCCCCAGCTTCAAGCGGATGTCGCCGCGCACTTCCAGATCGCGCCCCGTGGCCGCCTTGACGCGCTCCTTGACCGGACCGACGAATTGCCTGACGTCGACGCTGCGCACGGCGATCGCCACCGCAACGAGCAGCAGCACGACCGCAGCGCCGAGTATCGCCAGCGTTCGCCAGAAAACGCGCATCGTTTTATTGTACCCGCTCCCGCCGCCGCACCCAGCGCACGCCGGACCGGTCGCGGCTTGGTAACGCGCCCTGGGGGCGCCGCCGGACGGCGAGGAAACCCCCCCGCGGTCATCCGGCGACCGGCGCGATGCGATCAGGCCCGGAGTGACATCGGCGCGAGCCCGGTTCCAGCCGGCTGCGCCCGCGAAGGATCAGCGCAACGAAGCGTTGAATTTTTCCAGCGCCGCGGCACCGGGCACCAGGTCGCGCTCGTCGAGCTGGTTCAACGGAACGTCGACCGTGTTGAGCGACCGGTGCAGATCGTCGGCGTCGGGACGAACATAGAGCACCCCGGTAACGATTTCGCCCGCCTGGCGGCGCTGCTGCAGGTAGGTCACCGCGGCCACCCTGTCGCCGGCGTCGAAATCAGCATGCAGCTTGCGCAGGCGCAGGATCGTGCCATCGTGCTGTACGACGTCCTGCACCGTCCCGGGCGCATAGCCGGCGGTGATCTCGGCGCGCGGGAGCATGATGTCGAGCATATTGGCCGCTTCGTTGTGTTCGCGCACGAAGTCGTAGCTCTTGGTCGAGCCGGGGTGGTTATTGAAGGCAACGCAAGGCGAGATCACATCGATGAACGCCGCGCCCTGGTGCGCGACCGCAGCCCGGATCATCGGCACGAGCTGTTCCTTGTCGCCGGAGAAACCGCGGGCGACGAAGCTTGCGCCAAGCTCCAGCGCGAGCATCACCATGTCGATGGGCTGGTCCTGGTTGATCGCGCCGCGCTTGGCCTTCGATCCCTTGTCAGCAGTTGCCGAGAACTGACCCTTGGTGAGGCCGTAGACGCCGTTGTTCTCGACGATATAGACCATGTTCACGCCGCGGCGCATGGCGTGCGCAAACTGGCCGAGGCCGATCGAGGCGGAGTCGCCATCACCGGACACGCCGAGGTAGATCAGGTCGCGGTTGGCGAGATTGGCGCCGGTCAGCACCGACGGCATGCGGCCGTGCACGCTGTTGAAGCCGTGCGACTTGCCCAGGAAGTAGGTCGGCGTCTTCGACGAGCAGCCGATGCCGGAGAGCTTGGCCACCCGATGCGGCGGCACGTCGAGCTCGAAGAACGCCTCGATGATCGCCGCCGAGATCGAGTCGTGCCCGCAGCCAGCGCACAGCGTCGATACCGTGCCCTCGTAGTCGCGATGGGTATAGCCGAGCTTGTTCTTCGGCAGCTCGGGATGATGCATTCGGGGCTTGGCAAGGTAGGTCACGGCGCGACCTTTCGCAACGGCATCACATTGAACATGGCAAGCTTCTCGCCGATCTCGCGCAGGATCAGGCGCGCGGTGATCGGCGTGCCATCGTAGTGCAGGACGGGAATGAGCTTAGCTGCGTCGATGGCCAACTCGTTGCTGAGCAGCATGCGCATCTGCGCGTCGCGGTTCTGCTCGACGACGTAGACGTGCTCGTGATCGGCGATGAATTCGGCGATCTCGTCGTGGAACGGAAAGGCGCGGATGCGCAGCGTGTCGAGGTGGATGCCCTGCGCCGCCAGCGTCGCGAGCGCTTCCTCCATTGCCGGGGCGGTCGAGCCGAAGTAGATGGCGCCGAAGCGGGTCTTCTGTGCCGCGTCCTTGCGCACCGGCTTCGGCAGGTACTGCCTGGCCGTCTCGAACTTGCGCAGCAGCCGCTGCATATTGTCGACGTAGGTGGCGCCATCCTCGGTGTAGCGCGCGTAACGGTCCTTGGTCGAACCGCGGGTGAAATACGAGCCGCGCTGCGGATGGGTGCCGGGCAGCGTGCGGTAGGGGATGCCGTCGCCGTCGACGTCGAGGTAGCGGCCGAAGTCCTTGCCCGCATCGAGCTCGGCGTAGGTCATCACCTTGCCGCGATCGAGGCGGCGCGAGTCGTCCCAGGTGAGGGGCTCGCACAGCCACTCCTGCATGCCGATTTCCAGGTCCATCATCACGAACACCGGCGTCTGCAGACGGTCGGCGAGATCGAAGGACAGGGCGGCAAAGGCGAACGCCTCGGTCGGATCCTGCGGAAAGATCAGCACGTGCTTGGTGTCGCCATGCGAGGCGTAAGCGCAGGAGAGCAGGTCTGCCTGTTGCGTGCGCGTCGGCATGCCCGTCGACGGGCTGCCGCGCTGGATGTCGAAGATCACCGCCGGAATCTCGGCGAAATAGGCAAGCCCGACGAATTCCTGCATCAGCGAGATGCCCGGCCCGGAGGTGCAGGTGAAGGCGCGCGCGCCGTTCCAGCCGGCGCCGATGACGATCCCGATCGAGGCGAGCTCATCCTCCGCCTGGACGATCGCATAGCGCGCCTTGCCGGTGGCCGCATCGGTGCGAAAGCGGCGGCAATGGCGTGCGAACGCTTCGGCGAGCGACGACGAGGGGGTGATCGGGTACCACGCCGCGACCGTGGCTCCGCCGTAGACGCAGCCCAGCGCCGCTGCGCTGTTGCCTTCGACGAAGATTTTGTCGCCCACCGCGTTGGCGCGCCGGATCGTGATACCCAGGGGCACGTCGAGTTCGTTCTGGGCGTAGGTGCGGCCTATGTGCATCGCCTGCACGTTGGGCTTGAGCAGCGCTTCCTTGCCCTTGTAGAGCTCGCCAATCAACTCCGCGATCGCCTCGGGCTCGATCTCGAGCAGCGCCGAGAGCGCACCCACGTAGATGATGTTCTTGAATAGCTGCCGTTGCCGGGCGTCGGAATACTGGCGGTTGCAGATCTCGGTCAACGGCATGCCGATGACGGTGATGTCGTCGCGAAACTTTGCCGGCGGCAACGGTTTTGTCGAGTCGTAGAACAGGTAGCCGCCCGGCTCGATCTCGCGCACGTCCTGGTCCCAGGTCTGCGGGTTCATCGCCACCATGAGGTCAACGCCGCCGCGGCGCCCGCGCCAGCCCGCTTCCGATATGCGCACCTCGAACCACGTCGGCAGACCCTGGATGTTCGATGGGAAGATGTTGCGCGGCGCGACCGGCACCCCCATGCGCAGGATCGACTTGGCGAACAGCAGGTTCGCCGACGCCGAGCCCGAGCCGTTGACGTTGGCGAACTTGACAACGAAGTCGTTGACGCGCTGGATCGGGCTAACGGTGGGCGGCATCAGTCGGCGGCGCGGCTTGTCGTCGCGCCGTAACCTGGTTTGGTGACCGCAGGGCCGCGGCGGCGGCAGTCGTGCGCCTGCGCGGGCTCGAGCAGGAACTTCTGCATGTCCCACGCGCCGGTCGGACAGCGCTCCGCGCACAGTCCGCAGTGCAGGCAGACATCTTCATCCTTGACCATCACGCGACCGGTCTTGAGGCCCCCCGCGACATACAGGTCCTGGGTCAGGTTGTGCGCCGGCGCGTTGAGCCGGCCACGCAAATCGGATTCCTCGCCGTCGGCGGTGAAGGTGATGCAGTCCATCGGGCAGATGTCGACACAGGCGTCGCACTCGATGCAAAGCTTCGGCGTGAATACCGTCTGCACGTCGCAGTTGAGGCAGCGCTGCGCCTCGGCGTAAGCCTGTGCGGCATCGAACCCGAGCTCGACTTCCATCCCGATGTGCTTGAGCGCGATCACCTTGTCCTTGAGACGCACCTTGTAGCGCGTGTCGTTGGAGATCGCGTTGTCGTAGCTCCACTCGTGGATGCCCATCTTCTGCGACAGCAGGTTGACGATCGGCGGCGGACGGCGCTGCAGGTCCTCGCCCCGGCAAAGGGCGTCGATCGAGATCGCCGCGTCGTGGCCGTGCGCCACCGCCCAGATGATGTTCTTCGGCCCGAAGGCGGAGTCGCCGCCGAAGAATACCCTGGGATGGGTCGACTGCAGGGTCTTCGGGTCGAGCACCGGCAGCCCGCGGCGGTCGAATTCGACCCCGGCATCGCGCTCGACCCAGGGGAAGGCGTTCTCCTGGCCGACGGCGATGAGCACGTCGTCGCAGGGGAAATGGACGTCGGGCTCGCCCGTGGGCACGAGCTCTCTGCGGCCGGCGTCATCGAAGCGCGCCGCCACCTTCTCGAAGGTGACGCCGGTGAGCCTGCCCTCGGCGTGGGTGAAGGCCTTGGGCACGTGGTAGTTGATGATCGGGATGCCCTCGTGCATCGCGTCTTCCTTCTCCCAGGGCGAGGCTTTCATTTCCTCGAAGCCGGAGCGCACGATGACTTTGACATCCTCGCCGCCGAGACGGCGCGAGCTGCGACAGCAATCCATCGCGGTGTTGCCGCCGCCGAGCACGACCACGCGCTTGCCGATCTTGCTGATGTGGCCGAAGGCGACGCTGGAGAGCCAGTCGATGCCGATATGGATGTTCTTCGCAGCTTCCACGCGCCCGGGAAGGTCGAGGTCGCGTCCGCGCGGCGCGCCGCTGCCAACGAAGATCGCGTCGTAGGCGGTGCCGTTGCCGGCGAGGAGCGCCTTGAGGCTGTCGACACGCTCTCCGGCGCGAAACTCGATGCCCAGACCGAGGATGTAGCCCACCTCCTCGTCAATCACCGACTCGGGCAGACGGAACTTCGGAATCTGGCTGCGGATCATGCCGCCGGCGCGCGCGTCGGCGTCGTAGATCACACATTCGTAGCCGAGCGGGGCCAAGTCGCGGGCGACGGTGAGCGAGGCCGGACCGGCGCCGACGAGCGCAACGCGCTTGCCGTTCTTGCGCCCCGCACGTTTCGGCAGGCGGTGCCGGATGTCGTCTTTCAGATCGGCGGCGACGCGCTTGAGGCGACAGATCGCCACCGGTTCCGGCTTTGTCGCCGGGCGCGCGCTGTCGGCGTCGGGAAAACCTTCTTCCACGCGACCACGGCGACAGGCCGGTTCGCAGGGACGATCACAGGTGCGGCCGAGAATGCCGGGAAAGACGTTCGACTGCCAGTTGACCAGGTAGGCGTCGCTATAACGTCCCGCGGCGATCAGGCGGATGTATTCGGGCACCGGCGTATGCGCCGGGCACGCCCATTGGCAGTCGACGACCTTGTGAAAGTAATCGGGATTCGCGCTATCCGTTGGCTTCAATACCCCTCCGTCGCAAGACGTATCCGGTCATTTACTTACCTGCTGCCGCCCCGTTTCCCTGCCTGCGGCACAAACCCTTAGACCGGTAGACGTCGCCAAAGTGGCGCCATCCTACGCTACCGGCGCTTTCCTGAAAAGCCTTTAGCTTTCAACTACTAGCGATAGGGTTTTTAGGTCTGGCCTCATTGCCGCCGGTAGCCTACACTATCGCCTCACGGGCGCGACTGCGCCGCGCCTTGGCGCGGGCGGGCAATGCACAAGCATGGAACGGGCCCGCTTCTTCCCTAACACCCCATGAACGCCCCCGATCGCCGCGCCTTACGCCGCACCGACTTTAGCCACGGCGGCGGCGGCAAGCTCGCCCCCGCACGGCCCTGCTTCCTGCACGCGGCACGCGTCGGCAAATTCGTTGCCGGCGCGGGGTGAGCTAGAATTCCGCTGCCGCCTTCCAGGCCTCGCCCGACGTCGAAACCTCGGATTTGGCCGACACCCACTCCCTGCCCGACCGCCTGCCGATGAACGATCGCCTGCCGCTGCAAGCCGACCTGTCCGCCCCACCCACCGCCGTCGTGCTGGCGTCGCGCTTTCGCGCCCTTCGCGCCGCCACGATCGCTCTCGCCGCACCGCTGTCGGCGGAAGATTGCACGATCCAGTCGATGCCCGATGCGAGCCCGGTCAAGTGGCACCTCGCGCACACCAGCTGGTTTTTCGAGACCTTCGTGCTCGAGCCCTACCTTCCCGGGTATCGCCCCTTCGATGCCGCGTTCCGGGTCCTGTTCAACTCCTATTACAACGCCGTCGGCGCCAAGCACCCACGTGCCGAGCGCGGGTTGCTGTCGCGGCCGTCGCTCGCCGACATTTACGCCTACCGGGCGCACGTCGATCAGGCGGTGGAAGACCTGCTTGCGCGTTCCGCAGCGGAGCCTCGCAGCCACGAGCTGCTGGAACTCGGATTCCAGCACGAGCAGCAGCACCAGGAATTGATCCTCACCGACATCTTGCACTTGCTGTCCCGCAATCCGCTGAAGCCGGCGTATGCGCCGGCCCGCGGCGCGGAGGAATGTGCCCCGGCGCCGCCGCGCGAATGGATCGCGTTTGCCGGAGGCGTGGTCGAGATCGGCCATGCCGGCGCAGGCTTCGCCTTCGACAACGAGACCCCGCGGCATCGGCAATACCTCGATCCCTTTGCCCTGGCGAGCCGACCGGTTACCAACGCCGAGTACGCGGCGTTCGTCGCCGACGGGGGCTATCGCCGGCCGGAGCTTTGGCTGTCCGACGGCTGGGACTGGCTGCATGCAAACCGGATCGCGGCGCCGCTGTATTGGGAAGACGATGGAGGATGGCAAGCCTTCACCCTGCACGGCATGCTGCCGCTTGAGGGCGCCGCACCGGTCTGCCATGTCAGCCTGTTCGAGGCCGACGCCTACGCGCACTGGGCGGGGGCGAGGCTGCCGACCGAAGCCGAGTGGGAAATCGCTGCCGCCGGTGTTCCGGTCAGCGGTCACTTTATCGAAAGCGGCGTGTTACGCCCGCGTCCTGCCGTGCGCACCGAGCAGGCGCTGGCACAACTTTTCGGTGACGTCTGGGAATGGACCCAGAGTGCCTACGCGCCCTACCCCGGTTATCACCCTGCTGCGGGGGCGATCGGCGAGTACAACGGCAAATTCATGTGCAACCAGTACGTGCTGCGTGGCGGCTCCTGTGCGACCCCGCGCGCACACGTTCGCGCCAGCTACCGCAACTTCTTCCCCGCTTCCGCACGCTGGCAGTTCAGCGGTTTCCGCCTGGCGCGCGACGCGCGATGAACGCGCGCGCCGATCGTTTCGCTGCCCTCTGCGACCGGGTGCGAGCTGTGCTCGAAGGTGAGCGGCAGCGGCTGCAGGGGGAGATCCGAACCTACCCCACGCCCATTCCGCGCTGCGACCAGCAATTCAATCACCTGATCGCGCGGCGTGAGCTCCTGTTTTCCGCATTGGGACACCTCGATGCGGCCGCTTCGCTCTCGGCCGCGGGCGACGGCGACGCATGGTTGGACGCGTTCATCGACTCCTCTGGTCTCGAGCCCGAACTCAAGCTGCGGCTTAAGGCCGCCGTTATCCAAGGAGCCGTTGCCGAGAGTGGGCATGTCGCCGGCGGCTGACGGTCCGATCGATCTGCGTTCGGACACCGTGACGCGCCCGACCGCGGCAATGCGCTCGGCGATCGCCGCGGCTCCGGTTGGAGACGACCAATACGGCGAGGACCCGACGGTCAATGCGCTGCAGGAGCGCGTGGCGGCGCTCCTGGGCAAGGAAGCTGCGCTCTTCCTACCGTCCGGAACGATGGCCAACCAGGTGGCGCTGCGCGTGCTCACGCGGCCGGGTGACGATGTGATCGTCAGCCGCGAAAGCCATATGGTCTGGCACGAAACGGGCGCCGGAGCGGCCAACGCCGGGGTGCAGTTTACCGAGGTCGGCGCGCGCGGCGTGTTCAGCGCCGCGCAGTTCGCTGCCGCATGCAAGCCACGTGGCCACGTCGTCTATCCTCCGACCACGCTGGTGGCGATCGAGAATACGCACAACCGCTCCGGCGGGGTGATCTTCCCGCAGGCGACAGCGGCCAGCGTGTGCACCGCCGCCCACGCACGCGAGATTGCGACCTTCCTGGATGGCGCGCGCCTGTGGAACGTCGCCGTGGCCACGGGCATCGCGCTCTCCGAGCTCGCCGCCCCCTTCGACCTGGTTGCGGTGGCGCTAACCAAGGGACTCGGCGCACCTTGCGGCTCGCTCCTCGCCGGGTCGCGCGCGGCTATCGAGCGTGCCGTGCGCTACCGGCGCATGTTCGGCGGGGCGATGCGCCAGTCCGGGGTGCTCGCCGCCGCCGGCTTGTACGCGCTCGACCACCATGTAGCGCGCCTGGCCACCGATCACGCCAACGCGCGCCTGATCGCCGAGCGGCTGGCGACGTCCCCACGCATCCGTATCGACCTCGCCACGGCGCAAACCAACATTCTGGTGTTCGAGCTCGCACCCGACGCGCCCGACGCGCCGGCCGTCGTCGCCCGGGCGCGCGAGCGCGGGCTTCTGATCTTTGATTTCGGCCCGCGCACGGTGCGGGCGGTGACGCATCTGGATGTCACGCGCGAGCAGTGCGCGCAGGCGGCGGAGATCCTGCTGCACATCGTGGCCATGGACGCCTGAGTGCCAACCTCGTCCAGGGCCTTTCGTGGCGCGCGCTACTCCGCGTAGTACAGCGCGAAGTCGCCGGCTGCGTCCTGCCACACCAAGATGTCGGAAAAGCCAGCGCGGCGCAGCAGCGCGGCGAACTCCTGCGGCGAGTACTTGTAGGAATTCTCGGTGTGGATGCGCTCGCCCGCGGCGAAGAGCCGTTCCTGCCCGGCGATCGTCACCCGTTGCGGGCTGCGCGCTTCGAGATGCATTTCGACCCGGCTGGCTGCGGCGTTGTAGAAAGCAACGTGCGCAAACGCCGCCGGATCGAAATCGCTGCCCAGCAGCGCGTTGACGTGATTGAGGACGTTGCGGTTGAATGCCGCCGTGACGCCGAGCGCATCGTCGTAGGCGGCGGAGAGCCGCGCGCTATCCTTGGGCGTGTCCACGCCGATCAGCAGCCCGCCGCGACGGAAGCACAGGTCGCGTATCTGGGCGAGCAAGCCAAGCGCATCGTCGGGGGTGAAGTTGCCGATGCTCGAGCCCGGGTAGAAGAACGTCGTCGCGCCGTGGTCGAGATCGGCCCCGAGGTCGAGCGTGCGCGAGAAGTCGGTGATGACGCCCGTGAACTCGACCTCAGGATAGGCGAGCGACAGGCGCGAGAGCGCCGGCTCGATCGCCGCGGCCGCGATGTCGACGGCGATGAAGCGCCTCGGCTGCAACGCCGCGATCCAGGACTCGCCCTTGGCGCAGTTGCCCGCGCCGAGATCGATGAATTGCCGCTTCTGGCCGACGACGGCGGCGATCGTGTCGCGGTGCGCGGCGTAAATCCCGCGCTCGGTACGCGTGAGGTAGTATTCGGGCAACTCGCAGATCGCGTCGAACAGCGCGCAGCCCAGCGCATCGTAGAAGTACTTCGGCGGAATCGCTGCCGACGCTGCCCGCAACCCGTCGATGAGCGCCGCCGATTCGACTCGCGCCTGAGGCCGCAACGGGCCGATCACGCGATTGATCAGGCGATACCCGCGCGGCGTGACTCGCTCGGCACCGCGGTGCGGGACCGTTGCCCATTGCGCCATTACGCTTCCTCCCCGGTCGTGGATGATAACCGCAGCGGCCGATCACCGGATAACCGTCGCGCAGGCGTTGAAAATCTTACAATGCAGCCCAAACCACCCGACCGTTTCGCCATGCAATCCGCTCCGCACGCGCCAAGCGCCACACGCCGCACTTTCCCCCGTACTCCCTGGCTCGGCCGCGGCGTTCGCCGCCGCCACCGCTCGTAGAACCGCAAATCCTATGCCCGCCTCGTCTGCACCCGGCGCCTACTCGGCGCTCGAATCGCGCCTTGGCCTGTTCCCCGGGCGAGACTTTCGCCTCACGTCGGGTCGATGCAGCGATTGCGCCGCCATCCCCCAGGCGTTGTGGTATTTCACCGATGAAACCATCGCCGCGCCGCGGCCCGGCCTGCCGGTCGCCGGATTCGCGCGCGGGGTAAGCGCGTGGCAGGATGTGCACGACTGGGCCGCGACGGCGAACCCGGCGGCGCCCTGCGCCGCGCCGCCGCTCATCTGGATCGCCGCGCCGGAAGTGCTCCGCCACGCGACCCTAGCGCACGACGGCGCCACGCTCACGGCCGGCGGGGATTCTTGGTCGTTCGAGCCGGTGCCTAAGATTGCGCTCAATCGTTCCTATTTCAACGCCGCGTCGATCGCCAATCTTGCCCTGCGCCCGCTTTCGGTGCGCGGAAGCCGCCGCAACGGCGCCTTCATCGCGCGCACGATCTGGCCCGAAGACTTCCGGCTGGATAGCAGTGCCGCGTTACAGCCTGTTGACGCCACACCCGCCGCGCTGCAGGCGTTGGTGCGCGCCGAGCCGCTTGGCGGGGCGCGCAGCCCGTTTGCGGCCATTCCGCTGTGGGAGCGCGCACCCGGCACGGCGCGCCGCTGGGACGGCGCCCCGGTCATCGCCGTGATGCTCAACGGTGCCCAGAGCGACGACGACGAGGCGCTCGCCGGCCACTTCGCGCTGGTCACCGGACGGGTAGGTTCCGCAGGCGACGGGGCAGGACCGGGAGCGATGGGCGACTGGCTGGCGAACAATTTCTACACGCTGGACCAGGAGAGCGAAAAGGGCATCCTCGCCGCGATGCTGCCGCTCGACAACTACCTTGCCGACCTGAACAGCGGTCAGGCGTGGTACCGGCCCTCGTACCTGCTCGTCGCCGTGCTCCGGAACGAGCGCGTTGCCAACATCGTCCAGGGCGCATTGGCGCGCACCTATAACCAGTTCTACCGCCATCAGCTCGTCTACGATCATCCGACGATGAATTGCACCAGCATCAGCGTCAATGTGCTGCGCACGCTGGGCTGGAAGGTACCCTCGCGCGGCGCCACCAGCTGGGCCGCGGCGGCCCTGGGGCTGCCCTACTTTGCCCTGCGCAACTTAAGCCTGGCCAAGGCGGCGCTGAGTTTCGACTATCTGACCGAAGACCAGACGCGGCTGTTTCCGGCGGCAGGGTTCGAAGAAATCGGCGCCGATCTGCTGCGCCTGGCGACGGGGCGATCAGCGCGCGCGCCCACGCCGTTCGAGGCGATGCTCGCCGAGGATCTCGAGGCGGTCATCTTCGTGCGCGTACCGCAACTGCCCTCGTCGCGGGTGTGGGGTGACTTCCCGGTTGCCGGGACCTGGGAGTATCGCGCGCGCTATCCGCGCGATCCCGCGCAGGCGAAGATCATTCCCGTGCCGCCGCGGCCGTTTCCCGCGCGGCTGCGTGATTCCGACCTGCTGCCGCCCCCGCGCCGTCGCGGCGACATCGCCCTCGCCGTTTGGGCCGTGTTGTCGGTGGTCGGCATCCCTTGGCTGCTGTGGCGCGCCTTGCAGGGGCGCCACCGCGACGCACCGTCCCCCGTGGCGCTCAATAAATCTCGAATTCCAGGGTAAAGCGCAGCGTCGTGTGGGGTGAATTGGCATTGAGCCCGAACAGCAGTGCGGTATCGAACTTGAGCTTGTTGCGCCCGCCGACGAGCGTCTGGCTGAAAAATGCGGGGCCCAGCTTGTGCCCGGTCGGATGGCCCGCTTCACCGGTCGAGCCGAGTGTGCCGAAGCCCTGCACCCCCGGTTCGAACAATGGATTGCCGCGCCACTTGACCTGCCAGTCGTAGTCGAGCTCGGTACCCTGCGAGGCCAGCGCGCCGAGGCCGCGCGAGAAGAGCAGATTGACGTTGGCCTGCGCGGCGCCGAATTCCTTCTGGAACATCGGCCCGATCGTGACCGCGTTGCCGTGCTCGCCGTAATCGTGGTCCAGTTCGGCAAACAGGCCCAGGTCAAGCCAATACTCCCCGGGCTCGGTCAGGACAAAGATGTTTTCCCACTCGAGCTCGTCCAGGTGGGTCGACTCTCCGGGCAGTCGGGTGCTGCCGACCCCGAGCTCGCTCTTCCACCACGAGGTGACGCCGTAACCGGCCTCGTACATCAGCTGCCGTTCACCGTTGCCGCTGTTGTTGGGCCACTGCTGGTAGCCGCCGTTGAGTTCGAACTCGACTTCGCCCTGCACAACGCTGGGCAGATAAACATGCGCGGCGGGATCGATGGCGTGGGCAGTCGAGACGTGGAGCAGCAGTACGACGACTCCGACCGCAGCGCTCAATGCGCGCCGGGTATTTTTCTTCCGGGCTTTGCACATCGCCTCATGCCGCTGACGATCCGCATGCCCGCGACGCCATAGAACACGAAGTTGACCACCGAGTTGCTTTGAGGACTGCACGGCGGACGAACACGGCAATGGCAAGCAAAGCGCCCCTATTTCGCGATCAGCACGCCGTTGGCGGAATCCTTGTGGAAATCGCCAAAGAAAGGATAGCGCCCAGGTTCCAGCGGACCGACATAGACCGTGATCTTGCTTTTCGCCGCCACGACCTTTTCGCGGTTGAGTTCGTAGCTTTCGAACTCCTCGGCCGTCGCGTCCTGGTTGTCGACGATAAGCTTGATCTTGGTGTGCGCCGGAACGGTGATCTCGCTGGGCACGAACTGGTGGTCGCGAATGGCCAGTTGCACCTCCGCGTCCTCCCCCCACGCCGCTGCACCCCCGCCGAAGAGAGCGGCGGCAAAGAGCAAGGCGGACAAGATCTTGAATTGCATCGCATCTCTCCAAAAACTAATCGTAATGGTAATCGTTCTCATTAAATGGTGCAAGCCTTCCTCCCCCGCCGCCATCCTGCCTTAGGATTCGTTACGTCCTTTCGCTCAGCAGCTCGTAGAGCGCCAGGGCGACCACCTCGGTTGCGCGGTGCAAATCGTCGAGGCGCAGGTTCTCGTCGGCGCGATGCCCGCTGGCTTCGGCCAGGGTGCGCGGACCGGCACCGTAGAGGACGGTCGGCACGCCGGCGGCGCTGTAGTGCCGGGCGTCGGTGTAAAGCGGCACCCCGCGCGGGGGTATCTCCTCGCCCAGAACCTCGCGCGCACCGCGCACGATCGCAGCGACGAGCCTCTGCTGCCCGGCAATCGGCAGCAACGGTGCGGCGAGGAGGATCCGCCGTACCTCCACGGTGATGCCGGGCCAGCGCGCACCGAACTCGTGTATCTGCGCGCGCAGCGTGGCCTCGACCTCGGCCGGACTCTCCTCCGGGATGATGCGCCGATCGAGACGGAAGACGACGCGATCGGGCACGACGTTGGTGTTGACGCCACCCTCGATCAGGCCCACTACCAGTGTCGGCGAAGCGATACCGGGGGTGCGTGAGGGTAAGGCGGCGTAGCCCGCGCGCAAGGCGTACAGGTTGGCGAGCACACCCGTTGCCGCCTCGAGTGCGTCGACCCCGTCCGCCGGCTGCGCCGCGTGGGCGGATCTGCCTCTGACCTCGATTTCCAGATGCAGGCAGCCGTTGTGCGCGATGGTGACGGCGTAGGCGAATCCGGCACCAATCGCGTAGTCCGGCTTGCTGATCCCCTGCGCGAGCAACCACGCCGGGCCGAGTGCGCCGCCGACTTCCTCGTCGTAGGTGAAATGCAGCTCGACCGCACCGCCAAGTTCGACACCGGCGGCGGCGGCGGCCTTGAGTGCGAGCAGGGCGAAGGCGTAGGTGGCGAAGTCCGATTTCGACACCGCAACCCCGCGTCCGAACATCCGTCCCTCACGCACTTCGGCGCCATAGGGGTCGGCAGTCCAATCCGCGCCCGGCGGCACGACATCGCCATGCGCGTTGCAGGCGATGACCGGTCCGGATCCAAAGCGCTCGCGCACGACGAGATTGACGCAGCTCAGCATGCCGTTCGCGCGCACCTCCTGCGCTGGGACCGGGTGCTCCTCCACGGTGAAGCCCAGCTGCTCCAGGAGCGTCGCCGCGAGGGCCGCGTGCGGCGCGCAATCGCCGGGCGGATTGTCCGAAGGCATGCGGACGAGCTGCGCGAGCAGCGCCACCGCCTCGTCGCGTCGCTGCCCCAGGAACGAGCGGATAAACGCCCTCGGATCGGGCACGCCTCGCCTCACCGCTGGTTCCGGAAGTTCTCGATGAAGCGCAGCAACACCCGCACCGCAACGTCCGCATCGGCCGCGGTGATCGCCTCGGCCGGGTTATGGCTCACCCCACCCTTGCAGCGCACGAACAGCATGCCGATGTCGGCGATCGCAATCATTGCCATGCCATCGTGGCCCGCGCCCGACGGCAGCCGGCGTGTCTGCAGGCCCTCGGCTTCGATTGCGGTGTGCAGCTGATCCTGCAGCCAGGGCGCGCACAGGGCAGTCTTCGCTTCCCACACAGGGCTCACGTCGAGCGCGACCTGCCGCCGCCGCGCGATATCGGCGAACGCTCCGCGAATCGCGCCGACCGCGCGCTCGCGCTGCATGTCCGTGGGCGCGCGCACGTCGAGCGAAAAACGCACCCGGCCGGGTATCACGTTGATCGCCCCCGGCAGCGCCTCGATCTTGCCCACCGTCCCCACCAGGTCGGCTTCGCTGCCGGCGAGCAATTCGATCGCGAGCACACATTCCGCAGCCGCGGCCAGCGCATCGCGGCGCAGGCGCATCGGCACGGTGCCGGCGTGGCCGGCCATGCCGGTGATCTCGACGGCAAAACGGTTGCCGCCGTTAATCGCGGTCACGACGCCGAGCGGCAGACCCTCGGCTTCAAGTACCGGGCCCTGCTCGATGTGCAGTTCGACATAGGCGGCGAGGTCGGCGCGGCTGCGTGCGGCGGTGCCGATGGCATCCGGATCGAGCCCGAACTCGCAGAGCGCGTCGCGCATGCGCTTGCCCCCGGCGTCGGCGCGCTCGAGGTTCGCCGGGTCGAACGTGCCGGCAACGGCGCGGCTGCCGAGCAGCGTGGCGTTGAAGCGCACGCCTTCCTCGTCGGCAAAGCCGATCACCTCCAGCGCGAACGGAAACTTGGCCTGCCGCGCCGCAAGACTGCCGACGCACTCGATCGCGCTGACGACGCCGAGCATGCCGTCGTACTTGCCCGCGTCACGAACCGTGTCGAGGTGCGAGCCCAGCATCAAGCACGGCAGGCCCGGCCGCTCGCCCTCGTAGCGACCGACGACGTTGCCGGCCGCATCGAGCCGCGCCTTCATGCCCGCGTCGCGCATCCAGGAAAGCACGAGCGCGTTCGCGGCCTCCTGCTGCGGCGACAGATACACGCGAGTCAGGCCGTCGGCCTGCTCCGAGCAGCGCGCGAGCGCGTCACAGCGCTCGAGGATGCGTGCCGCGGAAGGCGGGTGCAGAGGGCTCACTGCAGAGGGTTCGTTGAAGTCAAGACCAGGCGCGATCGCGACCACGTCCGGGTGGCCGAGCCGTCCTACATGGTGCCAGAGACCCGGTGTGGCCGGGAATAAACCCTCGTAGCGGTATCATGCCCCCATGAGCGCCGCGAGGCCCGGGGCGTCCCGATTCGAGCAGGTGGTGCTGCCGCAACTCGACGCAGCCTACAACCTCGCGCGCTGGCTTACCCGCAATGCCAGCGACGCCGAGGACGTGGTGCAGGACGCCTGCGAGCGCGCGCTCAAGTACTTCGAGGCGTTCCGCGGCGGCGAGCCCAAGGCGTGGTTCCTCACCATCGTCCGTCATACCGGCTACGATTGGATCAAGCGCAACCGTCCCGCGGATTTCATCGCGGACGGGGCCGAGGCGCTCGAACGCGCAGTCGACACGGTGCAACCCACACCGGAGCAGGCCGCCCTGCGCGATGCCTCGGGTGCGGCGTTGTCGGAGGCGATCGCGGCCCTGCCGCTGGGCTACCGCGAGGTGTTGATCCTGCGCGAGCTGGAGGAAATGCCGTACCGCGATATTGCGCGCGTCGTCGATATCCCGATCGGCACGGTGATGTCGCGCCTCGCCCGCGCCCGTGCCCTGCTCCAGCGCTCGCCGTTGCTGGTCGCCATCCGTGAGCACTCCGCTGGAGCCTAGCCCCCGAGGTGCGATGACGATGGCGCCTGCGCGAGGTCACGCATGAACTGCAACGAAGCGATGGCGCTGCTGCCGACCTTCAGCGATGGCGAGCTCGACGCGGTGCAAAGCGCCGCCCTGGAGAAGCACATCCTCGGCTGTGCGGATTGCAGCGCGCAACGCGACGCGCTCTCCGCCTTGCGCCTGCGCATCCGCAGCGAGACGCCGTATTACACCGCGCCGGCGACGCTGCAGGCGCGCATCCGGGCCACGATCGCCCGGGCGCCGCGTGCGGCGGGCACCGCCACGCGTCCCAGCGGCGAGCGCTGGCGCTGGCTTTCTGCCGGCGCGCTCGCCGGCAGCGCGGTGACGGTGTTCGCGTGGTTCCTGGGTAGCGCCGTGCTCGATTGGCGCGTCAATGCCGATCTCGACAGCGAAGCGGTTGCCAGCCACACCCGGGCCACGCTCTCGCAGCGCTTGACCGACGTGGCCTCGTCGGACCGGCATACGGTCAAGCCCTGGCTGTCGAGCCGCCTCGACTACTCCCCCCCGGTGCAGGACTTTGCCGCCGACGGCTTGCCGCTGGTCGGCGGTCGCCTCGACTACCTGGGTGGACAGTCAATCGCCACGCTGGTGTATCGCTACCGCGAGCATACGATCGACGTTTTTGTGCGCCCGCTGTCCGGCGGCTTGGCCGCACCGGCGCCGACGCCGTCGCTGACCACGCTGCGCGGGTTCAATGTCGCGCACGCGACCGGTGCCGGGATGGAATGGTGGGGCGTGTCCGACGTCAGCGCCGAGGTGCTGACCAGGCTCGTCGCCCGGCTTGCGCGCGGCGAGTAACACACCGCCCCTCGCGCGCATCGCCATCGCCGCTTCAGCCATCGGACGCATTCATGCGCCGAAAGGTCTCGTCGAGCTCCGCGCGCGAGGCCTGTCGCGCTTTTTCCGCAAACCCGTACCCAATCTCGAGATCCCCGGCAGCGAGCCGCGGCATCACGCTGTCGGCGAATTCATCCAGCGCCACGCCAAAGGTATGCAGCCCGGGACCGCCCAGGTCGGTATTCACGGCGGGGGGAATGATTTCAATGACCCGAATCGGGGTCGGTTCGAGTTGCCGCCGCAGCGACAGCGTGAACGAGTGCAGGGCAGCCTTGGTCGCACAGTAGACCGGGACCCGGGCCAATGGCGAAAAGGCCAGGCCTGAGGTGACGTTGATAAGAACCGGATTCGCCTGCCGCAGCAGGTGCGGAATCAGGAGCATGGAAAGATGGATCGGCGCCTCGAGGTTGATCGCGATCTCCTGCTCGGCCTGCGGCCATGCCTCGGAACCGCCGAGATCGATGCGATGTTGAATACCCGCATTGTGGACAACCGCATTGAGCCGCGGAAATTCGCTCGTGGCCCAGCGAACGAGCTCGCTGCGGCCGGCCTCGCGCGCGACGTCGCAGGCTAGGTATTTGAGTTGTGGATGGTGCGAGCGGGCCTGGCGCAGCTGCTCTTCGCGCCGGCCGCAGATGAGCACCTCGCTGCCGGCTTTCAGGAATCGTGTGGCCAGGGCGAGCCCGATGCCCGAGGCGCCACCGGTGATGAGAATCGTATTGGCGTTGAGTTGCATGACGGCTGTCTCCCCGTTGGTTTCGGAATCGAAGCGATGAGGTCGGGGCGGCGGCCAATTTCCGCGACTACGGCCGGAAAAGGAGCTTTCAGCATCGCCTCCGCAGGCCCCGCGCGAAACTCCTATAATTCTCGTAACTTACGGGAACCCGGGGTTTCGTGCGCCGACCCGTGAGCTATTTTCGACACGCCGACCCGGGATGCGGCGCAAAACCACACTTACGGAGGCTTCGCATGTATAAATTGGTGATGGCATCGTTGCTGCTCTGCGCGGCGGCGGTAATCGGCGCCCAAGTACAGGCGCAAGCACCGGCGGCCCCGGCGACCCCGCCGGCCCCGCCGGCCGCCGGCGGTACGGCGGACGGCATGCCGTTCGACATTCCGTATGGCACACCGATAGGCCTGGACACTGCGCAGAAGCTCATCGCCGCGGTCGAGGCCGAGGCCGCCAAGCACCGTTGGAAGATGAACATCGCGGTGGTCGATACCCATGGCGACCTCGTCGCCTTCGCGCGCATGGACGGCGCGCAGCTGGCCTCGATCAACATTTCCCAGGGCAAGGCGCGCACGGCGGCGCGCTACCGTCGTGAGTCGCGCGCGTTCTACAATGCTTACGAGACCGGGCATCCCTACGTGGCGACGCTCGATTCGACCTTGATCGCCTCGCCCGGCGGCTGGCCGCTGATCGAAAACGGCAAGCTGATCGGAGCCATCGGTTGCAGCGGGGGCACCGGCGACCAGGACGCTGCCGCCTGCAAGGCGGGCGCCGATCTGGTGAAATGACGCTCCGGCGCTGACCGCGATCCCTGCCGTGCACTCGCGCGGCAGGTCCCCCGCCGGTCTTGCCGGCAGCAAGAGCACAGCGAATCGGCAGCGCGCGGCTGCGGGAGAGACGAGGCGTACTCCTAACGGTGCTTGAAGCTCGGCTTGCGCTTTTCGAGGAACGCGCGCATGCCCTCCTTCTGATCGTCGAGCGCGAAGGTGGAATGAAACTCGCGCCGCTCGAAGAGCAGGCCTTCCGCGAGCGACGACTCGTACGCGCGGTTCACTGCTTCCTTGACCTTCAGCACCACCGGCAGCGAATAGCTGGCGATCTTGTTCGCGACGGCCAGCGCTTCGTCGAAGAGTGTGGCCGCCGGAACGACCCGCGAGACCAGTCCCGAGCGCTCGGCTTCGGCGGCGTCGATCATGCGTCCGGTCAGGCACCAGTCCATCGCCTTCGCCTTGCCGACCGCACGCGGCAGTCGCTGCGTGCCGCCCATGCCCGGCATGATACCGATGGTGATTTCCGGTTGGCCGAACTTGGCCGTGTCGGCAGCAATGATCAGATCGCACATCATTGCCAACTCGCACCCGCCGCCCAACGCATAGCCGGCGACGGCGGCAATGACCGGCTTGCGCGTTTGCTTGACCGCCTCCCAGCTCATGATGTAGTTGTCGGCGTAGACCTTCTGGTAGCTCCACTCCGCCATGGCGCCGATGTCGGCGCCCGCGGCGAAGGCCTTGTCGTTGCCGGTGATCACGATGGCGCCGATGTCCGGATCGGCGTCGAACGCCGCCAGCGCCGTGGTCAGTTCGGCGGCGAGCGCATCATTGAGCGCGTTCATGCGCTGCGGGCGGTTGAGTCGGGCGACACCGACGCGGCCGTGGGTTTCGACCAGCAGTTCCTGGTAGTTCATCGAGGCTCCGGTTGGCAGTTCGGGGTCGGTCCTGCGGCGACGTCCTCCCGCGCCGCCGCCAGCGCAGCGCGCAACACGCCCAGATCGCCGACATGGTTGGCGAGCAGCAGGATGAGCTTGGCGTTGACGAGCGCGCTCTGTTCCTCGGTGAGGTCACGGTGCGTGTCGATGAGTTCCTGATAGAAGTCGTCGGGCGCAGCGAGGTTCGGTTCGGTATTGAGCATAAGGCCTCAAGGATCAGTGCACGTACTGCCCGGTTGCGCGTGCGATCGCGGCGCGCGTTTGGGTCAGATCGAAGTCGCGCCAGCGGGCGCAGACATGCTGGTCGGGGCGAAACAGATACGTCGTTCCCGGCTTTGCGTCGTAGCGCTCGGCGAGCATCGCCGACGCGGCGCCGATCGCACGCACGCCCGAGGGCAGGGCGGCGCCGGCCGCGCCGACGAGCACGCTCTCGCAGGCGATCGGATCGGCAGCCAACTCCGCCAGGTCGCGCAGCCGGTCGCTCGCCGGCGCTCCCGGTTCGAAGAGGAGCAGGGTGAAACCGCGGCCGAGGTAGTCGAGAAGCCAATTGCCGCCCGCGCCGGTGACCGGTGCGTCGGCCGCGGGCGAGCCGGGCGCCATGGCTGAGACGAACGGTGTCCTGTCGGGCGTGTTGAGGGGCGAGGTCGCGAGCGTTGCCGGCAGCGACAGGCGCCCGCTGTTGACCAGCTGTCGGGCGAAGGCGTGGCGCTTGGCAAGCAGCAGCACCGCGTCGCGGAAAATCCGGCTCACCTTGCTCTTGGGCGTGATGAAATCGGTGCTGCGCGTCGAATGACGAATGTTCTCGTCGGCCGCCGCCGTCCGCTCGGCGTCGTAGCTGTCGAGCAAGCGTTCGGGTGCGAAGCCGGAGACGACGAGCTCCAGCTTCCACGCCAGGTTGTCGATGTCCTGGATGCCGCTGTTCGCGCCGCGCGCACCGAACGGAGAGAGCAAGTGCGCCGCGTCACCGGCGAAGAGCGCGCGGCCGCAGCGGAATGAGCGCAGGCGCCGGCACTGGAAAGTGTAGACGCTGGCCCACTCGATTTCGAAACGCGCCTGCTCGCCCAGCATCGCGCGCAGCCGCGGCAGGATCTTCTCCGGCTTTCGTTCTTCCTCCGGATCGGCGTCCCAGCCGAGCTGGAAATCGACGCGCAAGACATCGTCGGCCTGACGATGCAGCAGCGCCGACTGATGGCGATGAAACGGTGGATCGAACCAGAACCAGCGCTCAGCCGGAAAGTCCGACGTCATGTGGATGTCGGCGATGAGAAAGCGGTCGCGAAACACCTGGCCCTCGCTCGTAAGCCCGAGCATGGCACCGATCGCACTCTTCGAGCCGTCGGCGACGATCAGCCAGTCGGCGTGCACGCCGTATTCCCCGTCCGGGGTCGACACGGTGAGGGTGACCCGATCGGAGCGCGGCGCCACACCCACCACGCGGTGGCGCCAGCGCAGGTCGATTCCCGGCAGCTCAGATGCCCGTTCGACCAGGAACTGCTCGACGTAATACTGCTGCAGATTGATGAAGGCCGGGCGCCGGTGCCCCGGCTCGGGTAGAAGGTCGAACTGGTACACCTGTTCGCCGCGGAAAAAAACGCGCCCGACATTCCAGCGCACGCCCTTCTGCACCAGCCGTTCGGCGCAGCCCAGCCGGTCTAAGATTTCCAGCGTGCGCTTCGACCAGCAGATCGCCCGCGAGCCGACGCTCACCGTGTCGTCCTCGTCGAGCACCAGCACGTCGATGCCGCGCAGCGCAAGATCGATGGCCGCGCAAAGGCCCACCGGTCCGGCGCCGGCGACGATCACCGGCCAGTGGCGCGGCGAGCCGGCGGCCTCGGCTGGCTTGGCGTAGGGGTACACCGGCTGCGTATACGTCTTCATGTTGGGTTCGTGCTGCGCCGGCCGGCAAAACCGGCTGCCTCAGCCTTCGAGCGCATCCCACATCTCCTTGTCGCGCTCGGCGGTCCAGATGCGCGGATCGCGGTAGTCCGTGGCCTCGTCGTAGGCCCGCGACACGTCGAACGGCAGGCAGTGATCGAAAATGACCCAATGGCCGAATTTCGGCTGCAGCGTCGCGTAGGTTTCCCGGTAGACGCTGCGCAGGTCCTTGCCCGCCTGGGCACCCTGCTTCACTGCCGCGAACATCTCGGTGACGAAGCTGCGGGTGCCGTCCAAGCCCGCGCGCACCGCCGCGGGGGTGCGCAGCGCGGCGCCGCGCCCGGGCACCAGCTGCTGCGCATCGAGGGCGGAGAGCGCGTCGAGCGTCGCCGGCCACTCGCTCAAGTACGCATCGCCCGTATACGGGGTCGCCGCGTACTCGACCAGGTCGCCGGAGAAGAGGATCTTCTCCTGCGGCAGCCAGACCACTGTGTCGCCCTTGGTGTGGCCACGACCGAGCTGCATGAGCTCGACCTGCAGCCGACCCAGCCAGAGCGTGAGTCGGCGTTCGAACACCAGCGTCGGCCAGGTGAGCCCCGGTACCGACTCGACGGCGCGGAACAAGCGCGGAAAGCGCGCGATCTCGCTCTTCATGTCGGCTTCGCCGCGCTCGGCGATGAGCTCGAAGGTGTCGCGGCTGGCAATGATGTGCTCGGCGTGGTAGCCCGATGCGCCGAGGACGCGAACCGCGTGGTAATGCGTGAGCACGACGTAGCGGATCGGCTTGTCGGTCACCGCGCGCACGCGGTCGATCACATCCCGGGCCATTACCGGCGTCGCCTGCGCGTCGATGATCATGACCGCGTCGTCACCGATCACCACACCGGTGTTCGGATCGCCCTGCGCGGTGTAGGCGTAGGCGTGCTCGGAGAGCTTGTCGAAGCTGATCTGCTTTTCTTCCAGGTCGGCTTGCGAGGCGAACGTTTTCTCGGCCATGAACGGCTCTCCTCAGGTTTTCGGTCGCTTGTCGACGACCCGCTTGGCCTTGCCCACCGAGCGCTCGATGCCGCCGCAGGCGACCACGCGTACCCCCGCGCTGACGCCAATGCGGCTTTTGACCTGGTGCGCAAGCCGCGCGCCGGCCGCGTCGCCGTCGGCCCCGGCCGCCCCGGGAGCGCGCTCGACGAGCACCGTGAGCTCGTCGAGATGGTGCGGGCGCTCGATCTCGAGCTGGTAGTGTGGCGCCAGCGCGGGGTGGGCGAGGATGAGCTCCTCGATCTGGGTCGGGAACAGGTTCACCCCGCGGATGATGAGCATGTCGTCGGAGCGGCCGGTGATCTTCCCGATCCGCCGCATGGCACGCGCGGTCGGCGGCAAAAGGCGGGTCAGATCGCGGGTGCGATAGCGGATGACGGGTAACGCTTCCTTGGTGAGCGAGGTGAACACGAGCTCGCCCGGTGCGCCGTCGGGAAGGACTTCGCCGCTGTCCGGATCGATGATCTCCGGATAGAAGTGATCCTCCCACACGGTCAGCCCGTCCTTGGTCTCGATGCATTCCTGCGCGACGCCGGGGCCGATCACCTCGGACAGGCCGTAGATGTCGAGCGCATCGAGGTCGAGCTTGGCCTCGATCGCCTGGCGCATCGTCGGCGTCCAGGGCTCGGCGCCGAAGATGCCGATCTTGAGCGAGCAGGTTTTCGGCTCGATGCCCTGGCGCTGCATCTCTTCGGCGATGGCCAGCATGTACGAGGGCGTCACCATGATCAGCTGCGGCTTGAAATCGACGATGAGCTGCACTTGCCGCTCGGTCATGCCGCCCGACATCGGGATCACCGTGCAGCCGAGCTTCTCGGCGCCGTAATGCGCCCCCAGGCCGCCGGTGAAAAGCCCGTAGCCGTAGGCGATGTGCACGATGTCGCCCGGCCGGCCGCCGGCGGCGCGAATCGACCGCGCCATCACCGTCGCCCAGACCTCGATGTCGTTGCGGGTGTAGCCGACGACGGTCGGCCTGCCGGTGGTTCCGGACGAGGCGTGAATGCGCACGACCTGCTCGCGCGGGACGGCGAACAGGCCGAACGGATAGTGCTCGCGCAGCTCCTTCTTGGTGGTGAACGGCAGCCGGGCGAGGTCGGACAGCGAGGTCAGATCGTTGGGGTGGAAGCCTGTCGCATCGAACAGCGCGCGGTAGTGCGGCACGTGATCGTAGGCGTGGCGCAGCGTCCACTGCAGGCGCTTTAGCTGCAGCGCCTGCAATTGGTCGCGGCTCGCGCTCTCGACGGGCTCCAGATCGCCAGGCGCGGGTCTTCGGGCTGGCATCCCTCCTCCTACGGCGCTTCGATCACGTGGCCCTTGACGCGATACGACCTGCCGCGAAAATAGGCAATCGTTTCGCCGCGCTGATTCTTCACTTCGATGTCGTAGACGCCGGTGCGGCCGCTCACGCTGCGCTCCTGCGCGACGGCACTGAGCATGTCGCCCTCGCGCGCCGGGGCGACAAAGTCGATGGCGCAACCGGAAGCGACTGTGGTCAGATTATAGCTGTTGCAGGCATAGGCGAATGCGCTGTCGGCCAGCGTGAAGATGAAGCCGCCGTGGCAGATGGCGTGGCCGTTGAGCATGTCCGCGCGCACCGTCATCGTCAGTTCGGCGCGTCCGGGTCCGACTCTCCCCAGCCGCATGCCCATCGCCTGCGAGGCAGGGTCGCGCGCGTACATGGCGGCGACCACGCGCTCGCACAGCGCCTGCGCTTCCGCCGGCGGGGCGGGGTGGTGCTCCGCCATGGCTAGGAAGGCGACATGCTTCTAGTGCCCGCCGAAACGCGGCGCGCGCTTGGCGGTGAACGCGGCCACGCCTTCGCGGTAGTCATCGCTGCGACCGAGCATGCGCTGCAGATCGCGCTCGAGGTCGAGCTGGGTTTCCAGGCTGTTGTCGGCGGAGGCATAGAGCGCGCGCTTGGTGGCGGCCAGCCCCGCGGTCGGCGCGCCGGCCAGGGTACGCAGCAGCTTCTCGACCGCGACGTACAGTTCGCCGTCATCGACGCACTGCCAGATGAGCCCCCATTCCGCGGCCTGCTCGGCAATGAGCCGCTCGCCCAGCATCGCCAGGCCCATGGCGCGCGCGGTGCCCACCAGCCGGGGCAGGAAATAGGTGCCGCCCGAGTCGGGGATGAGGCCGATCTTGGAGAACGCCTGGATGAAGGTCGCCGACTTGGCGGCGATGACGAGATCGCAAGCGAGCGCGATGTTCGCGCCCGCGCCGGCGGCGACGCCGTTGACCGCGCACACCACCGGCAACGGCAGCCGGCGCAGCGCCAGCACCAGCGGTCGGTAGTTGCGCTCGATGGATGCGCCCAGATCGACCGCTTCGGCCCCGGGGGCCACGGCGCGATCGGCGAGATCCTGGCCGGCGCAGAAGGCGCGACCCGCCCCGGTGAGCAGCAGCACGCGCAACGATACGTCGGCCCTGACCCGATCGAGCGCGTCGCGCACCTCGGCGTGCATCGCGTCGTTGAAGCTGTTCAACCGCTCCGGACGATTGAGCGTCAGGCGGGCGATGCCGCCGTCGCGGTCGAACAGGATGTTGTCGTAGGCCATCGCTTAGCCGCGCTTACGCCAGGTGCCGCCGATGCTGGACGACGCAAAACCGGCTCGCCACGAAGGCCGCGTCGGTGAGCGCGGCGTTGGCGGCCGGGTTGGCGCCGGTGCCGTGGTAGTCCGAGAAGGCCGCCGACTGGTTGACGAACACCCCGCCGGTGAGGTTGATCGACAGCGCGACGCCGGCTTCCTCCGCCACCCTGACTGCCTGCTCGATCACCGTCGGCCGGGTCGAATACAGCGACAGCGTCAGCGCGCCGTGTTGCACCACCGCCCGGCGCGCGATGGCGAGGCTTTCGGCCGTATCGGCGGTGGCGACGACAAAGCCGATCGGGCCGAACCATTCCTGCAGATAGGTCGCCTCGTCCTTAGCTTCGAGCTTGACGATCAGCGGCGTGCGGATGCGCGCCTGCTGGAACTGCGGGTGGGTGACGACCTGACTGTCGACGACGATGGTCCCGAGTCCGCGCGCAGCATCGAGGCGCTGCAGGACGCCGTCGTTGACGACCGCGCCGAGAATTTCCACCGCGCGCGCAGGATCCGCGAGGAGCTTCTGTACCGCCTCGCCCAGCGCCTGCGCGACCTGATCGAAACTCAGATGGCCCTCGGCGGTGTCGATGCCGCCGCGGGGCACATAGATGTTCTGCGGCGCGGTGCACATCTGGCCGGTATAGAGCGCAAGCGAGAAGGCAACGTTGCGGGCGACGGCCTTGATGTCGGTCGCGGAGTCGACGACGATCTGATTCACCCCCGCCTTCTCGGTGAAGACCCGGGCTTGATGCGCGTTGCGCTCGAGCCACTCGCCGTTGGCACTGCTGCCGGTGAAGTCGATGAGCTTGACCTCGGGACGGAGCGCGAGCTTCTGCGCCGTGTCGTCGCCAGCGTCGTGTGCCACCAGCGTTACCACGTTCGGGTCGAAGCCCGCTTCGGAGAGCACCGCACGCGCGATCTGCACGCTGATGGCAAGCGGCAGGATCGCGTTTGGATGCGGCTTGACGACGACGGCGTTGCCGGTGGCGAGACTGGCGAACAGGCCCGGGTAGCCGTTCCAGGTCGGAAAGGTATTGCAGCCGATGACCAGGCCTATGCCGCGCGGAACGACGCGGTAGCGCTTCTCCATCTTCAGCGGCTCGTTCTTGCCCTGCGGTTTCTCCCAGGTTGCGCTGGCCGGGATGCGGCGCATCTGGTCCCACGCATAGGCGACGGCCTCCAGGCCGCGGTCCTGCGCGTGCGGCCCGGCGGCCTGAAAGGCCATGACGAAGGCCTGGCCGGTGGTGTGCATCACGGCATGCGCGATCTCGAAACTGCGCCGGTTGATGCGGGCGAGGATCTCCAGCGCCACGCCGACCCAGGTTTCGGGACCGGCGTCGCGCCAGGCTGCGGCCGCCGGCGTGATCGCCGCGAACAGGGCATCGAGATCGACCCGGGGATAGGTCACGCCCAGCGTCAAGCCGTAAGGCGAACGCTCCTTGCCCACCGCGCCGACGGTGCCCGGGAGCGGCAGCGCGAAGGGCTGCTGCAGCAACGCTTCGAACGCGGCCTTGCCGGCCTCGGCCGCGCCCTCGCCGTAGACCTTGGGGCTGGGCGATTCGCCAAATGCGCTCCAGTAGCCACGCTCGGCGATGGCCTGGAGCGCGTGCTCGAGCAAAGCCCGGTGGCGTTCAAACAGGGGATGGGACACGCAGGAACTCTCCTCGCGAGAACAGGTAAAGGTTAGCAGGTATCGGCGACGCCGTGGCTTCCGCTCGCGCTACGCCGGCTGATCGAAATCGACGACGACCGTGTCGGTCACCGGGTAGCTTTGGCAGCACAGGATGAAGCCGCGCGCGATCTCGTAATCCTCGAGCGCGAAATTGACGTCCATGTCGACCTCGCCGCTGACGAGCTTGGCGCGACAGGTCGAGCACACGCCGCCCTTACAGGAGTACGGCAGCTCGATACCCTGCCTGAGCGCTCCGTCGATGAGGTTGTCCTTCGTCTTCTCCAGCGTGAACTGTCGCGCCGCGCCGTCGATGATCGCGGTGACCGCGCATTCGCTGTGGCCCGGCGCAGGCGCGGCTTGCGGCTTGCGCTCGTGGCGCGGGATGCTGGCGGCGAAAAGTTCGATCTTGATGCGTGCTTTCGCCACGCCATGCGCCTGCAGCGACTTCGACACCGCCTGCATCATCCCGTCCGGACCGCACACGAACGCGGTGTCGATCGCCGCCGCGTCGACCCAGTGGGTGAGCAGCGCATCGGTTTTCTGCTGGTCGATGCGCCCGTTCAACACGGCGATGTCCTGCGGCTCGCGGCTCATGACGTAGACCAGGTTGAAGCGCTCGAGGTAGCGGTCCTTGAGGTCCGAGAGCTCTTCCTTGAAGATCACCGCGGCCGAGGAGCGGTTGCCGTAGAAGAGGGTAAAGCGGCTGTGTGGCTCGGTGCCCAGGGTGGTCTTGATGATCGACAACAGCGGCGTGATGCCGCTGCCGGCGGCAAAGCCAACGTAGTGCCGGCGCTGCCGCGGATCGAGCGCGACATTGAAATGCCCCATCGGGGGCATGACCTCGAGCACCTGGCCGGGTCGCACGTGGTCGTTGATCCAGTTCGAAAACGCCCCGCCCGGCGCCTTCTTGACCGCGATGCGCAGCGTCTCATCCTGCACCGCGGAGCAGATCGAGTACGAGCGGCGCAGGTCTTCGCCGCCGATGTCGGCGCGTAGCGTGAGGTGTTGGCCCTGGACGAAGCGGAAGCTGTCCTTGAGCGCCGGCGGCACGTCGAAGGTGAGCGCCACCGCGTCGCGCGTCTCGCGCGCGACATGGGCAACCTTGAGCGGATGGAACTTACTCAATGCGGCTTGAAGTAATCGAACGGTTCCAGGCAGTCCTCGCAGCGGTACTGCGCCTTGCATGGCGTCGAGCCGAAGCGCGACAACTCGGCAGTGCGCACGCTGCCGCAGCGCGGGCAAGCAACGATCGCCGGCGCCGCGCGCCGGCGCAGGCCCGTCGTGGAGATAACCTGCCGCGCCGACTCGATGCGCGCCCCCGGCGGGGCGATGCCGAAGTCCGCGAGCCGCCGCCGCGCATCGGCGCCGATCCAATCGGTCGTCCATGCCGGGGCGAGACGAATTTCGACCCGAGGCGCGGCGAAGCCGGCGGCGGTCAGCGCGCGGCCGATGTCGGCGATGATGACCGCCGTGGCCGGACAGCCGGAATAGGTCGGCGTGACGGTGATCAGCGGCTCGCCCGCGTGCCACGCCACGTCGCGCACGATCCCCAGGTCGACGATGGACACGACCGGGATCTCCGGATCGGGAATCGCCCCCAGCAGGCGCCAGATCGCCGCGTCGTGCCGCTTCGCTTCGACGTCGCGATTCACCACTGCGCTCCGGGATAGGCCCGCTGCATCGATTGCATGGTGGCGAGCAGGTGTCCCAGGTGCTCGCTGTGCACGCCGCGCCGGCTGCCCTGCTGCATCCACGTCGCTTCGGGGATGCGCAGTGTCGCCTCGGTCAGAATGGCATCGATTGCTTCGCGCCATGCCGGCAGCAGCGTCGATGTGTCGCAGGCGATCCCCTGCGGCGCCAGATCGAGTTCCGCTGCGTCGGGAACGAACGGTTCGCCGGTATACATCCACAGTGCGTCGATCGCTGCCTGCATCTTGCCGTGGCTTTCCTCGCTGCCATCGCCTAAGCGGATAACCCAGTCGGCGCTGCGCTCGGCGTGGTAGATCACTTCCTTGAGCGCTTTGGCGGCGATTTCGGCGATGCGCGCGTCGCGCGACCCGACGAGGGCGGTAAGCAGCAAGCGATGCCAGGCGTCGAAATAGCACTGCCGCGCCATGGTGTCGGCGTAATTGCCGTTGGGCTGCTCGACGAGCAGCAGGTTGCGGAACGCTCCGCCGTCGCGCAGGAACGCCAGCGCGTCCTCGTCCCGGCCGCTGCCCTCGAAGCGCGCCTCGACTTCGCCCGCGTAGGCGAACCACAGCCGCGCCTGCCCGAGCAGATCGAGCCCGACGTTGGTGAGCGCGATATCCTCCTCGAGCACCGGGCCGTGCCCGACCCATTCGCCGAGACGCTGCGCCAGGATGAGGTCGCTGTCGGCAAGCCGCAGCAGGTAATCGAAGCGCGCGCGCTCGAGGTCCATATCAGATGTGCTTGACCGCATCGGGCATGGGGAAGAATGTCGGGTGGCGGTATACCTTGCTGTTCGCCGGGTCGAACAGCGGCTCCTTCGCGCCGGGAGCGGTGGCGGTGATGGCAGCCGACGGCACCACCCAGATGCTCACCCCTTCGTTGCGCCGGGTGTAGACGTCGCGTGCGTTCTTGATTGCCATCTCCGCGTCGGGCGCATGCAGGCTGCCGACGTGCTTGTGCGCGAGCCCATGCTGGGAACGGATGAAGATTTCCCACAGCGGCCATTCGGATCGATCCATTATCCGGGCTCCCTTTGATTGACCTGCGTGCCTACGCGGCTGCCTTCGCCGCCCCGGCTTGCCTCGCCGCCTGCTTGGCCGCGTAGGCGAGCGCCGCCTCGCGCACCCATGCGCCCTCGGTCCAGGCCTCGACCCGGGTGCGAATGCGCTCGCGGTTGCACGGCCCGTTGCCGCGAACCACCGCGTAGAGCTCTTCGAAGTCGATTGAGCCGAAGTCGTAGTGCCCGCGCGCGTCGTTCCACTTCAGCGCCGGGTCCGGCATGCGGATCCCGAGGTAGTCGGCCTGCGGCACGGTCTGATCGACGAAGCGCTGCCGCAGTTCGTCGTTGGACAGGATCTTGATCTTCCACTGCGCCGACTGCGCGCTATGCACCGAATCGGCGTCCGGCGGTCCGAACATCATCAGCGACGGCCACCACCAGCGGTTGAGTGCATCCTGGGCCATGGCCTTCTGTGCGGCGCTGCCGCGGCAGAGCGTCATCATGATGTCGAACCCCTGCCGCTGGTGGAAGCTCTCTTCCTTGCACACGCGGATCATCGCCCGCGCGTAGGGCCCGAACGAGCAGCGGCACAGCGGTATCTGGTTCATGATCGCCGCCCCGTCGACCAGCCATCCGATGGCGCCGATGTCCGCCCAGGTGAGGGTCGGATAGTTGAAGATGCTCGAGTACTTGGCCTTGCCGGCGTGCAGGTCGGCCACGAGCTGGTCGCGCGACACGCCCAGGGTTTCCGCCGCCGCGTACAGATAAAGTCCGTGCCCGGCTTCGTCCTGGACCTTGGCCATCAGGATCGCCTTGCGCTTGAGCGTCGGAGCGCGCGTGATCCAATTGCCTTCCGGCAGCATGCCGACGATCTCCGAATGCGCATGCTGCGAAATCTGCCGGATGAGCGTCTGGCGATAGGCCTCCGGCATCCAGTCCTTGGGCTCGATGCGCACGTCGGCGTCGATGCGTTCCTGGAAGGCACGCTCGTCGGGCGGGAGTTCCGCGAGCGGGCGGAGCCTCTTCGCTCCGGTATCGACCATCTGCGCATACATTGCCCTCGACCTCCTGTGCGCTGCCCGCCGACAGGCAGGCTGGCCGCGGCGGGAGAATTACGATACACTTTTTCGATGAGCGGTGCAAATTCTGTATCACGATGGGCGTAAGCCCTTCATCCGAGCTCGCGGCGCAGCGCGCGATCGATCGCTGGATCCGGCGCGAGCTTGCCCGCGCCCCGCTCAAGGCGAAGTCGCTCGTCGTCACCGTCTGGGGCGATGCGATCGCCCCGCACGGCGGGGCGGTATGGCTCTCCGGGCTCATTCGCCTGCTCGCCCCGCTGGGGCTCAACGAGCGGCTGGTGCGCACCAGCGTCTACCGGCTTGCGCGCGAAGGGTGGCTCGAGGCGCAGGCCGACGGCAGGCGCAGCCTGTATCGGCTGACCGCGCACGGCCTGGCGCGCTTCGAGCACGCCTATCGGCGCATCTATGCCCGGCCGGCGACCGACTGGGATGGCAGCTGGGTCGTCGTGCTCGCCCCGGCGGCTGGCCTTTCGGCCGCGGAGCGGCGCGGGCTGCGCAAGGAGCTCGGCTGGGAGGGCTTCGGGGTGTTGGTCCCGGGCGTTTTCCTGCGCCCTGCGGGTGCGCCAACGCAGGATGTCCTGGCCAGCATTTTGGCCGAGATCGGATTGCAGGGGCGGGTGTCGGTCATCAGAGGGCGGGAGGCGCTCGGGCTCGTTGCACGCTCGCTTGCCGCCTATCGCCGCGATTGCTGGAACCTGGAGGGCGTTGCCGCGGAGTACCGCCGCTTCCTCGCGCGCTTCGTGACGGTCAGCGGCAACTTCGGCCGCGACGGCAGCATCGATCCGGAGCGCTGTTTTGTCGTGCGCAGCCTGTTGATCCACGCCTTTCGTCGCGTCACCCTGCACGATCCGCAGCTGCCACCGGCGCTGTTGCCGCGGCGCTGGCCGGCGGCGGCGGCTTACACACTGTGTCGCGATTTCTATCGCCTGACCCAGAAAAGCGCGGAGCAGCATCTGCTGGCGATGCTCTCAACCCAGGGCGGGTCCCTGCCGCCGGCGGCGGCGTATTTCTACCGCCGCTTCGGCGGCCTCAAGCGCGCGTGAGACGGAGGGCTCGCGCCTGCCGCAGCCTCACGCGGCCGGGAGAATTTCGCCGCTTACTTCGCCGAAGCCGACGCGGTAGCCATCGCCCTGGCACCAGCCGCTGAGGGTGACCCGGTCCCCGTCCTGCAGGAACGACCGCGTCGTCCCACCGCCCAGGGCGAGCGGGCGCTGCCCATTCCATGCCAGTTCGAGCAGGCTCCCCCAGGAGCCCTCTGCGCTGCCGCTGATCGTCCCCGAGCCCAGAAGATCGCCCACGCGCAGGTTGCAGCCTGACACGGTGTGATGCGCGATCTGCTGCGCCATGCTCCAGTACAGATGGCGGAAGTTGGTGCGACAAATCGTCGCCGTCTTGCCACCCTGCGGCTGGATACGCACTTCGAGCGCGATGTCGAAGGCGTGCTGCCCCGCCTGTGTCAGGTAGGGCAACGGCTGCGGCTCCTGCGGCGGCCCGGCGACACGAAACTCCTCGAGCGCATCCAGGGTCACGATCCAGGGCGAAATCGCCGTGGCGAAGGTCTTGCTGTTGAACGGCCCGAGCGGCACGTATTCCCATTGCTGGATGTCGCGCGCGCTCCAGTCGTTGATCAGCACGAGGCCGAAGATGTGCCGCTCGGCTTCGGCGATTGGGATCGGCTCGCCCAGCGCATTGGCCTCGCCGACGACGCAAGCGGTCTCGAGTTCGAAGTCGAGCTTGCGCGACGGGCCGAAAATCGGCTGCTCCCGGTCGGGCAGCTTGAGCTGGCCCTGCGGACGGCGGACCGCGGTGCCGCTGACAACGACCGAGCTCGCCCGGCCGTTGTAGGCGATGGGCATGTGCAGCCAGTTGGGCAGCAGCGCGTTCTTCGGATCGCGGAACATCGACCCGACGTTTGTGGCATGTTCCTTCGAGGAATAGAAGTCGGTGTAACCGCCGATCGCCAGCGGCAGCTGCAACCGCGCCTGGGCGCGCGGCAGCAGGGCCTTGGCGCGCAGTTCGGGCGCGTCACGCAGCTCGGCATGATCCGCGCTCAGCAACTCGCCGATGCGCGCCCGCGCCGCGGTCCATGCCGGACGGCCGAGCGCAATGAAGTCGTTCAGCGTCGCACGATCGAATACGCGCGCGCCTGGCGGCGCGACCCTGAGCAAGCCGCCCTCCTCCAGCGCGGCCAGATCGAGTACCGACTCGCCGATCGCCACCCCGGCGCGCGGGCGCGGATCGGCCGCGGTGGCAAAGATCCCGTAGGGAAGGTTGTGCAGCGAAAAATGCGAATCGGCGGCGACGTCGACAAACGAGCGCGCCGGGGCGTGTGCTGCGGCCATCAGGGCTTGCCGGTGAAGTGCTTGCCCAGGTCCTGCCAGCAGGCGAGGTAGTCGGACTGCCGTTGCGGAGCCTCCAACGCAAAGCGCGTCGGCCGGATGATATAGCGGCTCTCGAGCATGAAGGCGAGCGTCGCTTCGATCTTGTGCGGGGTGAGCGCGGCCGCGCTCGCCCGCTCGAAGGTCGCCGCGTCGGGCCCGTGACCGCTCATGCAGTTGTGCAGGCTTGCGCCGCCGGGCGCGAAGCCTTCCGCCTTGGCGTCGTAAACACCGTCGATCAGGCCCATGAATTCGCTCATCACGTTGCGATGGAACCAGGGCGGGCGAAAGGAATGCTCGGCGACCATCCACCGCGGCGGAAAGATCACAAAGTCAACGTTGGCCGTTCCCGGCGTGTCGGAGGGCGAGGTCAACACGGTGAAGATCGATGGGTCGGGATGATCGAAGCTCACGCTGTTGACGACGTTGAAACGCGCCAGGTCGTACTTGTATGGAACGTGATTGCCATGCCAGGCAACGACATCGAGCGGCGAGTGATCGATGGGTGCGGCCCACAGCCTGCCCCCGAATTTGGCCACCAACTCGAAGTCTCCCTCGCGTTCCTCGAACGCGGCCACGGGCGCTAAAAAATCGCGCGCATTGGCGAGCCCGTTGGCGCCGATCGGCCCCAGCTCCGGCAGCCGCAGCGGCGCCCCGTAGTTCTCGCCGACGTAGCCGCGCGCCGCGGCGTCGAAGAGCTCCACCTGGAAGCGTGCGCCGCGCGGGATGAGCGCGATTTCCCCGGGGCCAACGTCGAGCAGGCCGAATTCCGTCGCCAGCCGCAGCGCACCCTGCTGCGGGATGAGCAGCAACTCGCCATCCGCATCGTAGAAGTAGCGCCGCTGCATCGACCGGTTGGCCGCGTAGAGGTGAATGCCGATCCCGCATTGCAGCGCCACGTCGCCGTTGCCGGCCATCGTGATCAGGCCGTCGACGAAGTCGGTCGGGGCCGATGGCAGGGGCAGTGGATCCCAGCGCAATGGCGTGGGCGGCGGCGCCTCGGTGAAGGGCGCGCTCTTGAGCAGGGGCACATCGAGGGCGTGAAACGCGCCGTGGGACAGCGCCGGGCGCACTCGATACAGCCACGAGCGGCGATTGGCGTGACGCGGCGCGGTAAACGCGGTCCCGGAGATCTGCTCCGCATACAGCCCGTAGGCAACCCGCTGCGGCGAGTTCTGGCCCTGCGGCAGGGCGCCGGGCAGCGCTTCGCTGGCGAACTCGCTGCCGAATCCGGACTGGTAGCGCAACGGCGTGGCGCGGGCGCCGGAATCGGCGCCGCGGTCGCCGCGCCGGTCGCCGCTCGCGCTGTCCATCAGTCGCGCCCCGGTTTAGCGTCGGTGCCCGGCGTGACGCGCTGCGGCGGCCGTCCACAGCGTTTCGTCCTCATCCTCGTCATCCTCTTCCGACCAGCCTTCGTCGTCGTCGGGATCGATGTCGCCGCCGCCGGAACCGCGGTCATCGTCGTCCTCGTCCTCATCCTCGTCGTCGAACGGTGGCGTCGGCTGCGGCGTGTGGCAGATCTTGTCGACCGGCGGCAAGGCAGCGTGCGAACGCGGGTCGGTCGCAACTTCGAATGCATTCATGGTGAGCGCGTAACCTGATGGCGCACGGCGACTGGCAACTATAATCGCACAGAATGCGCCGGCTTTCGCGGGCGCCCTAGCGTGCTCGCTTGGGGTCGAGCGCCGCCAGCCGGCGCTTGAGCTCGGTGGAGGCCAGCGAGGCCTCGTATGCCTTGCGCGCCTGCATCTGGGCGGCGTCGCCGGCGGCGATGGCGTTGAGCTGCCGCTTCATCGATTGCACCACCGAAGGCTCGCACTGGGCGATCGCGGCGAGCGTGTCGGCAAGGGTTCGCTCCAGCCGCCCCGGCGACACGAGCTCGGTCAGAAAGCCGATGCGCAGCATTTCCTCCGCGCGCAACGTCTGGCCAGTTAGAAAGATGCGCTTGGCTTGCGCTGCGCCGAGCGCGGAGACGTAGCGGCGCAGGCCGCCGGGATAATAGTGCAGGCCGAAGCGCGCCGCGGGCATAAACACGCGCGTGCCGGTGACGCCGAGGCGCCAATCGCAGCACAGTGCCAAGTCGGTCGCGCCGCCGTAGACCCCGCCATGGAGCACGGCAATGGTCGGCAGTGCAAAGTGTTCGATCGCGTCGAGCAGGTCCTCGAAACGGCGATCTAGCCGCTCGCGGATCGCACCGAGGGTGAAGCCGGAGCTGAAGGTCTTGTCGCCTGCGCCGCGGAAGACGAGCGTGCGCACCGCGGGCATCGCGCCGATCTGATCGAGGTGGTCGCGCAATATCGCGATATCGTCGGGATCGATGCGGTTGTGCTCCGCGGGGCGCTCGAAGCGGATCGTGGCCACGCCGCCGGCCACGGTGAGGCTGGGGGGGCCGCCCGCCACGGTTCCTCGGCGCGCCATTGCGCTAGCGTCCCACCATGGTCAGGACGTCGGGCTTGGTCAAGCCATCGACGAGGAGCATGAGCGCGATCGACGGTATCCGGAGCAAAAGCGCCGCGATCGAGGCAATCGGATAGTTGCTGCCCATCGCCGTGTCGAACATCCGCGGCGGCAGCGTGGTCACGTCGGGCACGAGAGTCCGATCGGGTAGAACACTTGGGCGATGTTGACATAGACAGGGACAATTGGCACCGCCTGCGGCTGAGGAAACACGAGCAGGTTGGCGCTGTGCTACGGCAGCTTGAGCCGTGCATGTGCAATGCGTAGCCAACGTCGTCGGCTACGCTCCTCTGCGGCCACAGGGCATACGACTGGAACATCATCGCCGCACGGCGGGATTGCGGCGGCAGGCGGCCGACGTCGCGGCTGTCGATGCGGATGATCCCCGCGTCCGGGGTGACGAACCCGGCGATCGCGCGCGGGAGGGAGGTCTTGCCGCAGCCGCTGCTGCCCAGCAACCCCACCATTTGGCCGCGCTCGACCTCGAGTCCGATCCAGTCGAGCACCGGGGTATCCCCGTACGACACGGTCAGGGCTCGATCGAGAGAGACACCGGCATGCGAAGAGTCGGTCGGAAGCCAACCAATGTTACGGTTCAAATATGACGCAGATGTGCCACCCCTTCCCCGACCGAAAGACCCTACCCGGAGCGTAGTTGGCGCGTTTCTGCCGTGATTTGGCAGCCTCTCGTGCCGGCCCAGGAGCAAAGCACACTTTTGGTTATAAGTGCCTCTGTTTTCGGACTAAGAGCCAGCCTTGGGTGCGGCCGCGCCCGTATCGGCTCCGGTAGGTTGAGTGACCGACCAGCTCTGGCATGGCCCTTGCTACCTGTAGGACAAGGGCGAAGGCCTGCAAATCTTCCCCTCAGTAACTCATCAACTTAGCCTGGTTAGCTGCTCAGTTTTATTAGTACCAGGTGATAAGTTACTGAAACTTGGCTTTATTTTTCTATCATGTATAACATTAGAGAAGGAATGACGATCATGTACCCGATGCAGCTTCGCAAGGTTTCAAGCGCGCTTGCCCTCGCGTCTCTACTCGGCGTAGGCGCGGCACTACTCGCACCGGCCCCGGCTCACGCCGGCAGCACACCGACCAACCTCGCGGTGACGGCGAACATCGCGGCCAATTGCACGATCAGCACCACCGCCGTTGCGTTTGGCGCCTATGACCCGGTGGTCGTCAACGCCGCCACCGCGCTCAATGGTACCGGCACGGTGACCATCGGTTGCACCAAAGGCTCGGCACCGAACATCACCCTCGGCCTGGGTGCGAACGCCAGCGGCTCGCAGCGCAACATGCTCAACGGCGCCAACACCGATGTGCTGGGCTACCAGCTTTACCAGCCCCCGAACAACACACCGGGTACCGCCTGTCCGGCAGTAGCAGGTGGCACTGTCTGGGGCACCACTGGGGCGAACATCTTCACCCCGACGGTACCGGCGAGCAAGAACACGCGCGCCTACAACATCTGCGGTGTTGTGAGCGCCGGTCAGGACGTGAGCGTCGGTTCGTATTCCGATACGGTCGTTGCCACCGTTAACTTCTAAGGCCGAGGGCGCTCCAGGCGCCCCGCCCTGCTGCAGGGGCCGCATCCGCCCCCGCGATGGTTCGCGAGACAGGTGCCGGCGCAGCCGATTAGCTGCGCCGGTGCGCCTCGGGAAACGGGGTTGTGATGGCTCACGCGTTCGACCGACCCAAACGACACTCCCGGGCTGCGCCTGCCGGCATATCCACCCTCGCGCTGGCGTTCTGGGTGGTGGTGGCGCGGCCTGCGCTCGGCACCACGGGGCTCGGCGTCACGGCTGTGCTCGACGTGAGCGCGAACGTCAGCGCCAACTGCACCATCAGCGCCAGTGCGGTGAGCTTCGGCCGCTACGAATCGCTGCAGGCCAACGCGATCGCACCGCTCAACGCCGCGGGCAGGGTGAGCATCGCCTGCACCAAGGGCTCGGCGCCGAGGATCACTCTGGACCTGGGCCAAAATCCCAGTGGGGAACGACGGCAGATGGCGCTCTCCACAGGCGGTGGGGCGGCTGACCGCCTCACCTACGAACTCTATCTGCCGCCCGATGCCATGCCCGGAACCGGCTGCCGTTTTCCTGGCGCCGTGCCGTGGGGTTCCTCACCCGGGGAAGCGTTCACGCCGACCCCTCCGCTCACTCGGGCGCCGCGCAGCTACAGCGTCTGCGGCACGATCCCCGCCGGACAGGGCGTAAGCATGGGTTCCTACGCTGACACGGTTGTGGCAACGGTAAACTTCTGAGCTCATCCACCACGCGGCGCACGATGGCTGCCCCTTCGCATGAATTCGATCGCCACCGCCTCTCGCCCCCTCCCCTGGCTCGCCCTTGCGCTCTGTCTTTTCGCCAGCGAGGTCCCCGCCGGGTCGTTCCAGGTCAATCCCATCCGCGTCGACATCGCCAAAGGATCGGCCACGACCGCGATCACGGTGCGCAACGATGGCGATGACGCGCTCGTTATTCAGGCGAGCCTCGTCGCTTGGTCGCAGGACGATAAGGGCCAGGATGTCTACACCCCGACGAACGAGGCACTGGTGACCCCGCCGATCATGACCGTTCCGGCCGGGGGCGAGCAGATCGTTCGCGTCGGTCTGCGCCGTGCGCCGGACCCGCAGCGCGAGCTGACCTACCGCCTGTATCTGGAAGAAGTTCCGCCCCCACCCAAGCCGGGGTTCACAGGACTGCAGGTGGCGCTGCGGGTCGGCGTTCCGGTGTTCGTTCCGCCAACCGTGCCGGCGATCCGGCGCTTGGAATGGTCGGCGCAGATCGGTGCCGACGGCGCCGTTCGCCTGACGGCGCAAAACACCGGCAACACCCACGTGCAGGTCACCGGCTTCGAGCTCTGGCGCCCCGGTGCGGGCGAACCGCTCGCGCACCAAACGGCGCTCGCCTACGTTCTGGCCGGGCAGCGTCGCCTGTGGACGCTGCCCGTGCCTCCGGACCGCGTCCAGGCGGTCAGCGAGTTGCGTCTGAAAGCCGACACCGATGCCGGTGCGATCGACACCCCGGTCAACGTCGAGCGCTAGGCACGCCGTCCTGTGGGCACTCTTCATGCTCGCCTTCACTGGCCCGGCTAGCGCCCAGCCCAGCGCGACCGAGCGCGTCCCGCCGCCCGGATTGGGACTGTTCGCGCCGGAAGCGCGCGCCGAAGAGCTGCTGCTGCAGGTCGACGTCAACGCGCAGGGACTCGCCGACACGGTGCTGGTGTTGCGCGCAGCCGACGGCAAGATCGCGGTGCCGGTCGACAGCCTCGACCGGTGGCGGCTGCGGCGGCCCGACGTGGCGCCGCGCTTCCACGACGGTACGCCGTACTATCCGCTCGACGCGATTGCCGGGGTGACCTACGTCTACGACGCCGCCAAACAGCGGCTTACGATCTCCGCGCCGCCACGGGCCTTCACCGATACGCAGTTCGCCAACGCGGCTGCGGCGTATCCGCCGCCGACGCCGTCGCAGCTGGGCGGATTTCTGAACTACAACCTGTTTGCGTCGCGGGCTTCGGGGGAGTCGCAATACGCAGGCCAGTTCGAAGTTGGCGTTTTCAGCTCCTATGGCGTCTTGATCGGCAGCTGGCTCAGCCAGGACAATGCCGGGGTGAAGGATACGGTGCGCCTGGAGACGACCTGGACGAGCGATTTTCCGCAGCAGCTCACCACGCTGCGCATGGGCGACGCCACCAACGTGCCCGGCGCGTGGGGCCGGGCGGTGCGTTTTGGCGGCATCCAATACGGCACCAATTTCGCCACCCAACCCGGCTACATCACCTTTCCTTCCCTGGCCGCCAACGGCCAGGCAGCGCTGCCGTCGACGGTCGACGTGTTCGTCAATAACGCGCTGGTCGCACAGCGGCCGGTTCCACCCGGCCCGTTCTCGATCACCAACATCCCCACCGTTAACGGCAGCGGCAACGTGCAGCTCGTGGTGCGCGACCTGTTCGGTCGCGAGCAGCTCATTTCGCAGCCGTTCTACGCCAGCGTCAATCTGCTCAAGGAAGGGCTCAACGACTACTCGTTCGAAGCAGGCTTCGAACGCCAGAATTTCGGGGTCGCGAGCTCCGACTACGGCCCGGCGATCGCCAGCGCGACCTTCAGCCGCGGCCTGACCGATCAGCTGACGGGCCAGGTTCACGCCGAACTCATGCCCGGCCTCGCCGACGGCGGTGTGGCCGCGAACTACCTGATCAACGAAATCGGCGTCGCCAGCGCCAGCGCGGCAGTCAGTGGCGGCGGCGGCAGCGGCGCGCTCGCTGGCGTCGGCTTCCAACGCCAGACCGGGCAGTTGAGCCTCAATGCCCAGGCGCAATGGACCAGTACCGCGTTTCGCGAGATCGGTGTCACGACCCAGGCTCCGCTGCCGTTGCGGCAGCTCAGCGGATCGGTTGGCTACCAGCTCGACCGCTTCGGCAGCGCCAACATAACCTATGTGGCGCAGGATTTCCGCACCCAGCCCAACATCCACGTGCTGTCGATCGGCTACTCGGTGAGCCTTGGGCGCTGGGCGTTCTTGAACCTCTCCGCGGCGAAGACTTACGGCATCACCGGGAATATCGCGCTCGGTGCGACGCTCACCGTCCCGCTCGACGAGCGCACGCTGGCCGGCGTGAGCTACAACGGGACACGAAGCTCGAACCAGCCGGGCACGAATAGCAACGATACGAGCGCTATCCTGCAGCGCAGCCTGCCGCTGGGCGAGGGCTACGGCTATCGCCTGGTCGCCCATACCGATGGCGACATCCAGGCCAGCGGTTCCTGGCAGAACAACATCGGCACTTACACCGTCGACGCGGCGCGGTTTCAGGGTTCGACCGCCGGCCAGGTCAACATCGTGGGCGGAATCGGCATCGTGGGTGACCATCCCTTCTTGAGCCGGCAGATCACCGACAGCTTCGGGGTCGTGCGCGTCGCCGATTATGCCGGGGTCACCGTCCTGCAGGACAACCAGCCGGTCGGCCGCACCGACGCCGACGGCTATGCGGTGCTGCCGCTGCTGCGCGCCTACGACGTCAACCGGGTGTCGATCGACGATCATGACCTGCCGCTCGACGCCCAGGTCGACAAGCTCAAGATCGACGCGGTGCCCTATTACCGCAGCGGACTGCTGTTCGACTTCCCGGTGCGCCGATCCCATGGCGCGACCCTGCACCTGCGGCTCGACGACGGCGGGCCGATGCCCTCGGGTGCGATCGTGCAGGTCGTCGGCCGCGACGAGGATTTCCCGGTTGCGCTCAACGGCGAGGCTTACGTGACCGGCCTGGACCAGCACAACCGCTTGCGCGCGAGCTGGAAGGGCCGCAGCTGCGAGTTTGACGCCGCGTTCCCGCCGTCCGCCGAACCCCTGCCCGATCTCGGCACCTTCGTCTGTCACGGGGTGACGCGATGAGAGGGGTGAAGGCCCTGCGAGCCTGTGGCGCCGGCAGGCTCGTCTTCGCGCTGGGGTTTTGCCTGCTCTCGAAGGGCGCCTCGGCCGCCTTCACCTGCGGCATCTCCACGCCCGGTCTTAGCTTTGGCAGCTATGACGTCTTTGCCGTCTCCTCCGTCAACGGCACCGGCACCCTGTCGGTCACCTGCAGCCTGATTCCGCCCGCCAATGACGGCAACGTGAGCTACGTGATCAGCCTGTCCACGGGCAGCAGCAACAGCTTTGTGCAGCGGAAAATGTTCAGCGGCGCGAACGCACTGCTCTACAACCTCTACACCGGCAACACCTACTCGGTGGTCTGGGGCGACGGCACGGGGAGTAGCCAGACCGTGAGCGGGACGATGAAGCTCAACAAATTCACCAACCCGAGCCAGACTGTCATGCAGACGGTGTACGGGCAGATTCCGGCGCTGCAGGATGCCGCGGTCGGGAACGTTACGCTCGGGAACCCCTACCTCGACAACGTCACCGCCACCGTCAGCTTCTGACGCGCGCCTTTAGCGGGGTCGGACATTGAGCGCCAGCGGCCAGGGGTAGGTTCCGGGCTGGACCTGCGCCGACAGGAGAAAGCGAAACGAAAGATGGAGCGGCATGTCGCGGCCCGCAGGCGCGCGCTCGATGATCGCCCCGCCATCCGGGCCCAAGTCTGCGCTGCCGTCCTTCGAACTTACCGTGACGGCGGTGAAGATCGGCAGCCGACTGAAGAAGTCGACGATGTAGCCGGTCGGATCGTTGCTGGTGACCCGCAATTCGGCCGCGGTCGCCACGTCGACGTAGCCGCGAGCGATATCGGCGGCGGTGACCGTCAGCGCCGACGGTTGGGTCACGACTCGGCCGTTGGTCTGGGCGGGCACGAACGCGGTGACCGCGATTTGACTGCGCACCGTCGCGGCATCGACGTGCGGCGAGATCGTTGATGCGGCCAGCGTCGTCAACGCGCCGAAGACGATACGGCGCTGGATGCGCAATGCCCGGCTGACCACCGCTCGCTGCACGAAGCCCGCCTTGACGAGTTCCTCGCCCAGGCGGCGACCGCTGGTCTTCTGCCGGTCGAGCGCCACGGCGAGCTGCTGTGGGGTAATCTTACCCTGCGCGACCAGGATCTCGCCCAGTTTCGGGGACCGGTCGGAGGCACTCCCCGCGTGCGCAGGGCCGGCTGCGGGGTCGGTTCCGGCCGTGCCGGGCGCACGTTGGGCGCGAAGTTGACGTTTATTGTCCATGGGCGCGGGCATTGCCCGGTTTCTAGAGGTGACCCGGTGTACAACGCAAGAGCCATGCCGGCGGCCGGCGGTGCACGCTTCACGACGTACCCCACACCTCCCGCGCCGTCTCGACGACGAGCTTGAGTTTTGCCACCTGCGAGTCGCGCGCGATTTCGTTGCCGTGCACGGTGCTCGAAAAGCCGCATTGGGGCGACAAGCAGAGCCGCTCCAGCGCGACGATCTTCGCCGCTGCGTCGATGCGGCGCTTGAGGGTGTCCTTCGATTCGAGCTCACCCACCTTGGTGGTGACCAGTCCCAGGACCACGATTTTGTTCTTGGGCAAGAAGCGCAGCGGCGAAAAGTCGCCCGAGCGCGCGTCGTCGTATTCGAGGAAGTAGCCGTCCACGCAAAGGTCGTTGAACAGCACTTCGGCCACCGGCTCGTACCCGCCCTCGGCGACCCACGCGCTCCTGAAGTTGCCGCGGCACAGGTGGGTGCAGATGGTCATCCCGGGCGGCCGGTCGGCGATCGCCGCGTTGATGAGCTTGGCGTAGCGTCGCGGCAGCTCGTCCGGATCGTCGCCCCGGGAGCGTGCGCCCTCGCGCAGCTTCGGGTCACACAGATAGGCGAGATTGGTGTCGTCGAGCTGCACATAGGTGCAGCCGGCGGCGCCGAGCGCGCTGAGCTCGGCGCGATACGCCGCGGCCACGTCGGCGAAGAACTCCTCGAGATCCGGGTACGCCTCGCGGCTGATCGCCTCGCGCCCACCACGAAAGTGCAGCATCGTCGGCGAGGGGATGGTCACCTTCGGCGTGCGCGTGGTCGCCGCCTTGAGGAAATTGAAGTCCGCGACCTGGATCGGTTGTACGTGACGGACCTTCGCCGTTACGTGCAGCACGGGCGGGGCGAAGTCGACGTCGCCCTTGGCGCTGTGAAAATGCGCGCTGAGGCCGCCGCGGGCTTCGACCCCTTCGAGCTGCTCGAGGAAGTCGATATGAAAATACGTGCGGCGGAACTCGCCATCGGTGATCCCCTGCAGTCCGACATCCTCCTGCAGGCGAACGACGGTGGCGATAGCGGTATCTTCGACCGCGCGCAGCGCCGCCCTGCCAATCTCGCCGCGGGCGAAGCGTTCGCGCGCGGTAAGCAGTTCCGGCGGGCGCAGAAAGCTGCCGACGTGATCGGCGCGAAACGGCGGCGAGGTGCGCTGGCTCAACGTTGCCTCAGGCTCCAGGGTCCTTGACCTGTTCGATCGTTTCGAACTCGACGTTGAACAGCTTGCCGCCGACGCGTTCGCACCTTCGGATGTACACATTCTGCACCACATCGCGCGTCGCCGCGTCGATCGCCATCGGTCCTCGCGGGCTCGTCCACGCCATGCCCTTCATGGCGCCGACCAGCTGCACGCCGTCGACGCTGCCCGCAGTCTGTTTGAGCGCGGCGTGGATCAGCTGCATGCCGTCATAGCCTCCGACCGACATGAAGTTGGGTCGCATGCCTTGGTTGGCCTGCTGGAAGTCGCTGACGTAGGCCTTGTTTTCCGGCGACGGATGCGCCGCCGAATAATGGTGCGAACTGACCACGCCCAGCGCCGGCTCCCCGATCGCCTCGAGCAGGTCGTCGTCGAGCACGTCACCGGTGCAGATGAGCTGCACGCCCGCCCCCTTCAGGCCGCGCTCGGCAAACTGCTTGAGCACCGCCGTGCCCTCGCCCGAAGGCACGAACACGAACAGCGCATCGGGCTTGGCGTCCTTGACGCGCTGCAGGAACGGCGCGTAATCCGGGTTGCGCAGTGGCGAGCGCAGCGATTCGATGACCGTGCCACCGGCGTCGCCGAAGCGCTTGACGAAGGTTTTTTCCGCATCGAATCCCGGACCGTAGTCGGTCACCAGCGTGACAACCGTCCCGATTCGGTTCTTCGCCGCCCAGTCGCCAAGCGGCGCGGTTATCTGCGGCACCGTGAATCCGGAGCGCACGATGAACGGCGAGCGCTGCGGAATGATCGACGTCGCCGCGGCCATGACGATCATCGGTACCTTGGCCTCCGTCGCAACCGGCGCGGCGGCGAGCGCGAGCGGCGTCAGACCGAAGCCGGCGAGGATGGCTACCTTGTCCTGGACCAAAAACTCCTGCGCGATGCGCTTGGTCGTCTCCGGCGCAAGACCGGTGTCGTCCTTGACGATGAGCTCCAGCCTGCGCCCGGCGACCGCGTCGCCGCTGCGCTGCAGGTACAGCCGGACCCCGGCCTCGACCTCGCGCCCGGTGGACGCGAACGGACCGGTGAGCGGCAGGATCAAGCCGATCCTGACCGGATCGGCTGCGAAGACCACCCGCGACAGCCATGCGGATGCGGCCGTGGCGACACTGCCAAGCAGAAATTCCCGCCGGGAGCGCCGGCGCAAGCCTTGCATGGATCCCCTCCTTGCCTGCCGCTGCGGACCTTGGGCGCTGAACCCGGGGCCGCCGGCCAGCCGTGCGCCGGTCCAGGCGGCACCTTCTGTCACGGGAGCATAGGGTGCGCTGCGCTTCAGGTCCAGTAGAAGCCCCGCCCCGTCGCCGCCAGGCGCTTGAGTGCCGGCGCCGGTGTCCAGTAAGCAGCACCGAACCGATCGCGCAGCGCCTCGATGCGCTCCACCACCCGCGCCAGGCCCAACCGGTCGGCGTAGTACAACGGGCCGCCGCGAAACCGCGGGAAGCCGTAACCGGTCAGCCAGACGACGTCGATGTCGGAGGCGCGGGCGACCACGCCCTCGTCGAGAATGCTCGCGGCCTCGTTGATCATGCCGAGCAGACAGCGCTCGACGATCTCAGCGGGTTGAAACGCGCGGCGCACGATGCCGCGAGCGCGCGCGTGCTCGATGAGCATCGCTTCGACCGCC
>DASZFQ010000013.1:0-3364 GCA_035939595.1 Casimicrobiaceae bacterium
GCGCACGCGAACGAATACGTGCGCATCCGCCCGGGCACCGACATCGCCGCGCTCTGGGGCATGCTCTGGCACATCTTCCAGAACGGCTGGGAAGACAAGCAATTCATCGCGCAGCGCGTCTACGGGATGGACGAGGTCCGCCGCGAAGTCGCGAAGTGGACGCCCGACGAAGTCGAGCGCGTTACCGGCATTCCCGGCGAGCAGCTCAAGCGCGTGGCGGAGAAGTTCGCCAAGGACCGGCCGTCGACTCTGATCTGGGCCATGGGCCAGACCCAGCACACGGTCGGCACCGCCAACGTGCGCGCGAGCTGCATTCTCTTGCTGGCGACCGGAAACGTTGGCGGCTTCGGCAACGGCGCCAACATCTTCCGCGGCCATGACAACGTGCAGGGCACGACCGACCTCGGGCTCGATGTCACCAGCCTGCCGCTCTACTACGGCCTCGACGAAGGCGCGTGGCGGCATTGGTGCCGCGTGTGGAACGTCGATTACGACTGGGTCCAGTCCCGCTTCGCCTCGAAGAAATTGATGGAAATGCCGGGCATCGCCTCGCCGCGCTGGTTCGACGCGACTTTGCTGGCCAAGAGCGACATCGGCCAATCCGACAATCTGCGGGCCATGATGGTGTTCGGCCACAACGGCAATACGCTGACCCGCATTCCTGAGGCGGTAAAGGCGCTCGAGAAGCTCGACCTCTTGGTCGTGGTCGACACGGTGCCGACCAACTGGACCTACGTGTCGCAGCGCAAGGACGGGACCTATTTGCTCCCGTGTGGCACCCAGTTCGAGTCGTCGGGCACGCGCACCAACTCCAATCGCTCGATCCAATGGTACGACCAGGTTGTACCGCCGATCTTCGAGTGCAAGGAGGATTATGAGATCATCTACCGGCTGGCAACCAAGCTCGGTGTTGCCGACGAGCTGTGCAAGCACATCGCGGTCAACGGCAACGTGCCGTCCGCCGAAGACCTGCTGCGCGAGATCAACCGTGGCGGCTGGAGCACCGGCTATACCGGTCAATCTCCCGAGCGGCTGAAGCTGCAGCGCGACAATCAGAAAGACTTCGACCTCGTCACGCTGCGCGCCAAGGACGGGCCGTGCAAGGGCGAATACTACGGCCTGCCGTGGCCGTGCTGGGGAACGCCGGAGATGAAGCACCCCGGCAGCGCCATTCTCTACAACGCCGATCTGCACGTGAAGGACGGCGGCGGCACCTTCCGCGCGCGCTTCGGGGTCGAGCGCAACGGGGCGACCCTGCTGGCCGAGGGCTCCTATTCGCTCGGCTCCGACATCAAGGACGGCTACCCCGAGTTCACCATGGCCGTGCTCAAGAAGCTCGGCTGGGACAACGAACTCACGCCCCAGGAGATGACCGTGATCCAATCGGTCGGCGGCAGCAACATCGACCCGGTATCGTGGTCGACCGATCTCTCCGGCGGCATTCAGCGCGTCGCGATCGCGCACGGCTGCGCTCCCTACGGCAATGCCAAGGCGCGCGCGGTGGCGTGGAACCTGCCCGACCCGGTGCCGACCCACCGCGAGCCGGTCCACTCACCGCGCATCGATCTCGTCGCCAAATACCCGACCTTCCCCGACGCGGTGCAGCTGCGCGTGCCCAACATCGGCTTCACCGTCCAGAAGGCGTCGGTCGCGCAGGGCGTTGCCAAACGCTTTCCGCTCATCCTCACCTCGGGCCGCTTCGTCGATTACGAAGGAGGCGGCGACGAAACCCGCGCCAACATCTGGCTCGCCGAACTGCGCCAGGACATGTACATCGAGATCAATCCCGCGGATGCGCTTGCGCGCGGCGTCAAAGACGGCGGCTGGGTTTGGGTGACGGGCGCCGAAAACAATTCCAAGGCGCGCATGAAGGCGCTCGTCACCGAGCGCGTGGGCAAGGGCGTCGCCTTCATGCCGTATCATTTCAGCGGCTGGTTCGAAGGCGTCGACCAGCGCAACAAGTTTCCCGCCGGCGCCGATCCCTACGTGCTCGGCGAACCTGCCAACGCCATCACGACCTACGGCTACGATCCGGTGACCAATATGCCGGAATCGAAGGTCACGCTGTGCCAGATCACCGCCGCATGAGGAATTGCCATGGCCCGCATGAAATTCCTCTGCGACGCCGACCGCTGCATCGAGTGCAACGCCTGCGTGACCGCGTGCAAGAACGAGAACCAGGTGCCATGGGGGATCAACCGCCGGCGCGTCGTCACCATCAATGACGGCAAGCCGGGCGAACGTTCGGTCTCGATGGCGTGCATGCATTGCACCGACGCGCCGTGCGCGGCGGTCTGCCCGGTCACCTGCATCGTACCGACCGCCGAGGGCGTGGTGCTGCACTCGAAGGACCTGTGCATCGGCTGCGGCTATTGTTTCTACGCCTGCCCGTTCGGCGCGCCGCAATATCCGCAGGTCGGCAACTTCGGCTCGCGCGGCAAGATGGACAAGTGCACTTTCTGTGCCGGCGGCGACGGCCCGGAAGTGCCCGGCAGCATCGAGGAATACCGCAAATACGGCGCCAACCGGCTGCTCGAAGGCAAGCTGCCGCTGTGCGCCGAGATGTGCTCGACCAAGGCGCTGCTGGCCGGCGACAGCGAGATCATCGCGCAGATCTATAAGGAGCGCGTGCTCACGCGCGGCTACGGCACCGGCGCCTGGGGCTGGCGGACCGCGTATCGCGAAGGCGTCGCGATCTAGCGGCCATCGCCCATGAGCCGAATGAAAGGACAACGCATGTGGAAGCCATGGGCAGTCCTGCGCGTGCTCACGGCGTTTGTTTTTCTCGGCGTCGTCGCCACGACAATCCCGGCAAATGCTCAGGAGCGAACGTCGCCGCCGGCAGCGGCGCAGCCGTCACCGGTGATCGACCCCGACGCCAGTGCCGTGAACGAGCAGACGCTGCTGCGCGAATTTCCCCGCATCCAGGGAACGATCACGATCCCCGCCCAGCGCGAGGCCGTGCTCATTCAGCCCGACGGCCGGATCTGGGACTATTTTCACGAGGTGTTGCTGCGCCGGATCGGCGTGGTCGCGATCTTCGGCATGCTGGCGGTGCTCGCCGCCGGCTATCTTCTCCTCGGGCGCATGCGGGTTTCCGCCGGGCGCTCCGGGATCCGGGTGCTCCGTTTCACCAGCTTCGAGCGCTTCTGCCACTGGCTGACGGCTAGCTCGTTCGTCGTGCTCGCGCTCACCGGCCTCAACATCACGTTCGGTAAGGTCGCGCTACGCCCGCTGATCGGACCGGACGCGTTCTCGCTCGTCGCGCAATACGCGAAATACACTCACAATTACGTAAGCCTCGCGTTCGTTATCGGGCTCGTTTCGATTGTGACGCTGTGGATCAAGGACAACATCCCACGCA
>DASZFQ010000014.1:0-1677 GCA_035939595.1 Casimicrobiaceae bacterium
GATCGACGCCGATGAGGGCATCCGGCCCGATACGACGCTCGCAGCCGTGGCCAAGATCCGGCCGGCACTGCCGGGCGGCGTCATCACGGCGGGCAACGCGAGCCAATTCTCCGACGGCAGCAGCGCCTGCGTCATCATGGAACGCAAACTCGCCGAGCGGCGCGGCCTGCAACCCTTGGGGCTGTTTCGCGGATTTGCGGTTGCCGGTTGCGAACCCGACGAAATGGGCGTGGGTCCGGTTTACGCGGTCCCGCGGCTGCTCGACCGTACCGGTTACAAGGTCGGCGATATCGATCTGTGGGAGCTCAATGAAGCATTCGCTTGCCAGGTGCTGTATTGCCGCGATCGCCTCGGCATTCCGGACGAGCGCTTGAACGTCAACGGCGGCGCGATTGCGGTCGGACATCCCTATGGCGTCAGCGGCGCACGCCTCACGGGTCACGCACTCATCGAAGGCAAGCGGCGCGGCGCGAGGCTCGTGGTCGTGACGATGTGCGTTGGCGGCGGCCAGGGGGCGGCGGGCTTGTTCGAAGTGACCTGACGGGTGGCTGCAATGAAGAGTGCACCGCGCGCAGATCGGCAAGCTCGAGCTGTCCGGTGCCGATCAGCCTGAGAGCGCACCATGTCGGACAGGCACTTAAAATCCTGGCCTGATCATTCGCGGCAGCACCTCGACGCGCCGGCCACCAACGTGTTCTACAACCTCGAGGTGTCCGCGCGGCGCTATCCTGCCAAACCCGGTCTCGTCTATTACGACTCGCCGATCGGCTTTGCCGAGATTCACGACGAAGCGCAGCGGATCGCGGGCTATCTCGAGCAGCGCTGCGGTGTGCGCCAGGGCGATCGCGTGCTGCTCTACATGCAGAACAGCCCGCAGTTCGTGATCGCCTATTACGGCATCCTGCGCGCCAATGCGGTCGTCGTGCCGCTCAATCCAATGTACCTCACGCAGGAAGTTCTTCGCTGCGCCAAGGACGCAGCAACCACGACTGCGATCGTCTCGCAGGAGCTGTACTCGCGCATCGCGCCGCTCCTCGATTCGAGGGAACTCGAGCATGTGATCGTCACCGCATATTCGGATTATTTGAAACAGCCCACCGATCTCTCCGTGCCGGAGTTCATTGCAGCGCCGCGCGTCGGCCTTGCGCGGGCCGGTGTCACGCTGTGGGGCGATGCGCTCGCGAGCGGCCTGCCTCCGGGACCCTTGAGCGCGGGTCCCGACGATTTGTGCGTGCTGCCGTACACCTCCGGCACCACCGGCGAGCCCAAGGCCTGCATGCATACGCACCGTACGACCATGCATACGCTGGTGGCCTCGATGCGCTGGTTCACGGTGCAGCCTGAATTGACGATGCTCGCGGTCGCGCCCTTCTTTCACGTGACCGGCATGCAAGGCAGCATGAACGGCCCGCTCTACAACGGCAATACCGTGGTTCTACTGCCGCGTTGGGACCGCGTCGTCGCAGCGGAATGCGTGCAGCGCTATCGGATCGCGAGCTGGACCGCGGTTCCGACGATGATCCAGGATTTCTTCATGAACCCGGACATCGAGCGCTATGATTTGTCCTCGATCCGCAAATTGAGCGGCGGCGGCGCCGCGATGCCGGCCGCCGTGGCGCAGCGGCTGCTGCACCGGGGCATCACCTATTACGAAGGCTATGGACTCTCGGAGACCAT
>DASZFQ010000015.1:0-3602 GCA_035939595.1 Casimicrobiaceae bacterium
CGGCTTCCCAGGTGCCGTGCCAGAGTTCGTCACCGACCCAGGTGACGCCGGTGACGAAGCGGTTCGACTCGATGGTGCGAAGAATCGCGCCGGTTTGCGGATCGACCTGATGGATCTTGCGGTTGCGGTACTGGGCGACCCAGAGTGTTCCTTCCGCCCAGGCCATTCCGGAGGCGCCGCCATCGGGCGTCGGGACGGTCGCGACAACGTCGCCGGTTTGCGGATCGACCTTCTGAATTCGGTCGCCGGCGATTTGGAACAGATGTTGGCCGTCGAAAGCAGTGCCGGCATGCGCCGGAACTTTGATTGCGCGCACCATCTTGCCACTATCCGGGTCGACAGCGTTCAGCGTTTCGCCGGTCGCGATCCAGACATTGGCACCGTCATAGCTTACGCCATGCACGTCGGTGACATCCGGAAAGGGGCCGTATTCGCGGACGATGTTTGCCGCTGTTCGTTTCATAACGTGATCCTCTCGGCTGTTCGGTTGGTGCGCTCAAACTAACCACCGGACAGCCCGGCCGGGAGTAACAAGGTTGTCGGGAAACCTGGCACCGGCGGCGCCATCCAGCGACGCGCGCGGCCTTGCCCGACCGCCTGTACCTTGCCGTCCGCCGTCAGATCGTCGAGTGCGCGTTGCACGGTGCGCGTGCTTGCGCCGAGCGCCAAAGCCAGCGCCGAACTTGACCACGCTTCGCCGTCCGCAAGCAAAGCGAGCACCGTCGCATGCGCTTCATCTGTCGGCGGGGCGAGCACGACCACGTCGCGGGCGCGGACCGGCACGAGCGCAAAGCCATCCTCGGTCGCGTCGATCCCGGCAACTGTCACCAGCGCCTTGCGCAGACGCCCGATTTCGACGCGCAGTCGCGCGCGATGCGATTCATCGGCATGTTTGGCGCGGAACGCACGCGCGAGCAGCGTGGATCGTGGCGCGTCATCCGGCCACGCTTCGGCTAGTGCGCGGGCCAATGCGAATAGAACCGGGCGTGTTTCGAGCAAAATTAATCCGCCGGCGTGGCAGACCGCGCGCCGGCAGGCATCGACGACGAGCGCCTTCGACGCCAGCAAAGATTCGATTTCATCGAGCCGGAGAAGGCGCTCATTGCCGCGCGCAATGAGCCGCGCCGCCGGCGTGTCGAGGATGCACGCCGCGCCTTCGACTTCAGTCGTGAGCGAAGGGATGCGGGCCTGATGGGCGGCGTGTCCGGCCAGTGCCAAGGCTGCGCGTGCCGCCTTGATCTGCAGGCGCCGTATTGCGATCCCGCCGATGACCAGTTCATGGCCCGCTCGCGACGCGGGCAGCAGCGGCGCGGAATCGAAGCCGGCCAGCAAGCGTTCCGCCGCATCGAGCCGACCGATCAGCAGCAGGCGGCGGATCGCAAGATAGCGCGCGTGGGCGGCGTTTGCGCGGTCGCCGTGCTTTTCAAGCACCACCTGCGCGGCCTCGAGCGCCCTGGCGGGCCAATTGAGATCGCGGGAGACGAGCGCAATCTCGGCCTCGGCGACAACGCATCTCGCGCGAGCCACAGCCTCTCTCGGGCCGAAGGCGCGGGCCGCTCGCCGCAGCAGCATCTTGGCGCGGTCGAGGTCGCCGAGTTGCGCCATCGCTATGCCGCGCAGCGCCAGCGCCGGCGCATCGTTGCGCAAGGCGATGTGGTTCAGCGCGCCAAGGGCGTCGCCCAATGCGAGCGCGCGGGCCGCCGCTGTAATCAGGGAGTCCATTCAAAATCCCGACACACTTGTCACTCTCACCTTTCGATGGCGTGCCCTAAGTATTCCTCGTGACAGATGAACGCCGGCAGGATCAGCGCCCTTCAAGAAGAAACATACTTGCACTCGATCAAATGAAAAGGAGTAATCCCTATGATAACCATTTCCGCCTTCAGCCAAGTTCCGGATTTCGCCAAGGGTCTGGTGCGCGACGTGCGCGTGCGCTGGGCGCTCGAGGAAGCCGGCCTTTCCTACAACGTCCGCCTGCTCGAACAGGGAGATCAGGATAAACCTGACTACCATCTATTGCAGCCGTTCGGGCAGGTCCCGATCTTCGAAGAAGACGGGCTCGTCCTGTTCGAATCGGGCGCGATCGTTCTTCATATCGGGGAGCGTTCCGACGCGCTCCTGCCGAAAAACCCGGCAGCGCGCGCCCGCGCTGTCCAGTGGCTGTTCGCAGCGCTCAATTCCGTTGAGCCGTCCGTCGTGAATCTATTCCTCATCGACGTTCCTTACGCGGACCAGGAATGGGCGAAGCTGCGCCGGCCGGGCGCCGTCGAATTCATGAACAAGAAACTCGATGCCGTGGCGAAAAGACTTGGCGACAAGCCTTTCCTCGATGGTGAGCGCTTCACCGCTGGCGACCTGATGATGGCAACGGTGCTGCGGTTCCATTCAGAGGTCGCAAAGCGCAATCCACGCCTCGCCGCCTATATCGACCGCTGCACAGCCCGGCCTGCTTTCAAACGCGCGCTGCAGGCCCACCTCAGCGACTTCCGGCAAGCGGCCTGACTTGGCCCGATGATGATCATGGTGCGTCTCCCGTCGGTTAGTGGCGGGCAGACAACGGCTATCGAAGGAGACATAAAATGACAACCCACAAAACTGCGACATGGGATGCTTGGCTTGAGGCGCGACGCGATCTGCTTGCCGCCGAGAAGGACCTGACGCGGCGCAGCGATCAGGTCGCTCAATTGCGCCGGCAGCTTCCCTGGGTCCGCGTCGACAAGGCGTACACCTTCGACGGGCCCGACGGCCGGCAGACGCTTGCCGGTCTGTTCAACGGCCGCCGCCAGCTCATGGTGCAGCACTTCATGCTCACGCCGGGCGCGGAGCAGGGTTGCCCGAGTTGCTCTTTCATGGCCGACCACACCGACGGCATCACCGTGCATCTCGCGCATCGCGACGTCACGTTCGTGGCCATCTCGCGCGCGCCGTTCGCCGAGATCGAGCGTTTTCGCCGACGCATGGGCTGGCAGTTCAAGTGGCTGTCCTCGCACGGCAGCAGCTTCAATTATGATTTCCGCGTGAGCTTCACACCGGAAGAAGTGGCCAAAGGTGAGCTTCCCTACAATTACGGCACCTGGCCTTATGCGTTCGAGGAATGGCCCGGAATCAGCGTGTTCTGGAAGGACGATGCGGGCGATGTCTTTCACACCTATTCGACCTATGGACGTGGCGTGGAGGTGATGATGGGGACGTACAGGCTGCTCGACCTCACACCCAAGGGCCGCGACGAGCGGGACACCTTCTACAAGATGGAATGGGTGCGTCACCACGACCGCTACGAACCGGAATTGCCTGCGAAAGCTACGCCGGCGGACGTCTCGTGCTGCAAGGCGCGCGCCTAAGGTGTTCTCGAAACCTGGAGCGGATCTGTTGGGGAACCGGAAGTTCGAATCCATCTCCCTCCAGCAAAGAGTCTGCGAACCATCGGTCCCCCGTCGGCCGAGCCAGCCGCGTAGGCGAATGCAGGGCAGGCCCACAATCGGTTGGGAAAAAACCCCGCTCGGCGTGTGCTACACTGGTCTCGGAGCTCGAAAAGCGCCAGGCCCACTAGCAGGCACCCGAACATATCGGATGGTTACGCGCGCCGATATTGGGTGCGAACA
>DASZFQ010000016.1:0-1748 GCA_035939595.1 Casimicrobiaceae bacterium
CGTCAGCATCTGGTGGACTGCGTTGGCGTAGGTGAAGACGTGATGCGCCGTCTCCCAGTCGGCGTGCTCGTTGGCATTGCCGAAGCGCGCCACCCTGAGCGCTGCCGCGTACGCGAGGGATTGGCCAAGGTCAGCAGGAGCGGCACCGGCGCGGATCGCCTCCTTGAGCGCGTCAACGATCGTGGCCGGATCGTCACCGAGCAGCTCTTGAGCAAGTGCGGCGTGGCCCGTCCAGTCACGCGAGCCGCGTCCGGCAGCGAACAGGTCCGCGAGTTCGCTGGTTGATTCCTCACACAACGCAACAAGGTCAACGGGCTGGCGCCAGGCAGTCGATTCCTCGGCGCCACGGGCCGCTACCATCTGACCAACGACAGTCGGCAGCAGAGCCGCCGCGTGTTGCCAGCCGACCAGATCGAGGCACTCGAACGCCTTGTTGATGAAGTCGAGCGAGTGCCCGGTGTCGGCGAAAGCCCGCTCGGTCGCGGCGGCGAACAGGGCATCAGCGAGTTCAGCCGGGGAGAAGCCGGCCGCAATCGCCGTGAGCAGGGTGCGCTCGGCCGCCTCGCGATGGCGCACATTTGTCCAACGCCGCAGCCAGCGTTTGAGCGCGGCCGGATCCGGCCGGCTTCCAAGCGGCGCGCGTTCCCGCCGCGGCGCCTCGCCGTCGCAGTCCGCCGCCACGCGGCGTGCACCGTGGAATAGAGCGAGATACGCTTCCTCCTCCGGCAGCACAGGCAGGATATTGGCGAGTGCGGTAAGGATCGTAAGACCCACGCCCCAGCCGTCGCGATTTTGCGCTCCGAACAGCGCCACCTCTCGTACGATTTCGGCCTGCGGTACGCCGGCCGCGAGCTGACCATGCATGGCCTTGGCAATAACGAGGCCGAGGTCGTGGGCGAGGCCGTTCGCAAGCCGCTGATGCCAGTGCGCGGCGAGATCGGCATGAGTCAACGTGGTCTTCACCCAGACGTCACCATTGCGCACCTCGACCGGGCAGATCGGCACGTCGTCCGCCCATAGGTCGAAGGTGCAGCCGCTTTCGAGATCGAAGCGAGCGTGGTGCCAGTGACAGGTCAAGATGCCGTCCTCGACGCTGCCACGCTCGAGCGGGAAGCCCATGTGCGGGCACCGATTGTCGAGGGCGAAGACGCGCCCGCGGTCGTAGATGACGAGGATCGGACGATGGCCACCGTGCACAACGAGCCGCCCCTTGATCTTCAGCTCCTCAAGGCTGCCCGCCAGCGCAAATTCCTTGCTAGGCGCATCCATAAGCATACCTCCCATTGTCGCTTTGGGGCCGCTGCAGGTCCTCCGCAACATAGGCATCCTCTCGCGCAAAGGCGAGAGGATGCCGTGGCTTAGGGGCTGCGCGAAAGGAACCGCACTGGATCATCAAGCGGTGCGGAACTGAGGTACAGCTCGATCGCGTTCGGCAGTTTCGACACAAGCGTGTCGATGACAAGCAGCAAACGCAGGGACAACTACTGCATGGCTGGTCAAACCGCGTGACCATCCATCGTCGCACTGCCAGCGACTTGCCGAAATCGCCCGTCGATTCAACCAGGCGCTGGGCCGTGTACTCATAAATTGATTCATGTCCGCTAAGCCACCAGAAGCGGCGGAAAAGCGGACATCTCAATATCGACGCGATGGGCCAAAAACGGAAATGTCGGAGCTTCCACGTCATTTCCGCTTTGCCCCACAAAGCAGACATCGACCGTCGCGACCACGACGTCCGTTTCGTGCCA
>DASZFQ010000017.1:0-5808 GCA_035939595.1 Casimicrobiaceae bacterium
GCTCACTCCGCTTGCTTATTTGCCCTCATGGCGGGGTCTCGATCGGCGCCGATTGGGACCCCGCCGAGCGATGATTCTAAACCCCCGTTCAGACAGATAGACTGAAATCGTGGAGGGTCCCGGTTCGATGCCGATTCACACTCACCAGTGCCCAGCCGTGCAACTGGCTAAAAACCCCGACCTTGGCGGCTGCCAGCCGATAAGGTCGAAGCCCTCATTTCCGGCTTGCACACTTCATTCTCCGACGAGCGCGAGCAGGTGGTCTACGAGATGGCGACTTGCCTTGCCAATTCGCGCTGGGTCTCGCAGGGCTTATACGACCGTGCGGTCAAGGCGCTCGGCCATGTCGGCATCACCGACGTGATCACCTTAATGGGCTACTACACCAGCGTCTCAATGACCCTGGCCTTCTACGACGTCCCGGCCGGGGGCCGGGAAAGGCGCGCTGAGGAGTGCACGCTCGCAATCGCCGGGCGTTCCCCTCCCGGTGAGAGCAGTAGGAACGGGTTTGGCCATCGAGCTCCTCCAATTCGGATCGCCGAACATTCCAGAGATCCGGGTGCCTGCCGCTCTTATCATGGACCCGTGACGCCAGCCTGCCACCCTGGATACGCCGAGAGGGAGGCCGCGCGGCGATTTCACAAATCGGATCCGTTTTCACGCATTGACCTGATATTGCGTCGCTAACCACTCTCCCAGCTTTGACCATCGTCGTCTCGTCTGCGCTCCCTTGACCGCGATCGCCAGCGCCTTGCGCTGTCCGACCAGGACGACCAGTCGTTTGCCTCGCGTCACGCCGGTGTAGACCAGGTTTCGCTGCAGCATTGCGTAATGCTGTATCGTCAGCGGAATAACTACGGCAGGATATTCGGAGCCCTGACTTTTGTGGATTGTCGTCGCATAGGCGAGCACCAGCTCGTCGAGTTCGCCAAAGCCGTAGACCACCTCGCGGCCCTCGAAGTCGACGGTGATCTCGCCTTCCTCCATATCGATGCGCGACACGATGCCCAGATCGCCGTTATAGACCTCCCGGTCGTAGTCGTTCTCGATCTGCATCACCTTGTCGCCGGGGCAGAAGGTCCAGCCGAAGCGCTCGATGCGGATCTCACCCGGCGGGTTCAGCATCTTCTGTAATTCAATGTTGAGCGAGCGGGCGCCGAGCCCGCCGCGGTTCATCGGGCAGAGCACCTGGATATCGCGCACCGGGTCGAGCCCGAAGCGCTTGGGGATGCGATCGTGCACGATGGTCAGTAGCTTTCGCACTCCCTCTTCCGGGTCTGCGGCGTCGACGAAGTAGAAGTCGCCGCCCTCGGCCGAGGCGAGATCGGGCATCAGGCCCTGGTTGATGCGATGCGCATTGACAATGATTCGGCTCTCTGCGGCTTGGCGGAACACCTCGGTCAAGCGCACGACCGGCACGGCGCCTGACGTAATGATGTCGGCAAGTACTTGCCCCGGGCCCACCGAAGGCAGCTGATCGACATCGCCGACGACCAGCAATGCTGCTCGGTTCGGCAAGGCACGCAACACCGAGCGCATCAGTGGCACGTCGACCATCGACGCCTCGTCGACGACGAGCAGATCGCAGTCGAGTGGCGTCTCCTCTGTGCGGCGGAAGGCGCCGCTTCTCGGATCGGTTTCGAGCAGCCGGTGGATCGTCTTCGCTTCGAGCCCAGTGCTCTCCGACAGGCGTTTGGCCGCGCGACCCGTCGGCGCACAGAGCGCAATGGAGACATTTTTCGCGACGAGGATCTTGAGGATCGAGTTGACCAGCGTCGTCTTGCCGACCCCGGGGCCGCCGGTAATCACCAGCACATTGGAATGGAGTGCCGTCCGCAGTGCCTGGCTTTGGCTGTCGGCGAGCACCAGCCTGGTCCGCGCCGCGACCCAGGCCATCGCCCTGCCGGCGTCGATCGACGGCCAGGGCGGTCGCCCGCCCGCCAGCGCCCTGAGCCTCTCGGCGATCTCCCGTTCGGCGTGGTAGAGACCGGCAAGGAAGATGCAGCGCCGGTCGTCGAGATTATCGGCAATGACGGTGCCGTCCTGAAGTTCGAGGCCGATAGCCGTTTCGACCAGCTCCGGCGACACCTCGAGCAGCTTCTGCGCGAGGGGAATGAGCTCGTCCGTTGGCAGGCCGCAATGTCCGTCGTCCATCGCCTCGGCGAGCGCGTAGGAGATGCCGGCACGGACGCGAATGAGCGCGGTTTTCTCGATGCCGAGCTTGGTCGCGATCTGGTCGGCGGTGCGGAAGCCGATACCTCGAATGTCGCGGGCTAAACGATACGGGTTCTCCGAGATCAGTTGGACGGCATCCGCACCATAGGTCTTGTAGATACGCACCGCCCGAGACGTGCCGACGCTGTTGCTGTGCAGGAACAGCATGATCTCGCGGATCACCTTCTGCTCGGCCCAGCCGGCGATGATCCGCTGCGCCCGCTTCGGGCCGATCCCGGTTACCTCGCGCAGGCGCGGCGGCTCCTGCTCGATCACGTCGAACACGGCTTGACCGAAGGCGCGCACCAGCTTCTTGGCGTAAACCGGGCCGATGCCGCGAATCATGCCGGACCCGAGATATTTTTCGATGCCCGCGGTCGTCGTGGGCGGCATCGCCTTGAGGAACGAAGCCCTGAACTGAACACCGTGAGTGCGGTCGTTGACCCAGGCGCCGCTCGCCTGGACGAACTCGCCGGCCGAGATCATCGCGGCATGGCCAAGGACGGTGATCAGGTCGCGCTGGCCGCGCGCCTTGACCCGCAGCACGCAGAACCCGTTCTCCTCGTTGTGGAACGTGACGCGCTCTACCAGGCCAGCCAGGGCCTCGGTCGCGGCATTTGTGCCGGCTGGCAGCACCACGGTGGCGATTTGATCCTCAGCGCCACATGCCGCGCATGCGAGCCGCGACATCGACCCGTACCCCTTGGCTCGCGCCTCTGGCCGCCAATTCAGGGTCGGCCTCTGGCCACGCCATCCTTTCGAAGAGTCCGAGCAGCTCGTTAGGAATGAAACGGCTGCGCGGGGCATAGACATGGTGGTCCCCTTGCGCGTTCTGGCCGTGGGTGAAGAAGCGCTGCGGAACCACGAGGTGCAGATCGTCCCTGGCACGCGTCATCGCGACATAGAGGAGGCGCCGCTCCTCCTCGATCTCGGCCGAGGTGCCGGCACCGAGGTCAGAGGGAATGCAGCCATCGACGACGTTCAGAACGAAGACCGATTTCCATTCCTGGCCCTTGGCCGAGTGAATGGTCGAAAGGACCAGATAATCCTCGTCGAGCAGCGGCACCCCGGACTGGTCGCTGGTCGCGTCCGGCGGATCGAGCGTGAGCTCGGTCAGAAACCGTTCTCGCGAGGGATACCCACTCGCGATCTGTTCGAGCTGGATCAGATCGGCGCGCCGCGTGATGGCGTCCTCATGGAGGCGTTCGAGATGCGGCTCGTACCACAGACGGGCACACACGAGTTCAGCCGGCCAGCCGCTCCGTCCCGCACGCAGGCTGGCGACCGTCTCGACAAACGTCCCCCAGTCGTCGCCGGCGCGGGAAGGCGAAGGCATATCGAGGAGGGCTCGGATCGGATCAGCCGCCCCCATCATGTGATCGAGTACTTCCTGCGCTGATGCCGGTCCGATTCCCGGGATGAGTTGCATCAGGCGGAATCCGGCGATCCCGTCGCGTGGATTTTCAACAAAACGCAGGAGCGCCAGGATGTCTCTGACGTGCGCGGTGTCGAGGAATTTGAGACCGCCGTATTTAACGAATGGGATATTCCGCCTCGTCAGCTCGACTTCGAGCGGTCCGCAATGATGCGACGTGCGGAACAGGACCGCTTGCTGCTTCAGCGTCGACCCGCTCTCCCGATTTTCCAGGACACGCTCCACGATGTAGCGCGCCTGATCGGCTTCGTCGCGCACGCTGACGAGCCGCGGTCGTGCGCCGGAATTTCGGTCGGTCCAAAGGTTCTTGGTGAAGCGCTCAGCTGCCAGACCGATCACGCCATTTGCCGCCGCGAGGATTGCCTGGGTCGAGCGATAGTTGCGCTCCAGCGTGATGATCTCCGCCGCCGGGCTGAACTGTGCGGGGAAGTCGAGGATGTTGCGGACATTCGCGGCACGGAACGAGTAAATCGACTGGGCGTCATCGCCGACGACGGTCAGCCCGCGTCCGCCGGGCTTGAGCGCCAAAATGATCGCAGCCTGGAGCCGGTTCGTGTCTTGGTACTCATCGACGAGGACATGATCGAAGCGCTCGCCGATCTCCTCGGCGAGGCCCGGATCGCTGAGCGTCTGAGCCCAGTAGAGCAAGAGGTCGTCATAATCGAGCACGTTCTGACGCTGCTTGGCATCGACATAGGCCGCGAACAACTCCTTCAGCTCGGCCGCCCAGGTGGAGCACCACGGGAAAGTCATGCCCACGACTTCTTCGATCGCAAGTTCGGCATTGATGCAACGGGAATAGATCGCGAGGCATGTCCCCTTTGTCGGAAAGCGGCTTTCCGTCTTTGAGAGGCCACGCTCATGCCGAACCAAGTTCATCAAATCGGCCGAGTCCTCACGGTCGTGTATGGTGAAAGCGGGAGCGATCCCGATCTGGTCGGCATATTCGCGCAAAAGCCGAGCGCCGATACCGTGGAACGTTCCGGCCCAGGTCAGCGCTTCGGTCATAACGCCGGCGCTGCTGCCCATAACCTGTCGTGCGATACGCTCCACGCGCCGGGTCATCTCGGCCGCGGCGCGGCGCGAAAAGGTCATCAGCAGGATCCGGCGGGGATCGGCCCCGTTGACGATCAGATGGGCGACCCGGTGGGCCACGGTGTTGGTCTTCCCGGAGCCCGCGCCGGCGATGACCAGGAGGGCTGTCCCTGGAGCCGCGTTCTTCTTCCGGACGCCATGCTCGACGGCTCGTCGCTGTTCGCGATTGAGGGTCTCGAGATAGGTGACGGTCATCGGTGGCAAATCGGTCTGCAGCAGCTCAAACCAATCAACCATCTTTCTCGTTTTGTTCGCAACTCCTACCAAGTCTCGACGCTCCCTTATGCGGGGCGACAAGGAAGCTCAACCGTCGTCCCCGCAGAAATCGAAGGCACAGCGCTCACCTGCCGAGCATTGTGGCCCTGTTATGAGAGAGTGAGGGTGGTCTTCCTCGGGTTCTGATCCAGACCCATTTTCTCCGCGTCTCTAAAAAAGCGCCGATGGCCGGCGAATCGGGGTGCCGCGTGCCGGCATAGCGCGTCCCCCGCGGCGATCGAGGCGATGAAGCGTCAAGGTGTGGGCAACCATGACGGAATGCTTTGAGCTGATCGATCGCAGGCTGCTGAAGGGCCCGTGGGTCATGGGCGAGCAGTACACGATCTGCGAGCCGGAGAGCGGAAAGGATCCGTGATGCGCGTCAGCACGATAATGCTGGGCCGCCGAGAGGCAGGTAAGCGCTCTCCGCCTGAGGAACCGAAAGTTTGCAGACGCTCTGCTGGAGGAAACGGGATTCGAACCCTCGGTCCCCCGCGATTAGGGGCGCCTCGACCGGCTCGCCCGTGGCGCCGCCGCGGGCCGCCATGCCGATGGCGGTCACCCAGAAGCGATGGGCGGGAATGGGGTTGTCGTCGGCGGACCAGCCGCGGCGGGCGCGGTGCTCGGCCCACGCGCGGCCACTTTCGGCGCCAGGGCCTCGACGAAGAGGTTCAGGCCTGGCGCGCCTACCACGCTGCGCTCGCGGGCGGCGACGATGACGTCAAGATCCGTTGTCGCCACCAAACCACAGACCAGGCGGCGGCCAAAAACGCCCGTTCCTCCAACGACCGAGATGGGACCTGTCACGG
>DASZFQ010000018.1:0-5088 GCA_035939595.1 Casimicrobiaceae bacterium
AAATACGTGGCGATCAGCCTGGGCGCGGCCTTCGGCGCTCAGCTGGTCGGCGCGTGGAAAGCGCTGCACGCCATCAATCCGCTGCCGGCGCGGCTCGTCGCCGTCGAGCCGGTGCCGGAGCAGTGCCGCTGGATGCGCAGCTTGATGACCGCCAACGGCATCGATCCGGACGAGCATTGGATCATCCAGGCGGCCGTCGGGACAGACAACGAGCCGGTCCTGTTTCCGGTCGGGACACCCGGCTCCGGCCTCAACGAAAGCGTCGTCACCAACTCGGCGCAGTCGCGCCAGGCCTACGCCGACCTGGTGCGGCGCGGCGGCCACGCCGAGCGCGTGCTCGACAACATCCTGCTGCACAATTCGACCGGCATCACGACCGACCTCGGCCACGGCTACAGCGGCGAGGTCAAATTCATATCCGCCGTGACCTTGCGCGACGTGCTGGCGCCATTCGACCGCGTCGACCTGCTCGAGGCGGACGTGCAGCACGCCGAGGCCAACGTCATCCCCCCGTTCATGGACCATCTCGATCGCAAGGTTCGCCGGGTGCATATCGGCACCCACGGCCGCGAGGCGCACGACCTGCTGCGCGCGCGCTTCGCGCGGGCCGGCTGGGAGATCGTGTTCGACTTCGCCCCGAACGCCCGTCACCAGACCGCGCGCGGCCCGATGGATCTCGGCGACGGGATCCTGGCGGCGCGCAATCCGCGGGTGTGACGTCACGCCTAGAGCATGATCCCGAAAAGTGGGCACCGGTTTTCGGAAAAGATCATGCTCCAACAATAAGCTAGAGCGGGATGACGATTCGAAGAAAAGTCATCCTGCTCTAGCGATTGCAACGGCAATCTTCATGTTTGTGTTCGAGCTTGCCTGTGTTTCGGGGTAGCGGGCCAGCGAATTAAGGCAGTCGTCCGGTCTACCCTTTGTGTGAGTTAGCTCACACATGTGTGAGTTAGCTACACAGCGGCGCTCCGCCCGGCAGTTTTCCATCGTCGGCCATGTAAAACTGTGCTAGCTTAAGTTGATGGGCGACAGGTTTGGACTTAGCAATTCAACCTCACGAAAGGTTTCCCGACCATGCCCAAACACGCAGACCTCGAATGCGCAGTGGAAGAATTCCAGCTTGCAGAAAGCGTTTACCGGCAAAAACTAGCGAACCTGATGGCAGCGGCGAAAGCAATACTCGCAGCGAAATCGCCAGATGGGTTACCGCAAGATATAAGCACCAAGGTTGCGAGTCAGTGAAGGCTTGGTGCGCCTGAACTCGCATGGCCGGCAATTTGTAAACGGATTAAGGCGTATCCCTTAGCCCGCAGCCAACACTGCAATGGTCGCCACCTGATCGGCTTGGCGCGCCCGTTCCCCCGATGCGGCGCGGCGTCCGGGATGCGCGCTTCGCGGTCCAAGATAAGCTCGGCAAAGCTTAACGGTGCGCCGCTGATCCGGGTCAAGGGTGCTGCCCCTCGACCCGCGTCGGCGGCGCACCGCCACCGCGTTGCGCCCCGCGCGGGGAACACACGCAAGCTAGCAGCCCGTAGGGCGCATTAGGCGCGCAGCGCCGTAATGCGCCGCTGCCGGTGATCGGCGCAATACGCTTCGCTATTGCGCCCTACAACCGACGGCCGAAGGAATCATCCCCGGCCGTCAAGAAAAACGGATACGTTCAGCTTGTCCGTCAAGCTGTCCTATCAGCGGAGAGGTGGATGCGTCGGGTGGTCGTCGTGGTGCTCGATGGAATGCGCCGAGATCTCATGGGCGAAGAGAACACGCCGGCACTCGTGCGCCTTGCGCACGGGGCACAAAGCTTTGCCGCGCACCGCTCCGTGTTTCCTTCGGCCACCCGCGTCGTCTCGGCCTCGTTTGCGACAGGCTGTCATCCTGCGCGTCACCAACTGCAGGGCAATTCGCTGGCGCTATTGGAAGAAGGGCGGCTCGTCTATCACGACGCAGGCGATCCGAATTTTCTCCAATACAAGCGCCGCGCTACCGGCCGATCGCTGGCGGTGCCGACCCTGGCCGAGCGGCTGGCACCGCATGGGGGCATGATCCTGTTCTCCAACGTATCGCCGGGCGCGGCTTACGCACACGATCCGGACGGGCACGGGTATGTTTATCATCGGGCGGGGTCGTTCGGGCCAGGTCGCAAGCGCATTGAAGGTGCGCAAGCATTGAGAATTGCGCGAGATGCCGCCGGCGAACGGTCCATGACCGCGCGTTTTATCAAGGAGGCGCTTTTCGGACGCGCTGTCCCGCTGGCGATCCTATGGTTGGGTGAGCCGGACACCACACAACATTCGAAGCCGTTAGGTTCGCCTGAAAATATGGCGGCGTTGCGTCAGGCCGATGCCAATGCGGCGCGCGTCATCGCAGCGGTGGCCCGCCTCCGCGATAACGGCGACGACGTAGTCCTGATCGCCTGCTCGGACCACGGGCACCAGACGGTGTCGCGCGTCGTCGACGTCGAGGCTGAGCTGGTGGACGCGGGGCTCAAGGAGGCCGTTGAATCCGGCGACGTCGTCACCCCGACGAGCGGCACTTCCACGCTCGTTTACGTGCATCCGGACCATGCTCGAAGGACCGAAAGCATCGGTACCTTTTTAGCGAGCCGTGACTGGGTCGACGCAGTGGTGCCGGCGGCCGAGCTGGCGACCGTCGGCCAGGCGCCCGACCATGGGCTGGCATTCGCGCTCTCTCTCCAATCCGACGACGAACCGAACGCCTTTGGCATCCGCGGACGCAGCGTCGAGTCGAAACCGGCATCCGGCAAGCCGACGCACTTGGGCTGCGGCCAGCACGGCGGCCTGGCACGGTACGAGCAGTCGCCGTTCCTGATGATCGACGGCGAAGGCTTCACGGCCGGGGCCGTATCCAACGTGCCTTCCTCACCCGTCGATCTCGCCCCGACGATTTTAGCGCATCTGCGCCAGCCGGCCGAGGGCATGGACGGGGCGGCGTTGCAGGTTTGTCCGTAGGGCGCATTAGGCGCGGAGCGCCGTATTGCGCCGCTGCCGATCGGCGCAATACGCTTCCGCCTTCGCGCTCCGCGCTTCGGCGGACCTCAAACCCGCCGTAGCTCGCGCAGCGAGCGAAGGCGGGTCGCTATTGCGCCCTACGAGAGCGCATTCCGCATTAGAACGCGGCGTTGAGCTCCGTCTGCAGCGTCGCCGCGTTCGCCGCGTCGTTTTGCTGCTGCGCCGCCGCCATTCGGCCTGGAACGGCCGACCGCGGGCCGCATCGCCATCGCCGGCCGCGACGTGACCGAGCAAACCCCCGCCGCGCGCCGCGCCCGCATCGAAACGGTGCAGCTCGTGTTCCAGGACCCGCGCTCGGCGCTCAACCCGCGCCGGCCGGTCGCCAGCATCGTCACCCAGCCGCTCGAGGCGCGCGGACGCGCAAGCCCGGCCGAGCGGCGCGAGCGCGCGCACCAGCTGCTCGCCGACATCGGCCTGCCGCCGGACATGGCCGCGCGCTACCCGGCGCAGCTCTCCGGCGGGCAGCGCCAGCGGGTCAACATCGCCCGCGCGCTGTGCATCGCCCCCAAGGTGCTGGTGGCGGACGAGATCGTGTCCGGCCTCGACGTGTCGGTGCAGGCGCAGCCGCTCAATCTCCTGCTGCGCCTGCGCGACGAGCACGCCTTCTCCATGCTGTTCATTTCCCACGACCTCGCCGTGGTACGCTATCTGTGCCCGCGCGTGCTCGTGATGCTGCGCGGCGAGATTGTCGAGCAGGGCCCGACCGAAGCGGTGTTCGCCGCCCCCCAGCATCCCTACACCCGGGCGCTGATCGCCGCGGTGCCGCCGGACGATCCGGCGGTGCGCTGGGAGGTGGCGGAGGCACGGGAGGGCCTGACGCCTGCCTCCCCATTTCTGCCACCTGGCGCCTGATCCTGCTCGGGTCGCGGCCACGCAACCCGCCGCGCCCCGACCTGCCGCCGCGATGGGCGATGGGCTGCTCGCCAACGCGGGCTACCTCGCCAAGCGGAGGTTCTCGAGGCCCGGAGCTGCGCTGCACCATCGTCTGCGAGTAATCCTCACGCCCTCGCTGCCTGACAACCCCGGCCATGCTCGGCTTGGCCGCGGCTTTACATTGAAAAGGCGCCTGTTTGCCGGCATCGTCGGGCTTGGGGCGCTGCGGCTCACCGCCGCCGCCCTGGCGCGGCCGGCACCGCGCGGCGTTCCGGCCGGCGGACCGGTGCCGGCGCGGGCACGCAGGACCGCGACGTTGGCGGCGCTGCGCGGCGAGCGTATCGCCTTGGGAGCTTCGCGGTTGACATTTGTATCGAGGTGCACATTCGTATTCCGTGCCAAGCAGTTTGCCACGAGGGTATCAAGTGCTCAAACCGTACCACGGTCACGACGCCGCCCAACGGCCCAACATCGAACGTCGATGGTTCGGTGACAGTCCGGAGCTTTATTCCAAATACGTTTCATCCAACTCACAACGCGATGTCGAGCCCAAATATGTCACCGATGATAGTTGGAGTTATTATTTCAACTCGCTGGGGTACAGAGGTGAAGAGTTCAATCCTGACGCTCGTGAAATAATCTACTTGTGCGGCTGCAGCCATACGTTTGGCTCGGGTATAAAGTGGGAGCAAACCTTCGGGTACATTTTCCGCGAACTTTACTGCGAGTATCGCAATTTCAGGCGCGACGAAGTTAACTTGCAGAATTTTTCATCTATCGGCGCATCAAACGACTACATATCGAGAACCGTTGCCACTCAGTTGGGATGCTTCAGACCCAGTCTCGTGGTTGTTTACTTCACCTCGCGCACACGCAAGGAATACGTCAAAGGGCAACGAATCATTTCATTACAACCATCCCTCCTTTCCGATTCGTTCGCGACAACGAGGAGCGGCAGGGGTAAGCTCGCGATCGAAGCCTCATACGACTATTACGCATATTACACCGATGAAATGGGATTCATCGAGACTGCGAAGAATATGATGTTGGTGAAATCTCTTTGCGAAAACCTTGATGTTCCATACATCTTCGTATGGCAGGATTTTGCGGATTTGCAGAATCCGAAATTTACTCGAAATTCAATATGTAAATCCTTTCTTGACATGATTGATTGCAATAGGAT
>DASZFQ010000019.1:0-1566 GCA_035939595.1 Casimicrobiaceae bacterium
GTCGAGGATGGCAGCTGGGGCCTGGTGCGGGCCTCTTCCAACAAGCCGGAGCTGGTGGTGGTGGTCGAAAGTCCGGTCTCGGAACGGCGAATGCGCGACATGTTCGAGGCGATGGATTCGGTGCTGCGAACCCATCCCGAGGTCGGCGAGTATAACCAGAAGCTTTGAGGTCTCGTGTCCCGGGCGTGGCGCAATATGAGCGAAGCGATAGTGCACTGCTGACCCCGGACCCATGCGCAGCAATTTCGTGGCCTCTGGGTCCCGGCCCGGCGTCGCAACACTTCGTGCTGTATCGCGTCCGGGACGCGGTTGCGCCCTACGCCACCCGCAGCGAACCGAGGAAGCTGCCGACCTCGGATTTCAGCCGGCTCGACTGCGACGACAAGCCGTTGGCGGCATCGAGGAGCCGCGACGTCGCGGTCTGGGCCTCATCGGAAGCGCGCGTGACGCTAAGGATATTTTCGCTCACGTGCCTGGTGCCGTCGGCTGCCTGCTGCACATTGCCGGAGATTTCCTTCGTCGCGGCCCCTTGCTGATCGACGGCCGCGGCAATCTGGCTCGAGATTTCGTCGATCTCCGCAATCGTTCCGCCGATCGCCTGGATCGCGCTGACCGCTTCGCCGGTCGCGGTCTGGATACTCTGAACCTGCGCGGAGATTTCCTCGGTCGCCTTCGCGGTCTGATTGGCCAGCGCCTTGACCTCGCTCGCCACCACCGCAAATCCCCTGCCGTGCTCACCGGCGCGCGCCGCCTCGATGGTAGCGTTCAAGGCCAGCAGGTTGGTCTGGCTCGCGATGTTCTGAATCAGCGTCACGACTTCGCCGATCTTTTGCGTGCCGGCAGCAAGTCCTTCGACCACCGTATTGGTGCGCTGCGCTTCTTCGGCGGCCTTGGCGGCAATTCCAGCCGAGCGCGTCACCTGCTGGGCGATATTGTTGATCGAAGCCGTCAGCTCTTCGGTCGCGGAGGCGACCGTTTCGACGTTCGCGGAGGCTTGCGTCGATGCGCTGGCGGCCGCCGCGGTCTGACGCACGGTTTCGGCGTTGCTGCTGTTCATCGAGGTGGACAGCGCCTGCATTTCGCGGGCGGCCACGGCGACCGCCTCGACAATGCTGCCGATCTTGCGCTCGAAGCCGGAGGCGAGCTCGCGCCTTGCAGCGTCGCGATCCTGTTTGGCGCGCCGTTCGATCCCGGTGCGCTCGCTATTGGCGCGTGCTTCGGCGGCGCTGGCGGCTTCAGCCTCGGCGGTTTTCTGTGCAGCCGTTTCGAACAGTTGCGAAAGTTTGTGGGCGAGCCAGATCAGCACGCCTGCCTCGATCAGCAGGATGACGGCGTGCAGGACCACGCGCCCAAGGTCGGCGCCTCCCGGATAGACCGCCGCCGGAAGGATGAAATTCAGCACAAGGTGATGCAGGGCAACCGCAACCGTGCCGGCGATGATCGGCCGGTAATCGCAATAGGCGACCATGCAAGCCAGCGCTGCAAAAAAGTACATGTGCGTGTCGACCTGCCAGGGGTGTCCGGCGAACTGGAAGGTAAATACCGACACCTGGCCCAACAGCGCGA
>DASZFQ010000020.1:0-1934 GCA_035939595.1 Casimicrobiaceae bacterium
CAACACGAGTCACGACGCTGAAAACGTTCCCGATTGCGGGCGGCGTGTTCGAATTGGGGGGGGTCATTAGCGGCGCTTCGCGCGAAGCTCGGACACTTCCGCTTGTCACCGAAGATTGGTTCCAACACGAGCTTGGCGGCGGCTTGGACTACTCGATCCCGTCCTCGCGCAAGCCCGCCAGCCAACTCTCCAGACCCGACGCCTCGATCGCAGCAAAGGTCATTCCGTCCGTGCCTGGCGCACCCGCATTGGCGCGGGCCAACGCATAGCCATGACGGGGAATGTCCTCGCGATAGGATCGCAAGGCAGGCTCCGCCTTCGCCTCGCGACACAGCTTTCTCTGACCATCCTCCGACGTGCCGTGCCCACTACCCCGGCGGATCGAGCGGGTGCGCGTGTCGATTGCTTCCCTGCTCAATCAGCCTTCGCCAAATGGCCGGAGGGTCGGCATCCGCGTTGTCACTTTCGAGGCCTGCTCAGGCTTCACTCACGTTACAGCCGTCGGAACCGCTCAGCCGCCCAGGCGACCTTTATCACGAGGCTCCGGCCCTGCCGGTTACCCGGCCGAGCCGCTCGTTAGCTACCGGATCAATCGACAACTCTCCGGGTGGTATCTTCCTCCACTGATGATTCGCGCCTTCGGGGCGCACGGCCATTGGCGGACGTGACGGCTAGTCGCGCTTAGTTGGACTGACAGTTAGTCGGGCGCCCCGGCTGATCCCACGGAACCGCCTTAGGGTTGTCTCGGTTTTCTTGCGAAGCTACTGCGCAGAGGACGCTCAGGCAGCCCGAACTGACTGCGCGGAGCGCGTGACACGATGGGGTCGATGGTTCTTTTGGACTTAATGGGCGGCGTGGCGCTGCTGCTGTGGGGCCTCCACATGGTGGTGAGCGGCGTGCTGCGCGCGTTCGGCCCCGATTTGCGGCGCTTTCTCGGCAAGGCGCTATGCAATCGCTTTACCGCATTCGGCGCCGGCCTCGGCCTGACTGCGCTCCTACAGAGCAGCACCGCGACCGGCCTCATGACTACCTCGTTTGCCGCAGATGGAATGGTAAGCCTCGTGCCTGCGCTCGCGATCATGTTGGGGGCCAATGTCGGCACGACACTGATCGTGCAGGTTCTCTCGTTCAATATTTCGGCGGCCGCGCCTGTGCTTTTCGTCATCGGCCTCGTCACCTTCCGCGTCGGCGGCCAAAGTCTAACCCGCGCCCTTGGCCGTATTGCCATCGGCCTCGGCTTGACGCTGTTGGCACTGCATATTCTCGTCGACACGCTGGCGCCTGCCGAAGAGGCCCCAGCGGTGCGCGTCCTGCTCACCGACATCACCCACGATCCTGTGTTGTGCATCGTGATCGCGGCAGCACTAACGTGGGCCGCACATTCAAGCGTGGCCGTCGTGCTCCTGGTAATGTCGCTTGCCTATTCTCACTTCGTCACAACCGACGCCGCGCTCGCCCTCGTGCTGGGCGCCAATCTCGGCAGCGCGATCAACCCGCTTCTGGAAGGCGGAGTTCGCGGCGATCCGGCAAGCCGACGCCTACCTCTTGGCAATCTGCTTAATCGTCTTGTCGGTATCCTGATCGCACTGCCCCTGCTGCCGCTGCTGGCGCGTGAACTGCCAGTTTTGCAGCCGGACGCGGCAAAGATGACCGCCGAGTTTCACCTGCTGTTCAACGTCGCCTTGGCCGTTATTTTCATCGGACCACTTGACGCCGTGGCGTGGCTCTTGGTGCGCATCCTACCGGAACGCAAACAGCCGGCCGATCCATCGCTGCCGCGCTACCTCGACGAAACAGCACTCGATACGCCGCCCCTCGCGATCACCAATGCGGCGCGCGAGACCCTGCGCATGGGCGACACCGTGGAGGTCATGTTGCGCCAGGTCATGACTGCGATCATGAACAACGATCGCAGGCTCGCCGTCGAAGTGTCG
>DASZFQ010000021.1:0-7917 GCA_035939595.1 Casimicrobiaceae bacterium
CAATTGAAGCGGATGAAATCGCGCGCCTGGACCTGGCGCGCGATGTGACTGCCGAAGGTGTAGCCGCGGCGCCGCGCCGCGCTGATCGCGCGCGGATCCGGTGGCTGGCCGAGCTGGTAGTCGTGCGTTGCGGCGGAATCCATCGCAATCCCGGTGTCAAGCCGTGCGCGCGCAACCAGGGTGCGGAACACGCATTCCGCCGTTGGCGAGCGACAGATATTGCCGGTGCAAACGAACAGCACGTTTGCAGTGGGCGACTTAGCCAGGCTTTGCCTATAAAGCTTGCCCCTACTCATTGCCGACATCCGATCCGAGTACTCTCTTGACAATTGGGTCGCCGAGGCGAAAATGACGCCGTGGCCTTACGCCTGACCGCGAAGTTCATCACCACCGCCGAGGCTGCGGAGCGCATCGGCACGACGCCACGCGTCGTCCAGAGGCTCTGCCGGGAAGGCAAAGTGCCGGGTGCAGCCCGCTTCGGCGGCGTGTGGATGGTACCTTCGACGTTCCGCTGGAAACCCAGGAAGCGAAGACCAGGGGCAAAAGCGAAAAGATAACCGTGGGCAACGCCGTCCGGCAGCCCATACACCCTCGGCGCCCGATGCCTCGCACCGTGCGCTCCAAGCCGGTTGCTTTCGATCTCGACCATTGCCGAATAGCGCCCTTCGTTGTCGCGTCGGGCGGCGTGCTCGCTTCTCTCTTGATCTCACTTGGTTCTATCTCCGGGCAGCGACACGAATCGAGCAATGATGATCGCCGGATAGAGTTGCCCGACGAGCGCCTCCAGCATGGCAATCGCCCGCGCAGAGCGGGTGATGGGTGTGATGTCGCCATACCCTACCGTGGTCAGGGTGACAAAACTAAAGTAGAGCCAATCGCCAATGTCTCCGTTCCCGGCGGGCAGTTTGGAGAAGGCACCCGGATCGATGCCATACAGCGCGAAATAGGCGAAAGCCGCGATCAGCCCGATCAGAAGGTAGAGCACGATGGCGCCGAATATCCGGTCGGTGATGGATCGACCTGGCGCGAAGACGTTGATGCCGACCGCGAAGGCAAGAAGCAAACAGGCAGCCAAGGTGGACGCGTGGCGGATTGCCTGCAATTGGCCGGCCGGCACGAACCACTCTGCCCAGCGTACCGCGATAACGAGCAGCGCGAGGCAGGCCAGGGCGATGGCCAGTTTGCGATGATCGGCGATCGCCAGCACGCCACTGACAAGCACGAGGGCAATCATGACGTCGCCGAACAGCTGAAAGAGGGTCCCCTCCGCCAGGATCGCGGGAACGACGAAAATGCTGGTCACGAGCAGCAACAGCAGGATCATCATGCGGCGATTGCGCAAGCGGTCGCGGCGCAGGGCAAAGGACAAATTGCCCGCGCCAGCGCGGCCCGAAGCCGCGCCCGATTCGCGCCTGGGAGCATTGGCCATAAACGTCCGTCCCCTCCTGCGCCTTGCGGAATTCAAGCCTCCGCTTGCGCCGACAAAAATCCCGCCGTGATGCCCGCTTGCCGCGTGGTGCGGTTTCACTCTCAGGCGATTGCGCGCCGCCGGGTAGCTGCCCGCGAGGCCGACCCGGCGCCGAGCAGTTCCTTATCCTGCTCCTTGGTCCCGCTCCGGGCGGCCGGATGGTCCTTGCCGCAGTGCTTATTGCATGAACCAGCCGTGACTCACGACCAGCGACTGGCCGGTCAGCGCATTCGACGGGAACGCGGCGAAGAATAGCGCGACCTCGGCGACGTCATCGACGGTCGTAAACTCGCCGTCGACGGTCTCCTTGAGCATGACCTTCTTGATAACATCCTCCTCGGAGATGCCAAGGGCCTTCGCCTGCTCCGGAATCTGCTTCTCGACCAGCGGCGTGCGCACGAAACCGGGACAGATCACGTTGGCGCGCACACCGTGCGCCGCGCCTTCCTTGGCGATCACCTTAGCCAGACCGATCAGTCCGTGCTTGGCGGTGACATACGGCGCCTTGAGCACCGACGCCTCCTTCGAGTGCACCGAGCCCATGTAGATGATGCTGCCCCCGCGCCCGGACTTGTACATGTGCGGGATGCAGGCACGTGTGGTCAGGAACGCGCCGTCGACGTGGATCGCCAGCAGTTTCTTCCATTCAGCGTAGCTGAATTCCTCGATCGGATGCACGATCTGGATGCCTGCGTTGCTGATCAGGATGTCGACCCCGCCGAAAGCCGCAACCACGGCTGCGACTCCGTCGGTAACCGCCTTTTCATCGGTGACGTCCATCGCGACCCCCAATGCCTGGCCGCCGCTGGCGCGGATTTCGGCGGCGGTCGCGTCCGCCGCATCCTTGGCGAGGTCGGCGATTGCGACCTTCGCGCCTTCGCGCGCGAAGACCAGCGCGATATCCTTGCCGATACCGCTGGCGGCCCCGGTGATAATGGCAATCTTGTCCTTGAGCTTCATGTCGATCTCCATTCAAGACCCATCGGTTGCGAGGAGGCTGCCGGGCGCAGCGTCATCGGTCAGCTGGTCAAATCGAAGACGCGAACCCCGTGCACGATCTCGGTCGCGTTGCTCCATTGGGGATGGGCGCAGGATCGCCGGACATCCCCTAGTCCGTTTTCCCAGAGCTGCCGCACTTCCGCCCGAGAAAACAGGTAATCCTTCTCGCTCGACGAATACGCGGACCGACGGTTGATCAGGTGCACGATGGTGACGTGATGCCGCCGACTGAACGGCGCGAGTAGCCGGAAATCAGGGTCCTCGCGCAGCTTGGGCGGCAGCTTGTCGAGCAGGCGACCGAGCGCGGCACGGACTCCCTCGAGCTCCTGGACCCGGCTGGTGTTGAACCGCGTCTTGCTCGAATACTGGATGTCCTTGCTGCGCTCGAGCACTTGGTCGAGGTTCTGCGGTAACGGACCCCGGGCGCTGAAAAGGTCGACCTGTGTGATCAGCGCATTGAGCCCCGGTGCATCGTCGAGCACGTACCATAGCGGTGAGTTGGATACCAGGCCGCCGTCCCAATAGTAGGTGCCGTCGATTACGATCGGGGGCAGCCCCGGCGGCAAGCCGCCGCTGGCCATGATATGGTCCGGGCCGATGGTCTGGCGCAGGCTGTCGAAATAGACCGAGTTGCCGGTCTGCACGTCGACCGAGCCGACCGAGAGGCGCACCAGCTTGCGGTTGATGAGCTCGAAATCAACCAGCTCTTCGAGCGTGTCGCGCAGGGGCGAGGTGTCGTAGAAGCTCAGCGCTCCAGGTGTGCCGTCCAGGGCGAAGTAAGGCGGTGGCACCCGCGGCAGGAAGAAGCCGGGCACGCCGAAGGTGGTCGTGGCCATGGCGTTTGCGCGGTTGATGGCGAGGCGCAGCGGATCGAGATAGGCCGGCGCAACGAGGGGCACGGCCGACGAGACGAGATCCCAGAAAGCGCGCAGGCGCTCGAGCCGCCGCTCCGGAGGGTTGCCGGCGATCAAGGCCGCGTTGATGGCGCCAATCGAGACACCGGTCACCCAGTTGGGGGCAAAGCCGCGCTCGGCCATGCCCTCGTAGACCCCTGCCTGATAGGCGCCGAGCGCGCCGCCGCCCTGGAGCACGAGCACGCTCTGCTCATGTTTCGGTATGGCGAATCGCTTCGCTTGCCTGGATTTGCGCCGAGCCGTCATGGGGCGTAGTCAATCCGGCAGCGCAACGCCGAAGAGCTTCTCCTTCAGCTGATACAGACGGTCGCGGAGCTCCGCCGCCTTCTCGAACTCCAGGTTGCGCGCGGCATCGAGCATATCCTTCTCGATGCGCTTGAGCTCGCGCTCGAGGTCCTTCTCCGGCATCGCCTCGTACTTGGCCTGGGCCTGCGCGGCCTTGAGTTGCCTTCTTTCCTCGTCGATGTCGTACACGCCATCGATGATGTCCTTGATTCGCTTCTGCACGCCCTTCGGGGTGATGCCCATGCGCTCGTTGTACGCGACCTGCTTGCCCCGGCGCCGGTTGGTCTCTTCGATCGCGCCACGCATCGAATCGGTCATCGTGTCGGCATAAAGGATGGCCATGCCGTTGATGTGCCGCGCCGCACGGCCGATGGTCTGGATGAGCGAGCGTTCGGCACGAAGGAAGCCCTCCTTGTCGGCGTCGAGTATAGCCACCAGCGACACTTCCGGGATATCGAGCCCTTCGCGCAGCAGGTTGATGCCCACCAGCACGTCGAACTCGCCCAGGCGCAGGTCGCGGATGATCTCGACCCGCTCCACCGTTTCGATGTCCGAGTGCAGATAGCGCACCTTGACCCCGTGCTCGTTCAGATAGTCGGTCAGGTCCTCCGCCATGCGCTTGGTGAGCGTGGTCACCAGCACGCGCTCGCCGCGCTCGACGCGGATATTGATCTCCGAAAGCAGGTCATCGACCTGGGTCTGCGCAGGACGCACTTCAAGCGCAGGGTCGACCAAACCCGTCGGTCGGACCACCTGCTCGACGACCTGGCCGGCGTGCTTGCTCTCGTACTCCGCTGGCGTGGCGGAAACAAAAATCGTCTGTGGCAGGAGCTTCTCGAACTCGTCAAAGCGCAGAGGCCGGTTGTCGAGTGCCGACGGCAGGCGGAAGCCGTAGTTGACGAGGTTTTCCTTCCGCGCGCGGTCGCCGCGGTACATTCCACCCACCTGAGGAATCGTCACGTGCGACTCGTCGATGAAGGCGATCGCCTTGTCGGGCAGATAGTCGACGAGGGTTGGCGGCGGCTCGCCGGGTTGCCGCCCGGACAGGTGGCGCGAATAGTTCTCGATGCCCTTGCAGAAACCAATTTCGAGCATCATTTCGATGTCGAAGCGTGTGCGCTGCTCGATGCGCTGGGCCTCGATGAGCTTCATCTGAGAAACGAAGAACTCCTTCTGCCCGGCCAGTTCCACCTTGATCGCCTCGACCGCGTTGAGCACCTTGTGCCGCCCGGTGACGTAATGGCTGGACGGAAACACGGTAAAGCGCGCGAGCTTCTGCTTGATGTGTCCGGTCAGAGGATCGAACAACTGCAGCGATTCGACTTCGTCGTCGAACAGGGAGACGCGAATCGCGCTCTCCGCATGTTCCGCAGGAAAGATGTCGATTACGTCGCCATGGACGCGAAACGTCCCGCGTCGGAATTCGGTGTCGTTGCGTTGATACTGCAGCTCCGCCAGGCGCTTGATCGCGTCGCGCTGTAGCAGACGATCCCCCTGGCGGAAGTGCAGGATCATGCTGTGGTACTCCGACGGGTCGCCGATGCCGTAGATCGCCGACACGGTAGCGACGATCACGCAGTCGGGGCGCTCCAGGATGGCCTTGGTCGCCGACAGCCGCATCTGCTCGATGTGCTCGTTAATCGACGAGTCCTTTTCGATGTACAGGTCGCGCGACGGAACGTACGCCTCGGGCTGGTAATAATCGTAGTAGGAAACAAAGTACTCGACCGCGTGGCCGGGCAGGAATTCGCGGAATTCCGAATACAGCTGTGCCGCGAGCGTCTTGTTCGGCGCCAGAACGAGGGCCGGCCGGCCGGTGCGGGCAATGACGTTGGCCATGGTGTAGGTCTTGCCCGAACCGGTCACGCCGAGCAGGGTCTGGAACGAAAGCCCGTCCTCGATGCCCTCGACCAGCTTGTCGATCGCTTCGGGCTGATCGCCTGCCGGAGGAAACGGCTGGTGCAGCTCGTACGGGCTGTTAGGAAACGTGACAACCATGTCCATGCGGCGCAGACAACAATCGACCATTGTAGCCGAATCGAGTTCCGCGGCGTGTCATGAGCCCGGCGCATGTTAAAATTCACGCACCGTCCATCGCCTCCCGCCCGACCATGAACGCGCCCCTCACCGCCCCGCTTCTCTCCGCCATCGAAATGGCGCCACGCGACCCGATCCTGGGTGTGACCGAGGCCTTCAACAACGACCCCAATTCACGCAAGGTCAACCTGGGTGTCGGCGTATACATAGACGATGCCGGCAGGGTGCCGCTGCTCGAGTGTGTGCGCCGTGCCGAGAGCACCATTGCGGAGCGCGGGGCTCCGCATACCTACCTGCCGATCGATGGCATCGCGGCCTACGATCGCGCCACGCAGAAGCTGCTCTTTGGTGCGGACAGCGAAATCGTAGGATCAGGCCGCGTCGTTACGGTACAGGCTCTGGGCGGCACGGGCGGCTTGAAGATCGGCGCCGACTTCCTGCGCGTGTTTGCGCCCGGCGCGCAGGTCTGGATCAGCGCGCCGTCCTGGGAAAACCATCGGGTGCTGTTTGAGAATGCGGGCTTCAAGGTTAACGCCTATCCGTATTACGACGCCACGACCCGCGGTCTCGACTTCGCGGGCATGATCGAGGCGCTGGAGCAGGTGCCCGCGGGCGCGATCGTCGTGCTGCATGCCTGTTGCCACAATCCGACGGGAGTCGATCCTTCGGTCGAGCAATGGGGTCGCATCCTCGAGCTCGTGCGGCGACGCGGGCAGGTCCCATTTGTCGACATCGCCTACCAGGGCTTCGGCGAGAGCGCCGAGGCCGACGCGGCGGTCGTGCGCGCCTTTGCCGCGACGCCGGGACCGCTGTTTGTGGCCAGCTCGTTCTCGAAATCGTTTTCGCTTTATGGCGAGCGCGCCGGGTCGTTGTCGATTGTGGCGGCGGACCGCGACGAGAGCGCGCGCGCCCTGTCGCAGGTCAAGCGCCTGGTGCGTGGCAATTACTCGAGTCCACCGACATTCGGGGCTCAAATCGTCGCGACGATCCTCGACTCTCCCGAGCTGTCGGCGTTGTGGATGCAGGAACTCGGGGCGATGCGGGAGCGCATCCGCGCCAATCGCCGTGCGCTCGTGGATCGACTCGCGCATCAGGTCCGTGGCGGCGATTTTCGCTTCGTCCTCGAGCAACGCGGCATGTTTTCCTACTCGGGGCTTACGCGGACCCAGATCGAACGGCTGCGATGCGAATTCGCGGTGTACGCGATCGAAAGCGGGCGTATTTGCGTCGCCGCGCTCAGCGATCGCAATATCGATTACGTCGCGCAGGCGATTGCTGCCGTAATCGCCTAGCCCAGATGCAGCAGTGCTGGGCAAGTGCGTGCTGGGCAAGTGCGTTGCCGAACCCTGCTGCCGGCGCTATAATACAAACCGCTTTGCCGAATGCGGGAATAGCTCAGTTGGTAGAGCGCAACCTTGCCAAGGTTGAGGTCGCGAGTTCGAGACTCGTTTCCCGCTCCAGCTTCTAAAGGGAGAGCGTCTGCTCTCCCTTTGCGCTTTTGGCAGCCGCTTCTCGTCCCGATCATGATTCGGCCGGCGGAGGCGATACCGACCACCCGGCGGGGTGGCAGAGTGGTCATGCAGCGGCCTGCAAAGCCGTCTACGCCGGTTCGATTCCGACCCCCGCCTCCAATAAATCAAGTGATTAGGTTGAAATTTATGCGGATTCACTTTCGCCATTTGCGCGCTTTTGTGGCGAAAGCACTCGCGTAACACATTGATCTTGATCGTTCCGTCCGCGGCATACTGGTCCGCTGCATTTCTGCGCCGCATTGATCCGCTCAGCTGCTCTCGAGTGCGCATGGGTGCCTCGCACCACGCGCTGGATATGAACTGCATTGGTGTCGCGAGCACTGTTACAGCAAAGATACTATGAAGCGAAGTAACCGGCCGGTGGCCGGAAGGCGTTCCGCAGAAACTTTCGTAATTATGGCGAATGCGCTAGGTTGGCGGAATGCCGCGTCGGCGATGACCGGCAGCCCACTGGTGCGCTGTTGCCCGTTATGAAGCGTGGTCCTGGGTTACGTCGCGACATTGGTGAGTCGGCATGGGGCTTCCGACATCCCGCTGGAAAGAGTGAGCAATAGCGACGTACCCGAACCGGCGCGGCATTCCGAGTGTTAATGATGGAGGATGCCATGGCCGTACGCAAGGTATTTGAGTTGATGTACCCGAACGCTGCCGGGATCGATATTGGATCGGCCAGTCACTACGT
>DASZFQ010000022.1:0-3471 GCA_035939595.1 Casimicrobiaceae bacterium
AAAAGCTCGGCCTCAACGCGTCGAGCTGGCGACCAGCGAATGGGGCACCGCAATCAAGCGGATCAACGTCAAAGAACCGGTCGACCAGGGCGGCTGGAGCGTGTTCGGCACCACCTACGCCTCGTACGACCTGCTGAACCCGGCGACCAACGGCAACCTGCGCGCGCCGGGCGCAACCGGCGTGCTGCCCGGCTAGCTAAGCTAATAGAAAACAGGGGTCCTCTTACGGGGACCGAGGGTTCGAATCCGTCTCTCTCCAGCAGCGAGTCTGCGAACTTTCAGTACCTGAGCGTCGGGGTCATTTCCTAGCGCGGCCGATGGTTCGAAATCCAGTCCCCTCCAGCGGAGGGTCATGCCAGATTTTGACTAAGTTGGCGCACCGGATACTGTGCTAAAGGTTCAGCAGAAAGGCTGAGACCGGAAGCGGTCATGGCATATTGGTGATGTTCAACGTCACCGACCCGTGAAGAGTGCACACCATGACGGTCCGGCTTCGGGTTTAACCGAGCCACCGACTACGCTAAAGATCGACAGGCTGTGTTTTGACAAATCATCGCGCTCGGCGCGCACTCAGCTCCAGGAGGAGGTCGGTATGCTCGTAACCCCGATGCGCGTGCTGATCGCTGTCGCCCTTACCACCCTATCGATCCTGCCCGCTGCGGCGCAGAGTGATGCCGATAAGACATTGCGGATGGTTCCGCACGCGGACCTGTCGATCGTCGATCCTTATTTCAGCGGCGTCTACATCACTCGCAATTTTGGCTATCTGGTCTACGACACGCTGTTTGGGATGGACCGCGCATTTCACCCGCAGCCCGAGATGATCGATAGCTGGCAGGCCAGCCCCGACGGGCTGGCCTATACCTTTCGGCTGCGCGACGGGCTCAAGTTCCGCGATGGGCAGCCGGTGCGCGCCGCCGATGCGGTCGCCTCGCTCAAGCGCTGGGGACAGCGCAACGACGCCTACGGCCAAGCCCTGCTCGCTGCCGCCGTGGCGATCGAAGGGGTCGACGACAGCACCTTCCACATCGTCTTGAAGGGCCGTTTTCCGGTGCTCGAAGCGCTCGCCACGACGACGACGCCAACCCCGTTCATCATGCCCGAGCGGTTAGCGCAGACCGATGCCTACACTCAGCTCAGCGAGGTGGACGGCTCGGGACCGTTCAAGTTCGTCAAGGACCAGTGGCAGCCCGGCCACAAGGCGGTTTATGTCCGGAACCCGGACTATGTGGCGCGCGCCGAGCCGCCGAACAACACTGCGGGCGGCAAGGTGGTAAAGGTCGATCGCATCGAATGGCTTTATATCCCCGAAGCGGCGATAGCGGTGCAGGCGCTCGAAACCGGCGAGGTCGACTATGTCGAGAACGCTCCGAACGATTACGCGGCGGCCCTGGCGAGCGACCCGCAGATCACGGTGCAGGGCTATCCGGGCTTTGTCGGCGTCGTGCGCTTCAACCAGCTGCATCCGCCGTTCGACAACGTCAAGATGCGCCAAGCGGTGCTCGCAGTCGCCGACCAGCGCGATTACATGAGCGCGATGGCGGGCGACCCCAGCAATTGGCGCACCTGCTTCTCGGTCTACGCCTGCGACGCCGAGCCCGACGAAGACGACGGCGGTGTCCTGTCGGGGCCGCGCGACTGGGACCGCGCCAAGCGGCTGGTGGCCGAAGCCGGCTACAAGGGCGAGCGCATCGTCGTCATCGACCCGGCCGACATCGCGCAGCTTCATGCTGAAGCGCTGGTCACCGAACAGCTGCTGAAAAAGCTCGGCCTCAACGTCGAGCTGGCGACCAGCGAATGGGGCACCGCAATCAAGCGGATCAACGTCAAGGAACCGGTCGACCAGGGCGGCTGGAGCGTGTTCGGCACCGCCTACGCCTCGTACGACCTGCTGAACCCGGCGACCAACCGCAACCTGCGCGCGCAGGGCGCAACCGGCGTGCTGCCCGGCTGGGCGAGCGACGAGACGATCGAGGCGTTGCGCAAAGCGTGGTTCGCCGCCGAAGACGAAGCGCGGCGCCGCGCTCTCGCCGGCCAAATCCAGCGTCGCGCTTTCGAGATCGCGCTCTATATGCCGGTCGGGCAATACATTGCTCGTCGCGCCTTCCGCAAATCGCTCGCCGGCGTCCCCGGATCGCCGATCCCGGTGCTCTGGAACATCGAGAAGCGGTAGCGACTTGCTTCGCCACCGATGAGGCTGGGAAACTCTGCTAAGAGGCCGTCGCCGGAGTTCTTCACGATGCGCCCGCGGTGTTCGGCGATCTCTCGCCGGTGCCCTCTTCATCCTCGCTCATATGCCCTCGGAGGCGACATGCTCGACGCCGACCGCGCCGCCCTTCTCATCGATCAGTTGCTCAACGTTCAATCGATTTTAGGACGTGCAGGATGCGCCTTAGGCAGAACCCGAACAAACAACGGGCGCGACACAAAAGGGGCGAAAACCAGATTCATCGCACCCGCGTACGGGAAGTTCGAATCCAGTTCCCTCCAGCGCAGAGTCTGCTGCGAACCTGACTTCCTCGATCATGGTTGGCGCCGACGCTCGCTCGCAGTTCAGTCGCGGTCGACTGTCAGGGCCTTGACCCGGCGGCCGCGTTGCAGAAGCTCGGCGGCCGAAGGATCCTCGGCGGTCGAGCCCATCGCGTGATCGGCTGTATTCCATCGCTTCTCGGTGGACACTTCTTGCTAGTTCCGGCCGCGGCTGGCAACCAGCGTCGCAAGCCGCGCGGCCGCCGGCACGATCAGCTGCCGCGGGAATCCGGAAAAGCCGAGCATCAGGCCAGAGCGCGGGCGCTCGGCGCGATAGGAGCGGCTGATCGCACGGACGACGATGCCGGCGCGCTGGGCCGCCGCCTCGATGGCGATGTCGGACGAACCGTCGCGCAAATATGCGACGAGGTGCATGCCCTGATCGGGCAGCGCCACATCCAGCCTGCCCGCCGCGCGGCGCCTCAGCGTCTCCGCCAGCGCGTCGCGCTGCTCGCGATAGAGCTGGCGCATGCGGCGGATATGCGCGGCAAAGTGGCCTTGCTGCATGAACTCCGAGACAACGGCCTGCTGCAGCGTCGCGGGCTGGCGGTCGATCAGATAGCGCGCGCCGACGAAGGCCCGCAGCAAGGTCCGCGGCACCACGGCATAGCCGATGCGCAGGCCCGGAAACAGTGCCTTGTTGAGCGTGCCGACATAGATCACCTGCTCGGAATCATCGAGGCCCTGCAGCGATGCCAGTGGCGGACCCGAATAGCGGAACTCGCTGGTGTAATCATCCTCGACGATGAATGCCCCACTCTGCCTTGCCCACGCCAACAGCTCCAGGCGCCGCGCCATCGACATCGCAACGCCGGTCGGAAACTGGTGCGAGGGCGTGACGAAGACCGCGCGCGCCCGCGGCGCCGTGCGCCGGCCGTCGTCGACGACCAGACCCTGGACGTCGACCGGAATCGGGTGCGGCTGCACCTTGGCGAGCAACAG
>DASZFQ010000023.1:0-1634 GCA_035939595.1 Casimicrobiaceae bacterium
CATGCTGTCGTCGAGCCCGCTGCCGGAGGTGAGCGAATACGACATCGCCGGCGGGCTACGCGGCGAGCCGATCGACGTGGTGCGCGGGCCTTTTACCGGGTTTCCGATTCCGGCCGATTGCGAGATCGCCATCGAAGGCGAGACGGTGCCGGGACAGACCAGGCCGGAAGGTCCGTTCGGCGAATGGATGGGCTACTACTCCGACGACACTCAGGAGCGGCCCTACGTCAACGTCAAAACCATCCTGCACCGCAACGATCCGATCCTGACCTGCGCGCCGCAGCACAAGCCGGTCGACGAAACCGGCCTCCTCAAAGGCATCGCCGGCGCGGCGCAAATCTGGCGCGCGCTCGATGCCTGCGGCGTGCCCGACGTGCTCGCCGTGTGGAATCACGAGGCCGGACCGGCGACGCGCTTCACCGCGATCCAGCTGCGCCAGCGTTATCCCGGCCACGCGCGGCAGGCGCTGCACGTCGCCTGCGCCTGCCAGGGCGGCGCCTATGCGGGCAAATGGACCGTGGTGGTCGACGACGATATCGACGCCGGCGATCTCGATGCCGTGCTATGGGCGATGTGCACGCGGTTCGATCCCAATGTCGATATCGACCTGGTGCAGAAGGCGTGGGCGTCGAAGCGCGATCCGCTGTTCCTGCCCGGCAATTTCAACAACCGCATCCTGATCGACGCCTGCATCCCCTATGACATGAAGCTCAAGGGCACGTTCCCGCCGGTGGTCGATGTCAGCGCCAATCTGCGCGCAAAACTGCGGGCGAAATTCCCGAAGCTGTTTCATTGAATCGTAGGGTGGGTAGAGCGAAGCGAAACCCACCGACCGCCGCCGATGGGTTACGCCGCTTCGCGGCTAACCCATCCTACGTCTTCTGCGCGAACAGCTGCTTACCCATGGTATTGAAGCGCGCCTTCTGATTGTCGCTCAGCGAATTGTAGAAGTCGTGCAGCGGCGGGCGGATGGCGTCGACCGCCTGCAACATGGCTTGCAGGTGCTTGCCGGCCGCGGCGAGCCGCGCCGGCGGCGTGCTCGGAGTCTCGCTCGGACAGGCCGCCTTGATGATGTCGGCGCCTTTCGCAGCGGCGGCTTGCAACGCGTCGAGTTTGGCGCGCTGCGCATCGTTCGGCTGCACCGCCTGATCGATCTGCTCGGTCGGCCACGCCATCGCCGATGCATCGCAGTCGGACTTTGGCGTGGTTGCGTTGGCGGCCGTGGCGTTTGGCGAAGCCGCCCTGTCCGTCGCCGGCTTGATGCTGTTGAAGCGCGCCTTCTGCTCGTCGTTGAGCGAGTCATAGAATTTGCCCAGCGGCTCGCCGACGATAGTGACCGCCTGGACCAATCCCTGCAGCCGCTGCTGCATGGTGTCGAGGCGGCCGGTCGGGGTGAACGACACGCTGGTCGGACAATGGGATTTGATCACGTCGCTGGCTTTGACGACGGCATTGCCGAGATCGTCCAGCAGCGCGCTTTGCTGCGGATCCGGCTGCACCGCCGCTTTGATCTGGTCGATCGGCCATCCGGTGACCTCGGCCGCCTCGTCGTCACAGCTCTGCGTCATGCTCTGAGTGAGCGCAGCCATCCGCGCCGGCGCACCCGACCCCTGGACGTAGTCGTCGTAGACGTA
>DASZFQ010000024.1:0-2391 GCA_035939595.1 Casimicrobiaceae bacterium
AATCGCGCGTTCTCGATGGCGATCACCGCCTCGGCGGCGAAATTCTTGACCACCTCGATCTGCTTGTCGGTGAAGGGGCGGACCTGCTGCCGGTAGATGGCGATGGCGCCGACCAGCTCTCCGTCGCGGATCATGGGCACGGCCGCGATTGTGCGCGCGCCGGATTGCTCGACCATGCCGACTACGTCCGGCGCGCCCTCGATGTAGACGCGCTCGGCTTTCATGTCGTGAACGTGCACGACCTGACGCGTGCGCACGATGCGGTACAGTGGATTGGCGGCGTTCGGCGGGATGACCGGCTGACGGTTCGTGGCCTCCGCCCAGGCGCGCGGTGCGCCGTACAGGGCGACGCGCCGGAATGCGCCATTCTCGTACAGGAGCAGGTTGCCGAACTTGGCGTCGCAGAGCCGGGTCGCGTTCTTCAGGATCGCGCCGAACACTGATTTGAGGTCGCCCGGCGACCTCGCAATGATGCTCAGCACCTCCGACGTCGCGGCCTGCTGGTCGCGCGCCTCCTTCAGCTCGCGGGCGCGCTGTTCGAGCTGGTGCCGCAGTTCGGAGGCCGTCGCGGCCTTCCCGCCGCTGGCGCCGTCCGCGCGACCGCGTTTCGGCGCGGCGGGCTTGCGCAGCCGTGCTTTCGGCGGCTTTCGGCTCGATCCCCTCCGCTTCTTCGTCGCCTGCACCATGGGTCCGCGACCTGCCGCAAGTGCAGATTAAGCGTAGCACACCCGGCCACGTCCGTCTGTGGGCGTGGCTTGTGCGCTCAAGGGCGCGGCAGGACGCCGGCGTCAGTCCTTGAACAAGGGTACTTCGTGCCGCCGTTTCGCGTCGTAGATGATCGCAGTTTCGATTCGGGTGACGCCCGGCTTGTTGGTGAATTTGTCGAGTGCGAGGTCCTTGAGATGCACCATATCCCGGGCCACGACATGGATGACGACATCCCAGCGCCCGGTGAGAAGAAACGCGGCGCGTACTTCCGGAATTTCGCCGACTGCCTGCATGAAGGCATCTACATTGCTACGTTTGTGTTTCGAAAGTTCGATCATCAGCAGCGCTTCGATACCTATGCCCAAGGCGTGTGGGTCGACCTCCGCATGAAGCCCGCGCAGCACGCCGAGCTCCCAGAGCCGCTTCACGCGTTCATGCGTGGACGAAGGAGCAAGGTCGACTGCCGACGCGAGCTCCTTGTTGGTCAACCGCGCATCCTTCTGCAGAAGGCGCAGGATTTCGAAGTCCGTTCGGTCAAGGTCGGGTAAGATCGCCATTTGCCGCAAAATATTCGGTTGAATCAGGCGTACACTGCTTCATTATTCAATGAAACCTCCGGTTTGTAAAATGGAGTTCGGCAATGAGCTACCGGTTAGACCGTCTTAAAGAGATTTCTCCGGCTGATCGAGGCAGGTTCGAAGCAGACGGCTTCTTGGTTGTCGAGCGGCTCCTCGAGCCCGAGCATATCCAAAGCTTGCGCAGCCGATTTCCGCTCCTGTTCGCCGGCAAATTCGATACCGGCGTCTACCCGGACGAATGGTATTGGCGCGAAGGGATGAGCTTGCCCGACGTGACGCGGCACATGGCGAACGCGTGGAAAGCCGACCTGACTGTCGCGAAACTGGCGTTGTCCGAGAGTATCGGTCGCTTCGCGGCAGACCTTTGCGGCTGGAGTGGAGCACGTCTCGGGCAGGATACCATCTGGTGGAAGGCCCCGAAGACGAAGCCGATCGCCTATCATCAAGATACGTCGTTCATGGATTTCCTTGAGCCGTCTTCGACGGTGACTTGTTGGGTGACGCTTGACGACACGCATCGCGACGCGGGTACGCTGGAATACGCGCCAGGCTCCCACAAGTGGCCACTGACGCGTTTGCCCAGCGCATTTCACGGGGAAGAAGATTATCGGGCCCAGATGGAGGCTGCCGCCAAGGCTGCCGGCGTCAAACCACCCGGCCCCTTTTTCATTGAAGTGCCCGCCGGCTCCTGCGTTTTCCATTGCGGCGAAACGTGGCACGGCTCGGCCGCCAATATCACCGCCGACCGAATGCGGCGTGCGATCGGCATCCACCTGCTGCCCGAGAACGTTCTCTTCAGCAATCGTCCCGGCGGCTACATTTACCGCCGTTATCAACGCACCGACGATCCGGTGCTTGATGAAAGCTATTTTCCGGTGGTGTGGTCACGCTCCAGGCGCCGCACGAAATGGATTGAAGCTTATTGCGAGAGCGGCTTGCGTCACGCGGCGTGAAGGAAACCGTGCAATGGCGATGCGGGCGACACACTATGCGAAGAGCGGCGACGTTCACGTAGCCTATCAAGTCTTTGGCAGCGGGCCGATCGATCTGGTCCTGGCGCCGGGATTTGTTTCGCAGATCGAGAACTACTGGGAGCACCCCGATT
>DASZFQ010000025.1:0-26358 GCA_035939595.1 Casimicrobiaceae bacterium
CGCACTGCCTCCTCGATACGCTCGGCTGCGGCATCATGGCGCTGCAATATCCCGCCTGCACCAAGCTGCTCGGCCCGGTCGTGCCCGGCCTCGTGATGGCGCATGGCGCGCGTGTGCCTGGCACGAGGTACGAATTGGATCCTGTCACCGCCGCCTTCAACATCGGCACCATCGTTCGCTGGCTCGACTTCAATGACACCTGGCTCGCCGCCGAATGGGGCCATCCTTCGGACAACCTGGGCGGCATTCTCGCCACGGCGGACTGGCTGTCGCGTACCGCGGTCGCCGCGGGCAGACCGCCGCTGACGATGCACGCCGTGCTCACGGCGATGATCAAGGCGCACGAAATCCAGGGCGTGCTCGCGCTCGAGAACAGCTTCAACCGGGTCGGGCTCGACCACGTGCTGCTGGTCAAGGTCGCCACCACGGCCGTCGTGGCCCAGATGCTCGGCCTTTCCCACGCCGAGATCATCGACGCGCTGTCGCAGGCCTGGGTCGACGGCCAGTCGCTGCGCACCTACCGCCATGCGCCCAACACCGGCTCGCGCAAGAGCTGGGCGGCCGGCGACGCGACGGCGCGCGGGGTGCGCCTGGCGCTGATGGTCGCCAAGGGAGAGATGGGTTATCCGTCGGTGCTGACGGCGAAGACCTGGGGCTTCTACGACGTGCTGTTCAAGGGCAAGCCCCTGGTCCTGTCGCGGCCCTACGGTAGCTATGTGATGGAAAATGTCCTGTTCAAGATTTCCTATCCGGCGGAATTCCACGCCCAGACCGCGGTCGAATGTGCGATGGCGCTGCACCCCAGGCTTTCCACTCGCCTCGACGCGATCCGCCGCATCACCATCCGCACCCACGAGTCGGCACTGCGCATCATCGACAAGAAAGGCCCGCTTGCAAACCCGGCCGATCGCGATCACTGCCTGCAATACATGGTTGCCGTGCCGCTGATCTTCGGCCGTCTCACCGCCGCCGATTACGAGGACAGCGTCGCCGCCGACGCGCGCATCGACCGCCTGCGCGGACTGATGGAATGCGTCGAAGAGGTGCAGTTTTCCAAGGACTACCTCGACCCGGACAAGCGCTCGATCGCCAACGCCATCGGGGTCGAATTCAACGACGGCAGCCGCCTCGACGAGGTCGTGGTCGAGTACCCGATCGGGCATCGCCGCCGGCGCAGCGAAGGCATTCCGCTGCTGCTGGAGAAATTCAAGACCAACCTGGCCCGCCGCTTTCCGGCCAAGCAACAGCAGGCTATCCTCGAGCTGGCGCAGGACCCGGAGCGGCTTTCCGCCACCGGGGTGCATGCGTTCGTCGACCGCTTCGTCATCTAGTTCATGTCCCCAGGCAGAGAGACTCGATTCATGCGCCAATCCACGCTGCTCGTTCTTGCCCTGCTCGCCCTGCTCGCCAGCAACCTCGTTTGGGCGCAGGACGTGCCCAAGCGCAAGTCCGGCCTGTGGGAAATTACCCGCACGTCGACCTACACCCAAGACCAACCGCGGCGCGGCCAGTTGTGCGTCGACAAAGCGAGCGACGACGCGCTGCTGCAACTTGCGGAAGGCATGCGCGGCGAGGTGTGCAAGACGAACAAGATTTCCCATGACGGTGACAAGCTGGTCGTCGACGCGACGTGCACGTTGCGCGCCAGCACCGCCCAGACGCATGCACTGATCAGCGGCAACTTCGATTCGGCATACACCGTCGAGAGCAAGTCGACCTACACTCCGCCGCTCACCGGCGCAGCCACAGGTCACGCCCGGTTCGCCGCCAAGTGGACCGGACCGTGCCCGCCAGGGCTGCAGCCGGGCGAAACCCTTCTCGATACAGGGGCGAAGATTGACAGCAGCGGTGTGGTGCACGGGCCGCCGGCCAGGGAAGCCAAGGCGGACGGCAGCGACAAGAACAAGGCTAAGCACGGCAGCGCGCGCTTGCCGGCGGGCGCGCCGGGCCAAGCGCCGCCAGCGGGTAAGAAGAACGTCCTGCCCGCGCCCTCGAGCGTTCCGCCCAGCTCGTCGGCTCCAAGTCAGAAGGGCGGCGCACCCGCGCCGACGGGCACCCCAAGCAAAGACTCCGTACCGAGCCAATAAGGAACGCTCATGGCACACAACCTCTACCAGAGCCTGCAGCCGTTTTCCATCGCCGGCGGCAAGACAGGCCGTTACTATTCCCTCCCGGCGCTGGAACAGGCCGGCCTGGGCAAAATCTCGCGCCTGCCCGTGTCGATCCGCATCGTGCTCGAATCGGTGCTGCGCAACTGCGACGGCAAGAAGATTACCGAGGAGCACGTACGCCAGCTCGCACGCTGGGACCCCAAGGCGGCGCGCAGCGACGAGATTCCGTTTGTCGTCGCCCGGGTGGTATTGCAGGACTTCACCGGCGTGCCCTTGCTGTGCGACCTCGCCGCCATGCGCGGCGTAGCCCAGCGCATGGGCAAGAATCCGAAGGTGATCGAGCCGCTGGTACCGGTCGATCTGGTCGTCGATCACTCCGTACAGGTCGACTACTACGGTACCAAGAATGCCCTCGACCTGAACATGAAGGTTGAATTCCAGCGCAATGCCGAGCGCTACAAGTTCATGAAATGGGGGATGCAGGCGTTCGACACGTTCAAGGTCGTGCCGCCGGGCATCGGCATCGTGCACCAGGTCAACCTCGAATACCTGGCGCGCGGCGTGCACCAGAAGGACGGAATCACCTATCCCGATACGCTGGTGGGCACCGATTCGCACACGACGATGATCAATGGCATCGGCGTGGTCGGGTGGGGCGTCGGCGGCATCGAGGCCGAAGCCGGCATGCTCGGGCAGCCGGTCTATTTCCTCACGCCCGATGTCGTGGGGGTGCACCTGAAGGGCCGGCTCAGCGAAGGCGTGACGGCCACTGACCTGGTGCTCGTGGTCACCGAGATGCTGCGCAAGGCCAAGGTCGTGGGCAAGTTCGTCGAGTTCATTGGCGAAGGCGCCGCCTCGCTGCCGGTTCCGGATCGCGCCACCATCGGCAACATGGCGCCTGAATACGGGGCGACGATGGGCTTCTTTGCCGTCGACGACAAGACCGTCGACTACCTCATCAGCACCGGCCGGACGCAGGAGGAAATCGCAGCCTTCGAGGCCTACTTCCGCGCCCAGGGCATGTTCGGCATGCCCGCGGCCGGCGCGATCGATTACTCGCAGACCCTCGAACTTGACCTCTCCACGGTCGTTCCCAGCCTTGCCGGCCCGAAGCGCCCGCAGGATCGCATTCCGCTGCCGAAGATGAAGGACTCGTTCAACACCCTGTTTTCAAAGCCGGCGGCTGAAAACGGCTTCAGTCAGCCCGCCGAGAAGCTCGGCCGCCGCTACGCGACCAAGCTCGTCAAGGTCGCGCCCCAGGTCAGCGACAACGCGCAGCAACTGCCCAACAACGGTCATCCGCTGGACGTGGTGGAGATGGTCGACAACCGGCCCACGCCGAATCGTGTGCCGGCGATGCAGGGCAAGCCGATCGATGTCGGCAACGGCGACGTGCTGATCGCCGCGATCACCTCGTGCACGAACACCTCCAACCCGGGCGTGCTGCTCGCCGCGGGGCTGTTGGCGAAGAAGGCAGCGGCCAAGGGCCTCTCGGTCGAGCCGCATATCAAGACCTCGCTGGCCCCGGGTTCGCGCGTGGTCACCGACTATCTGGAGAAGGCCGGGCTTCTGCCCGAGCTCGAGAAACTTAATTTCTACCTTGCCGGCTACGGTTGCACGACCTGCATCGGCAATTCCGGCCCGCTCGACCCGGCGATCGAAGAAGCCATCACACAGAACGATCTGGTCTGCGCGGCGGTGCTGTCGGGCAACCGCAATTTCGAGGCGCGCATTCATCCCAGCATCAAGGCCAATTTTCTCGCCTCGCCGCCGCTGGTGGTCGCCTTCGCCATTGCCGGCCGGGCGAACATCGACATGACCTCCGAACCGCTGGGCAACGGCCGCGACGGCAAGCCGGTGTTTCTGCGCGACATCTGGCCCACGGCGCAGGAAGTCGGCGCGGTGATGCAGTACGCCACCGATCCGGCGACCTACCGCCGCCTGTACAGCGATTTCACCAAGGACAATCCGCTATGGAACAGCGTCCCGACGTCGAAGGGTCAGGTCTACGTCTGGGATCGATCGACCTATATCGCCGAGCCGCCGTTCTTCAAGGACTTCACCATGCACGCCGGCACCGCACATGACATACATGGCGCGCGCGCGCTCGGCATCTTCGGCGATTCGGTGACCACCGATCACATCAGCCCGGCCGGCGCGATCAAGCCAACCTCGCCGGCGGGCATCTACCTGCTCGAGCACGACGTCGCCGTGCCCGATTTCAACAGCTACGGCTCACGCCGCGGTAATCACGAGGTGATGATGCGCGGTACGTTCGCCAACGTGCGCATCAAGAACCTGATGCTGCCGCCCAAAGCCGATGGCTCGCGCGTCGAGGGCGGGGTGACCATCCTGCAACCCGAGGGCAAGCAAAGCTCGATCTACGAGGCGGCGATGACCTACATCGCCCGCGGCACGCCGACGATGGTCTTCGCCGGCGAGGAGTATGGCACCGGCAGCTCGCGCGACTGGGCGGCTAAGGGCACGCAGCTGCTCGGGGTCAAGGTGGTCGTCGCGCGCAGCTTCGAGCGCATTCACCGCTCCAACCTGGTCGGCATGGGCGTACTGCCCTGCCAGTTCAAAGGCGCGGACAGCGTGTCCTCGCTCGGCATCGTGGGCGATGAGACATTCGATCTCACCGGTGTGGAGGCGGGAATCCGGCCGCAGATGGACGTGACCCTGACGATTCATCGCCGGGACGGCGCGACGCAGGCGGTCGCGGTGCTGTTGCGCATCGATACGCCGATCGAAGTCGACTACTACCTGCACGGAGGCATTCTGCCGTTCGTCCTGCGCGAGCTTTTGGCGGCGTGAGAACGCGGCAGCAGGCCGCACCGTTTCCCGCGTCGGCGTAGCGCGCGGGGAAGCAGGGCAGTTGCGCTGGAGACGCATGCCCGAGAGCAACCCGCTTCGCCACGCGCTGCCGCTGTTTCTGCTCGCCGGGCTGTGTCTGTCGTCGCTGGACGCGACGGCGAAGTATCTGGTGCGCGATCACGACTTGTTCCTCGTGGTCTGGGCGCGCTATGCGGGGCAGATGCTGGTGGTGACGCCGTTCGCCTGGCAGCGCATCGGTGCCGGATTCTGGCGCACGCACCATCCCGCGCTGCAGTTCCTGCGTTCGGCGTTTCTGCTCACCGCGACGCTGTGCTTCTTCGGAGCGTTGCGCTACCTGCCTCTGGCCGAAGGTTCGGCGATCACCTTTCTGGCGCCGATTTTTGTCATCGTCCTGTCCGGCCCGCTCCTAGGCGAGCGGCCCACACGCAGCCGCTGGGTGGCCTCCGTCGCCGGCTTCATGGGCATCCTCATCCTGGTCCGGCCCGGATCGGCGATCTTTCATCCCGCCACGCTGCTGCTCGTTGTCGCCGCGCTTTGCAACGCGCTCTATTTCCTCATGACGCGCAAACTGGCCGGCGAGAACGCCTATACGACGCTCGTCTACAGCGCGCTGGTGGGCACGGTCGGGCTGTCGCTCGCGCTACCCTGGCAGCTTCATGGCGGCGCGCCGACGCTGCACGAAGCAGCGCTGTTCCTGCTTTTGGGCCTGTTCGCGGGGCTGGGCCACTGGTTCGTGATCCGCGCCTACCTGCTTGCGCCGGCGTCGCTGCTCACGCCGTTCGCCTACCTGCAGATAATCTGGGCAACGCTGTACGGGTTCGCGATCTTTGGCCAGCTGCCCGATCGCTGGTCGGCGCTGGGCATGGCGGTCATCGTCGCGAACGGGCTCTGGCTTGCATTGCAGGCGCGTTGGCCGTTTAGGCGCGATTGGGTGCCCGCCCCCCTGCGCCGACGCTGATTCAGCCGTTCTTCACCGCGCTCTGGCGCGCGATCCAACGCGTCAGCGGCCGCCATTGCTCCCAGTCCTGCTCGGCGCGCGAGCGCGGCAGGTCGAACACGGTCAGGCCGTCGCGGGCGCAATACACGTAGACCTGGGTCTGGCGCAGGTGCGCGACTAAGGGGTAGCCGCAACCTTCGAGGAACTCTTCGAGCTCGCCCGCGCTGTGGGTGCGCGCGTCAACCCGCATGGCCACCAGCCCGATGGCAACCTCGCCCTTCTTCACCGCCTTGTAGTCGCTGATCTGGTCGAGGAAGTGCTGCGTGGCGCCCATGTCGAACGCGCTCGGCGACACCGGCACGAGCAGCACATCGGCGCGGCGCATCGCGTCGCGCAGCGCCTCGCCGTGCAACTCGGCGGGAGTGTCGATGACCAGCCAGTGCGGCGGGTCGCTCTTCAAGTCTTTCTTGCCGCCGTCCGGGGTCCAGCCGCCGATGGGCGGGAAAAGCTTCGGCCGCCGCTCGAGCCATTCCGTCGCTGCCCGCAACGGATCGAAGTCGGCCAGCACGACGCGTTGTTTGCGTCCGGCTAGCCAGCCGGCGACATTGGTCGCGAGCGTCGTCTTTCCGCTGCCGCCCTTGGGGTTTGCCACCACCAGCGTCTGCATTGCGGTTCTCCCTTCGTACCCATCTTAGCGCCAAAAACCGAGCGAAAGCGCCCTACAGGTCGGGCAGCACGGCGAGCAGCGGCTCGACGGCGGCGGCGCCCAGGCGGCGGCTGCGCTCGCCGCTCCAGCCGACCGCTTCGTCGGGCAGGTCGGCGTTATCCTTGAACGGCATCTCGAGGGTTAGCGCGAGGCAGCCGAAGGCGTGCCCCACATACTTCGATGCGAGCGTCAGGTTGATCTTGGTGTCTTTGTCATCCGGATAGCCATGCACGTCCTGGAAGTCGGGGCTCGCGCGCTTGAACGCGGCCACGAACGCGCGCTGCAGCGCGTCCTGCTTGGGCGTGAATCCCGGCAGCCGCTCGCAGCCATCGACGAAGACGTAAGGCAAACTCTCATCGCCGTGCACGTCGAGAAAGGCGTCGACACCGGTCTCGTGCATGGCGGAGCGCACCTGCAGCACCTCAGGACTGCGCTCGGCGCTTGGTGCTCCCCACTCGCGATTGAGGTTCGCGCCGGCAGCATTGGTGCGCAGGTTGCCACGCACCGCGCCATCGGGATTCATGTTCGGCACGATGTGCATGACGGCCCGGGCGAGCAGCGTACGGGCGGCCGGATCGTTGCTCTCGAGCAGGCGGTCGAGCAGGCCCTCGACGAACCATTCGGCCATCGTCTCGCCCGGATGCTGGCGGGCGATCACCCACAGCGAGCGTTTGCCCGCCGCGGGGGTGCCGATGGTCACCAGATTCATGTCGCGGCCTTCGACCGTACTGCCCAGATCGCGCACCTGCGCGAGCGGCGAATCCTCGACTCGACCCAGTAGGTCCAGATGACGCTCCCACGAGTAGGGCTCGAAATACGCGTACCACACCGAATCGCGCTCGGGGCGGTGCTCGATCTGGAGAGTCGCGCCGTCGAAGGTTGTCGGAACCCTAAACCATTGCTGCCGATCGTAGGAGGCAACCGCGCGGTAGCCGGGCCAACCGTCGACATAGGTACACTGGCCGGCGTTCTCGAAAAAAATGCGACAGAGCTGGTTGCGCACGCCCTGGACGCGAAAGAAAAACCATTGCCGGAACTCGGCGTGCGAGTCAGCGCGTATGTGCACGCGCAGGTCGTCCGCGCGCTGGGCAGCGATCGTCTCGATGGCGCCGGCGTCGAAGCCGTGGCTGATCTTGAGCATGACAGTTGGGTGAAACGAGTTGGCCGGCGGAGAGCCGCGATTTGCGCGCCGGCGCTGCATGGCGAACGCCCGCTATGCTACCATCGCGTTCACCGCAGCGGGCGCCGGTTCCGCTCCGCCGACGGCGGTGACTGCGGGGCGCAACGCCAAGGAGGCAGCCATGAGCACGGCAACCCAAAATCGGCCATCGTTTTCCCCCAGGCTGTCGCCGGGATGGTCCCTCGCGCTCGGTGTCCTGCTGCTGATTGCAGGCGTCGCCGCCCTGCTCTATCCGGTCATCGCCGCGGTCGCCGCCGCGCTGTATGTCGGCTGGTTCGCCCTCATCGCCGGCGTCATCGCCATCGCCATCGCGGTCAAGACCCGCGCCGAGCCCGAATTCGGATGGCGCTTGCTCGTCGGCGTGCTCTACCTTCTCTTGGGATTCCTGCTCGTCGGCAATCCGATCGCGGGTGCGGCCTCGCTGGCGTTGTTCGTCGGTGCGTTGTTAGCTGTGGCCGGAGTGGTCGAGATCGTCCTGGCGTTTCGGCTCAAGCCGCACAAGGGCTGGGGCTGGCTGCTCGCCAACGGCATCGTATCGATCGCGCTGGCGATCCTGATCGCCATCGGCTGGCCGCTGGAATCGCTGGTCCTGATCGGCTACCTCGTCGGCTTCCAGATCATTTTCTGCGGCGTTGCGCGCATTGCCCTGGGCATGGGCGCGCGGGACGCGGCGCCCGCGCCGAAGCCGGGCGCCTGACCCGGCGCTCGTTGCGTGGACGTCGCCGCGCCGATCCTCGCCCGCAGCGCGCCCACCACGCGCGCGGCGCGGCGCGCGGATTTCGAGGCCAACAAGCTCAGCAAACGCCTGCGACGTTTGGTGGGGCAGGCGATCGCCGACTTCGCGCTGATCGAGGCCGGGGACCGGGTGATGGTTTGCCTGTCCGGCGGCAAGGACAGTTATGGCCTGCTCGACATCCTGCTTGCGCTCAAGGATCGGGCACCGCTGCCGTTTGAGCTCATCGCCGTCAACCTTGATCAGAAGCAGCCGGGCTTTCCCGCCGAGGTTCTGCCGCGCTATCTTGCCGCGCGCGGCGTACCCTTTCGGATCGAAGAACAGGACACCTACCGTGTCGTCAAGCGCCTGATTCCCGAGGGCAAGACGATGTGCTCGCTGTGCTCGCGCCTGCGCCGCGGCGCGCTCTATCGCGTGGCGACGGAGATCGGTGCAACCAAGATCGCGCTCGGGCACCATCGCGACGATATCGTGGCCACGTTCTTCTTGAACCTGTTCTTCGGCGGCAAGCTCAAGGCCATGGCGCCGAAGCTCGTTTCCGACGATGGCAAGCATGTCGTCATACGGCCGCTCGCCTACGTGCGCGAGCGCGACCTGGCGCGCTACGCCGAGGCGATGGGATTTCCGATCATCCCCTGCAATCTCTGCGGCGCGCAGGAGAACCTGCAACGAACGCAGGTCGGCACGATGCTGCGCGAATGGGAACACCGATACCCCGGGCGCAGCGAGAGCATTTTCAACGCCCTCGGCAACGTCGTCACCACCCATCTTTTTGACCGCACGCTGCGCGACTTCGCGGCGATTTACGCCGGTGGCGTAGCGCTGCCCGGTGGCGACCTCGCCTGCGACGACGATCCGGCGGTGGCAGGCGCGGCGGCGCTCCCCATCGCTTCGCGCGCCACCGACTAAAGCGCGCCATGGCGTCGGTCCGGATGCGCGCCGCGGCGACGAGGAGGGCTTCACTCGGCGGCGCACGCCGGCTGCGCGCGCTGGCAAGCTGGATCGTCCTGGCGCTGTGCTGCCATGCTTTGGCCGCGACGACCGGCGACGCGGATAGGCTCGCCGGCCGCCCGCTCTTGGCCGCGCTCAAAGCCGGCGGCCTTATCCTCTACTTCCGCCATGCGTCCACCGACTTCGGCCAGAACGACGAGCAGATGACCGGCTACGAGGACTGCACCCGGCAGCGCAATCTCACCGCGCGCGGGCGCGACGAGGCACGGGCGATCGGTGCGGCGATCGCGCGCTTGGGGCTTCCCATCGGCGAAGTGCTGGCGAGCCCGTTCTGCCGCACCATGGAGACGGCCCGGCTCATCTTCGGCCGCGCGACCGCGGCCGCGGCGGTGCGCGGAGGCCCGCCAAGCGGCGGCGCCACGGAGCGGTATGCGGCGTTACGGGAGCTTTTATCCTCGCCCCCGCCTGCGGGCACCGACCTGGTCATCGTCAGCCATGGCAATCCCTTCCACGCTGTCGCCGGCGAAGTCTACCTCGCGGAGGGCGAAGCGGCGGTGATCCAGCCGCTCGGCGCCGCCGGATTCCGCATCGTCGCGCGAATCCCCAAGGATGGCTGGGAGGCGCTCGGCACGGCCTGAGGGTGGGTGCTAACGGCTAGCCTGCGCTCGGGCGCCAACGGCGAGATGTCATGGTTGCGCGAAGGTTTTCTCTCGGTCGACCCTGGCGCAGAGTCATGCTGCCGAATGTTGCCCTAGGCGTTGACGCCGTCCGAAATCATGCAAAATCAGTGCTGGAGAGAAGCGGGCCGAAGCCGCAGAAACGGGGTAGATCGCTACGCAAGATACTCCAACCTGCTCTGCAATGCTCACGCCTGAGATAGCGGGCCGCTTGTTCGTGGTTGGCTGCCCGCGGTCGGGCACCACGCTGCTGCAATCGCTACTCGCCGCGCATCCCTCGGTCCTCTCGTTTCCCGAGACCGCGGTCTTTGGCCGCCTTCTTAAAACCAATATCATGCCCGACGGGAGCTGTCCCACGGTCGGCCTGCGTACGCAGCTGGGCTATCTGCAGGCCATGGCGTTGCTGGAGGACTTGGGACGCCTCGATCTGCAGCAAATCCTGCCGATCCGCAGTCAATCGATCGCCCAGTTCGTCGACGGATTGGTCGGCGTGTTCGACCGTCTGACGCTCGACAAGGGCAAGTCGTGGTGGGTCGAAAAGACTCCGGAAAATATGCTCTACGTACCTGAGATACTCGAGCTGGTGCCGGGTGCGAGATTCGTCAGTATTCTTCGCGACGGCCGTCAGAATGTCGCGGCTCTATACGAAATGGCAGGCAAATATCCCGACCTGTGGTGGGCTAAGTTCCGCGACCTCGATTGGGCTATCACAGTATGGAACCGGGCTGCGACGCATACCCGTGTCCTGTTGGGCATGCCCGAGGCGTTGGTGATTCGCCACGAGCGGTTGCTCTCGGACACGGAGGCAGTGGCGCGCGAGGTATGCCGGTTTGCAGGACTGCCTTTCAGCCGCGTCATGCTCGATTGCCGTGCCGAAGCGGCGAGAACCATCATCACGGCGTACGAACCGTGGAAGGCTGACGTTCTCAGGCCTATCCGCCCTGGCGTTGAGGATAAATTTGAGCGCCTGTTCGATGCCCAGCAGCAGGCCTACGTCGAGGCGCGACTGGAGCGGGTCGATTTGTAGAGAACCGCGAGGTGATCGGGTCGCATTTCGGGCGGCTTGGGCATCGCCATCGAGCGGCTGCTCTTGGTCGCCTGTCGGAACCGATCACGGCTCATTGCGGCGTCAAGGACCCCAGCGCCATCAGCAGGCAATGAGCCTTTCGCGTTGCCTCGCCGAGGCGCTGTCGAGGGGAGGCATGGCGTTATCATTGCGTCCTAGGTAAGCGCCGCGTCGATCCGCCTTGCAAACCATGATCCGAGCCCTCTGCGCATCCCTCCTCCTGCTTGCGCTGTCGTGGCCAGCATCCGCCGAGAACGCGAAGCCGCTGACTGCGATCCTCCTGGTCGCGCAGCCGGAGATGCTTGATCCCAATTTCAAAGACTCGGTGGTGCTGGTGATGAACAATATCGCTCCCGCCCCAGCCGGCGTGATCATTAACAGGCCCACGAGTATCACCGTATCGAGCCTGTTTCCTGACCTCGAAGGCCTGGCGCAGCTGGACGACAAAGTGTATTTCGGCGGTCCGGTCGAGATCACGACGGTGTCTTTCCTCGTTCGAGCCGATGCGGCGCCCGAGGGTGCGACGAAAGTTCTCGATGGCATCTACATGAGCACCAACCAGGAACTGCTGCGCAAGTTACTCGGCCGCGACAAGCCCATGCAAGATCTGCGGATCTTCATTGGCTATTCGGGCTGGGCGCCCGGTCAGCTCGAAGCCGAGCTTGCGTACGGCGCTTGGAGCCTCGCGCCCGCCGAGGCGAGCGCGATCTTCGACGGAAAGTCCGAACGGCACTGGCCCGAGCGGCAGACGCCTGACGCCGGGCACCGCACTTGACAACGGTCACCTTCGTCTCCACCGGAGAGTCGCGGTTAGCCCTCTGGCGACCGATCTAGGAGTGCGAGCGGCAAGCTGGACGTGGGCCCGCTTCCGGCCCACTTGCAGACATTGAAGGTCAGACCCCGGGCGCAGTAATCTATCCACTGCTCGACCATGGTCCACCTCTCGCCAGTGGGCATGGCAACGTTCTCCTTTACGGACGGCAATAACGGCACGTTTGCCTACCAGGTCAACGACCCCAACGCGGCGATTGTTGCCACGCAAACCAAGGCGATCACGCGCCAGGTATTTCGCGCGCCTGGAACCGTGTGTCACTAGTAACCAGCGACCGGTCGTTTTCCCGTGCACTGAGTGGCGCGATGAGTGGACCACGCGCCGCACACGGGCCGGTAGGCGCATCCCGGCCGGCGCACGCGACTACTTGACTGTCGCCTTGCTCTGTCCGAACAGGATGTCTCTGGCTTGCGTATCGGCCACGGTGGGCTGGACGTTTATCGTCTTGGCCAGGGCGTAAGCGCGGGCTACCGCCGGACGTGCCTTGATGGCTTCCTTCCAGCGCTTCAGGTGCGGGAACTCTTCGAGATTCTGCTGCTGGCGCTCCGGCAGGACCCAGGGATAGCTTGCCATGTCGGCGATCGAATACTCGCCGGCGATAAACTCGCGCTCGGCGAGGCGCCGGTTCAGCACCGCGTAGAGTCTGCCCGTCTCGCGCACGTAGCGGTCGATCGCATAGGGCAGCTTCTCCGGCGCATAGAGCGCGAAATGGTGGTTCTGCCCTGCCATCGGGCCGAGATTACCCATCTGCCAGAATAGCCACTGGACGCAGTCGAGCCGGCCGCGCCAGGCCGTGGGGATGAACCGTCCCACTTTGTCGGCCAGGTAAAGCAGGATTGCGCCGGACTCGAACACGGGCAGCGGCGCGCCGCCATCCGCCGGGGCCTGATCGACGATCGCCGGGATGCGATTGTTGGGCGAGATCTGCAGAAACGCCGGATCAAACTGTTCGCCCTTGCCGATGTTGACTGGGTGGATGGTGTACGGCAGGCCGCTCTCTTCGAGGAAAATCGTGATCTTGTGGCCGTTGGGCGTGGTCCAGTAGTAGAGGTCGATCATGTCAGAAGGTCCCCGGATAGGCGCCGCCGTCGAGCAACAGGTTCTGTGCGTTGAGATAGCCGGCCTGCACGCTGCACACGTAGGCGCACAGCGCACCGAACTCGGAGGGCGTGCCGAAACGCCCGGCGGGATTGGCGTCCTGCATCAGGCGGGCGATTTCCTCGGTCGATTTGCCGGCGCTCTGCGCCCGCAGCGCGATGTTGCTGCGCAGGCGATCGGTGTCGAACGGTCCTGGCAGCAGATTGTTGATGGTCACCCCGTGCCGCGCGACCTTGCGTGCCAGGCCGGCGATGAACCCGGTGAGACCGCTGCGCGCGCCGTTGGACAGCCCGAGTACGTCGATTGGCGCCTTGACCGCGGAGGAGGTGATGTTGACGATGCGCCCGAACTTGCGCGCGATCATGCCGTCGATCGTCGCCTTGATGAGCTCGATGGGCGTGAGCATGTTGGCATCCAGGGCGCGGATCCACGCCGCGCGATCCCAATCCCGAAAGTCGCCTGGTGGCGGGCCGCCGGCATTGTTGATCAGCAGGTCGGGCTGCGGACAGGCGGCTAGCGCCGCGGCGCGGCCCTCGACGGTCGTGATGTCGCAGGTGACCCATTGCACGTGCCTGCCGGTGCTCGCACCAATCGCCGCGGCGGCCTGGCGCACGGCGTCGGCGGTCCGGGCGCAGATCGTCACGGCGACCCCTTCCCGTGCCAGCGCTTCGGCGCAGCCGCGACCGAGGCCCTTGCTCGCGGCGCAGACGAGGGCCGATTTGCCTTCCAGTCCGAGATCCACCTCGTGCCCCGCTTAAGGCTTTAGTCGGCGGCGACCGCCGCGGGCCGCAGCGGCCCACGCCGCCGGCGCACCTGCAGGACCGTGCCGATGGCGAGCGCCATCGCGCCGGCGATAGCCACGAACACGGTGCGCGGCAGGCCGTGGTCGAGCAGGCTGCCGATCGCGACTGGGGCGATGGTCGCGCCCAGATCGAGTCCGGAATAGACGAAGCCGTACACGCGACCGGATGCGCCCGGTGGCGTCGCGTTGCGCACGATCATGTCGCGCGACGGGCCGGTGGCCCCGAGCACGAACCCGGTCAGGGCGAACAGCGGCACGGCCAGAAAAGCCACCGCCGGTGCGGCGGCCACGAGCAGCATGAGTGCGGCACCGGCAGCGAGACCGCCGGCCGCCACCCGATCGTGACGGGCGGTGCGTGCGGCAAGAAAGCCGCCGGCCAGAATGCCGGTCGTGCTGCCGAGGAGATAGGCGGCGAGCGCGGAAGTGGCGACGCCCAGGGGAATGCCGTAGGCCACGTTGAGCGCCGTGCCGGCAAAGGTCTGGATGCCGATGGTGCCCAGCGTCAGCACGCAGAAGTAGGCAAAGCAGAGCAGTATGGGCGGCTGCAGGAACAGTGCCACGCTGGGTGAGCGAACCGCGGGAGTCCCGGTGGCGTGCGTGCGGCTCTTGAAAGCCTCCTTGCGCGTCGCGAAAGCGGCGAGCGCCAAGAGGCCGGCGCTGCCGATTGAGAGCAGCGCGATGCGCCAGCCGAAGGCGCTGCCGATACTGAAGCTCACGATCGGGGCGGCCGCATAGCCGAGGCTGCCGCCGATGCCGTGCACGCTGTAGGCGTGTCCCAGCCGGCGCGGGTCGACATTGGCATTGAGCACGGCGAAGTCCGCCGGATGGAACACGCCGTTGCCCACGCCCATCAGCGCCACCAGTGGAAACAGCCAGTAGACGCCTGGAACGAAGGCGGCGACAAGCAGGCTTCCGGCCAAAACCCCGATGCCGCCGAGCAAGACCGGCCTGGCGCCGAAACGATCGACGGCGAACCCGGCGGCGAACTGGCAGGCGCCGCTCGCCATATAGAACACGCTCACCAGCGCCCCGAGCGTCGCATAGCCGACGCCGAATTCTGCCTTGAGCAGCGGAAACAGCGGCGCCAGCGTGAGCTGGAAGAAGTGCGACAGGCAGTGCGCCGAGCCGACCAGCCCGATCACCCAGGCATCGCGGCGGAGCGTCCTGCGCTCGGCGACGGAAGGAGCGGCAGTCAAGGGCTGAAGGGCGCAAAAGGTTGATTATAGCGTGCGCCCGCTTCCCGCCGCGGAACGCGGGCGGCGGACTTTGCCTCCAACGCCTGGTGCCCCCATATGGGTAGCGTTTGATTCCCCCGACGCCTGGCCGGATCCCCCGCCGGGCGCACTTTCGCAGGGCTTGAGGAGACGCATATGCCGACCAAGATCAAGAAGGGCGAGGCCGAATGGAAGGCGCAGCTAACCCCGGAGCAGTACCGGGTCACGCGGCAGAAGGGAACGGAGCGGCCGTTCAGCGGCAAGTATTGGCAAACCGAGACGGCGGGCACCTACCGCTGCGTGTGCTGCGGCACGCCGCTGTTCGAATCGAGCACCAAGTTCGACGCCGGCTGCGGCTGGCCGAGCTTCTATGCGCCCGCCGCGAGCGAGAATGTGCGCACGCAGGAAGACAGCAGCCACTTGATGCGCCGCACGGAGGTTCTCTGCGCCGCCTGCGACGCACACCTCGGCCACGTGTTCGACGACGGTCCGCAGCCCACCGGGCTGCGCTACTGCATGAATTCCGCCTCGCTCGACTTCGAGCCTAAAGACCCGGACTGAGCAACCCATGCGCGTGCTGCTCGCCGAAGACGACGCGATGATCGGCGCGAGCGTGCGCCAGGGTCTGCGCCAGGACGGGTTTGCCGTGGACTGGGTCGAAGACGGCCGTGCCGCGGAGCTGGCGCTCGCCGAACGGGTGCACGACGCGCTCGTGCTCGATCTCGGCTTGCCGAAGCGGATGGGCCTCGACGTGCTGGGCGCGATGCGTCGCCGCGGCGATACACGGCCGGTAATCATTCTCACCGCGCGCGATGCAATCGCCGATCGCGTCGCCGGCTTGAACGCGGGGGCAGACGATTACGTGGTCAAGCCGTTTGATTTGGACGAGCTCGCCGCGCGCTTGCGTGCCTTGCTGCGGCGCAGCTCGGGCCGCGCGGGGCCGCGGCTGGTGCACGGCGAGCTCGAGCTCAACCCGGACACGCACGAGGCGTCTTTGAAGGGCGAACCCTTGCCGCTGTCGCCGCGCGAGTTCGCGCTGCTCGAAGCGCTGCTCGTCCGTCCCGGGGCGATCCTGTCGCGCACACAGCTCGAAGACAAGCTCTATGGATGGAGTGATCCGGTGGAGAGCAATGCGGTCGAAGTGCACATTCACGCCCTGCGGCGCAAGCTCGGCGCCGATTTCATCCGCAACGTCCGTGGCGTCGGCTGGATGGTTGCCCGCCCTTCCGCAAACCCATGATGTCGATTCGCCGCCAGCTGCTGGCGTGGCTTCTGGGCGGCCTGCTCGCCGCCATCGCCGTCGCTGCCATCGGCACCTATTGGCGCGCCCGCGACGAGGCCAACGCGCTGTTCGATCACCAGCTCCAGGAGATGGTCGCATCGCTGACCGATGCGCCGTTTGCCGCGGCACCGATGGCGCCGGGCAGCGTTGCCGGCGCCGACGCGCTGGTAGTGCAGATCTGGGATCGCAACGGCGTGCAGCTCTACCTGTCGCAGCCACAACGCGAGCTGCCGCAGCACGCTCAGCTCGGCTTTACCAACCTGCACACCGACGGCGGCGACTGGCGTGTGTTCAGCGCGTTCGCCGGTAGCCAGGTCATCCAGGTCGCGCAGCCGATGCGGGCGCGGCGCGAGCTGGCGGCCAGCATGGCGCTACGCACCATTGTGCCGCTGCTCGCGGTGATGCCCTTGCTGGGGCTGTTGATCTGGCTCATCATCGCCCGCGGCCTGCAACCCCTGGAGCGTGTCGCGGCCGCGGTTTCGCGCCGTTCGCCGACCCAGCTCGAGCCGCTTGCCGAACGCGGCCTGCCGCGCGAAGTGCGGCCCCTGGTGGAAGCATTAAACGGCCTGTTGCAGCGCCTCGGCCAGACCCTTGCGGCGCAGCGCACCTTCATCGCCGACGCGGCGCACGAGTTGCGCACGCCGCTCACTGCAGTCCACCTGCAGGCGCAGCTCGCCGAGCGCGCCACGACCGACGTCGAGCGAACAAGGGCGCTGTCCGATCTCAAATCCGGTCTGGAGCGCGCGACGCGGCTGTCCGAACAACTGCTCACGCTCGCCCGCGCCGAGCCGGGCGTCGACAGCGGTGAGCGCGCTGCGCAGCGGATCGATCTCGCCCCGCTCGCGCGCGAAGTGATCGAGGAGCTCGCGCCGCTGGCGGCGCAAAGGCAGATCGACCTCGGCTTGAGCGAGGCGCCGGCAACGACCGTGCAAGGCGAGCGCGAGGCGCTGCGCACCCTGCTCAGCAACCTGGTCGACAACGCCCTGCGTTACACCCCGAGCGGCGGCCGGGTCGACGTAGCCACCGGAGAGGAGGGTGGATGTGCCGTGCTCTGGGTCCGCGACAACGGTCCCGGCATTGCGCCCTCGGAGCGCGAGCGGGTGTTCGACCGCTTCTACCGCGGGCAGTTCTCGGGCAACGCCGTGGTGCGGGCGAGTCAGCGCGGCAGCGGCCTGGGCCTGGCCATCGTAAAGCGGATCGCGGAGGCGCACGGCGCGAGCATCGAGCTCATGCGCGGCATTGGCGGCGCGGGCCTCGGCGTGAGCGTGCGTTTCCCCGCCACGGAGGCTTAAGTCTGCCTTAAGTCTTGGCCCGTAACTTGGCATCACGCGGGACTTCAATCCGGTCCCGGTCATTTCCCTTCAAGGAGCAAGCGATGCAAGCAAATACCTTCAAACGCAGCGCGGTCGCGCTCGCCATCGCGGCGGCGTTTGCCGTCGGCGTCGGCGTCGCCGATCGCGTCGCGCTGCACACGGCGAGCGCTGCCACTGCGGTCGCGCCGGCCGTGGCACCAACCCCGATCGCGCCGTCTGCGGCGGCCCTTCCAACCGCGGCGCTGCCCGACTTCAGCGGCCTGGTCGAAAAGTACGGACCCACGGTGGTCAACATCAGCGTCGTGGAAGGCACCAAGACCTCGGCCCACATGCCGCGCTCGCAGATGCCCGACCAAGACGACCTGCCGCCGCTGTTCCGCAACCTGCCGTTCCAGTTCCAGTTCCCTGAGCCGCAGGAGCGCGGCCCGATCCGCGGTGTGGGTTCTGGTTTCATCGTCAGCTCCGATGGCATTATTCTCACCAACGCCCACGTCGTCGACGGTGCCGATGAGGTGAGCGTCAAGCTGACCGACAAGCGCGAATTCACCGCCAAGGTGCTTGGCGTCGACAAGACGACTGACATCGCGGTGTTGAAGATCGAGGCGCGCGATTTGCCGTTCGTGCGCATCGGCGATACGAAGCTGACCAAGGTCGGCGAATGGGTGGTGGCGATCGGCCAGCCCTTCGGCTTCGAGAATACGGTCACCGCGGGCATCGTCAGCGCCAAGTCGCGCTCGCTGCCCGGCGATTCGTATGTGCCCTTCATCCAGACTGACGCCGCGGTCAACCCCGGCAACTCGGGCGGTCCGCTATTCAACCTCAAAGGCGAGGTGATCGGTGTCAACTCGCAGATCTTCAGCCGCAGCGGCGGCTTTCAGGGTCTGGCGTTCGCGGTCCCGATCGACGTCGCGATGCAGGTCAAGGACGAGATCCAGCACGACGGCAAGGCGAGCCACGGCCGCCTCGGCATCTCGATCCAGGAAGTCAATCAGGCATTGGCGCAGAACTTCGGCCTGAAGTCTCCAACCGGCGCCTTGGTGGCCTCGGTGGAGAACGGCAGCCCTGGGGACAAGGCCGGGCTACGCCCGGGCGATGTCATTCTCAAGTTCGACGGCAAGGAGATCTCACGCTCTTCGGATCTGCCGCCGATCGTCTCCTCGCTCAAGCCCGGCTCGGAGGTGACGCTCCAGGTATGGCGTGACGGAGCCTCCAAGGAGCTCAGTGCGAAGGTGGGCGAACTCAAGGACACCAGCGTCGCCATGGCGGGCGACAAGGAATCGCTGGGCAAGGCCAAGCTCGGTATCGCCGTACGCCCGCTTACCGCGGCCGAAAAACGGGGTACCGACCTGACCGAGGGCCTGGTGGTGCAGGATGTTGCGGGTGCCGCCGAGCGCGCTGGCGTGCGGCCGGGCGATGTGATCGTCGCGGTCAACAACACGCCGGTCAAGAGCGTGGAGCAGCTCAAGAGCCTGGTCGACAAGGCGGGCAAGACGGTCGCTCTCCTGGTGCAACGCGACGACGCGCGCATCTTCATTCCGATCGAGCTGGGCTAGCCTGCCAGCGCTTTCCTTCCCCCTGGCGCCGCGCCGGTTCACGGCGCCCTCTTAGAGCGGACGGCAACCCCGTCCGCTTTTTTTGGCGCTCGTCTGGTTGACAGAGACTAATATTGAAATGATATCATATAGCTATCGTTAGCGGTCGTCTTCGCGACCGGGCGCACGATGGGGAGGGAGTCATGCAACGCGCAGTGGAAAACCCGGGCCGGAATGCCCACAGCGAGCGCCCGATCGGTACCTGGAGCGGGTTCGTTTCGCTTACCCTCGGCATCGGACTCATCGCCGTTGGCATCTGGCAGCTCGTCCACGGCCTTGTCGTCGAGCGGCCGGGGTCGGTGGCCGGCGTTCTCACCACGGTGCTGCTCTTTATCGCCCTCGAAACGCTTGGCGTGCTCTTCCTGGCGGGGCTGTTCACGGTGCAGCCGAACGAAGCGGCGATCCTGCAGCTGTTCGGCAGCTACCGCGGCACGACGCGCATCAGCGGCCTGCGCGGCACCAATCCGTTTTATACCCGGCGCAAGATTTCGCTGCGCGCGCGCAACCTCAACGGCGAGCGACTCAAGGTCAACGACAAGCAGGGCAATCCGGTCGAGATCGCCGCGGTCGTCGTCTGGCGCGTCGACGACACCGCCAAGGCGAGCTTCGACGTCGACAACTACGAGAACTACGTCCAGTTGCAGAGCGAGGCTGCGGTGCGGCACCTCGCCTCGGCCTTCGCCTACGACGATGGCAACGGAGTCAGCGCCACCGGCACGCATCAGCCGACGTTGCTCGCCAGCGCCGATCTGGTGACCCGCGCGCTGGTGCTCGAGCTGCAGGAACGTCTCGACAAGGCCGGCGTCGTCGTGGAGGAGGCGCGCCTGACGCACTTGGCCTACGCACCCGAAATAGCGCAGGTCATGCTGCGCCGGCAACAGGCCGAGGCGGTGATCGCCGCGCGGCGCAAGATCGTCACCGGCGCGGTCTCCATGGTCGAGATGGCGCTCAATGAGCTGTCCGCGAAAGAGGTCGTCCTTCTCGACGACGAGCGCAAGGCGGCGATGGTCAGCAACCTCATGGTCGTGCTGTGCGCGGAATCCGAAGTGCAGCCGGTCATCAACACCGGCACGCTGTACAACTGATCGCGCGAGCTACGCGCCAAGGAGAAACATCATGCTCGTCGTACGAGGCAAGCGCACCGGCACCTGGATGGCGATCGGGGCGGCCCTGGGCACCGCGCTCGGCACCGCGCTGGGCAACACCCCGCTCGGGCTTGCCGCCGGTGCCGGCGTGGGGCTGGCGGTGGCGCTCCTCTCGGGCCATCCCGGCAAGCGCGTGGGCTAGGCGTGGCGCGGGGAGAGGCCGGACCGGGCCGGGCCGGCGCCACGGTGAGCGCCATGCCGCAGCGGCCCGTTCGAGCCTCGCCCTAGAACCCGCGCGGCGCCCGGGCTGATGACATAGGCGATGGCCGAGCGCAAGGCATTCCTGCTGCGCGTCGATCCGGGCGTCTGGTCGGCGCTCGAGCGCCTGGCGCAGTCGGAGCTGCGCAGCGTCAATGCGCAGATCGAATTCCTGCTGCGCGACGCGCTGGCACGGCGCGGATTCAAAACCAAGCAGCTCCCGCCGCGAGGGGCGGCGCCGCGTGGCAAGGTGGATTGAGAAACTGGCTGCGGCGCTCGCCGCTGCCGAGGCGTTTCACGCCTGTGCGCTACGCGCCGCGCGCGGCAGCGACGAGCCGTTCCTGTTCGAGCTGCACCGGTCTGCGATGCGCGACTATGTCGATGCCGTGTGGGGTTGGGACGAAAACTGGCAGCGTAACCATTTCACGGCGACGTACGCGCCGCGGCGCCACGCGCTGATCGTGCGCCTCGAGCCAACGCCGCATGACATCGGCCGCATCAGCCTCACCCGTCACTGGCGCAAGTTCTTCCTGCGCGATATCGAGCTCGTCGCCGCCGAGCGCAATCGCGGCATCGGTACGGCGGTCATCCGCGCCCTGCTCACGCTCGCGCAGGCGGAAGGCCGCGGCGTCGAGCTTCTGGTCCTCAAGCACAATCCGGCGCAGCGGCTCTATACCCGGCTGGGTTTTCGCGTCGTCGCCGACGACGGCGCGCGCTTCACCATGCGCGCGCTAGCCCCCTAGGACAACAGGCGCCGGAGCCAGGCCCCGATCGCCTGCACTTCCTCCAGGCAAACCGAATGTTGCATGGGATAGCCGTGCCACTCGACCGCGTAGCCGGCGGCTTCGAGCACGCCGCGCGAGGCCTGCGCCCAATCCAGGCGCACCACCGGGTCGGCGCTGCCGTGGGCCATGAAGATCGGCACTGCGCGGTTCGCGCCGCTCGCTTCGGCCGCGAGCCGATCCGGGGCGATGAGATAGGTCGACAGCGCCATGATGCCGGCCAGGCGCTCGGTGTGGCGCAGCCCCGTATAGAGCGCGATCGCCCCGCCCTGTGAGAAGCCGGCGAGCACGATGCGCTCGGGGCGGACCCCTCGCCCGCCCTCGCGCTCGATCAGGACCTCGAGCTGCGCCTGAGATTGGCGCACCCCGGCCATATCCGCCCGGCGGGAGAGATCGGCGCCGGTGATGTCGTACCACGCGCGCATGCGCATGCCGTTGTTGATGCTCACCGCGCGCAGCGGCGCGTGCGGAAAGACGAACCGCGTCGGCATACCCGGCGGCAGCGCGAGCTCGGCTACGATGGGCAGAAAATCGTTGCCGTCAGCGCCGAGCCCGTGCAGCCAGATGACGCTGGCGGTGGGGTTCGGCGCGGTTTCGAGCTCGATGGCGGGTAGCAGTTCGGCGCTCATCACGCGGTGGCTGCCGGCGAAGGCCGCGGCCGTGCACCAGGCGCGGCGCTAAAGCGTCGAAGGAGCGTTGGCATTCAATCGGGAGGGGGCGGGCGCGGGCACGGAACCGGCCGCATCCTACCTTGCCTTAAGCGTTTGCGCCACGCACATCCTGCCCTTGGTCGAGCCCGCGCGCGAGGTACGCCGCCGGCGTGCGGCGTGGGTCGTTTACCCGAAGCGAAGGAGCCGGTCGGGCATGGACAAGGCCAGCACGCGGTGAGCCGTAGCGGCGGAGGCCGAGGCAGTCGGCCGCGCTCGGCATCGGCGCGGGCGGTGGCGCTCCTCGCGCTCACTATGCCGCTGCACCTCGCGTTCGCCCAGGGCGGACCGCCGCTGGTCACCGACGATCCCGACACGCCGGGTGCTGGGCGCTGGGAAATCAACTTGGCCACCATCGGCAGCCATACCACCGGACGCTGGGAAATCGCCGTGCCGGATGCCGATATCAACTATGGCTGGGGTGATCAGGTGCAGCTCAAACTCGATGTGCCCTGGACCTTTGTGCGCGAGGACGATGCGGGCTGGAAATCGGGACTGGGCGCGGGCGAAGTCGGGGTCAAGTGGCGCTTTGTGGACAGCGACGATGCGGGGTGGTCGATGTCGACCTACCCGCAGTATCTTTGGAACTGGCTTCCCTCGTCGGCGGAAAGGGGCCTGGTCGAGTCGGGGCGCCAATTCTTCCTGCCCATCGAGGCGGCGACGGTGGTGGGGGATTTCGGCCTCGATGCCGAAGTCGGTCGCGATTTTGTCGCCGCCGGACCCAACCAGTGGGAAGCGGGCTTCGTCGTTGCCCACTCCTGCGCCGCGGCGCTCGAATGCGTGGGCGAAGCGCACACCACGCTCTCCGCGCACAGCGCGCAGGTGCTCTTGAACCTCGGCGTGCACTGGAAGTTGAACGACTCGCTGTTCCTGCTCGCGTCGGCTGGACGGGAGTTCGGCCCGCGCAACGACGCGCAGCAACACGGTGTGTTCTATCTCGGCTTACAGATACTTCGTTGAGGCGAGCGCCGCGCGGGAACGGATGGGAAAAGCCCAGGGCCTGACGCGTGCGGCGCCCGCGCTCCTACACCCCGGCCGACGCGTGCCGGCCCAGGGGTCGCACGCGAATTGCCGGAGGCGGATACGGTCGCGCCAGGCAGGATGCCCACCCTTTATGATTCCCAACTTCATCACAAGACAAGGGTTCGCATCCGTCCACGAAAGTAACACTAAACCATTGCATCAATCTCAAAGAGACAGCAGTCGTTCAAAGAAGGAGCGACAACGACGCAGGGCAACGCGCAAATTCTCCGTGGATGCCTGGTCCGTTTTGTCGACCTGACTTTCAAGCTTTGCGCGCTCATTGGAGAATGTTTCTGTCAAGCTTTTCATGACCTGAGCAACGAGCTCATCCGCTTGCCGGACAGCCTGTCTCGGGTCATCGACAAAGCCTCTTTGAACGGCATCCCAGCGCGAACGAAACTCTTTCGCTGCATCTGGCAAAAAGAGCGCTGCAAGTTGCTTGTCCTCACTCCTCACATCGGAGTTTTTATTTTCATCTCGCGTAGCAACTCGTGGGCCAGTCGGCAAAGCAGGTGCGGTCTCTGCGGCCGTTGCTAAGCCTGCTGTCGTAAGACTTCTTTCCTCTTGCTCTCTGTCTAAGATTGTGTTCATGCTTGCGTCTCCATTTGTTTTACTGCTACGGGCTCTTGTTTAGGTTCCTTTATCTCGAGCAGTTCGTCAAAGAGGGCCCGGAAATGCACCAGCGCTTTGCGTAACTCCTCGGTATCGGCTTCACCGCGTGCGTCACGCAACGCAATGGCCTGTGCTGCCCGATAGTTGTCGACAACGCCGGGGTGATCAACTGATATGTCGGCCGCACGGCGCTCAAAATCACCCATGGGGTAGCCACGCTTTAGCATCAACTCACAGACCAACTGTTCCGCCTGGACGACGGCATCCTTGGGGTTATCTACGAAATGGCCCTGTAAGACTTGCCAGGCCTGACTGAACGTGGCCGCTTCAGACGGGGCCAAAGCGACGATATTCAGGCGCTCAACGCGTTTTTCGCGCACCTTGAGTTCCGACTCGGCCTTCGTTCGGCTGCGAAGCTCATCAACGGTTCGGCCGTATTCCGGACCGAAGCGTTGCAGGAGTCTTTGCGATTGCTTTTTCTTGAATGAGACCCATGCCCCAGCTGCAAACAACAAGAGAAGTGCAATGCCGGCAAAAATGATCCATGTTTGTGTGCCTATCGTGCCCATATGTACCTCCAGTTTTGACTTGAGCATCTGCAGCGCGTCGTGCAGGACGGGTCAGCAGCCGGCGCTAAAGGAGATGGTCTCTCGCCGGGTGCAGGATTTTCGTCTCCGTCACCCCGCTAGCTTGACATTGGGTGCTCAGAATTCGGACCCAAACTCGGCTCCGTCTAACGACTGATCAAGGCCTGTGCCGTAATCCCGCTGGTACTCCCGGCGGTACACCGCCCTGCCCGCCACAGTGGAATCGCCACCTTGCGTGTTAGCCACTCCGAACGTTTTTTCCTGCTGTGTTTTCTTGTACTGCTCATTGGCTCTAGATTGCGACATGGCTCTATCGTTGACGCGCTATGCAAAGCACGGTAGCGGTTATCTTGCCCTAGTGGATACATTGGACGCTGTGCGCTGCCGCACAGATAGCGATTTGTTGGCAGATTCAGTTCGCGACGGGCAAGCCCCATGGCGTTGGCCCAATCCATGTCGCAGCGTTCCGACGCTGCGACATGTCGTCAATGCGGCATGTCGTCAACTAACGGTCCCGGCAGGATCTTCTTGATCGCCATGCTCACCGCGGTAGCTGAATTTATGGTAATACCCGTCGTTGTAGTTACGATACAGGTAGTTACCGTCGCCGCGGTTGTAACCCCGCTCGGCGTCGTCGTTAGCCGATGGTGCAAGCGCACATCCCCCGAGCAAGGCGGCGAGAATAGGAATGAGAACGTATTTCATTGCATTGCCTCACTCGAAAATGATCCGTCGTTTATTCGATCGCTCGAGGGATGCGCTGAATCACGGCCTCTTCATCGTGCCAGGCAATGGGCTATTGCTGATTGCGATAGTTGAGGGATTGATGAAACGAATCGCGCTGCCAGTCTGGCCTTCCGTCGTACGGATACTCGTTCGAAATCCGGCGACCCGACGCGATGCCGTTGTTTAGACCTGGAAGCGATGCATAGTCGCCTGGGCCGAAGGTTCGGCATTCGCCGCGGAAATCCGCATCGCTGCAGAAGATCCAGTACCCGTGATCGACCCGCAGCGACGACGCTCGATCGTTGAACCGGTCATACAGGTTGTCCTGTCCTTCGCCACTGAGACGCAATGCACGCCCGGTCAGGTTGGGTCCCGAAAACAGCGTCGCGCTGGCGCGGCCGCGCATTCCGTCACGCGGCATTTCGCCGCGCTGGTCGTAGGACGGGCGAGCCGAACTGATACGACCGCTGAGACCGCCGAGTTCCGCATACCGACCCGGAACGAAAATTCGACACCCGCCGTGGAAATCGGCATCGCCGCAAAGCTCCCAAGCGCCGCCCTCTACGATCGCCGATTGATACCGGTCAACCGCGTGCGATCCGGCAAAATTGGGGTCCGGTTGGTCGATCATAAATTTGCTGCCGCCAAAATTCTCGGACTCAAAGAATATGATGCCTCCTTGCGGTCGCAGCGCGACGGCCGGCTGGGGCAATGTCGCCACCGGCGCCGAAATCGGACGCGCGGAACTGATGCGACCCGACCACGCGTCAAGGATCGGATAGCGACCCGGGCCCAGGACCGTACAGTCGCCACCAAAGTTGTAGTCGGCGCACACTTGCCATGAGCCTCCTTCCACGACTGCCGATCGGGGTCGCGCACCCGCGATGCTGCGGCCTAAATTCGACAGCGGCCGGTCGGTTGAAATTTGGCGTCCGCCAAAGCTTTCGTTTTCATAGAATGTGATGCTGCCGGGCGACAGTATCCCGACTACGGGCGTGGTGCCAACCGGCCGTGCGGAGCTAACCCGCCCCGACAGCACACCGAGGCTCGGGTACCGACCGGGCGCGAGGACCGTACAGCCACCACCAAAATTCTGATCGACACAAAGCTCCCATGAGTTGCCGTCGACGATGGCCGATTGCGCGCGGTCGTTGAAGCCGACCGCGCCGAAATCTGGCAGCGACCGGTCAACGGCAATTTGGCGTCCGACAAAGTTCTCGGTTTCAAAGAATGTGATGTTGCCCATCGC